>CAZXPJ010000012.1:38824-44554 GCA_964642925.1 uncultured Eubacteriales bacterium | reverse complement strand
TTTTTGTTTGCGGAGAGGTAGCAAAAAAGTGTCCTGCTTATGGTTGCTTGCGAACATTTAATGAGAAGGTGGACTCCTTTGAGGTATATCAAGAGGAAGATATTCAATTAGTAGCTTTTAATACTTGTCCAGGATGTGAGCAAGACCCCTTGGGCAACCTAAGAAACAAAATTGAAAGGTTTAATAAAGCTGGAGCAGATACTGTACACATCTCCACTTGCATCCGAGGAAGATGTGATAATTACGAAGCCTTCGCTAAAATTTTAGCTGAAGCTGGCTTTGATGTTGTAGGATACACCCACGGATCCCCCGAAGGTAAACTAAATAACACCATCTGCATTAAGGGGACAGGTCTTTCTGACCTCACTTATCCACAGGCTAGAAGCTAATAAAAAAGTGCTAACAAAGACAATTATCTTTGTTAGCACTTTTATTTACAAGGAGACAATCGGAGTTTACTTTTCCTGGGGATAAGTGTGGTCAAAAGTAAACGTCCCCTAGATTGCTTGTTTGATTTGGTCTAAATAATAAAATACTTTTTCTGAGTTTTTTTGCGCTTCTCTATAGGCTTTTTCTGCTTCTTGATATTCTTGGTTTCTGATCATATCTAGAACTATTTTTCCTTGGTTGTGGAAGTTATGGTGATAGGTGTCTATGTCTTCCCACATTTTTTTTGCTGCTGGATGATTTACTGATATTGCATTATAAAAATGTCCAAAGGCACACCTGTCCGCATCTACTTGAAGGGGGAGAACTTGCTTGGTGTCCAGTGCACTTTTTAGGGACTCCATCCATACTTGGTGATTTTTTTCTGCATTCTGCAAAATTACCACCAGGTCTTCGGAGGCTATTTGACTATTGTTTAACATAAATAAATCGTAATACTTTTTATTCTCTCTGATAAAGTTCTCGTCCACACGATCAATCTGATCTCGGATATTTCCTAGTTTTTCAATGGCTCCATCCAAAACTTTTATGAAATCGACTACCTTTTCTGTTTCGTCTGACAAGCTGCTTACTGCTCCGGTAATTTCATGGACTGAGCTGCTAATTTCTTCGAAGGATGCCATAAAGCTTTCCATATCTGTTTTTATTTCTCCTGCTGCCTTTTGATTGTATTCTGCTGATTCTCGAATAGAATTTGAGACTTCAGGTATTTGAGCAATAACCTGATTTATTACTTGAAGACTTTTTACACTATCTTCAGAACTTGCCTCTATTTCAACACTAAATATTTTAAATTCCTCCAGGCTTTTCTTTGTATCCTCTGCAAGTTTTCTGATTTCCTCAGAAACTACTGCAAATCCTCGTCCGGATTCGCCAGCTCTGGCAGCTTCTATGCTAGCATTTAGGGCAAGAAGATTGGTTTGGTCAGCTATGTTTTCAATTACACTGATTATATTGTTAATTTCTTTAACCTTACTTAAAAGGTTAGTCAGACTTTCATTAATTTCTTGGTTACTGTTGTTTATATTTGCTCCCACGTCTCCTAAGCGACTAACATCCAGCATATTGTCTTGGTTACACTTAACTATCCCATCTATTACTTCAACGATATTTTCCACGGTTTTTAAATCGTCTTCCACAGCCAAATTTATTTCTTCCATAGTAGCGGTGGTTTCTTCAACGAAGCCTAATGTATTTTCTGACTGGTTGTTAAGATTAAACATAAGATCTGATATTTCTTTTATCAAGAAATTCATATTTACTTCCACACCGCCTAGTGTGGAGCTTAAGGCAATTGTTTCTAAAAGCATTTTCATGCCATCTGTTTTTAATTCCTGGTACTCTGCTATTTTTTTATAAAAGTTATTAAGATTATTATCCCCGCTTTTTGGAGGAATAGGTCCTTCATTGTTGATATTTAAAACAGCATTTTTGTATTCAGTGTTAAACATTATGATCATCTCCTTAGGTTTTTTATAAATAGGATATTAAACCTAAGTTTATAATAATTACAATCTAGATTCAACTAATAAATCAATCCATATTCTTTTTAAATTTAGCGGAGGCAATGGTTATAATGGAAGCGGAGAAAACGGTAAGTATTAACGCTTGGCTCCAAAGTTCTTTTAGACCTATCCCTTTAACAATTATTCCTCGAAGGATTTCTAAAAAATAGGTTAGGGGCATTAAAAATCCGAAGCCTTGAATAATTAGGGGCATGGCTTCCCTGGGAAACATAAACCCTGAGAGTAGGACACTGGGTAGTAAAAAAGCAATAGTTGCTTGCATTGCTTGAAGCTGGGTTTTAGCAATAGTGGAGATTAACAAGCCTATTCCTAAGGCAGCTATTAAAAATATGGTGGATAAGAAAATTAATAGTAAAAAGGACCCTTGTACTGGTACTCCAAACCAAAAAACATTAACTCCTATAGCTATAACCACATCTATGGCTGCGATTACTATATAAGGGACAAGTTTTCCTGCCATTAACTCAATAGGTTTGATAGGGGTTACTATTAATTGTTCTAAAGTTCCCCTTTCTCTTTCTCTAACTAATGTAAAGGCGGTAAGCATTACTGTTATGTTTTGCAAAATTAATCCTATTAAGGCGGGAATATTAAAGTTGATACTTTTCATTTCCGGATTATACCAAACTCGAGGTTGAAAGGAGATTCCCCTACTCATTCCATCCCCACTCTTCTTGGAAATAATTTCTAGGTTTTTATTTTGCCCAATAATTAAAGCATAGTTCATGGCAGTTCTAGCGATCATTGGATCCGAGCCATCTACCAAAACCTGGATTTCTGGCCCTTGAATGCGATGAATATCCTTGTGGTATTCTCCAGGAATTATTAGAGCCGTTTTACTAGATCCTGAATCTAAGGCATTTTCCACATCTTGCATGGAAGATGCGTATTCGTTAAAGATAAAAACACCTGACCGAGTGAAGCTTTCTACCAGCTCTAAACTAGCCTGGGTTCGAGATTGGTCGTAGACCACCAGATCAATATTTTCCACATCCGTGGATACCGCGTAACCAAAGAGGAAGAGTAGCATTAAAGGCATCATGAAAGCTATGATTAAACTAGGTTTATCTCTTTTAATATGGATGAATTCCTTATAGGCAATAGCTTTGAATCTGCTCCAATTAATATTCTTCTTATTCTTCATACCACTTACTTCCTCCCTCCGTTACAATACTAATAAAGGTATCCTCAATGTTTTTCTCATTATGTTTAAGCCTTATTTCCTCTGGGCTTCCGAAGGATATAAGTTTCCCTTGGTAAATAATGCCGATTAAATCGCATAATTCTGCTTCATCCATATAATGGGTAGTAATTAGGATACTAATTCCTTCAGCTGCAAGACCCTTTAAGATTTCCCAAAATATTCTTCTTGATACCGGATCCACCCCAGCTGTAGGCTCATCTAAAATTAGAAGCTTAGGATTATGAAGAAGAGCACATCCTAAAGCTACTCTTTGCTTCCAGCCACCGGATAAGGTGTCCACAATCTCATGGGCTCTTTCCTCTAGTTGTAAAAAACTTTTAGTTTCTTTTATTCTTTCTATTAAATGATCTTTTTCCACACCATATATCTGTCCATAAAATTTTAAATTTTCTTCAATTGTTAAGTCGTGATATAAACTGAATTTTTGCGACATATAGCCAATATTCCGTCTTATTTCCTCTGGCTGAGTTTTTATATTGTAGCCTAAAACATGGCCTTCTCCGGATGTTGGACTTAGGATTCCACAAATCATTCTAATAGTGGTAGATTTTCCAGACCCATTAGGTCCTAAAAAACCAAAGATCTTCCCAGATGGTACAGATAAGCTAAGCTGGTCTACGGCGGTTTTAGTACCGAAAGTTTTAGTCAGGCGGTCCAGAAAGATTACATCATTACTATTGTTCATCTTTTTTCTCCCTAGGGACTAACTTAATCTCCGCAGTTAAACCAGCTTTTAATTCTTCAAAATTATCTTCAATCTTTATTTTTACTGGAAAAACTGTAGATGTCCGCTGATCTTTAGTCTGAACATTTTTAGGAGTAAATTGAGCCTTGTCGGAAATGTAGACCACTTTTCCTGGAAAACTCTTATCTGTGAAACTATCTACAGTTAATAAAGCTTCCTGGCCAATAAAGACTCTTCCCATTTCAGTTTCCGGAATATAGATTTTTACCCATAAGTCTTCTGGATCCTGCACAGAAAGAATAGGGCTTCCTGGCATAACTAACTCTCCTTTATCTATAAAAATCCCACTGACTCTACCCTTAATAGGACTTTTAATCTTTGTCTGATTAAGCTTATTTTCCGCTAGAAGTAAATCATTCTTAGCAATCTGGAGCTGAGCTTCTAAGCTTTGAATTGTTTCCTCCCTAGCACCTGATTCCATTATTTTTAATTGCCAATAAGCATTTTCTTCCTGTTTTTTAGATATTTTAATCTGCTCATCAAGAATTTTAACTTCAGTTTGAACTTTCTCTAATTCATTTTTAGAAATAGCTCCAGAGTTAAAAAGCACCTCTAGTTTTTGGTAATCTTGATCTAGCCTTTCCTTTTTTATATTTAAAGTCTTTGTATTAGATTCCGCCTGGGAAATAAGAGTCATGGTTCTTTGCAACTCTTCATGACGAGATCCCTTTAAGCCCTCTTGTAGTTTGGCTTGAACTATCTTTAAAGCAGACTCAGCCTTAGAATAATTTAACTGATAATCCATATCATCAATCTCCAATAACAAGAGATTTGCTGTGACAGAGTCACCCTCATCTTTCCTTATGTCTTTAACTACTCCGCTTACCTGGGATGTGATTATTATTTCTCTAGCTTGAATAGTCCCCGAAGCCTGAATCTCATCTTTCCCCAGAAAATTACTGATAATCGGAATTATGAAGAAGGCTACTGCTGCAATAGTAGCTAGGGAAAGTGCAATCATCTTTATTTTTTTATTCATTATCTGGACCTCCACTAATCATTTGTAAGAATGTTTCTGCTAATTTGCCACTTAATTCTTCTGGAGAAAGATTCTCTGGAGAAGTTTTAAATAGACCATGAGCTAGCTCAGAGATCATTAACATACCTCCAAGAAGGAAAAGATGGTATTCCACATTGTCTGCTTTCTTGGGATTTAGTTTCTTTATCAAAGGATGAATTTTAGTTTTTATCCTAGGTACTATAGTTTCTTTAAAAGTCTCCCTTACTTCAGCATCCTGGAGTATTTGAATCAGAAGAAATTTTATAGATTCAAAGTGTTTTCCCACAATATCCATATGTAAGGCAATGAAGTTTTGCATAAATTCTTTTGGTTCAAGATCATCATTTATAATTAATTTATCCAATAAACTACTGGCTGTTTTATAGATTACCTCAAAGAAGAGCTCTTCTTTCCCAGAAAAATGCTTATAAATTATGGGCTCTGTAATTCCTGCTGCCAAAGCAATATCCTTAGTTTTTGTTTCATGGTAACCCTTCTCCATAAAAAGAGTCGAAGCAGCCTGAATTAAATTTTCCCGTCTTTCCTCTTTAGTAAATTTTTTTATAGTCATAACAAGGCCTCCTATTATTGGTTAGTGCTCACTAACCAATAATAGGTTATATCTGCTACTTCGTCAAGGGGACGTTTAATTTTGACCACACTTATCCCCAGGGATCCCGTAGCAAAAAGGCCAGCAAGGAGGGTTCTCTCCTTTGCTGGCCTGTCAAAATTAAACTTTTTTTTTATCTATTTTTTTTATTTATTTATCTATTATTTTTATTTATTTATCTATTATTTTTATTTATTT
>CAZXPJ010000012.1:28268-38724 GCA_964642925.1 uncultured Eubacteriales bacterium | reverse complement strand
TTTTTATTTATTTATCTATTATTTTTATTTATTTATCTATTATTTTTATTTATTTTTGTTTACTTAAATATTCTAAGCACTGCTAAGAATATTATTGCTCCTATTGTGGACATAACTAATTGGCCGGTAAGGCCTTGAGCTGTTACCCCTAATTGCCCATATAAAAATTCCCCAGCGTAAGATCCAATCACTCCCACTAGAAGGTTTATTAAAAGTCCATAACCCCTCCCACGCATAATCTTACCTGCTATAAATCCTGCAAGCATACCAATTATAATTGACCAAAACATTAACTTTCACGCCCTTTCCTGTTTTTCTTTCTAGGCTTTCTAGTCCTTCCCTTATCCTCCATAGGTCTTGGTCTAATCAAGCTCTTCTTATCAAAACCAATTAAGTCTTCTCGGCCAGCCTGCATTAAAGCTTTATAAACAATTTGATAATTCCCCGGCTGTTTATATTGAATCAAAGCCCTTTGCATCCCTTTTTCTTCTGGAGTCTTAGGCACATAAACATCTTCTCCCGTACGAGGATCCTTTTCCATATAATACATACATGTAGACAATGTGCCTGGTGTGGGATAAAAATCTTGGACCTGCTCTGGATTATACCCTGAATCCCTTATATATTCAGATAATTCTATGGCATCATCTAAAGTTGAGCCTGGGTGACTAGACATTAAATAGGGAACAAGATATTGCTCCTTGCCGACTTTTTTATTGGTTTCAAAAAAAGTTTTAGTAAATTTTTCAAAGACATCTTTTCCAGGCTTCCCCATCATCTTCAGAACATTATCACTAATATGTTCCGGAGCTACCTTTAGTTGTCCACTAACATGATCTCTACATAAAACTTCAAAAAATTTCTTATTATTTTTATCCTGCATTAAATAATCATAACGAATTCCAGAACGGATAAATACCTTTTTTATCCCAGGAATATCTTTTAATTTTTCAAGAAGATGAAGATAGTTTTTATGATCAACTTCTAATTCTGGACAAGGCTCAGGAAATAGGCATTGTCGATGGCGGCACACCCCATGAGTCAACTGCTTCTTGCAAGATGGCCCCCGAAAGTTTGCCGTAGGACCACCTACATCATGAATATATCCTTTAAAATCTTCTTCATGAGTTAGCTTTTCCGCCTCTACCACAAGAGATTCATGACTTCTTCCTTGAACAACCCGTCCTTGATGATAGGTAAGGGCGCAAAAATTGCATCCCCCAAAACATCCCCTAGAGCTAATTAAACTATATTTAACTTCCCTAATAGCAGGTATACCCCCAGCTTTTTCATAACGAGGATGATAATTTCTGGCATAGGGAAGAGAATAAATCCGATCTAACTCTTTCTGACTTAAAGGAGCTTGAGGGGGATTTACCACCACACTTATATTTTTATAAGGCTCTATTAAAAGCTTCCCCGTAATGGAATCTGTGTTTTTATATTGAAGCAGGTAACTTTCTCCATATTTTTCCTTGGAATCTAATATTTCATCGTAACTTGGAAGAAGAATTGCCTTCTCTTTTATAGCTATTTTTAATTCCTTGGTTTTCCAAGCAGTACCCCTAATGCTAGTGATGTCTTTAACTGATTTTCCATCATCTAAAGCTTGGGCAATTTCAACAATTTGTTTTTCACCCATACCGTAAATTAACAAGTCTGCTTGAGCATCTAAAAGAATAGAACGACGAACCTTGTTATCCCAATAGTCGTAATGGGCTAATCTTCTAAGACTGGCTTCAATACCTCCAATTATAATAGGGGAATCGCTAAAGAGCTCCCTGATTTTCCTGGAATAAACCATAACCGCCCGATCTGGACGATGACCAGCTCCACCACCGGGAGAATAAAGGTCTTCACTACGTTTTCTTTTGGCTGTAGTGTAATGATTTACCATGGAATCAATATTTCCTGAAGTTACTAGAAACCCGAGACGGGGTTGTCCGAATATTTTAAAACTATTGTTATCTCGCCAATCTGGTTGGGCAAGAATTGCTACTTTATAGCCGTGACTTTCTAAAAGTCTACTTATAACTGCTGTTCCGAAGGAAGGATGATCCACATAGGCATCTCCCGTAACAAAAACAAAATCCGGAATTTCCCACCCCTTACCTTGCATTTCTTTTCGACTAAGGGGCAGAAAATTTACTGTCTCTATATTTCTCTCTGTTCTCTCTGTTCTCTCTGTATTCAAAATATCATTCCTTAACTATTTTTTATAATAATAACATATTTTCATAAAATCTTTTTGCAAAATTTTCTTATGTTTATAAGAGGGCATTTATGTTTATCTTATAGTAGAGAAAAAAGGGAGGATTCGAAGATGAAAAATATAGGAATGTTTGTACAAGATCTTTATAATGAAGTGGAATTTTGGGTTCCTTATTATCGTTTATTAGAAGAGGGCCATGAGGTTACTATTATAGCATCAGGAAAGACTAAGAATTTTACAAGTAAAGTTGGGCTGCCTGTGGAAGCCGATTTATTATCCTCAGAATGTCTTGAGAAGGATTTTGATGCCCTTGTTATTCCTGGTGGATATGCTCCTGATAAGATGAGACTGGACCAATCAACTTTGGATATAGTTAAAAAAGTTTTTGATAAGGGAAGGCCGGTGGCAGCTATTTGTCACGCTGGCTGGGTTCTAGCTTCGGCAGGAGTTATGAAAGGAAAGAAATTTACTTGTTATCCAAGTATTAAAGATGACTTAATTAATGCAGGGGGAGAATATTTTGATGAAGAAGTAATTATAGACGGTAATTTAATTACTTCTAGAATGCCTAAAGACTTGCCAGTTTTCTGCGGAGAAATTATTAAAGCATTAAAATAGCCTAGAATATTTAAACCTCTAGATTTTATTTTAATCTAGAGGTTTTTTCTTGCATTTATTCTTTTATCCTCATATCAAGCTTAGAAAAACTCCATGCATCCTTTTGATTATAATCAAACAGAATAACTGTTGGAGATTTAAAAATAGCTTCGTTGGTATAATTTTCTATAATTTCGCAGATGTCATATTCAAAAAGTTCAAAATGAACTTTTTTTAGGATGTTCTTAGCAGTTTGCCCAATATATTCCGGGAAAATTTTTGCAGTATTTTCTTTATCTTTTAGAAAGTCATACAGAATATTCCTAAATTCCTTTTGGTCATATTGAGCTAAATAGGAGGGTAGGGCTTTTTGATTATTATTCAAGAAGTCAAATTTTAAAATTTCAAGAAAAACATTCCTATTAGGATAGTTTCTCTTAGAATAAAAATCTAGTAAAAAGCTATAGAGCTTATCCTTAGCATGAGCTTGGTGATGAAGACCCTCTTCTTCCCAATATTCACTTAAATCCTCATAAAAATCCGCAGCCTCTTGATAAAAGTTTGCTAAGATATATTTAACAGAATAAGTAAAACCATATGAATTATAGTATAGGTCCAGCATCTCCTCCATAGCCTTAAGCCTCAATATCTCATTAAAGTTAAGATAATTATTAGATAAAACTTCGTAGGGTGGGCTATTTCTAAATTTATAACCATATTTTTCTTTATCATCTCTCAGGGAAGTTCCTTTTAAAAGCTTTAAAAAACCAAGCTGTATTTTTCCTGTTTGCAAGGCATAAACATCATTAAAAGATTTTTTAAAACTAGTAAAATCCTCAAAGGGTAGTCCAGCAATAAGGTCTAGGTGAAGATGAATATTATTAAAAGAAGCTAATCTTTCCACTACTAATTGGAGCTTTTCCCAATTCATAGTCCGGTTAATAGCCTTTAAGGTAATAGGATTTGTGCTTTGTACCCCTATCTCAAATTGAAAAAGTCCCTTTCTTACTTGCGATAAAAAATCTAAGGTGCCCTCATCAAGTAAATCAGCAGCTAATTCAAAGTGGAAATTTGTGTAGCCATTATCATTTTTATTAAGAAATTGCATAATTGCTAAGCTATGCTCTATCTTTACATTAAAAGTTCTATCCACAAATTTAACTTGCTTTACTTTAGCATCGAGAAAAAACTTAAGATCTCTTTTTACCCTTTCTAAAGGGAAAAACCTTACACCATGACTAGTGGAAGATAAGCAATAACTGCATCTGTAGGGACAACCTCTAGAGCTTTCGTAATATATTATTTTATTATCAAGATCAGCCAAGTTCTCCTTGTAAGGAAAGGGTATTTGTCCTAAATCAGAAATTAAAGGTCTAGGTCCTGTTAGTTTTATTTCCGCCCCATCTCTATAGGATAATCCCAGGATATTTTCCCTATTTTCTTTTCTTTTATCCAAATAATGTAGTAAATCTAAAAAGCTAGCTTCACCCTCACCCAGGACAATATAGTCAATATCCTGATTTTTCTCCATTAATTCCACAGGGTCAAAGGAAACCTCGGGACCACCTAAGACTATGATCAAGTTAGGATTAACTTTTTTTAGGTTGGAAACTAATTCTAGAGTGGCTCTTATATTCCAGATGTAACAAGAAAAACCGATTACTTGAAAATCTCCACGATAAATTTCACCTAAAAGATAGTCAGAACTTTGGTTTATATTATATTCCCTTATCTCTATATTAGGAAAAGCCTCTTTGCAATAACTTTCTAAATAGCGTATCCCTAAAGAAGAGTGGATATATTTAGCGTTTAAGGCAGTTAAAAGTATTTTCATAATTCTACCTTTCTAAGTTATTTTATCTTTTTTACCATTTTAAAATGAGGAATTCCCACTTCCATAAATTCCTTACCTCTTACCCGGTAGCCCATTTTTAAATAGAAATCTAAAGCGTTTTTTCTTGCATTTAAAATAATTTCATTATATCCCCTATCTTCAATAAAAGTCTCAGCACAAGAAATAATTTTCCTGCCAATACCCATAGTTTGTAGGGATTCTTTAACTGCCATCTGCTTCATTTGAATAAGCCTATTATCAATAGGTACCAAGAGAAGACTTCCGGCAATACTATTGTCTTTTTTAAGGAAAGCAGCAATTCTATAATAATCTTTCTCTAGACTTAAATCTTGATGGTAAAGATTTAATCCTATAGGTTTCCGCAAAACTTCATTTCTAAGATTTAGTTCCTCTTCATGCTCCCAAGAACCATAAAAAATTTCTCTAATCTCAATCATTTTATATACCTCCAAGTTGCCATAAAGGCCATAACTATAACTACTCCCTGAAGGCCAAAGGCCATTTTAATCCCCTGCATATCTATAACTTGATGATTACTTGAGGCTGCTGCCATTATTGCCACCAAGATTGAGGTCCCAAGAGCTCCCAGCATTTGTCTTATGGAAATTACAATAGCCGTCCCATGAGGCACGCTTTCTTTATTTAATGTCCCGATTCCATAAGCAGTAAGGGGCATCAATAGAAAAGCAACTCCTGACATGCGAAAGGCATAGAAAATGGCGGCTGTTATTAGGCTTGTATCAATGCTAAAAAAGGCATAAGATCCTCCACCAATTGTCAGCAAAAAAATCCCTATTAAAGCAACTAAGCGAGCATTATATTTATCATATAAATAACCTGCAAAAGGGCTTAAAACTGCAAGTAAAATTGAACCGGGTAAAAGTACCAGACCTGAGGTTAAAGCGGACATGCCTTTTACTGATTGAATAAATAAAGGGACCATAATTGTCCCTGATATTAAGGACCAATAAGTAATAACACCTAAAATAGTGGTAATGGCAAAAGTAAAACTTTTAAAAAGATCAAGCTTAAGTAAAGGCTCCTCCATCTTAAGTTGTCTTTTTATGAAAATATAAATTAGGATAAATCCAGATCCAAAGGCAGCCAGGGTTCTTGCGTCAAAAAGACCTCTCACTTCTTGAAAGGTAACGCCAAACATTAATGCCGAAAAACCTATTCCATATAAAGAAGCAGAGAAGAAATCCATCTTCCCTCTTATCTTTTCCCCCATATCTTTAATAACTAAAAAACCTGCTGTTATCACTAAAAGAGAAACAATACCTAAAATATAAAAAATACTTCTCCAACCATAAAGATCCACAATTACTCCAGATAAGGTTGGTCCGATAGCCGGGCCAAAGGCTATGACAAAGCCTACTAAACCCATTACCCGCCCATGTTCCTCGGAGGGAAATCCATTTAGAGCAGTAACTTGAATAAGAGGCATCATAACTCCCGCTCCCGAAGCTTGAAGTATCCTAGAAAAAATAAGAATTATAAAGTTTGATGAGAAAATCGAAATTACGCAGCCAATAAAAAAAAGGCTCATTGCTGAGATAAAAAGGTATTTCGTATTAAATCGATTTATTAAATAAGCTGTTGTTGAAGTAGCAATTCCTAAAACCATAATATAAATAGTTGTAAGCCATTGTCCTAAGGTAACATTAATATTGAAATCTAACATAATAGATGGTAAAGCAGAAGTAAGGAGGCTTTGAGAAAGGGAACCGGAAAATGCTCCTATCATCATAACAATTAAGATAAGATACATTTTCTTTTTACTTAGGTCCATTTCTCCTTACCTCCTCTTATTTTATGATTTTATGATTTTTTAGGTTCTGGATAATCTACCCCAAAAGTTTCTACACTTACTTTTTTCATTACTTGATCTTTAACTGGTTTATCGCCAAAAAGTCCAGTTTTTTCACTTACGATCTTATCTGCAACTTCCATTCCCTCTATAACTTTCCCAAAGGATGCGTACTCTCCATCTAAATGTTCTGAATCTGCTACCATAATAAAGAACTGAGATCCTGCTGAGTCTTTATTTTGAGAACGAGCCATGGAAAGGACTCCTCTTTCATGTTTAAGATCATTTTTAAATTTATTTCCGGAAAATTCTCCTTTAATTTGATATCCAGGTCCCCCGGTACCCTTACCTTGAGGACATCCCCCCTGAATCATAAAGCCAGGAATAACTCTGTGGAAGATCAAGCCATCATAGTATCCCTTGTTAATTAAGGATATAAAGCTGTTAACTGTATTAGGTGCAATTTCAGGATATAATTCAGCTTTTATAATATCTCCATTTTCCATTTCGATTGTTACTAAAGGTTTTTTCATTTCTATCATCCTTCCAGTGCTTAAATTTTTATTAACTTCTGTAACCCTTATAATAGCAAAAGTTCTACTTCTAAGGAACTAGGTTTTATTTTATATTTTTAACGGTATGATATAGGGGAAAGGATGGGGGATAAATTGAAATTTACTTTAGGAAGAAAAATAGATATCCATTACCCTACAAACCGATGGTTGCTAATTATTATGCTATTAATAGCCTCTATCGTATCTTTAATTTCCGGATCTGTTAAAGAAGGGATTTACACAGGAGTAGGATTTTTCTTTGCTTGGGGATTAACGAGAGAAATAGATCCACCTAAAGAATATTCAGCCTTTATTTCTGGATTTATATCTTTAGTTTTAATCTTCTTTTACGACGGGGTCAATTTAGCACCTTTGTTTTTTATTCTTCTTACAATTAGGTTCATTAGTGGGATTACGGGATACAGGCCTACTTATGTAGACATAATAAGTTTAATTTTATTTGCCGGGTTTTTAACCTACTCTAGAGAAAATCCTGTTTATTTCTTAATATTATTTTTAATGTTTATGTTTTCTTATTCGAGATATTCTAAAGATAAAATTTATCTCTTTAGCTCAGTAATAGCACTTTTAATATCTATAGTTTCTTCATATTTTTATAAAACAGAAGAAATTCTTTCTTCTGTCCCTTTTAATTGGAAAATTTTTACTGTATTTGCAGTATTTATTTTACTTGCCTCCTTCTTTCTTATTTCTTCACTAAATAAAGAAAAAGGAATTGAAGATGACTTAGGAGGAATAATAAAGGCCAAAATAATAGTTAAAGCTTTAACTTTTTTTATAATATCGATTATATTAATTCTATCTTTCGAGAAAGTTACTCAAAGTACTCAAATAATTCTTTTAAGCACTATTCTAGGAGCAGCAATTGGACGTAGCCTGGGGATAAGTGAAGTCAAAAAGAAGCGTCCCCTAAAAGGAGGTGAATTTCGTGATTAAGGCAACATATGAAGGTAAGGTTATTGCTCATTCTAATAACACAATTCTTCTTGAAGATAATTATTATTTCCCTGAGGATGATGCAAGGGAAATAAAGGACTATATTGCTTTTGATACAAGATATGTGAATGTGGAATAAATAATTTAAAAGAAAGAGAGGCACTATTGATGGTATTTCATCAATAGTGCCTCTCTTATTATTTTCTATATATTTTATTTATTCGTCTTCTTCCTTTACCCAGCTTAATTTTATACCCTCTTCTGTTATCTCAATTGCTCCTTCTTTCAAGAGACGTCCCACTGCTCTTTTAAAAGCTTTTTTGCTAATATTAAAAAGCTCTCTAATATCTTCTGGAGCGCTATTGTCATTAAGGGCAACTTCCCCTTTATTCTTTTTTAAATATTCTAATATTAAATTAGAGTCTGATTCAATTTCGCTATAGGCTGGTTTTCTAGTACTTAACTCTAGCTTTCCATCTTCTCTAATACTTTTTATTCGAACTTCTATATTATCTCCTACTGAAAATTCACCATAAAGTTCTTTATTTAAAATCAATCCATGATATTTATCATCTACAGCTACGAAAACTCCTAGATTTTTATTTATTTTATAAACAGTTCCTGGGGCCGTATCGTTTTTCTTATAATCCGAATCTACTTCCAGAAAATCATAAAGTTGCATCGTAGGATATAGGTTATTGCTTTTAGGATTTTCTTTTATTGCAACAAGTACTAGATCACCTTTGTTAACTTCCCCTGTCATATCCTTTTTTGAAAGCAAAAGATCTTCCTCTAAGCCTCCATCTAAAAAAGCCCCAAAATCTTTCACAGCCAAAACCTTTAAAAGAACAATATCTCCAGCTTTTACAGCTTCAATCATAGTAATACCACCTATCTAAAATTATTCCTAATTAATTATATTCCTGATTATATCACACTCTTATCTTGAATTTGACTTTTAAAATAAAGATTAATATAATAATTCACAAAGTACTATCATAGTTTTATAAATCTATGAAGGTTTTTTATTTAATATTACAAGAAGGATGTGTGGTATGGATGAAAGGGCCTTTTGTTTTTTTATGCCCTGAAATAAGCAGGAGTGACGCATTAACGCTAATGAATTGGATGCAAGATGAGGAATTAACAAAATTTTTAACGGATACTCAAGATGTATCAAAGGATATTGAAAATGTACTTAATCGAGTCCAGCTTCCGATTTTGACCCATTTTTTTAACCAAAATGGGCGTTTTTTTATGGCCTATAAAGAAAATAATGAAGCCGTTGGTTTTGTACGTCTGGTTCAAAGGGGAAATGAAGCTGAAATTGTTATTGCTATAGGGGAAAAGAGTAATTGGGGTCAAAAGCTTGGTCCCTGCACTATTAGAGAAAGTTTAAAAGTTGCCTTCTTTGAAATGCGCTCAGAAAAACTGATTGCTAAAATTGATAAAAGAAATATTCGTTCTATAAAGGCTTTTATCGGAGAAGGTTTTAAGTCTGAAGATTTAAGTTCTGATATTCACAGTTTTTCAATGACAATGGAAGATTATATATCTTCTATTAAGGAGGGGGCATCCGTGTCCAGCAAGATTTATATTACTGAGTTTGATAAAGGAAGATTACAAAAGCTTATTTCTGAAGAAATTTTTACAGCAGCTAAGGAAGAACATGTTTTTAAAAACCTGAAAAAGGAACTGGAAAAGGCTATCGTAGTTCCACCACAAGAGTTACCAGAAAATATTATCTCCATGAATTCTAAAGCAGTTATTGATCTAGATGGGGAAGAAATGGAAGTTTCTCTTGTTTTTCCACAGGAATCTGATTGGGAGAATAATAAGGTATCAATCTTTTCTCCAATAGGTACTGCTCTTATTGGTTACAAGGAAGGGGATAAAGTAGATTGGGAGCTTCCCACAGGTGAAAAAACAGAAATTCAAATTAAAAAAGTTATATATCAGCCGGAAGCAGCGGGAGATTTATCCCTATAAATATAATTTAATAATAAAAAGGATTCAGGGAATTTTATCTTCCTGAATCCTTTTTTCTTTGTTTCCAAAAAAATAATCCTACTCCTAAAATAAAACCGCCTAAGATACATGCTCCAATTATAAAGCCTGTAGAATAATTACCTGCTACATAAATTGCTGTTGGACCGTCTGCTCCTCCAATTACAGCTATAGATGATGATTTACTTCCCATATTTGCCTCCTTCTAATTGTTTTTTTGATTCCATTATCCATTTATAGTTATTCTTATTCCCCTTCACATAACGATTTTCCCTATAATTTCTTATTTTGTTAATTAAATTCTTAAGACTAAGTAAACGCTTAAGATATCTCTTTTCATATATAGATTCTTATATAACTTTTATTCCCAGGGTGGTTTCCATTTCTTTTAGAGCAAATTCATGGGCTTCTGGGTTAAAGGATGCTGCCGAGTCTTTATGGACAAGAACTTGGTAGTTACGCAT
>CAZXPJ010000012.1:0-28168 GCA_964642925.1 uncultured Eubacteriales bacterium | reverse complement strand
CCATCTTTACGATGTTCTTCTATTCTTTTTGCAATATTTTTTACCAATTCTGGAGCTTGACCTACATATAAACTACCTTTTTCATTAATAAAATCATTCAACATGTCAATAACTAAAAGTGCCTTTTTCAAAAAAATCACCTCCTAATAAGTTTTATTATTAAAATCTGTTTTCCACACACCCTAAATGCAAATCTTTTTTTATACTATATATCCTAATAAGCAAGGTTACTAGAAGACAGCTATAAAGGGCTATATTGGGATCAAAAACCTTCAAGATTATTAAATAAACCAAAGATCCTACTATTGAAGCAACTGCGTATATTTCTTTTCGAAAAACAAAAGGAATTTCTCCAGAAAAAACATCTCTAATAATTCCTCCACCGGTTCCAGTTAAAACAGAAAAAGTAACAACTATATATGTTTGATCAAATCCATTTTCAATGGCTATTTTTGCTCCTATGGCAGTGAAAGCTGCTAAGCCAATAGCATCAAGATAGTGTATAACCCTCCTATAACTTTCCATTTTCACCCGGTTATAAAAGAAAACAATAAAGGCAGCAGATGCTATACTAATCAAAGCAAAACTTGGATTTCCTAAAGAATAGGGAATACTATTACTAATCAAAAGATCCCTAATAATTCCTCCACCTGTAGCTGTTACAATAGCAAGCACGGCTATTCCATAATAATCAAGATCCTTTTTTATAGCAACCAGGGCCCCAGACATTGCAAAAGCTATAGTTCCTATTATCTCTACTATTGCTAATATATTCATTCTTCTACTTGTCCTCCATTTTTATCTTTCAAGTAGAAATAATATCATAATAAGTAGTAATGAAAAAGGAATGGTAATTTTAAAAGGACTTCCCTCAACTTTATCAAAATAAGAAAACTTGCTAAATTTATCCTCTGTTAAAATCTTTTTTTCTTTAAGATAAGGATAAATAAAAGCAAAAATTATTGAGCCTGAAATAATTCCTAAAAATCCTCCGGTAAGAGCATCTAGGTAGCCATTACCTATTGCCCCAGCAATTGTTCCCGGACAATATCCTAGAAGACCAAATCCAACACCAAAAATAAGACCACCAATTATAGAATTCTTGATAGATCCACTTTTTGTTTTAACTTGTAAAATTCCCCTAGGATAAAGGAAGCTTATAAATAACATGGTTACAATAATAGCCGAAAAAATTATTTGAATTACGGTAAAATCAATCAGTCTTAATTGACCAATTATTACATCGTATTTTGTCACTCCACCTTTTTGCAGTAAAAAACCGAAGGCAATACCAATAATTAATCCATAAAATAATTGTAATTTTCTATTTTCATATTTTTTTTCCATCTTCATCACCCTGATATTCCATAGATTAGGAGGGCGACTGCAATTCCTCCGACGAAGAAAGCTGCTGCCGCAACCCAAGAAAGAACAGATAATTGGCTAGTGCCAGAAATTCCATGACCACTAGTACAGCCACCAGCCCATCTTGATCCAATGCCAAGAAAAGAACCACCAATAAATGCCATTATGAATCTAAAAGAAAAACTATCCGAGAAACGTTCTGCCCACATATATGGTACCTTTTGCACTATAAAATCTCCAGATAAAAGTGATGCTAAAAAAGCTCCAATTACTATTCCGAAAACTAACATCATTCCCCAGTCTAATTGAGGTTTATGCTTCTGGTAATAGGAATTGCTTTTAACTTTTTCTTTATCTACTACCTTTACTAAATAAGCCCCTACCTTAACAAAACTTGTAGAAGCTCCTAAGGCTTTACCAGAAATAATCATAGCCACTATATTTAAAAGGCCGATTAAAACACCCACAAGATAAGGGGACCATCTTTCTAAAAATAAAAATTCCATGGAAATAACTTCCTTCCTTTTTGTTAAATATAAAATATATAAAACATTAAAGTTGATACTATTAGAAATATTAAACTCATAAAGCTACCAGCTTTTAAAAAATCTGAGTTATTATAGTTTCCTGGGCTTTTAATGTAAGCATTCACCTGATGAGTTGGAAGTATAAAAGAATTTGATGCGGATAAAGCAGTAAATAAGGCAAGATATCTAGGGTCCATATTTAATTCTGGAGCCATTATCAAAATAATGGGAATCATTAAAACCGTTGCTGCTGTGTTGGACATAAACAAAGAAAATGTTCCCATTACAAGACCAATTATTATTAATATCCCAAAAGGATTCCAAGAGCTAACTAAGTTTAAGATAACTTTAGCACTTAAATCTGCTGCTCCACTTTTTTCAAAAGCTAGGCCTAGGGGAATTAAGCCTGCAAGTAAAAAAACAGTTTTCCAGTCCACTGCTTTATAAATATCTTCTTTAGGAATTACGCCAAATAAAATCATAATTATTGCCCCAGTAAAAAAGCTAAGAGGTAGGGAAAAACCTAAAATTACTAATAGGATTGAAAGAACAAGGGAAAAAAGGGCTATATTCCTTTTTTTAATATCCAACTGACGTTTTACTTGCTTTACATCTGTAATAACTACAAAATCTCTAGAGTCTTTAATTTGCTTTATCGCTTCCCAACGACCAAAAACTATAATCTGTAGGCCAGCTTCAAGGGGTCTCTCAATAAGATCCAGCCTATCTCCTTCTGGGCTTATATAAGTTATTGGTTCAATATTAAAATTTCTTCTAATACCAATTTCTTCTATGGTCTTCCCAATAACAATAGATTTGGGAGGGATAATAATCTCTGCAAATCCTGCAATATCATCACTGTTAAGTTCATGAAATACGAATAAGAAAGGTTTTGGATCCAAGCTAAAGATGGTATAAAAATCCTTTACATTTTCTGTTTCTCCAAAAACCGCAATTCTTTGTTTTACTCCCAACCTAGTTTTTCTCCAAGGGGTATAAGTAGTCCCTCCGGAATCCCAAATAGCCAAAATGTGTACTTTGTTTTCTACCCATAGTTCTATTTCCTCTATGGTTTTACCTATCAGTGGGCTATTTTCTGTAATTTCAATTTCGATTACTTGTTTTGGAAGATTATAAATATCCTGAATATTTCCCGATTCCTTGTCAGTTACTCCTTCTCCAGGAAGAATTTTCTCCCAGGCAAAATAAAAAAATAGAATTCCTGAAATTAAAAGAGTAAGACCTATAGGGGTTACGCTGAAAAAGCTCAAGGCTTCATAACTATTATCCTCTAATAGATCATTTAAAATTATTAATGGACTAGACGCAATCATAGTAAGGGTTCCCCCTAATATACCAGCGAAGCCTAAAGGCATTAATAATCTTCGAGGGCTAACTTTTGTGTTTTTACTTATCCTTCTCGCTACAGGAAGAAAAAGAGCTACTGCACCAATATTCTGCATAAAGGATGAAATAATACCCACAGAGGCCGAAATCCACACCATTACCTTTTTCCCTTGCCTTCCCCCTTTTAGGCTAATATAATCCGCAATAAAATTTAAAGATCCAGAAGATTCAATGCCGTATCCGAGAATCATGATAGCAATTATTGTTATTACAGCATTAGAGGAAAACCCTGAAAAGGCCTCTCTAGGACTTATTATTCCTGTCCAAGGAAGTATTATCATGATTAAAATAGCCGCAAGATCAATTCTTATCTTTTCTGTGGAAAATAGAACTACAGCTAAGAATAAAATTATGAATGATATAACTATTTCATAGGTCATAATTTCCCCCTCTATTCGATTGCCGCAAGCATTTTTACTCCACCAGTAATAACTTTGGATTCATAACCTTTAGTTTTTAGATAAGAAGCTCCGATTGTTGCTCGCTCTCCAGATCCACATAAAATATAAATATCTTTATCCTTGCTGATCATGTTAAAACATTGGCTTATTTGTTGTAAGGGGATATTTATCCTATTACTTGTGGGATCTCCTTCTTCCATTTCTTCACTCTTACGAATATCTATTAAAATGTAGTCCCCATCCTTGGGGAGTTCAATAAATTCTATTGCTGTAATCGTGGCAAGCTGTTCTAATTCCAAACCATGACCTTCCCATTTTTTACAAGCATTGGGGAGATATCCAACAATATTATCAAAGCCAATTCTTTTGCAATACCAGTAAAGATCTTCTATATCTCCATAATCTCCATCAATAGCAAAAACAATCTTCTTTTCAAAGGAAAAAATTGCTCCTAAGAAGGTGGAAATATTATTCTTAGACATAAAAATGGTTTCCGGAATATGACCACCAAAATAGCCTTCTTTAGTCCTAACATCTAAGACTAAAATTTCATCCTTCATTTTCTTTATTTCATCAATTGTTAGAACATTAAGAATAACTTCTTCCCCTACAAAGGGAGCTCCTTCAACATTTAAAACTTCCATTCTTTCAAAGTATTGAGGTTTTATCCTCATATAGGCAAAGTTTTCAATAAATTCTTCCTTAGAACTAACCTGTAAGACTGGATTATATTTTCTTTCATAACCTAAAGTTGAATAAGGTCTGTCATCCATACTTATCCCACAGGCAGAACCTGGTCCGTGGGCTGGTAATATAATAACATCATCTCCTAAAGGCATTAATTTTTCAAAAATACTATCATACATTAAGCCTGTCATTTTCACTATATTATCTCTTCCATAAAAATCTGTTCTTCCCACATCTCCCATAAAGAGACTGTCCCCGGTAAAAACAAGATAGGCATTTTCCTTTCCTTCTTCATAAACCGCATAAGACATGTGTCCTAAGGTATGTCCAGGAGTGTGTATTGCTTTGATAATTATTTCCCCTAGTTTTACCTGAAAACCCTCTCTTATTTCCTCACCATATACATATCCTAATTCTTCATAGGCTGATCTATATATTTTCCCTCCAGTTTTTTCTTGTAGTTCCAGGGATCCTGTGATTAAGTCCTCATTTCGATGAGTTTCAAAAATATATTTTATTCTTTTGCCAGCTTTTCTAGCTTCTCTCATGTAAATTCCAATATCTCTTCTAGGATCAACAACTGCCAAATCTGCGCCATCCCCTACAATATATGAATAATGAGATAAGCCCTCAGTTTCTATTCTTTTAAAAAACATATACAACACCCTCTTTTTTTTTATTTACTTACTTATAAAGCTTACTCTATTAAAAAAATGTTTAACAAAAAACAAAAAAACCTCTCCCTTGAAGGGAGAGGCTAAATTGATATTTAATTCTTTTCCTTAAATTTCTCGTAAATTTTTATTGCTGCTTCAGAATAATTACCATCATATTCTTCTACAATATTCCCCGTGTGGGTGATACCTATTTTTCTCCAAGATTCTGTCTCAAAGTAATGACCAACTACAATTATTGGTTGTCCCATACTACTATATTCTGTTCTCCAACCATCATCCAGAGTCATACCTCCTGCTACCACCAAAGGCTGGTCAGATTCTGATAAAATACGATACTCCAAAACCCACATTTGAATGTCATAATTTTCAGTAGCAGTTCCTGTATTTAACTGATTTAAGCCAATTATCTTAGCATCCACAACTTTTTCATTTTCAAAGCTATTTATATCAGCCAAATTTAGCCTAACATAATCAAAAGCCAAGTCTTTTACTATTGGTGGAACTTCTTTGTCCACTTCATATTTAATTTCAATATCATTCTTTTCCAAGAATAATATTTCTTCCTGGCCTTCCCAGTTCATTTTCAACTCAATGCTTTGCAAATCTTTACCATGAGCAGTGTTTCCACCACCACTACCAAAGCCAACCTCTCCATTATATAAATGAGTCTCTCCTGAAGAACTTTCTAAATTCCCCAATTTGATAGCATAAGAAACTGGGAAACTAGAATCAGCCTCTTTCTTAAATATAGCCTTCCCAAGCTTATTACTCCAAGCCTCGTGAATGAGAGTACCGCTTCCATCATTGGAAAAATATTCATAGTAAGCTACTGTGTAATAGGCTATCCAATTATCTCCATTGGCGAAATAAGTGTTCTCTTGGTAGGGATTTAGCTTTTTTAAAACTACATTCTGAACTTCTTTATTTTTTTTCCAAGCCTCAATTGAATCCTGGGAAAAGTCGTATTTAACTAATATATTATTGGTTGGATAAAAATGATCAAAAGTATTTCCAAGGTTAGTTTTCTTTCTAGCAGAAAGAGAGTCGAAAACATAGATATAAACTAAGCCTTCATCATTTTCCAACTGGTAAACAGAGGGGCTTATTCCCTCGATCTTATCTTCTTCCTTTATATCCTTACTAACTTTATCTATTTTACCTAAATTTTCCTCTAGAACATTAATTACTTGTTTTTCTGAAAAAGGTTTTTCGAAATCTAATTCTAGAGATTCTTGAGCGCATCCTGAAAAAATTAACAAAACCGATACTAATAGTACAATTTTTATAAATTTATTCATTATATTCTCCTTAAAATTTTAGTAAGCTGTCCATCCTGCATCAGCTGTAATTACTGTTCCATTTACAAAGCTTGAATCATCGGAAGCTAAAAATAAAGCTATCGTAGCAATTTCATCTGCTTCACCAGATCTTGGATTAAAACCCGCCCCGGACATTACTCTAGATGTTCCAAATTCATTCGGAGCATTAATATGAGTCCCTATATTGGTATTTACTCCTCCTGGTGCTATTGCATTACATCTTATACCTAATTCAGCATATTGGAAGCCCGTGTTCTTAGTTAAGCCCACAACAACATGTTTGGAAGCTGTATAAGCCGCTCCTGCTCTTGAGCCGAAAAGACCTCCAACGGAAGCAATATTAACTATAACTCCCTTACCCTTTTCTTTAAAGATTGGAATAACTCTTCTAGTTCCTCTCATTACACTGGTTGCATTAATAGCAATTATTTTATCCCAAAGCTCATCTGTTAAATCTTCTATAGGGGTAAAGTTGTCCATGATACCCGCATTATTAACTAAAATATCTACAGTACCAAAGTTCTCTAAGGCACAGTCAAACATACTTTGAATATCCTTCTCTTTGCTTACATCTACTGTAAGGGCAACTCCTTTGCCACCCAAACTTTCCACTTGCTTTATTGTTTCCTGAGCACTCTCAAGATTTATATCTGCTGCTACAATAATTCCGCCTTCTTTAGCAAAAAGGATTGCCATACTTCTACCCATTCCTGAACCTGCTCCAGTAATTATCGCTATTTTTCCTTTTAATTTATCCACAAAAACATCTCCTTAAAATTTTTATTAGTTATCTATATGTCTTA
Source organism: uncultured Eubacteriales bacterium (assembly GCA_964642925.1). Lineage (GTDB taxonomy): Bacteria > Bacillota > Peptococcia > Peptococcales > SKKY01 > SKKY01. The sequence continues at coordinate 20,982 of CAZXPJ010000012.1, read as the reverse complement.
CCCTGTATTATAGAAACTGAAAATTAAAATAATTTTCTCTTCTAATCTGTTAATTATATTGAAAAAATTTTATCTTTAAAGGATTTTATTAAAAGAATCCTGTATACATTAAAAAATAACAAAAAAAGTACTGACCGAAGTCAGTACTTTTAAAGGGGAGTATATTATCAATTGTGAGCTAATTGTCAGGTTTTTCAAGAAACATTTGTATATTATTATCAATATCCAGAATTTTCGTTTCTACTCCATAAATGTCTCTCAAGCTTTTTTCATTTATTACATCTTTAACTAAACCTTTTGAATAGATTCTTTTATCGTGTAAAAAAACTAAATAATCACAGAACATACTGGCAAGGTTAATATCATGAATCGCTACTATTCCTACTATTTTTTTAACTTTTATTATTTCTTTTACTTTAACTAGAACATCTAATTGATTTTTTATATCAAGACTAGAGGTGGGCTCATCTAATAGCATAATTTTTGTTTCTTGAACAATGCTTCTTGCTATCAAAACCTTTTGTCTCTCACCACCACTTAATTCATTAATATCTCTAAAAGCAAACTCATCTAGTTCTAGTAAAGATATAGCTGCAAAAACTTTGTCTTTATCAGTTTCAGAAAGTTTTCCACTAATAAAGGGGGTCCTACCCATTGCAACAGCGTCAATTACGCTAATAGGGAAGTTACTCCCTGTATGCTGGGGGACATAACTAATCGTTTGAGCAATTTCTTTAACCTTATAATCTTTGATATCTTTCTCGAAAATTTTAATATTTCCTTTTTCTATTTTAAGGAGACCAGCTATTGATTTCAGCAAAGTGGACTTTCCCGTACCGTTGGGACCTAAAACTCCCAAAAGTGATCCTGCTTCTGCCTTAATGCTTATATCTTCTAAAATTCTTTTTGTCTTATAATTAAAGGTGAGGTTTTCGATTTCTATGCTCATTTAAAGTGTCCCTTTTTTCTGTTAATAATTAAATTAATAAACAATGGCACTCCTAGGTAAGAAACAATAATACCTACTGGAACCATTACAGGTGAAAAAACCATTCTCCCTATTGTGTCAGAGACTATAAGAAGCAAGGCCCCAGCAACCGCGGAAAAAGGTATCAAGTACCTGTGGTCTGATCCTATAATTAACCTGGAAATATGAGGAGCAACTAAACCCACAAAACCGATTACTCCAGTGAAGCTAATAATTGCCGAAGTTATTAATACGCTAAGGATCCCAGCTATACCTCTTGCCCTTACTGGGTTAATTCCTAGTCCTCTAACAATGTCATCATCATTAGCAGACATAACATTGAAAACCCAGGACATTTTATATAGAAGAGGAAGTGCTAATATCACTACAAATAGGATGATATTAACATATTCCCATTTTGCACCATTAAAACTTCCAAAAGTCCAGTTCACCACTGAGGCTAACTGATATTCTTGGGAGAAAAATTGTATTGTTGCTGTAAATGCACTAAATAAATAATTCAGGGCTATTCCTGTTAGAATTAATGTTTCTGGAGTAAGTCCTACTTTTAAAGCAATACTATAAACCAAAAAGGCACAAATAAGTGCAAATAGAAAGGCTGTTAAAACTACACCGAACCTAGTATCAGTAAGGATACCAACCCCAAAAACCATTGCTAGGGAAGCACCAAAGGCTGCAGCGGAAGAAATACCTATTGTAAAAGGGCTGACCAGGGGATTTCCTGTTATCCCCTGCATTACCACTCCTGATAAAGATAATCCAGCCCCGGCTAAAATAGCTAAGAAAACTCTAGGAAGGCGAAGGTGAAAGATTATTTTTTCCTTTACATTTAGTGAATCTCCTGTAAAAGTCTTTCTTAAAGAACTAAAAACTTCGCCTATACTAATATTTGCTTCACCTAATGTTACTGTATATATAGAAATCAGAATCATTGCCATAAATGAAAACAGTATCACCAAGATTTTTTTCTTGTTTTGCTGATCATAGGCCTCTCTTATTCCCAAAGTTTAGCACCTCTTATTTTTTTACTTTGGTAGGGGATAGAAATGACCCTCAACAGATCTAAAGCCTTGTAAATCTTCCATCCATTGTCTTTCTATCTCCACAGGATCAAGTTCTGGTAATAGGTCACCATAGATCCATTTTGCCATATATGCTGCTCCTACTAATTTAGAAGCTCCTCCATGTCCAAATTGAGACATTACATAAACCTGATCATTCTTAACTGCATCTATTTCATCCCAAGCAGGACGGTTTTTTATTTCAGAAATTACTCTCTCACTTTGCTCTGTTTTGGGAGCCTCATAAAGTCCTGTTCCAGAAAGAGCGTGGTCGGGGGTAATGATTTTCACAATTACTTGAGGATCTTTTAAAACTACATCTTCTGGGTTAATTACTGTTCCTGTTACGCCTTCGGGCCTTGTTTGAAAAATATGTTCTCCCTGGGATAAAACAACCATTCCATAGAAGAAATCCCCTTCAAAACTAGTAGAGTTCTCTGTTAACGTTTCTAAATAAACAGATTTTTTATCTTTCTCAGTTACCTTTGATGAAATATAATTTGCTGTTTTATCATACCATTTTATAAAGTTAGAGGCGCCTTCCTCTGCTCCAAAAATAGTACCTAGAGTTGTAACTTGATTCTTGAAGTCGAAGGTGTCGTAGCCAGAAATTACGACAACTTTAATACCAAAAGGTTCTAAAGCTTTTTCGTCTTCTTCCCATGAACCATTTTTAGGAGTAATTAAAACTTGAGGAGCTAACTCAATTATTTTTTCATAATTAAGTTCTCTCTGTCCTTTTCCTATTGTATTATCTGGATCAAACTCACTCCAAAATTCTCTGTCTTGGGCTGTATTTAAATCAACAGCTATAACTTTATCAATAGCACCAATAGCTCTAATTAATTCACTATTATAACGGTTTGATACTACTGCGCTTTCTATTGGATATGGTAAAGTAACACTTCTACCTGCATTATCAACAATAGTCACAGTTTTTCCCTCTTCAGGAGCCTTTTCTGCTTTGTTTCCACATCCTGTAAAAACAATGAAAATACTTAGGATTATAGCAATTAATAATAAATTCTTTTTCTTCATTTTTTCATCTCCTTTTTTTAAGGGCATTAAAAAAGAGCCCCCTAGCTTTTGCTAAGAGACTCCCCATCTATAGTCTACTTAAATAGATACAAAATCCCCTTGTATCTAGTTCTTTTACATTTCATGGCAGGTCTCCTGGCTGGCGTGTCAAACCTTATCTCCCCCTTCCCAAAGTCATTAAACTTCAGTGGCATATTGGAGACTCGTATCCGCTTACAGTGGTGGGTCCGCGCCGGACTTTAACCGGTCTTCCCTATTCTTCTTTTCCTATTTAGAAAAGACACCTTGAAAATATTCTATTGTTACTTACTATAGGTTCTTTTAGTATTTCTGTCAAGCTACAGCTCTAGGCCGCAGGAACCATTCCTTGGATTACTATAAGGACAGCCAGCGCATTTGTTTCCTTTTTTCTTATCGGACCATAGTTTCCAGGATGCTCCACCAATAACTGCGACTATTACTAAAATTAAAATAATATTAATCATTTTAGTGTACCTCCCCAACTTGCAATTCTATTTCTTGTTCATTCTTTCTAATTAGGAAGTAAATAATAAAAGCAAAAGCACAAATAGCTATTAATCCTGGCAGTGCTCCCATTCCTAAACTTCCTGTTGTTAATAATGTTCCTATTTGATAGACAAAATAAGCAAGAGTATATCCTACACCAAATTGAAATCCTACTCCAGCCCAAAGCCATTTTCTGCTATCCATTTCTGCATTCATGGCCCCAATTGCTGCAAAGCAAGGAGGGGTAAATAAATTAAACATCAAATAGGCAAGAGCGGCAACGGAAGTAAGGCCCATAACGGAAGCAACATCTGTAGCTCCTCCTAATAAAGTAAACTCTTCCGGGTCAATAAAGTTTGAAATCCCGTAGACCACTGCCAAGGTGCCTACTACGTTTTCTTTAGCAATAAATCCAGTTATAGCTGCTGCTGCTAGCTGCCATACTCCAAAACCTAGAGGTATAAAGATAAAGGCAAAGGGATTGGCAAGACTTGCAAGAATACTTGCGCCTTCCATGCCTTCTCCCACTACTTGGAAAGACCAAGTAAAAGTTTGCATAATATGGACAGCTGCATTACAAGCTAAAATAATTGTTGCTGCTTTAAGAATAAAAGCTTTCGCTCTAGAAAACATAGTTATAAAAGCTCTTTTTATAGAAGGAATCCTGTATTCCGGAAGTTCCATTATAAAATAGTTTTTTCTCGGTCCTTCTTGAGTTATCTTTCTAACAATTAAAGCACCAATTATAATTACAAAGATGGCTACAAAATACATTAATGTTCCCACCCAAGCTGCATCTCCAAAAAATACACCAGCGAATAAAGCTATAATGGGAAGTTTTGCACCACAGGGCATAAAAGGCGTAAGCATAGCAGTGGTTTTCCGCTGAGTATCATCCTTTATAGTTCTTGTAGCCATTACTCCCGGAATAGCACAGCCAGTACCAATCACCATAGGGATTATGGATTTCCCTGATAAACCAACTTTTTTAAGATAACGGTCCATAACTACCGCGACTCTGGCCATATAACCACTATCTTCCATTAAGGCTAACATGAAAAATAAAACCATTATTAAAGGTAAGAAACCCAAAACAGCTCCTACACCACCGATAATCCCATCAAGAAGCAAAGCACTTAAAAGAGGAGAAGCATTCTCTCCTATAAGCCCAGCCACATATCCATAAAAAACATCTATCCAACCAACTAGATAGTCTGCTAAAAAGGGTCCTAAATAAGTTTGTGATATGGAGAAAACTAAATAAATAACTGCGGCAAAAATAGGAATCCCAAAATATTTATGTGCTACAATCCGATCCGCAGCATCTTGCCTGGTTTGCTTGCTGCTTGCTGCTTCCCTTACTTCTATGTCCTTAATAATTTCATTTACAAAAGCAAAGCGTTTTTTGTCATCTTCTAAATCCGAAGGACTGGGTGATTCTTGAGTTTTTCCTATAACAGACTTACAGGAGCTGATTAATTCTTGAAGTCCTAAATCCATAGTAGAAATTGTTTCCACCACAGGTACTTTTAAAAGATCAGATAAAATCTTTTTATCTATCTTAATTCCTTTTTTCTTTAGTAAATCCCCCTTATTCAAAGCTATTACCAAGGGTATTCCCAGTTCTAAAAGCTGAGTGGTAAAAAAAAGACTACGACTTAAATTTGTCGCATCTACTATATTAATAATCACATCTGGGTTTTCATCCCGAATAAAATCATAAGTGATACTTTCTTCTGAAGTAAAAGGAGCTAAAGAATAAACACCTGGAAGATCAACAATTCTTACCTTCTCATAATTTTTATTCAAAGTCTTCTTTAGGTTACCTTCTTTTTTTGCTACTGTTACTCCTGGCCAATTACCCACTTGCTCAATTTTTCCAGTAATTGCGTTAAATAAAGTTGTTTTACCACTATTAGGGTTACCTGCTAAGGCAAAGCGCATATTTCTCCTCCTTGTGTTTTTTTGTTAGCTTTGACTAACTAAAATTTTAAAAAAATTGCCTTGGGTCTTATTTATATAAGAATTCCCTTGGCTAATTCTTCATTGATACTGTATCTAGCATCTTTAATATTTACAATATAATTATCTGCAAGAACAGAAATTAGTGTTATTTTTTCCCCTTCATAACAACCAAGGGAAAATAAAAACTTTTCCATTTCTTGATCTCTTGTATCAATTTGTTTGATTGTATATGATATATTGATATTTCCGTGAGTTAAATCGGAAACATCCCTTGTCTTTGTTAAATTCTTATTTAATGTCTTTTTTCTAAATAAACTTCTTCCTACAGCCACTTCCATAAGAACCTCTCCTCCACTTAAAAGTTAATTCTTTTTGAATTAAAGTTTGGCGCTGCTAACTTATGTTCTTTATTATAGGGAGGTAAAAAGGATGTGTCAACAAATTTCCCCATTTAATTTTAATATTTCAATTTAAGAAGGTTGGAATCATCAGAAAAAAACGAGAAATTAAATAAAAATAGAATATCATCCCAACCTTCTTCCAGCATATCTTTAACTCTTCCATTATAATATCGAAGGTCTATAACCTGTATTTCTTCATAGTGATTTATTAAAAAAGGAATCATACTATTAGCATAGGAATCCTTAAACACAAGAAGCCTTTTTCCTCTTAGGACGCCTGATTCCTGAGATTTTATTAATACTCTACCTGGGTTATTATGGAGAAAAAGGGCATACTTATCTTTACCCTCTATATATTTTAAATCATAAATTGAATCTTTCACTTCTCCATCAATAATGGCTTTCCCATCTAGGGAAGGATAATACCAAATTTTATCCTGAGAATCTTTCCCCTTAGGAGAAGAAGAATAAAAGGTCCCATAAAAATCTTCTATATAAACTGGATCCAGCTCATCTTCCGAAATAGGAAGGAAGCCTGCGGATTTGCTATAGGTTTCATAAGCATACCAAGCCCCACTAGTGGTCCAGTGATGGTCTGTCTTATAATAAATATATTCATCCTTATGTTTTTTTAGAGAAGAATAAAGATCTACAAAATTATTTTCTTTAAGATTTAATTCATCCTTCATCCACTGAATCCATTTCTCTTGGTCCACATTATATAAACCCTTAGGGACCTTATCCTTTAAAATTTGATAGGAATTTGGAGCAATAGCTATAAAAATGTTTTCTTCCTTATTTTCTTTAATAAAATTTTTTAAAAGATCCACATTCTTATAGAATCTATCTGGCAATTTAATATATTTATTAAAAAGATATCCATCTTTTCCGAAGATAATATCATTGTTCTCTTTTTTGAGAAATCCTTGTTCTGTCTTAACCTTTAATTCCATCCATCTATCCCTATAGATAAACTGGTCTCCAATATATTCTTCATAATCCTCAGCATATTCTCCTGATATAAGTTTCTCCCAAGTATATTCCGGCTTTTGAGCAAGATAGCGATTTTCTGATTCAGAGAAAATTTTAGCAGGAAAAAGCATATCTCCTATAAAAAAAGCTACTATTATTATTGCGAACATCCAAACTCTAAAATTTTTCATCTCTGCAGCTCCTTTGCTAAAATCTGAAATATAAAAAGGGGTTAAAACTAGAATCTACTAAATAGCCCATGGAAATAAAAAATAAGAATAAAAGGGCAAAAGTCACTAAAAACTTATGATGTTGATATTTTTTAAATACATTTTTAATCCAAGGAGTGGAAAAAATCCCTGCTAAGAAGAAAGTTAATCCATAATTTTGCAAAATATAAAGATAATCATTACCTAGATCTAAGGAGAACATCTTTAAGAAATAATCCTTCATTTGAATAAAATCACTAGTGGCGAAAATAACCCAACCAAAAAGAACAAGGATTATTGCGTAGAAATGAGATAAATATTTATGTTTTTCTAAGTATTCAAGGAAAAATAACTTTTCCATCACTAGGAAAAATGCAAAATATAATCCCCACAGAATAAAGTTCCAACTAGCACCATGCCAGAATCCTGTTAGGAACCAGACAATAAACAAATTTATAATTTGCCGAAAAAATCCTTTTCGATTACCACCCAAAGGAATATAAACATATTCCCGGAACCAATTACCTAAAGTAATATGCCATTTTCGCCAAAATTCAGTAATACTTCTAGACATATAAGGGAAATCAAAGTTTGTAGGAAATTCAAAACCCAACATTTTTCCTAAGCCAATGGCCATTAAAGAATAACCACTAAAATCAAAATAGATTTGAAAAGCAAAGGCTAAAATTCCAAGCCAGGCCATGATAGTTGATATATTTTCAACCCCCATAAGTTGAATATCATCCCATAGAAGGCCAATATTATTAGCTATTAAAACTTTACTAGCTAGACCCATTATAAAATAACGAATTCCAGTATTTATCTGTTTCAGATTAATACTCTTTTCTTTAAGATCTTTCTTAATATCCACATACTTTACAATAGGTCCAGCGATAAGTTGAGGGAAAAGTGATACATAAGCCGCAAAATCAATAATGTTTTTTTCAGCCTCTACCTTTTCCCAGTAAACATCCAAAGTATAGGACATGGTTTGAAAAGTATAAAAGCTTATACCCAAGGGAAGGCTTAGTCCAAGAAGGGCAATATCAAAACTTGGGACATTATTTATATTCTTAATAAAGAAGTCTAAATATTTAAAAGTCATTAGAAAACCTAAGTTAACAAATAAAGCAATACCTAAAAGGAACTTCTTTTCTATGGGTTTTTTAATTTTTTTAAATCCATTAGAAACCAGGTAATTAACTGTAATAGAAATTACCATTATTATTATGTATCTAGGTTCACCCCAGGCGTAGAAAAACATACTAACGAGAAATAGCACCCCGTTTTTCATGGAAGGGGGTGCTAAATAATAAGCTATTAAAGCTATTGGTAAAAACCTAAATAAAAATAATAAACTACTAAAAACCATTTTACTTAACTAGTCCTTTAATTGCATTTACTCCTATTTGTACTTGCTCTTTGGCAAATTTTAGGGCTTCTTCTTCTGTTTCTGAATCATTATCAAAAGCACCAAGCATTATGAAAAACACATGATCTTCTATTACAAGAACTTCAGCAGCTTGAACTTTAGCCACATTCATAGGATACTGGATGCTGTTTTCTATAAGGCCTTTATGATAGTCTTTTAAAGCTGTTGCTACTTTATCCACTGAATCAGCCTTTACTCTTAATCCTATGAAATTATCCACATGGCTACTCATCATTGGACCTTCTGCAATATAATCTTCTACATTATCCATAGGGATTCCGTAAATATCTTTAAGAAAATCTTTTTCAATTTCCATTTGAGGAATATAGTTCTCCCCATAAGCCTTTTTAACAGCAGCATGAGCGTTGCCTAAAAATTCATCACCTAAACCTGCTTTTTTTCCTGTAGAACATCCAGATACTAAAAAAACCATTGCTAACATTATTGCTAAAATCTTTTTCATTTTTTACCTGTCTCCTTTTATTTTATTCAATTATATCTATTAAGACGTAGGTTAGTGTCTTTTGTTCCAGGGCTATAATGTTTTTATTTTCTTGAATTTAAGACCCTATCTACAAATTTAGAAGATAGCCCTGTATATTTATGAGGCTCTAGGAAGGTATCAATTTCTTCTTCTGTAAAATGTTTAGTAACTAAATCATTTTCCAATAATGCTTCTTTCAAAGTCTTGTTTTCTGCAAAAGCCTTCATACAGGTTTCGTAAACTATATCATGGGCAGAAAGTCTTCCGATTTTTTCTCCAAGATGCATCATTACCGCTTCTGAAAGTATCATTCCTTTAAGCTTAAATAAGTTTTCTTCCATTCTATCGGGATAAACAATAAGATTTTTAAAAATATCATTAGTCTTCTCTAAAGCTGCACCCATCATATGACAAGCTCTAGGCACTAGATCCCATTCTGAAAGAAGACTACCCCAGTCCCTCTCATGTTCACAAATCATTGCTTCTACAGCTAAAGGGGCAAGGCCTCGAATATTTCTAGTCAGAGCAATTACATTTTCGCAAACCTGAGGATTCCGTTTATGAGGCATGGTACTACTTCCTACTTTACCCATGTAGAAAGGTTCTTCGATCTCCCCTATTTCGGTTCTTTGTAGGGATAAAATCTCACAATTAATTTTTCCAATCGTTCCTGCTATTAAAGCAAGAAGATTTATAAATTCAGCAATATGGTCTCTAGAGGTATGCCAAGTTATTATAGGAACATTTAATTCTAAGTCTTCCATCATTATTTTTTGCACTTGAAGACCAAACTCCTCTTGAGAAGCTAAAGTGCCTACTGCACCAGAGAATTGTCCTACTAATAATCTATCCTTACACTCCCTTAATCTTTCTAAATGACGACTTATCTCCGCCGCCCAAACTGCAGTTTTAAAACCAAAGGTTATAGGCAAAGCATGAATCACATGAGTACGACCAGCCATTACTAAGTCCTTATGTTTTTCTGATAAATCATAAGTTAAATTTTCCACACCAGATAGGAGTTTATATATTTCTTCATAGGCTTCTTTAAGCTGGAGGATCATACCATTATCAACAATATCTTGACTTGTAGCCCCATAATGAACAAACTCACCAGCATTATTATCTAAAACCTTTTTAAATTCTTTAAGTAGAGGAACAATAGTGATGGAGCTTTTAAAGTTCTCTCCAATTGCCTCTAGATCAAGGAGGTCTGCTTTTCCCTTCTTTTTAATTTCATCTGCCATTTCCTGAGGTATAATTCCTAGCTTACCTTGAGCCATAGCCAAAGCAACCTCTGTATCAATCCATTTTTGCACCATATTTGTGTCAGAAAATATTTCTTTCATTCTTTCTGTAGTATAAAGATGCCCAAAAATTTTACTATCAATAACCGTAGAAGCCATTATAATACCTCCATTTTATATTTAGAACTTATAACATTTTTTACCCATATATTATCTAAAATACTCCTTTATAGTTCAATTATTATCTGCTAATCTTAAATTACTAGAAATACTTGGAGGAGGATATTAAATGGAAGATTTTGAAAAGTTGGGGGTCTTTTATTTAGGGAAAGAATATGACTTAGATAAGAAAGAGGTTAATGAGAATTTAATCTTATATAAATCTAAGAATTTAACAACACATGCGGCAATTATTGGAATGACTGGGAGTGGGAAAACTGGCTTAGGAATAGGGCTCTTAGAAGAAGCAGCCATGGATAATATACCCGTTATAGCTATTGATCCTAAAGGTGATTTAGGAAACATGGCTTTAACATTCCCAAAATTAAGGGGAGAAGATTTCCGCCCTTGGGTGAATCTTCACGATGCTGCAAATAAAGGTATCGATCCCGATGAATATGCTAAGTCTCAGGCAGAATTGTGGCGCAATGGTCTTGAGGATTGGGGACAAGATGGAGAACGTATTGAAAAACTTAGACAAGCATCAAAAGTTACCGTTTATACTCCCGGAGGATCTGCAGGGCCAGGTGTTTCCATACTTAAAACTTTTAGTGCACCAGAGGAAGAGATAAAAAATGACAAGGATGCTTATAGGGATAGAATACACATTACCACCACCAGCTTATTATATTTAATAGGCTTTGTCGGGGATCCTTTTACCAGTAGAGAATATATTCTCTTATCTAATATTTTTAAATCTTTTTGGGATTTAGGAGAAGACTTAGGTTTAGAAGAATTGATCGGTGCTATTCAAAAACCTCCTATGGATAAAGTAGGAGTAATGGATTTAGAAAGTTTTTATCCTTCAAAAGATAGATTTACCTTGGCTATGACTTTTAATAACCTTTTAGCCTCACCAAGTTTTAGTCCCTGGTTAGAAGGAGAGCCTTTAGATATAAATTCCTTCTTATATGATAAAGAAGGTAAGCCCCGAACTTCAATTTTCTCTATTTCTCATCTTCAAGATAATGAAAGAATGTTTTTTGTAACAATGCTTCTTAATGAAATTTTATCCTGGGTTCGCACTCAACCAGGAACTGGAAGCCTTAGGGCAATACTTTATATGGATGAGGTCTTTGGTTATTTACCGCCAGTTGCTAATCCACCTTCTAAAGAGCTTTTTCTGACACTCCTTAAGCAAGCAAGAGCCTATGGGTTGGGACTAGTATTGGCTACTCAGAACCCTGTTGACCTTGACTACAAAGCCCTCTCAAACGCAGGTACCTGGTTTATCGGTCGTTTGCAAACTGAGAGAGACAAAGAAAAAGTATTAGCAGGACTTGAGGGGATTAGTTCTGAGAAAAAATTTGATAAAGGTCAAACGGAGAAAATATTGGCAAGTCTTGGACAAAGGATTTTTTATCTCCATAGTGTTCATGAAGATGAGCCTGCAATCTTTTCTACTCGTTGGGTAATGTCTTACTTAGCAGGTCCTCTTACAAGAGACCAAATTGCTTCTTTGCCAGACAATAAAGGAAGCCAAGCATCTGATAAGAAGGAAATCCCAAAAAACAACATCCAAATTGATAGTAGTGGAACATCTCAGAGTGCCCCTGTCCTTTCACCCCAGATAAAACAAGTTTATCTACCATTAGAAAGTAGAATGTCAGATAATCTGGTCTATACACCATCAGTTATAGGCATTGTGGATGTTTTATATAATAGTGCTAAGCACAATGTGACTGTTTCTAAAAATTATGCAATATCTACTCCCCTTCATGAGGGGCCGGTACCTCTAAATTGGCAAGAATCTAACTTTTTAGACCTTGATATAAGAAATCTAGAGTCAAGTCCTATAGAGGGAGCATCTTTTACAAAGTATCCTGAAGCAGCAGCAAACTCAAAGAATTATGATAATTGGAATAAACTTTTAAGCCAATTTATTCGTACTGATGTGAGTCTTAAACTTTTCTTAAGCCCTACATTAAGGTTAGTATCTGACCTTGATGAAGATGAAAGAGATTTTCGTATTCGAATGCAACATGCTGCCCACGAATATCGTGATAATGATTTAGAGACTTTAAAGAAAAAATATTCTACTAAATTTACCTCTTTAGAAAACAAGCAAAGATTAGCCCAGCAGAATATTGAAAAACAAAGTACCATGGCTAAACAAAAGAAGATGGACGCAGCTGTATCTGCTGGAACTGCAGTATTAGGAGCCCTCTTTGGTAGGAAGGCCACCAGTGCAACTTCTATTTCAAAAATGGGTACTGCAATGAAAAGTGGAAGCCGGGTCTTAAATAGTGGACAGGGAATCGATCAAGCCCAAGAAAAGCTGGCAGCAATTGAAAATCAGCTAAATGAATTACAATTGGAACTCCAAGAAGAAGTAGATAAAATAACTGAAAAATATAATATTTTAGATGAAAAGCTAGAAGAAGTAGAAATTAGAGCCACATCTAATAATATCACAGTACGATTAGTTGCTTTGGCTTGGACACCATTAGCCTAAATATCATTTCAAAACAAAAAGAGACATCTGAAATTCTAAGATGTCTCTTTCCTTTTAATAATTTTTTAAATAAATCTTATTTCTGTAATTTTTTTAATTTTTTCTTATAATCTAAAACATCTTTAATAACTTGAGTAACATTATCAACCTGTAAAACAACTAAGTCACCTTTCTCTGCCATTTCCAAGGATATTTTAGTTGCTTCTTTTTCATCTAAAACAGCCGTGATCATTTCTTTCTTAAAACCGCCCTGTAATAATCCTTCTCGTATAATCTGGCTAGTTTCTCCTTTATTTCTTTCCCTTGGATCTGCATCACAAATAACAACATGATCATAATATTTAGAAAGGGCAAGACCAAAATCGAAAATATCTTCTCTTCTACGGTTACCAATACCAGAGGCCATTCTGATTTTTCTTCCTGGCATCAAGCCTTTAATAAAGTCTCCTGTAGCGTTAATTGCTCCAGTATTATGTCCATAATCAATTACTACTTTGAAATCCCCCATATCCACAATATTCATCCTACCTGGAGACTGACCAATTGAGGAGTTAAAACTTACTAGTCCTGCTCTAATTTGAGTCTCGTTGAGTCCTAATGCCGCTGTAGCCCCTACTGCCGCCATGACATTTTCAATATTAAATTCTGCAGTACCATCAAAGGTAATAGGGATTTCTATAACACTAGCAACTATAGATGACCATCCCTTTTTTTGAATAATTATATCTCCATTTTTAATTGTTACATTTAGATTTCCCTTGGCAAAATTTTCTTTAAGTGCCTCGTTTTCAGGATCTTTAGAAAACAAGATTGGAATCCCCTTGGTCCTTTCCAAACAAGAAAGAACTAAAGGATCATCTGCATTAAAAATTGCATACCCAGATTCTTTTACTGCTTCTGTAACTGTTGATTTTAAACGTGCTAGTTCTTCCAGGGTATCAATTCCCCCTTCTCCTAAGTGGTCAGAAGTTACATTCAGAAGGACTCCAACATCGCTTTCCTTATAGCCAAGTCCACGGCGAATAATTCCTCCGCGGGCCACTTCTAGCACAGCATGGTCAATAGTGGAATCCATCATAACTTTTTGAGCTCCCTCTGGACCACTATAATCTCCGGCTAGAATTGGAATATTATTAATAATTACTCCATCTGTTGAAGTCATGCCGACAATACTACCGTTAAGGCCTAAAATGTGGTAAATAAGCCTACTTGTTGTGGTTTTACCATTAGTGCCAGTTACAGCTATAATAGGTATTCCATGTTTAGATCTAGGGGGAAACAACATATCCAAAATATAAGAAGCTACATTTCTAGAAGTACCCTTGGTTGGATTTAAATGCATTCTAAACCCTGGAGCTGCATTAACTTCCACGACACCGGAAGTTTCTCCCTTTAGCGGTTTCTCTAAAGATTGAGCCAAAATATCAATTCCCATAACATTTAAACCAATGATACGTGAGATTCTTTCAGCCATTAATCTATTTAAAGGATGGACATTTTCTGTAACATCCAAAGCCGTCCCTCCTGCACTAATATTCGCGGTGGATTTAATATATACCTTTTTTCCCACTGGCAGAATGCTCTCTAAAGTTAGTTGCCGAACTTCTAATAAACGTTTTGTCATATAGTCTATTGTAATTCTAGTCAAATTCTTTTCATGTCCAATTCCTCTATCAGGGTCTTTATTCACTTCATCTATTAATTCTTGGATACTACTTTTTCCATCTCCAATAACAAAGGCAGGTTCCCGAAGAGCTGCCGCTACAAATTTACCATCAATAACAAGAATTCTAAAATCATAGCCCACCAGATATTTTTCTACAATACAGGTACCATAGATTTTGTTAGCCATTTTAAAAGCTATATCTAGTTCTTTAGGTCCTGTAATATTAACAGTAATTCCTCGTCCATGATTCCCTACCAAGGGTTTAACCACTACAGGATAGCCTATTTCCTCAGCGGCCTTTAAGGCTTCATCAATCTTACGAACAGTTAAACCATGGGGAACAGGTATTCCCATGGAAGCAAGAAGATCCTTTGTGCTTGCTTTATCATCAGCAAGCTCAACTCCTAAGGCGGAAGTATTATCCATCATAGTAGCTTGTATTCTCCTTTGGTGAACCCCTTCTCCTAGTTGGACATAACTTTCTTCATTCAGACGAATATGAGATATTCCCCGCTTAGTTGCCTCATCGACAATAGACTGCGTTGATGGACCTAGTAAACTTGCTGCTGCGATTTCCTTTAATTCATTTACTAAAGGATTTATATCTGTCCTAATTCCTTTAAATAGTTTACCTACTATTTCAACAGCTATTTCCCCTGCTCTTAAGCCAGTTTTTTCATCTAAATAATCATATACAATATTATAAATTCCAGTTTCATCCATAGTAAAAGTTTTTCCGAAAACAACATCCTGACCTGCAAGACTTTGTAGTTCAAGGGCTACATGTTCCACAACATGACCTGCCCAAGTTCCTCTAGTTAACCTTTCAAAAAATCCGCCTTTTCGACCTGGAGAACACTTATGTTCATAGAGGCTAGGTATCATTTCTTCCAAATTTTCTTTAAAGCCTAAAACCATATCTGTAGGCTTCATTTCCAGTTCTTCTAAGTCAATTTTTATGAAAATAACAGGATGTTTACTATAATAGTTTGGTCCTCTTAGGGCTCTTTTCTCAATTATTTTCATTTTTTTCCTCCAAATTATTACTTACAGTATATAGAATATAACCATTATTTAATATATTATAACATTTCATCATATTTTCAGTTGACAAAAAATATCTTTATGAATAAGATTAAATGAATTAAATGATTAAACTGTGGAAGAGGAAGTAAAACTGTTTAACGATCTTCAAGCGAATCCGGGATGGTGAGAGCCGGACAGATGCAGTGACAGACAAATGGACCTCTGAGGGCAACGTGAAAAACAATTGTTTAGTAGCGAAGACGTTAAACCAGCGTTAATGGTAAGGAGTGTGATAGCACTCTGGGTGGTACAACAGGTTAACACTTGTCCTTTTTTAATAGGATCGGTGTTTTTTTTATAATTAAAATAAAAGAAAAGAGGTAATAAAAATGAAAAGAAAATTTACAATTACATTAGTATTATTAATGGTAGCAGTGTTAGGATTGACAGCTTGTGGAGACAAAAAGGTAACTGAGGATCCTTCAAAGGACCCTAAAGCACTGAAAGTTGGTATTGTCCAAATAGCAGAACATCCATCACTAGATACTATACGTGAAAACATTGTTACCCAATTAGCAGAAGAAGGCTTTATTGACGGTAAAAATCTAATAATCGATTACAAAAATGCGCAAAATGAAATGACAAACCTTAAGACAATTTGCCAATCCTTCTCTGCAGGCAAGGTAGATTTAATAGTGGCTATTGCAACACCTTCAGCGCAAGCTGCTCTTGGTGAAACTACAGAGATTCCTATCGTTTTCTCAGCAATAACGGACCCTATTGCAGCTCAATTAGTGGATAGCCTTGAAGTTCCAGGAGGAAATGTAACGGGAACATCTGATGCAGTATCAGCAGAAAAGATTATGGAACTTGCTCTTAAAATAACTCCAGATATCAAAACAATTGGTGCCCTTTATAATTCAAGTGAAGTAAATTCAGTTTCAGTTATAAATGATTTAAAAGAATATGCGGAAACAAAGGGTCTAAAAATAGTTGAATCTGCAATTACTAACACCAGCGAAGTACAACAAGCAGCACAATTCCTTGCAGGAAAAACAGATGCTGTTTTCTCTCCAATTGATAATACAGTAGCTTCTTCAATGCCTATTATTGTTGAAACATTAAATAACGCTAAGATACCTTTCTACGTATCTGCAGATTCCATGGTGGAAGATGGGGGCCTTGCAACCTACGGAGTTAACTATGTTTCCTTAGGAAAAGAAACGGGCAAAATGGCAGCTCGTGTATTAAATGGTGAAGATACGGCAACCATGCCAGTTAAAACAATGACTGACATTGATATTTATGTAAATACTAATACTGCATCTATTTTAGGAATAGAAATTCCTGAATCAGTAATGGAAAACGCAATTGTTTTAGGAGATAAATAATAAGTTTTTTAAGGAGATATTATGATTACTTTTGCAGCCTTTTTAGGGGCTTTGGAATTAGGGATGGTTTATTCTATATTAGCTCTAGGTGTATTTTTATCCTTTAGAACACTAAATACTCCTGACTTAACAGTAGACGGAAGTATCGTAACCGGTGCAGCAGCTTCAGCAGTGATTTGTAGCCTGGGGGGCAATCCCTTTCTTGCTTTGATTGTTTCCTTTATTTTGGGAGCTTTAGCAGGAATAGTAACTGCCCTTCTAAATACAAAATTAAAAATACAACCATTACTTGCAGGTATCCTGGTAATGCTTGGAATTTATTCTATTAACTTAAGGATAATGGGGAATAAGTCAAATATTGCCTTAACCAAAAGCGATACTATTTATAAAATGGCTAAAGAACTTTTGCCTAGTGGTTATTCCTCTTTAGTTGTAGGAGTCATTATATTAGCCATTGTGAGCACCTTACTTTTCTTCTTCCTAAAAACAAGATTAGGTTTTGCTCTACGAGCTACCGGTGATAATGAAGATATGGTTAGAGCTTCCGGAATAAACAGTGATAATATGAAAATTATGGGACTGTCCTTATCTAATGGATTAGTAGGTCTAGCTGGCGGTATGCTAGCTCAATACCAATCCTATGCAGATATCGGAATGGGTGTTGGTATGGTAGTAATTGGACTTGCTTCAGTTATTATTGGAGAAGCTGTTTTTGGTTCTAGGAGCCTATTCAAAAGATTATTAGCAGTAGCTATGGGAGCCATATTATATAGACTCGTTATTTCTATAGCCCTAAACCTAGGAATGCCTGCAAATGATTTAAAATTAGTTTCAGCCATTATCGTTACTCTAGCTCTTGCTTTAGGCAATATGGGTGAAAATTTCTCCTTGAAGGGCATGGGAAAATTAAAATCCCGTCTCCAGCAAAAGGCAGGTGAATAGAATGTTAAAAGTAAATAATATTTCTAAAACCTTTGGTAAAGGTACAGTAAATGAAAAAGTTGCTTTAAACAATCTAAGTCTCTATATGGATAAAGGAGAGTTTATCACCATTATTGGTAGTAATGGTGCAGGAAAGTCCACACTAATGAACTCTATTTCCGGTGTTTATGGAATAGATTCTGGAAGTATTATCCTTGATGGAATAGATATAACAAAGATGCCAGAATATAAAAGATCTAAACATATTGGGAGAGTTTTTCAAGATCCTTTAAAGGGTACAGCTTTTGACATGACAATCGAGGAAAATCTATCCATAGCTATTTGCAAAAATAGAGTACGAGGACTTCAGCCTGGGATCAATCAAAAAGATAGAGAATATTTCAAAGAGAGACTAGCTCTTTTAGAAATGGGCTTAGAAAACAGAATGAATCAAAAAGCTAAGTTGCTTTCAGGAGGACAAAGACAAGCTCTTACATTGTTTATGTCTATTATTTCTGAGCCAAAGCTTTTACTATTAGATGAGCATACAGCAGCCCTAGATCCTGGAGCTGCAAAAAAAGTACTAGAACTTACCAAACTATTTACTGAGGAAAAGAACCTTACCACTTTGATGATCACCCATAATATGAAAGCCGCCCTGGAAAATGGTAGCAGAACTATTCTAATGAAAGATGGGGAAATTCTTATGGATATTAAGGGCAAGGAAAGAAATGAAATGACGGTGGAAACATTAATTTCCAAATTCGAAATTGATAATGACCGGATGCTTTTATAAATTAAAACAGTCAAAATAAAAAACAGAGCATCCTGATTTTTAAGGATGCTCTGTTTTATTTTAATTTATAATTTTTATTGGTGGAATGTCCGTTATATTGATAGTATTGGAGGCTAATTCAATCGACCCATCACTAAGGCTAATTTCTTTTAATATTTCCGAAGTTATAGCATCTTGAATTGTCCTCCTATTACGATAATTAACTACATAACGCACCGTATACTCTACTCTATTATCATCAAGAGCCATTGTTACCATAGTATTTAAGCTAGCATTCTCAATAGAGTAATTTCGCACCATTTCATCCCAATGTTTTTGAGATTCCAGAGCGCATTCTTTTGTTATTTTATCAGTAACATCTTTCAATAATTTTTTAGTTTTATCATAGTCACTTCCAATTTTTATTGGTACTTTTATTTCATTCCATAAAAATGGAAAGTCTGCAGAATAATTAAATACAGGTTCTTTAAACACAAAACTATTAGCAATCCTTACAATTCTCCCATTATATAAATCACCATCAATCCAGTCCCCTAGCTCCATCACCGTTGTCCGTAATATTCCCTGATCAATTACGTCCCCTTTGATACCACCAACCTGAACTCTATCACCAGGTCTGTAAAAATCCCCTACCATAATGGCAAGCCAACCAGCCACACTGGCTATTACTTCTTGTAAAGCAAACGCTATTCCCGCACTGGCTACACCTAAAGCTACTGTGATTCCCGTCAAGCGGTGGCTATATACTCCCAAAATTAATAATACAAATAATACATAACCAGCAGCATTAATTATTTTTTTAGTTTTATACCAATTATCAATCTTTACCCTTTTTCCTAAGACTTTCTTGCTTGCTTGAACTAAAATGAGTATAAAAATTAGACCTATAATAAGCCAAAATACTCTATCAATACTGGGATTATCTCTTATTCCTGAAAATATATTTTCCATAATTACACCTCAAATTTACTGCATCAACATTACATAGCTAGATATCGATCAACTTGCTCCTCTTGAAGAACCGCAATTACATCTTCAAAAGCCCTCAAGAGCATTAAAATACTCTATTCCTTTTTCTTTTCTAAAAATATTTTATCATACTTTTATATAATCCCAAACATCATCAAGCCTATCGTATTAATGGATAAATTAGCCATCATATGTACTATCCAGGAATTGTATATATTCCCTTCCTTCTCATTTAAATAATTAAAAATAAGAGCTCCTATAAATAATCCTAGCATGGCTAGAATGAATATAATCGGACTAAACCAATTTCCCATAATAGCTACATGATATGTAGAAAAAATAAATGCACTTACAATATAGGAAAATTTTCTTCCACTTATTCTTTTTAGATTCAAAAATATAAAACCTCTAAAGAAAAACTCTTCTAATAAGGAATTAATAATTGATATATATAAAGCAATCCATAAAAAATTATCTTCATTTACACTTACATTTTTATCCAAAATTGCCATTATATTAGTAAGATTAATAAAATCCTTCAAGAGAAAATATACTAATAAAATTCCAAGGTACAGCCCGATGCCTAAAGCAAAGGAGTACTTAAGCTTTCTTATTGACTTTATTTTAAAATTATCCCTTATCTTTATGTTTTTATCATAGAAGGTATAAAGAATAGGTAAAATCAAAAATATTATAATCTTTACTAATGATTTCTCAAAATATCCACTAGAAATAATTCCCTCGAAAATATACATTATAATTATTCCTATAATAGATATCCCTAATATTCCTATAATAGACTTATTCTTATTCACAACTTCTACTCCACTCATTTAATAAATACATAGTTATTTTCATCTGACAATTCTTTTTCATAAGCATAACCTAGCCTATCGAATTTTGTAATATCCTCTAACTTCATAATATTCTTTTCAGCCATAAAGCGCACCATTTCGCCCCGGGCCATCTTGGCAAAGGTTCCTTTTTCGATAACTCTTCCATCAATTAATTCAGCAAAAATACAATTTATGAATTTAATATCTTTTTTTAAATATTTTGAAATAGATTTACTATATTCCTTTGAAGCTAAATTTATAATACAATCACTTTCAGAAAAAAGGCTGTTAGCAATTTTATCTTCCCAAAAATCATATAATGATGCAAATTCCCAATTGATTAGGATCGTGTCAATTAATTATGGGTTTTGTAAGAATAAAGAAACCCCTTGTATGTAT
>CAZXPJ010000011.1:41667-49155 GCA_964642925.1 uncultured Eubacteriales bacterium | reverse complement strand
TGCTCAGAAATTTTAGTGAAATGTTATAATAATTTGAGAACAAGGTTAGGGAGAGGGGGCGGAATGAATTCTAGTGTTATTTCCATTGAACAGATTAAAGAAAAGACAATTCCAATATTAAAAAACTATCCAGTAGATAAAGCAATATTAAAGTAAATAGAAAGAGGGGAAAATATTATGCATGGTGTGTCAGGTGTAAACTCAGCATTTTTTTTAATACCGATAATAAATCTAATAATTATGCTAGTAGTATTAGGAGTAAGCGTGTATTTTATGATTCTGGGTATAAAAGCTTTAAAAATATATATTAAAAATAATTCATAAAAAGGAGCGTTTAAGATAGAGATTAATTTTGAAATCACAGAGGATGATTATATTAACTTTAATTTATACCATCTTGAGAATTCCCCATCCCAAAAAAAAACATATAATTTATTGAGGTATGTAGTACCCTTACTTTTTTCTATACCCATATATGCAATCGGCACTGTCTTATTTAAGCAGCCAGAGCTATATTGGATTATTGTTGCCATAGCCTTTGTTTTATATTGGATGGTTACTTACCCAAAAAAACATAAAAGGCTAGTTAAAAAACAAATAGGAAAAATGTTAGAGGAAGGGGATAATTCATCTTTATTTGGTCAAAAGACAATATTATTTAATGAGGATACCATTGAAATAATTGGTGAGAATACATCTGAAAAAATCGCCAAAAGTAGTATAAAAAATATAAAAGAATATGAGGATATGATACTTCTTTATGTAAGTGGGATTTCAGCTCAGATAATACCAACAAGATATCTAAATGAAGAATCTAAGAAATTCCTTTTAAATGAAATAATATGATTAGTCCTTTTTATTGTAGTAAATAGAAAAAAATAATTTAGAGAATATAGAAATATTAAAGATCAAACCAAAAGCAACAATTGCACCAATGAGGGCATCAGATTTATTGAATTGCCATAAAATAATAGAGCTAAACATAAAGACTAGAGAGATATTCTCGACTATTTTAAGAGCAATTTTAGCGGATTTAAAATTTGTTAATATTTCTTTTTCCGTAGGTTCCTTTTTAGTAGGGATAGTATCTTCGTCTTTTAAGCTTTGTCTAATAAAGCTAAAACCAAATAAAAGTCCTAATAATGCAAAGATACTATTTTTAATAATTTCTCCAGTGGTCATATCTTCGGATTGTAAAGTTAACAAAACTAAAAAAACAAATGAAGAAAGGGCAAAAAATATTCCAACCCAAAATGAACTTTTACTATAAATTTTCTTTTTCATGTTATACATTCTCCTTTAATTGCTATTGATTTATGTTAAGGGAAAAATCATCTACAGTCAATATTTATCCTTGAAATATAAGATTAAATAATAAAGGGAGAAAGCATTCGAATGCTTTCTCCCTTTATTATTTAAATTGAGTTTATTCAGATACTTTCATTTCTGAAAGTCTTTGTTTTATTACTTGTAATTGGTTTTCTAGATAATTAGCTTGATTTTCTAAAAGAGCTTTTTCATCTAGAGCAGGACTAAAATTTCTAAATCCATTATCTATTCTGCAGAAACCTCTACCAAAGTTCCTCCCGGAACCTCTTCCAAATCCTCTATAGTTTCCAGGGTTTTGTGCAGAAAGATCATTACAATATCCAGCAGCACGTCCTGTCATAGGACCTGCTCCCATTGGGCCTGTTCCATCTCCTCTTGGCATGATATAACCTCCCTTCTATACAAACGAGTTACTGACATATGTCTATTACTAGAATAGCTTAATTGCTGACATATGTCAATAATCAAGAGTGAAAAACAAATTTTTTAATATTTGGTTACAAAAGATTGTTAACATGTTAATCATTAAATGGTTTAATATAAGGTATTAGGAATTTAAAGGGAGGAAATTATGAAAAAAAGAAATTTGCTTAAAACTTTGTTAATTGGTTTTGCAGTAATATTTTTCCTTACAGGCTGTAGTGGGGACAAAGATATCAGTTCTAATAAGGTAGATGAGTATAAAGAGACCTTAAATAAATACTACAAAGCTTATGGTGAAGGAAATTTTGAAGAGGCAATAGCTCTCTTTAATAAGAAATTTGAGTATGAAGAGGCTGGTAAAAAATATGTGGGAGAAGATGTTGTTAAAGCAGCAATTATAAAAAATCAACATTTAAAACATGAATTTGAAGTAGTAAGCATGGAAAGTACTAATGGGGGAATATTAGTAACATTAAAGAATAGTTCTCATTTATTAAAAATATCTGGAATTGATTCTTATGAGAGTCAGGAATTTTTTACCTTTAAAAAAGATAAAATAGACAGTGTAACTACAAAAATTAATGAAGATGATTATATAAATATTTCTAAAATGATAGAAGCAAGCCCAGGAATCATGTTAGGAGTAGATGAAGACAAAATATTAATTGCAGAATTCTCAGATAAATCCACGGCCAAAGAAGCCGGTTTTATAATTGGGGCTGAAATACTTTCTATTGATGGTGTTCCAGTATCAAGTTATGAGCTAGGAGTAAACGAAGCTGTTTATAGACTAGCAGGAAGAAACGAGACGATAGTAAGTGTAAAAGTTCTACAAGAAGGTAAAGAAGTTGAAGCAGATCTTTTAAGAAAACTAAATTAAATTATAATAATGGAGAGAATAATTTTGCCCAGGATTCTAAAAGCTTCCTGGGTAATTTTTTATTTTGTATATCCTTCAAGGTTACTTCCTTGGCTGATTCCAGGTCGGCAAAAAAGATACATTCTAGATTTTCTGCAAGGGCCTTATTATAGATAAAAGCATTTATTTCGAAATTCATAGTTAAACTTCTTACATCAAGATTTGCTGTTCCAACGGATGATACCTCACCATCAATAACAAGAGTTTTAGAGTGAACAAAGCTATCACTATTATATTTATAAACTCGTACTCCTGCTTTTAGTAGTTCTTTTACATAGGAAGAAGAGGCCAAGGTCATAAACACATAATCCGCCTTACTTGGTATAAGCAGTCTTACATCTATCCCGGAAAGAGCAGCATTTGTTATAGCCATTAATAAACTTTCATTAGGAATAAAATAGGGGGTAGTAATATAAAGCCTTTTTTTTGCATTGGAAATCATAGCAAAATACATTTGCATTATAGATTCCCATTCTGAGTCAGGGCCACCTTTTACAATCTGAATAACTGCTCTTTCTTCTCCATGGACAATAGTTGGAAAATAATTTGCACATTTTAAAGATTCTTCTGTTAGATAGTGCCAATCAGCAATAAAAACATTTTGCAAATGTTTTGCAGCTTCTCCAACAATTTTTAAATGGGTATCTCTCCAGGTCTTCATTCCATTATAATTACCAATATATTCTCTACCAATATTAAAACCACCAATATAACCTATTTTTCCATCTATAATTAGTATTTTACGATGATTTCTGTAATTTATCCTGTTGTTAATTATGGGAAAATAAACAGGAGAAAAGCAAACACTTTGAATTCCATTATCAGTAAAGGATTTTATAAAATCTTTATTGATACCAAAATTTCCCATACCATCATAGATTATTCTTACTTCCACACCTTCTCTAGCCTTGGCAATTAAATGTTCTTGAATCTCAAGACCGATTTCATCATCTTTAAAAATATAAAATTCCATATGGATATGGTGCTTTGCAGATCGTATCTCCTTGATAAAATCATCAAAGAGAACTCTTCCCTCAGTAAAAAGCTCTGTAGAATTCCTATAACTAAGCTGAGAGTCCTCCATATTATAAAGTAATGTTATGAGTTTCTTTTTATCCGGTAAATTTTGTTCAATATAATCCTGAGGACCTTTTAGGTCAACTTTTTCTCTTTCAAATACCGTGCTAAACTCCTTGATAGAAAGGATTTTCTTCTTTTTATATTTTTTTATCTTGCGGAATTTATGACCAAAAACTAGATAGAGTAAGAAACCTAAGATAGGGAAAACAAATAAAATTAAAAGCCAAGCAATAGTTTTTTCTGGTTTTTGATTTTCAAAAAAGATTACTATAGATATCATAATCACTGAAAGGGCAATAAAAAGTGCTATCATCTCAGGAAGACCAAATTGTTTATTTACAAAGATCATTTCGTAGATTCCTATAAAAGACATTTCTCTTACTCCTTTGTTGGTTTTACTTTTTAAAATTACTAACTTATAATTATAAGAATACCCTTATATCAATGAAAAATATCTAAGGGGTGTGTTATAATTATTTAACTATTTTAATGAGGAGAGATTTATATTGATTAGTATAAGTAAATTAGTTACTGAAAGTGATAATTATGGAGATAAATTAAGATATAGTGTTAATTCTTCAGGGAATAAACATGGAGCTTTAAAGAATCATGGTCCTGTTGTGGTTTGGAATGTTACGAAAGCTTGTAATTTAAAGTGCATTCATTGTTATGCTAAGGCAGATGGGGGTCCGGCAGAAGGAGAGCTAAACACTCAAGAAGCAAAAGAAATGATAGATGATTTGGTAGACTTTAAAGTACCAGTACTTTTAATCTCTGGGGGGGAGCCTTTAATAAGACCAGACATTTTTGAATTATGTGAATATGCTATTTCTAAAGGAATTAGAGTTACCATTTCAACAAATGGAACCTTAATTACACCAGAAGTTGCGAGAAAGATAAAAGAAATTGGCATAAGTTATGTAGGGATAAGTTTAGATGGCCTTGAGGAGACAAATAATAAGTTTCGTGGAAATAATATAGCTTTTCAAAAGGCTTTAGAAGGAATAAGAAACTGTAAAGCAGTGGATCAAAAAGTAGGTCTAAGATTTGCTATTAATAAACATAATTATAAAGAAATAGATGGTATCTTTAAGTTAATTGAAAAGGAAAGAATACCTAGGGTTTGTTTTTATCATTTAGTTTATTCTGGTAGAGGTAAAGAAATGATCGAGGAAGATATTAGTCATGAGGAAACAAGAAAAGTAATTGACAACATAGTTAAACACACTATTGATTTTTATGAGAAAGGTGACGAAAAAGAAATTTTAACTGTAGATAATCATTGCGATGCAGTATATATTTACAAAAAATACCTGGAAAAGGACCCTGAAAGAGCAGAAAGAATATATAACTTGATCAAACGCAATGGTGGTAATCGTTCTGGTATTGCTATTGGGGAAATCGATTGGTTAGGAAATGTTCATGCAGATCAATTTACTATGAATCATACCTTTGGGAATATTAGAGAAAAAAAGTTTAGCAAAATCTGGACAGAAGGCACTCATCCAATACAGCTAGGAATGAAAGATAGGAAGCCTCTTCTAAAGGGAAGATGTAGTAAATGTAAGTATTTAGAATTATGTAATGGTAATTTCCGTCCCCGGGCTGAGGCTGTTTTTGATGATTTCTGGATGGAAGATCCTGCATGTTATCTTACTGATAAAGAAATAGGTTTGGAGGACTGATTACTTGATTATATCTTGGAATACTACTAATAAATGTAATATGTTCTGCGATCACTGTTATAGGGAAAGTGGAGAAGAAAATCTAGGAGAATTAACAACCCAAGAGGGTAAGAAACTCATTTCAGAAATTAAAAAAGCTGGCTTTATGATTATGATCTTTAGTGGTGGAGAGCCATTAATGCGTCCTGATATTGTTGAGCTTATCGCCCATGCTAAATCTGTAGGCCTTCGTCCTGTTATCGGTTCTAATGGAAGTCTTTTAACAGAAGATCTTGCTTATAGATTAAAAGAAGCAGGGGCAGTTAGGATAGGGATAAGTTTAGATAGCTTAGATCCAATAAAACATAATAATTTAAGAAAATACGAAAAAGCCTTTGAAGAAGCAGTAAGGGGCATGGAAATTTGTAATAAGCTAGGATTAGAATTTCAGATTCATACAACTGTAATGAAATGGAATCTTCAAGAGATGGAAGCATTGACGGATTTTGCAGTTGCTAAAGGAGCTAAGGCTCACCATTTATTTTTTCTTATCCCTACAGGACGAGGTTTAAATATTGAGTCTGATATGTTAAGTGAAGAGGAATATGAAGAAGTATTAAATAAGGTATTGGAAAAGCAAAAGGAAGTAAAAATAGAAATAAAGCCAACCTGTGCTCCTCAATTTATGAGAATTGCTAAAGAAAAAGAAATGGATATGAGATTTACTAAGGGCTGTATTGCAGGGATCAGTTATTGCATCGTATCTCCTAGGGGAGATGTGCAGCCTTGTGCTTACTTTGACTTAAGAGTGGGTAATGTAAAGGATAAGCCCTTTGATGAAATATGGAGAGAAAGCCAGGTTTTTCAAAAAATGAGAACTGAAGAATATACTGGTGGTTGTGGAGATTGTAATTATAAATTCATCTGTGGAGGATGTAGAGCCAGAGCCTATTATAACTATAATGGTGACTATATGGCTGAAGACTCCTGGTGCATTCTAAATAAATAGCGAGGTATTATGGATAATATAGATAAAAAAATCTTACAAATAATTCAATATGACTTTCCTCTTACCAAAAGACCTTATCAGGTTATAGGGGAAAAGCTTTCTTTAGCTGAAGAAGAGGTATTAGAGAGAATCAAAAATCTAAAAAAACAAAAAATTATAAGAAGAGTTGGAGGGGTTTTCTCTTCCAAGAAGCTAGGTTACACTAGTCTTCTTTGTGCTGTTAAAACTCCTTTAGAGGATGGGAATAGAGTAGCAGAGATTATTAATATCTATCCTGGAATAACCCATAATTATAATAGAAACCATGAATATAATATTTGGTTTACCTTGATTACTGAAAATGAAGGGAAAAGAGATAAGATAATTAAAGAAATAGAAGAAAAGTCTGGCTACTCCGTGGAGCAGTTACCGGCAACTAAATTATTTAAACTTAGAGCCGTTTTTAAAATCCCTGGAGGTGATGAGTAAATGTTAAATGAAATTCAAAAGAGTATTGTAAAAATACTCCAAGAAGATTTACCTGAATCTCTAGAACCTTTTTCAGAAATCGCAAAAGAGTTAGATATTTCAGAAGAAGATCTTTTTAAAGAAATTAATTATCTTATAGAAGAAGGATATCTTAGAAGAATGGGTGGCATTCTTGCTCATCGAAAAATTGGCTTAAATTATAATCCCATGATAGTTATTGAAACTAAGGAAGATCATATAAATGATCTAGGAGAAAGAATCGCAGCCTTTGCGGAGGTTACTCACTGTTATAATCGTCCAAGAATGGAGGGCTTTCCTTATGATCTTTATGCAATGATTCACTGCAACTCAGAAGAGGAAGCTAAAGATATAGTTAAAAAAATAACTAATGATGAAAGAATTCTTTCTTATGATCTTTTATATAGTATTAAGGAATATAAAAAAACCAGTATGAAATATTTCGTGGAGTGAGAATATGGCATTAATTATAGACGGGGAAAAATGTATTGTTTGTGGGATCTGTGTTCAGGCTTGCCCTGTTAAAGCTTTAGAAATCATTAAGGAGACTTCTGTAGTTGATGAGGGCAAGTGCATAA
>CAZXPJ010000011.1:0-41567 GCA_964642925.1 uncultured Eubacteriales bacterium | reverse complement strand
ATGGGAAAAGGCCGAGAATTAGCTGATAAATTAAGGACAGAAGTTGCTGGGGTTATTTTGGGTGAAAATATCGACAAAATTATACCTGAGTGTTTTGCCTATGGTGCAGATGTAGTCTATCTTGTAGATAATCCTGCTCTTAAGGAATACGAGCAAGATCTTTATGCCTGTACTCTTAAAAAATTAATTAAAGATTATAATCCCAGGTTAATATTAATTCCCTCAACAGTTGGGGGAAAAATTTTAGCAGATCAAATAGCTAGCATTGTTCCAAAAGATAAGATAGAAATTATAAACACAGGAGGGATGCAAATTCCCATTAAGAAAGTTAGAAGAGCTGGCCAGGTTATTAGAGAAGAATTGGATCTCAGAAAAGAGGAGTATTAATGTATATAGACTATCACGTTCATGGGATAGGTCATGAGCATAGACTTCATACTGAAGAAAACATTCTAGAGTATATTAAATATGCCAAGGCTAATAATGTTAAAGAAATAGGCTTTGCAGATCACGATCGATATCTATATGAAAAATTAGATTTAAGTATCTATGAGAAGGTGCAAAAAAAAGCAACAGATGTAAAGATCAAAGTTGGTTTAGAAATAGATTATTACCCAGATCAAATTCCTGAAATAATAAAAAAAACAAACTATTTTGATTATGATTATCTTATTGGATCTGTCCATTATATAGGTAGATGGATGTTTGATAGTGACCAAGAGAAAAGAGAATATGATAAATGGGATCATGATAAGTTATATGAAAAATATATCTCTCTAGTAACTGAATCAGCAACAAAGAAACTCTATGATATTTTAGGACATATAGATTTAATTAAAATTTTTGGAATAAAGCCCGTAAAAAGTAAGGCTGAAAACATATATGCTCCTTACCTAAAAGAAATAGCAAAAACAGGATTAGTAGTAGAAATTAATACTAATGGTTTAAATAAACCAGCAAAGGAAATATATCCATCTTTTCCAATTATCCAGCTTCTTTTTGCAAACAATATCCCAATTACTCTTTCTTCAGATGCTCATCATCCTGAAGAAGTAGGTCGGGATTTAGATATAGCAAGGGATTTAGCCATTAAAGCAGGTTATACAAAAGTACCAGTTTTTACCAAAAGAAAAATAGAATATACTAAAATATAAAATTGGAGGTTTTGTTATTATGAATGTTTATGATGCATTAAGACAATTAGAAAGAAGCATTAAGGAATCTTCCGAGTACAAAAAATATCATGAAATGAAGGCTAAGATCGAAGAAAATGAGGAAGCTAAGGGAATGCTCCAAGATGTTAGAAAAAAACAAATTGAAGTGCAAAGCTTCTTAATGATGGGGCAAGAAATCCCAGAGGACAAAATGAAAGAATTAGAACAAATAAACCAGCTTCTTACTTTTCAACCAGTAATTAACGACTTTTTACAGGCTGAGTATATTTTAAGTAAAACTTTTGAAGATATTTCAAAATCTATTGGGGAAACCTTTGAGTTTTGGATGCCGGATTTTTCTGAAATTGAAGAAAAGACTGAAACTAAAGAAGATGTTTTAAATGAGGAAAACTGATTTAAAAGATTATGATAATCTAAAGGACTTAGTTTTAAGAACTAGGTCCTTTAGAAGGTTTCACGAAGATTATATAATTACTGAAGAAGATCTTTCAATGTTAGTTGAATTAGCTCGTCTCTCTGGATTTGGTGGTAATCGCCAATCTTTTAAATTCTGGGCTGTTCTAGATGAAGAAAAAAAAGAAAAAGTTTTTGACACTCTTAAGTGGGCGGCTTATTATAAAGACTGGGATGGCCCTAAAAAGGGTGAGAGGCCTTCCGCTTATATTGTTATTTTTCATGATAAAAAAATCTCTAATACCTATTACTGGGAACATGGGATAGCGGCACAATCAATTTTATTAGGAGCAACAGCTAAAGGCCTAGGAGGGTGCATGATAGCTTCCTTCAACCACCAGGAAATAGTTGATATTCTAGGGGCGGAAGATAATTTAAATCCTTTAATGGTAATAGCTCTTGGTAAGCCTAAGGAAGAAGTAATTTTAGACTGCGTGGATTCTAGTGGCTCAATTGAATATTGGAGAGATTCTGAAGATCGTCATCATGTACCAAAAAGGGCGTTAAAAGAGATATTGAAAGTTAATTAGATTTTATGGTATAATTAAAATATAAGTAAATATTTGAAGTTTAAGGTGCCCAATTAATTAATGGGAGAATAGGGAAGACCGGTTAAGCCGGCGCGGACCCACCACTGTAAACACGGACGAATCTCAAGAACCACTGAGGAATTTATTCTTTGGGAAGGTGAGATAAGGGTGATGTGTAAGCCAGGAGACCTGCCTTAAATTATAAATGCTTAAACAAGGGGAAAAAATGTTTTAGCAGATTTAGTGACTTAAGAATGGGATAAGTCTCTTAGCGTGTTAACATGCTAAGAGACTTTTTTATTTATATATCTCGAATGTATCTTTGAACTATTTGCCAGTTCAAAGTTACAAACATGTTTTCTCTATTTTTTTCCTAAGAGCCTGTCACCTGCAGGCTCATTTTTTTAATAGGCAAGTATTTCTATTCCTGTTTCTGTTACAAGAATTGTGTTTTCCCATTGGGCGGATAACTTATCATCCTTTGTGATAACCGTCCATTGATCCTCAAGAATAATACAATCATAAGTACCTTGGTTGATCATGGGTTCAATGGTAAAAGTCATTCCAGGGATAAGTAAATAGCCTTTTTCATCAGTGCTGTAGTGATCTACCTGAGGCTCTTCATGGAATTCTAGACCTACACCATGACCACATAAAGCTCTTACTACAGAATACCCATGGGATTTAACAAAGGGCTCAATTGTTCGCCCAACTTCATTAAGGTCACCATAAGGTTTTAGAGCCTTAATTGCTTTTTCCAAGGCTTCTTTAGTGACTTCCACAATCTTCTTAGCTTCTGGAGATACATTCCCAATCATAAACATTCTGCTAGCATCGGCAAAATATCCATCTAAGATAGTAGTCACATCAACATTTACAATATCTCCATCTTTAAGAACTTGCTTTTCAGTTGGAATTCCATGACAAATTACATTATTAATTGAGGTACAAGTGCTTTTCGGAAAACCTTGGTATCCTAGAGGGGCAGGAATTCCACCTCTTTTTATAGTCTCCTCATGAACAATAGTATTTAACTCTTCAGTTGTCATTCCGATTTTAATTTTACTTGCTACCACATCAAGAATCTCTGTGTTTGCAACCCCACTTTTACGGATTCCCTCAATTTGCTCCTCATTTTTTATATATTCATAAGGAGTAATCAGATATCCTTGATCCTCATAATAATCAAGTTTTTCGTCAAAAGCCAAATGACAGTTTTTGTATTTTTTTCCACTACCACACCAACAAGGGTCGTTTCTAGTAATTTTTTGCAATTTATTTACACTCCATTTCAAAGATTATCTATCTATTATAGATTAATAAATGGTATAATAACAGTTGTTTTTCAGATTAAGCTGAGGGTGAGAATAGAATTG
The DNA here is from genome assembly GCA_964642925.1 of uncultured Eubacteriales bacterium. Classification (GTDB taxonomy): domain Bacteria; phylum Bacillota; class Peptococcia; order Peptococcales; family SKKY01; genus SKKY01. Next base: position 38,033 of record CAZXPJ010000011.1, on the reverse strand, counting down.
GAAACTAATGTACATAGAATGCAGGTTGGAGAAAAAGAAATTATACTAATTGGGACAGCTCATGTTTCTCCACAAAGTGTTGAGGAAGTAAAGGAATTAATTGAACAAGAAAAACCAGATTCAGTTTGTATAGAACTTTGTCAGGGAAGATATAACTCAATAATTAATAAGGATCAATGGCAAAATACGGATATTGTTAAAATAATAAAAGAAAAGCAAACGATGCTCTTACTAGCTACCCTAGTTATGGGTTCATTTCAGAAAAAAATAGCAAATGATTTTGATGTAGCACCAGGACAAGAGATGATTCAAGGTATGGAATCAGCTGAAAAAGTAGGGGCTCAATTAGTTCTTGCAGATCGAGATATTCAAGTAACCATGAAACGCTTATGGCAGAATGTGGGGTTAAAAGGTAAAGCTCAGATTGTATATGAACTTTTTTCTAGTATTTTCTTCTCTGAAGAAATCACAGAGGAAGACTTAGAGGAAATGAAATCACAAGATATGCTAGATTCAGCCTTAAGTTCTCTTTCAGAAAGTTTCCCGGAACTAAAAAGAGTCTTAATTGATGAAAGAGATCAGTATCTTGCTCAAAAGATTAAGAATGCTCCTGGAGAGAAAGTTATAGCTGTTTTAGGGGCAGGACATATAAATGGAATTAAAAAAGAAATTTACAAGGAAAATGATTTAAATAAACTAAATAGCTTAAAAACTGGCCCCAGTATAAGTAAAAAATGGCTTTGGTTTTTTCCAATTATTCTAATAGGTATTATAGGATTCACGATGAAAAATGATCTACCTTCTGGAGTTAATCAGATTATGGTATGGTTTTTATGGAACGGTAGTTTATCTGCTTTAGGGGCATCAATTGCCTTAGCTCATCCATTGGCCATAATAACAGCCTTTCTAGTGGCTCCTATAAGTTCATTGAACCCTTTATTGGCAGCAGGATGGTTTTCAGGATTAGCAGAGGCCTATTTACGGAAACCAAATGTAGGAGATTTTCACAAAATTGGTGATGATCTTGTAAGCATTAAAGGTTTCTGGAAAAATCGAGTAACAAGGATTTTACTGGTGGTTGCTTTATCTAATTTAGGTAGCGGAGTTGGAACATTTATCGGTGGAGCCCATGTATTAAAAATATTCGCAGGAGTTTTAAACTAAAAAATATTAAAGAAAGCAGAGATTATTCTCTGCTTTTTTTAATATAAACTATTATAAATTTTTTAACCAGATGGAGAAGTCACTATCAGAGGGCATTTTCCAATTTCCCCGGGGAGATAAATTAATAGAGCCTATTTTAGGGCCATCAGGAAGACAAGATCGTTTAAATTGTTGAGTAAAAAACCTTTTAATAAATAATTTCAACCATTTTGTAAGGTCTTCTGCTTTATAATCATCCTTAAAAGCCTCCTTGCTGAGAGAAAGTATTTTCTCAGGAGTAAAATTATATTTCAGAAAGTTATAGAGGAAAAAATCATGAACAATATATGGTCCTAAAGTATCTTCGGTTTTTTGCTTAATCTCTCCTTTTCCGTCTAAGGGTAGTAACTCAGGGGAAATAGGAGTATCTAATATAGAGTAAATTATGGTTTTTATTTTTTCTTCTTGAGAATCAGCAAAATATTTTAGTATATATTTTATTAAAGTTTTAGGAATTCCACTATTTAAAGAATACATTGACATGTGATCACCATTATAAGTGCACCAACCTAAAGCTAATTCCGAAAGATCCCCTGTACCAATTACTAATCCATCTTCTTTATTGGCTATATTCATTAATATTTCTGTTCTTTCTCTAGCTTGAACATTTTCATAAGTAATATCATGATTATTAGGATCCTGTCCGATCATTTCAAAATGCAAGGAACAAGCCTTGCGAATATCTACTTCCCGGAAGTCTGCTCCAAAACTTTTTATTAAATCTATAGAATTAAAATAAGTTTTTTTTGTTGTCCCAAATCCAGGCATAGTAATTCCAATTATGTTACTAGGAGGAAGATTTAAGAGTTTAAATGCTTTTATTGTTGCTAAAAAAGCAAGAGTAGAGTCTTGACCTCCAGAGATTCCAATAATAGCTTTATTAATGTTTGCATGTTTCATTCTTGTAGCCAGAGCATTTCCTTGTATATTTAGAACCTCTTCACAAGTTTTTTTCATCTGGGTAAGATTTTTAGGTATAAAAGGTGCTTTATTAATATATCTTTTCAGAATCTTTTTTTTTTCTCTTTTAAAAGAAAAATTAATAGTCCTAATTTTAAAAGTTGTCTGAAAAAGTTTAGTAGACTCTTCAAAAAAAGAATTATTTAATCTTTGGCTTTTTAAAAGATCTAGATCTATATCATTAATTATGTAACTATCTTTTCTCTGAAATCTTTCGTTTTCTTGAAGTATCTTTCCATTTTCAGCAATTAAAGCATGACCATCCATTAATGAATCCGTTGTAGATTCTAACACTCCTGCTGAAGCGTAAATATATCCTCCATTAAAGCGAGCACTTTGCTGGGTGATTAAATTCTTGCGGTAATCACTTTTTTCAACTTCCCCATTGCTAGCAGCTAAATTGAAAATAAGCTCTGCTCCTTGTAAATAAAGGAAAGAACTAGGTGGCAAAGGAGCCCAAAGATCTTGAGAAATTTCAGTACTAAAAGAAAAAGAATTATGTGTGTCTGATAAAATAATATTTCCTATGGGTACCGTATTATTAAAAAGAAAGGTTTCATTAATATTTAGTTCTAGCCCAGAAGTAAACCAACGTTTTTCATAGGAATCCTGTTTATTACCTAGGTGTATTTTAGGAATAGCGGCTAATATAGACCCTTTATAAATTACAAAAGAACAATTATAAAGCTTATTTTTAATATTTAGATATGATCCTATAATTAGAATTGAATTTTTGTCTTCTGAGTAGCAAACAATTTTCTCCAAAGCTAAAAGAGAATTATCATAGAGAGATTTTTGCATGAAAAGATCTCCGCAACTAGATCCTGGAATGCCTAATTCTGGAAAAAGTAGAATATCTACTTGTTCCTTGTTTATTTCATCCCAAAGTTGACATATTTTATCACTATTATATTCTGGATTAGCTATTTTCATTTCTGGAACTACAGCTGCAACTCTTAAGAAATTCAAGGTATTCATTTATATCAATCCTTTTGATATTTAGTCCAGGCTCTAAAACCGCCTTTTAAATTTACTGCATCAAAGCCCTCTTTGTTAAGCTTTGTAACAGCTCTACCTGTTTGTGTTCCTCTTTGAGATACAAGAATTAGCTTTTTGTTTTTTGGTAATTTTGCCATTTGGCGATCTAAGTTTCCGTACTTAATATTTTTAGAACCTTTTATATGATCTCTATTAAATTGCATTGTGGATCGTACATCGATAATCTGTATTTTACCCTTTGCTTCTTTTTTCACCCTTGGTAATTCTTCTGGAATAATATTAGGAGCTTTAAAACTTAAGTAAATTGTTCTGAATTGATAAGCAATAAGAATAAGTAAGGCAAGGTTAATTATATTGTACATTTAAAATATTCCTCCAAAATTATAATTTTTGTTGTTTAGGAAATTATAGTAACAGGGTATAAGTAATACATTAATCTTTTGGCTTAATTAGTTTCTCTAATTTTGCTTGTGTTAAATGTTTTGCTTTTGAAGCATCATGAAATATGTGATGCTTCCTTTTTTTTAGATCTCATCTTCCAAGGGTTCTATATGAATTAAAGCCTCAATATTTGTATTTATTTCTTTTTGGAGATGGAGCTCGATTTCATGGGCAAGAGCATGGGCTTCTTTTAGTGAAAGATCTGGATCCGCTAGAACATGCATATCCACATGAATGATATCCATTGATCCTCTGCTTCTTATTTTATGTACTCCAATCACTTCTTTATGGGACATAACTAATTCTCTTATTATGCTTTCATCAATGGCTACACTATCAACTAAAATCCCACTGGCTTCTTTATAAATACGATAAGCTGCATTAAAAATAAATGTTGCAACTAAAATTGAAACTAATGGATCGATTATAGGAGGAGCTCCTAATTTAAGAGCTATTAAGGTTCCTATAACTCCTAAAGTTATAAAAATATCACTTCTAGTGTGCATAGAGTCGGAGATTAAAATCATGCTATTTAATTCTACTCCTTTTTTATGTTCATAAGTGGAAACAAAAATGTTTATTCCCAAGGTTATTATCATAATTACAAAAGCTAGAGCTGATATTTCTGGTATTTCTGGATTCATGAATTTTTGTACGGATCCTAAAATAATTCTCATTCCAATATAAAAAAGCATAGCCACAATAAATAGACTTGTTAAAGTCTCAAACTTCCTATGTCCATAGGGGTGATCTTCGTCTATAGGTTTTGATGCAACTCCTATTCCTATTAAGCCTATTATATTGGAGGAACCATCGGCAAGAGAATGAAAACCATCAGCTGTAATACTAGCACTTTTTGTAAGATTTCCTAAAATAACTTTAGAAATAGCAACAAGAAGATTAGCAAAAAGAATTACCCAGAGCACTTTTTTTATTTTATAATATTTTGAATTATCCATAATAAGCACTCCAATTTTACTAAATTTTTAGAATTTTAACTAGTTCATTCATCTTATCAATTCTATAATCACATTCTAAAAGATTTCTGTCCATATTCACCATAGAATAGTTGACAAAAACTGTTTTACATCCCGAAAGTTTCCCTGCAGTAATATCGTGGGGGCTATCTCCTACCATGAAAGAATTCTCCCCTTTAGCACCTATTCTTCGTAAACATTCCATAACAGGAAAAGGGTCTGGTTTATGAATAAGAGTGTCATCAGCGCCAATAAAAACATCGACATACTTTTCTAAATCAAAAAGCTTTAATCCTCTTTTAGCCGTATTGTTCAATTTCGAGGTTACAATACCGATTTTAAAATCATTATCTTTTAATCTAATAATAGTATTTTGCACTTCAGGGAAAATCTTTACTGAGTTATCGTGATTTGAAAGATTAAATTCTCTAAAGGATGAGATCAAAAGATCAACATCCTTTTCATTTTTAGCCATTCTTCTGAAGGCCTCTTTCAAGGTCATTCCAAAAAAGCTAGTTAAAGTCTCTTTATTAGGTACTTCTTTATAAAGGTCATTAAAAGCATGGTGAAAAGAGTCTAGAATAAGTTTATTTGTATCAAGGATAGTACCATCAAGATCAAAAAGTACTGTGTCGTAGTTTTTCATGGATTCCTCCTATAGATATTTCACCTCTATTGAGTCTTTCAGGTCTTTAGCTTTTTCAATATAAGCTTTTTCTTGATGGATTAATGTAAGTTGATTTTTTAACTCAGCCTTTACTTCATCAAAAGAAGGTAAAGCTGCTTCTTTTTTATCAATCAGATTAATAAGATGGAAACCGAATTGAGTTTTAATTGCGTTTTTTATTTCTCCTATCTTCATTTCTTTTACACTATCCTCAAATTCTTTAACCATATTACCTGCTGTGAAAAAACCTAAATCTCCACCCTTGCTTTTAGAAGGGCAGTTGGAATACTCCATAGCAGCATCAGCAAAACTCTTACCCTTTTGAATTTCTTGATAAATTTTGTCAGATTCTTCCTTGCTGTCAACTAAGATATGGGCTGCTTGCCATGATTCAGGTTTTTTGAAGGATTCGAGATTTTCTTCGTAATATTCTTTTACAAACTCATCAGTAATCTTAACTTTTTTTAATAATTCTCTCAAAGCAAATTGTTTTAGAATACTGTTTTTAATTTTTTCTACCTCTTCAAGAAATTCTTCGCTTTCATGTAATTTATTATTTTTTGCATCTTGCAATAAAAGTTCTTGAGAAATTAATTCTTCTAGGAGTTGTTTTTGTCCTTCTGGTGATGTGTAATTAAGTATTTGTTCAGGAGGTACGCTTTTATGAAGAGCATTTACATCTTTTTGAGTTATTTCAGTGGTACCTACTTTAGCTAAAACTTTATTTTCATTTTCCATTTTTAAATTCTCCTTTTTCTTTTCGATTGATCATAAATTTTAACAAAACATCATTTTAATGTCTACTTAGGAAAACTTCAATTCCTTGTGAACTATATAATAAGGAGGTTAAAAAATGAAAAGTAGGTTAGAAGATATTTTGATCTTAGAGGGAATAAGAAATAATATTTCAGATATTCACTTTGAGCCAAAGAATGAAAAAATGATTGTACGTTTTAGAAAAGATGATGTTCTTTATCTTAAAAGAGAACTAAATAAGGAGGAGCAGGAGGCTTTAACTATAAGGCTTAAAATCAAAGGGGGCTTAGATATCGCCGAAAAAAGATTAATACAAAAGGGTAGATTTACTTTTACAGATAATGCTTTGGACTATAGTGTTAGGTTATCTTTAATGCCAACGATTTATGGGGAAAAAATAGTTTTAAGAATTTTAAAAAACCAAGATTTAAATAAAACTTTTGAAGACTTAGGTTTTGATTTTAGGATAGTAAATAAATTTAAAAGAATAATTAAATATCCTTCAGGACTCTTCCTTTTCACTGGCTCAACGGGTTCAGGGAAAACTACTACTCAAATGACTTTGTTAAAAATGATGAAAGACCAAGGGAAAAACATTTTGGTAATAGAGGAGCCGGTGGAATATTTTTTAGAGGAGGCTAATCAAATTGAAGTAGATAAAGAAAGAGGTTTTGATTACGGCCTTATCTTAAGAGAGAGCCTGCGGCAGGATCCGGATTTGATTGTAATTGGTGAGGTGAGAGATAGGGAAACGGCTAGAACAGCTATAAGAGCTGCGGGAACGGGTCATTTGGTCTTTGCCACTCTTCACACAGAATCGGCTAGAGACGTTCCAGGTAGGATTGAAGAGTTAGGAGTCTCCTATAAGGAACTTATGATGGTTCTTAAAGGAATAATAAGTCAAAAGCTTATAAGAAAGTTATGTAAAGAGTGTGATCGAGAAAAAGGGTGTTTGTCTTGTGATTATACAGGATACAATGGGCGATTTGCTGTAGGAGATGTTTTTTTCTTTAACCAAGGAGAGGAATTTAAGGATTTTGATGATATAAGGGTAATGAAAAAACAGGTTCTTGAAAAAATAAGTAGCGGGGAAACGGATACCAATGAATATAATAGAAAGTTTATTTAAAACTAAAGAAAAAGTAGAGATATTTAAATGGTGGGTTTTTGATTTAGAAAAATTAGAAACTAGGGAAGAAAAATTCTTTCCAGGGGAAGAATTTTATATTATTGGAGTAAAAAAGGAAGTCGTCTATAGAAAAAAAGTAAGGGATAAGGATCTTCTTAATTTTGCTGAAGACATAAAAGTTTCTCTTAGCTCTGGTTTAACTATTTTAGAAGCTTTAGATATTTCTAAAGAGAATACTGATAATAATGAAATTCTGCTTAGAAGTGAAGAAATTAAAAGAAACCTTATAAGGGGTGAGAATATAGCCACATCTTGGAAGAGAGCCTTTCCTGAAGAAAAGGGAGAAATTTTGAATATGATAGCTCTCTATGAAGAAAGTGGTGCTATAAATTTAGGTTTCGAAAAAATAGCAAACTATTTAAAAGAAAAGATTGAATATAAGGAAAAATTTTTGAGAACTATTTATTATCCCTTGTTTGTATTGTTCCTATCCTCTGTAGTTTTTATCTGGTTTGTTAATTTCTTCATTCCCTCCATCCTTGTTATATTGGGAGATGTTATGGATCCTGAGGATTATATTCAGCTAGCTATAGCATATAAAAAAATAAAATTAGGGGTGAATTTTAGTGCAATTTTTATTACGGTTTTTATTATATATGTCGCTATTTATAAAGAGGGTAGAAAAAAGGTAATAAAAAACTTATCCAATTTTAATTTTTTAAAAAGAATAATAAATATATTCTACTTGGAAGCTTTTTCTCATTATTTTTATTACTTACTTCAAAGTGGTTTTTCCATTATAAAATCCTTGGATATTGTAAGGAGAGATGATTCTTTTAGCTTTTGTAAAGAAGAAACAGAAAAATGTATAGGAATCTTAAAAGAGGGTCATCCATTAAGTCAAGGGATGGAAAAGTATAGTTTTATTAATAAAAAAGAATTATGGAAAATTAAAAAAGGTGAAATGAGAGGTACTTTAGTAGAGTCTTTTTATTACATTTACTCTCAGTCCCAGAAAGAGAAAAGGTTTTATTTAAGTGAGATATTAAGTTATTTAGAACCTTTTATGATATTGGCAGCAGGAGTTACTGTGGGTCTATCTGTTTATCTTTTTTACTGGATTCTTTTTTCTTATACTTTTACTTTAATATGAAGGAGTTGGAATAGTTGATTAAGAAGAATGATGGATTTACTTTGATCGAGGTTCTTATTGTTATGGTTATCATTGGATTAATTTCTAATATGGCCGTTGTTAATTATGGTAATAAAACAGAAGAAGCTAAGCAGATAATTGATCAGGGGAACCTAGTTAATATAATGACAGCCTTAGAGTTATACGCAATGGATAATGATTCCTATCCAGATGATACCATAGAAAATCCACTAGGAGTTCTTCTTGGTGGTGAGGCTACAACAAATTATTTAAGGATAAATAAAGAGGAACTAGCTAAATATGATTATGCTTTAACCTCAGACAAAAAAAGTTATACTATAAGTATAAAATAGACTTAATTGTAAAACTTAATTGTCAGGGAAAAGAGGGATATTTTTGAATTTAATTTTTTCATTATTATTTGGAATGCTTATTGGAAGTTTTTTAAATGTTGTAATATACCGGGTGCCTAGGGAAGAAAATATTGCTTTTCCTCCCTCCCATTGCCCCCAATGTGGCCATAAAATTAAAGCCTGGGAGAATATTCCAGTAATATCTTATCTCTTTCTTGCTGGTAAGTGTTCTAAGTGTAAAAACAAAATATCTATAATATATCCCTTTGTTGAGTTATTAACAGGATTACTTTTTGCCCTGACATATTATAAATTTTCTTTTTCTCCTCAGGGCTATATAGGAGCAATATTCATTGCTTTGTTAATCTGCGTTTTTTTTATTGACCTAGAACACTATATTATACCGGACAGTATTTTGCTGGGTTTATTTGTTTTGAGTGTAGTCAAAATGATTGTTCTTAAAGAGCCTGATTTTTGGAATGGGATAATATCAACAGGGTTAACCTTCTTGTTTTTTTATTTAATTTTTATTCTTTCTAAAGAAAAATTTGGTGGAGGGGATGTAAAACTTTTTACTATTCTAGCCCTTTTCTTCGGTTGGCCACTAATCAATTTTCTTATTGTTTTGGCTAGTACCTCAGGTATTTTAATAGGTGGTTTTTTTATACTAATAGGAATAATTACAAAAAAAGATCCTATACCTTTCGGACCTTTTATAGTGTTCTCATCAATAATTACTTTGTTTTATGGAGAAGAGATATGGAGAATATACGAAGAACTAATTCAGGCTTTACTTTTATAGAAATCCTTTTTGTTCTTATTATTGCAGGATTATTATTTAATTTATCATCAGCAGCTCCGGATAATTTATTTAAAAAGAAAAAAACAGAGAGGGCTATATTTAATATGTATAGTGACATTTGTAGCTTAAGAAATGAAGGAATCTTTAAGCTTACTCAAACAAGAGTAAGGTTTTATAAAAATTATAACAATACAGGCCAAAGTGCTTATCAATTACAAAGTTTAGAGGAAAATAAATGGGTAACACAAAAAAGGATTATCTTAGATAAGAATTTAAAGATATTCTCTCTGACTTTCCCAGGAAGTTCTGTAAATCAAAGTTTTTCTTATCATGGAACCCCACTATATTCAGGTAGTGTTGGTTTAGCTGGAAATTCAGGAGAAGTATATTATCTTGTCTTTTATAGTTCTGGAAGGATAAGGATTAAAGAGAGTGCTTAAGAACAAAGGATTTACTTATATATCTGTTTTAGTTGTTTTCCTTCTTTTAGTGGGGACAACTTATAATTTATTTTTTTTGATTAAAAATTTTATAGGGCAAGAAAAAATTTTAGATAAAAACATTGAAATATTCTATAACTGTAATTCTCTTAGTAAAGATACTTTTTCTCGAGAAGAGCCTTATAGAGAATTTATAAAAGATGGAGTTTTATATATAGTAGAAAGAGAAAAAGAAGAATATTTGCTAAAAACAACGGTTTCTGCCTATCAAGAGGATAGTCTCAAGAAAAAAATTTATAGATATGAATACTATCCTCAGGAGGTACTGGATGAGAGTATTTAATAATAAGGGAGTAACTTTTGTGGAAATAATTTCTTCCACTTTAATACTACTATTTATATTTCAATTGATTTTTAATCTTATTATATTTCAAAAAAATTTCAGTGAAAAAAATTACTTAAATGGAGAATATAGAAGACAAGTCCATTTTGCCGAAAGCTATCTTAAAAGAGACTTTTATGGGAGTATTTCTGCTAGAAAACAGGGTAGTGGTAATCTTGAATTAACTAATTTTAAAGGAGAAATAATCACTTACTATCTTGCTAAGGACCCTTATGGTGAAGAAAGTTGGAAAAGTAAATCGGGAAAAACCTTATACAGGAAAGTAACTGGAGAAAATGCCCAACCTTTAACTCAGTATTGCAATAGCTTTAACCTAGAGGAAATTTTGCTAGGAGAGAGGGTTAAAGTTATTGCAGAATTAAGGGGAGGGGGAAAAATGATTATAGTAGAGGAATATTATGAAAAATGATAGAGGATTTATACTTTATGGGTTTATAATAATTATTTTTCTAATTAATTTTACTGCTGGAGGAATAATGAATGAGTTTCTAAAAAGTATAAAGGATGAAAAACTTCATCTAAATAAAGAAGAATCCAGGATTCTCGCGGAATCTGGTTTGGAAATAGCCAGGAATAAAATCCAGATATACAAAACTATGGGAGACTATTTTGTTCAAGAAGATGATGGAGAGATAAGAATAAAAATAGAAAAGATAGAAGAAGAGGTATATTTTGTAGAATCTATTGGGTTATATGAAAGTAGTAAAACAAAAGTGGAGGGCAAAATAAGTCTTAAAGAAGGTTTACATCCGAATATTATTGAAAGGAAGATGTGGTAGGATGGATAATTTAATTATTGTTAATTCATTTACTAAAAAAAGAGGGATTTTCAGATCTCTCTTTTTTAGTATCTTTTTTAAAGGGATTTATATAGACGATAACTCTAAATACACTTTTGAAGTAAAAGATCTTTCAAAAGTGAAGAGAAAGCTTTTAGATGAAGTACGAGGCATAATCAGTAGTGAAGTAGAGGAAGGATTTATTAAAACTTCTTCTGTGGAGAATATTGAAGAAAATTTAGTTATCTTCTCCTCAATAAAAAAAGAAGAATTTAATAAAAAGATCCTTTTATTAAAAGAGCGAAGGATAAAAGTAGATCTATTTTGTCCATCGGAATATCTTATTGGGAAATATTTTGCTGAAAAATTTAAGGATAGGAATTTATTAATTACCCTTAATATTAAAGAAGTAAAATATGTATCATTAATCCGTCAAGGAACTTTGTTATATGTAAAAAGGAGTCTTGGGAAAGAAACTCCAAACCATAGCCTCCAGGATCTTTTAAAAGGGGATATTTTTGATAAAGAAACAATAGATTTAGAAGATCTAAATCTATTCCTGGATAAGATTAATAGTAACAAAAAAATTGAAAAGATATTTAAGAAATGGGTGAAGTCTATAAATGATTAATTTTATTGATAAAAAAACAGGGAAAAAGAATAAAAGTTATTTTGTTATCTTGGTCTCCTTAGTAGCCCTTATTGTGATCTTAACTTCCCAAACGAATAATTTAAATACAGAAAAGGAAGAAGTAGAAGAAAATAAAGGCTTTCAAGTTTTTCTTCCTATAGATAGGCAATTTAAAAACAAAAATGTACAGATTATAGAATATAAGCAAAACAATGATTTTTTGATAGTTTCTCTCTTGGGAAAGGATCTAGATGAAATAAAGAATTTTAATGATTTTTTTCTTAAAGGATTAAAAATCTCGGAAGTTGTAAAAAAGGATAATAATCTTTACTGGGCCAAGGCAGAAGGAAAAGTTTCCCCTTTTATAGTATTGGAAAACAAAACCAGGGATAAAGAGGGTCTTAGAGAAAACATGGGTGAAGATTTTTTCTTTCAAGATGGTACTTTAGTACAAGGAATTGATCTTATCTCTTATATAAGAAAAGAAGAGAGAAAAGAAGTATCTCTTAGGGGAGAAATAGATAATTTAATAAAATGCTTTCAAGAATATTCTAAGAACGAAAGTTATGAAAATTTAGAATTTATTTTAGAAATTATAGATAAAGAACTATATCTACTTACATTTACAGGCTCCCTGTGATATATTTTAAAAAAGGAAAAATAGGGGGAGTATTTATGAAAATTTTAATAATTAATGGACCTAACCTTAATATGCTAGGGAAAAGAGACCCACTGGTTTATGGAAAGATGACCCTATCTGAAATTGTAACAAAGGTTTCAGATCATGGTAAGGCTTATGGTTTTACCTTTGAACATTTCCAAAGCAATCATGAAGGAGAAATCATAGATAAAATTCATGAGGGAGGAAGTTGGGCGGAATATGTAATTTTAAATCCTGGAGCCTTTACTCATTATAGTATAGCAATTCGAGATGCAATTGATTCAGTTCCCTCTAAATATATTGAAGTGCATTTAAGTCACATCCAAAGTAGAGAGGAGTTTAGAAAAAAATCAGTTATCGCTCCTGTATGCAAGGGACAGATTAGTGGATTCGGTTACCAAGGATATTTAATGGCAGTGGATTTTATTTATAGGGAGAAAGAAAGTGAATAATAACAAAAAAATAATTAAGATAATGAAGTATATGAAAAGTATAAATATAGATAGCTTTTTAATTAGGAATCCTAGAAATGTTTTTTATCTTTCAGGTTTAAAAAGTTCTAATGCCTGTATTATAATAAATAAGGAAAACATTTATTTTGTAACAGATTTTAGGTACTTAGAAACAGCAAAAAAAAACCTACAAGGAATTTTCAAGGTAATCGACTTTGCAAAAAGAAGTCTTCCAGAATGTATAAATGAGATTATTGGAAATCACCAAAATATAAACCTGGCCTTTGAAGCTGACTATATTACTTATTTTGATTACATGGACCTGGAGGAAAAATTAAATAAAAACATTAAACTTCATCCAGCAGAAAAATGCATTGAAGATTTTAGGAAAATCAAGGATGAGGATGAAATTTCCTTTATAACTAAAGCACAAAGAATTTCAGAAAAAGCTCTTAAAGAAACAATGAATTTTATAGCAGTGGGAGAAGAAGAGATAAAAATAAAGAGAATTCTTGAAAACTATCTTTATGATTTTGGCGCTGAAGAGTTAGCTTTTGAAACCATAGTAGCTGCTGGAACAAGGGGTTCCCTGCCCCATGGGGTCCCTTCTAATAATATAATTAAAGATGGTGATTTCGTTACAATTGATATGGGCTGCAAGTTTTCAGGCTACTGCTCTGATATGACAAGAACTTTTGCCCTAGGAAGTGTTGAAGAATATAAAAGAAAAATATATAATACAGTATTGAAAGCTCAAAAGGCAGCTTTGGAAAAAATCCAAGCTGGGAAAATTACCGGAGATATTGATAAAATTAGCAGAGAAATTATTGAAGATGCAGGTTTTGGACAATATTTCGGACATGGATTAGGACATAGCTTAGGTATTCAGGTTCATGAAAGTCCTAGTTTTTCCCCTTCTTCTAAAGAAATATTAGAAGAAAACATGGTAATGACTGTAGAGCCAGGAATTTATATTCCTGATTGCTGTGGAGTGAGAATTGAAGATTTAGTGGTAGTTAAAAAAGAAGGTATTGTAAATCTTACAGAGATGGAAAAAGATTTAATTATCCTTTAACTTAAAAAAAATAAAAAGGTGGATGAAATAATGATCTCAACAAGTGATTTTAAAACTGGGGTTACAATTGAAATTGATGGAGATCCTTTCCAAATTGTGGATTTTCAACACGTTAAACCAGGTAAGGGCGCAGCATTTGTTAAAACTAAATTAAGAAATCTTAGGTCCGGATCTGTAACAGAAAAAACTTTCAGAGCAGGGGAAAAATTAGAAAAGGCACCTGTGGAAAGAAAAGAAATGCAATACTTATACAATGATGGAGATAGTTATGTATTCATGGATAATGAATCTTATGAGCAAATAAATGTGCAAGAAGAAAAATTGGGCGGAGCGCAAAAATATCTTATTGAAAACATGAATTGCACAGTAGCCTTCTATCAGGGCGAGATTATTGCTCTTGATGTACCTAATGCAGTTATTCTTGAAGTTGTAGAAACAGAACCAGGAATTAAAGGGGATACAGCAACAGGTGGTACAAAATCAGCAAAATTAGAAACAGGGATAACAATACAAGTTCCGTTTTTTGTAAATCAAGGAGAAAAGATAAAGGTAGATACCCGTACAGGGCACTATGTTGAAAGAGCTTAAGGTATAAAAAATGAAAAATGCAATAACTGGAGAAAAAATAAGCAACAAGAGAATTATAAAAAGAACAATGGAAATTTTGTTTAAAATTGAGGGTGTAAAAGATACTGTAGGAAACCTTACGGATGATATTGTAAAAATTTTCGGTAAGGATACTCAATTAAAAGGCGTTAATATTGAAGAACTTGGGGAAAGTGAAATAAGTCTTGAAATTTTTATAAAAACCAAGATAGGATATCCTATTCCTAAAATAGCACAAATGGCTCAGCGTAAGATTAAAGAGGAAATTGAAGATTATTATAAAATAAAAGTAGCTAGCGTGGACGTTAATGTTATGGAATTACAATTTTAAAAGCACACAAAGAGATAAATAGAAACTAACAGAATGTGCCCTTTTTATAAAAAAAGGGCCTTTTCGATAGGAGTGAGAAAATAGTGAAGAGAGAAGCCCGAGAAAGAGCCCTTGTTGCCTTATATCAAATGGATGTAATAAAGGCAGACCCAATTAAAGCCTTGGCAGAAAGGTATCAGGCAGAGGATGTTAAACCGATTCCCTTGTCCCTGGAAATTATCCAGGGAGTTTTGGAAAATATGGAATTTATAGATGAAACTATAGTAAAACATTCTAAGGACTGGGATATTGGGCGATACTCCAATATCGATAGAAACATTCTTCGAATGGCAATATACGAGATTATTTTTTCAGAAAAAACACCTTTTAAGGTTAGTATTAATGAGGCTGTTGAATTAGCTAAAACTTTCAGTACGGAGGAAGCTTATAAATTTATAAACGGGATTCTAGCTCAAGTAGTGAATGAACTTGAAAACTAAGGGGGAGAGTTATTGTGTATAAAGTATTGGAAAAAAAGATATTGGCTGAAGGCCTCTATGAAATGAAAATTAGTGCTCCGGATTTCGCAAAAAAAGCCAAAGCAGGACATTTTTTGATAATTAGAGTTTCGGAAAAAGGAGAAAGAATACCTCTTACTGTAGCAGATTTCGATCCTGATGCAGGAACAGTAACTATTGTCTTTGCGGCAATTGGTGTATCTACAGAGAGAATAGCAGAACTTGAAGTAGGAGACGAGGTCTTGGATTTTACAGGTCCCCTTGGGGAACCCAGTGAAATAGATAACTTCGGAACTGTTGTTATGGTAGGGGGAGGCGTAGGAATAGCACCAATTTACCCTATTGCTAAGGCTTTAAAAAAAGCTGGAAATAAAGTAATAAGTATTATTGGAGCTAGAAATAAAGATCTATTAATGTGGGAAAATGAAATGGGGAAAGTAAGTGACCAGCTTCATATGGCTACAGACGATGGGTCCAAGGGTAGAAAAGGCTTTGTAACAGATATTTTAAAAGAATTAATGGAGAAAGAAAAAATTGATAGAGTATGGGCAATAGGCCCAGTACCAATGATGAGAGCCGTTAGTAATTTAACTAGAGATAAAATAAAGACCATGGTAAGCATGAACCCAATAATGGTGGATGGTACAGGAATGTGTGGAGCTTGCAGAGTATCTGTAGGAGAGGAAGTTAAATTTGCTTGTGTTGATGGTCCAGAATTTGATGGCCATTTAGTTGATTTTGATTTAGCAGTCAGAAGACTTGCATACTATAAAGATGAAGAAAAAAGTGCACTAGAAATTAAACATCATGGAGATAATCATGGAGGTGGCTGTAATTGTCAAAACAAATAGGTAAAAGGCAAGAAATGCCTTTACAAGAGGGAAAAATCAGAAGAACAAACTTTGACGAAGTAGCTCTCGGTTATGATGATGAAACAGCCTTGATTGAAGCAAAAAGGTGTCTTAACTGTAAGGGAAGATTTTGTGTTAAGGGTTGTCCCGTTGAAATAGCAATCCCAGAATTTATACAGGAGATAGTTAAAGGAAATTTACCTGAGGCTTACAAAATATTAAAGAACAAAAACAATCTTCCTGCAGTTTGTGGTAGAGTTTGCCCCCAGGAAGTCCAATGTGAAGCAAGTTGTATTCTAGAAAAAAAAGGTGTTCCTATTGCAATTGGAAGGCTTGAAAGATACGTTGCAGATTGGGCCAGAGAGAACTTAAAAGATGAGTTACCTGATGAAAAACCAACAGGGGAAAAGGTAGCTGTAATTGGTGCTGGTCCCTCAGGACTTTCCTGTGCCGGAGATCTTGCTAAAATGGGTTATCAAGTTACAATATTTGAAGCACTTCATACTCCAGGAGGAGTATTAGTATATGGAATTCCAGAATTTAGGCTTCCAAAAGAGATTGTAAAAAGAGAAATAGCCCAGATTGAAATGTCTGGAGTTACAATTAAAACAGGGCAAGTTATAGGTAAATTATTTACAGTAGCAGAACTTTTAGAGGAAGGATATGCAGCAGTTTATATTTCCACAGGTGCTGGTCTCCCCTATTTTATGAATATTCCAGGAGAAAACTTAAATGGTGTTTATTCAGCCAATGAGTTTCTAACTAGAACGAATTTAATGTGCGCTTATGAATTTCCAAATGCTTGTACTCCAATTAAAGTAGGTAAGAGGGTAGCAGTAGTTGGAGCTGGTAATGTGGCAATGGATTCAGCTAGAACAGCTTTAAGATTAGGAGCTGAAGAAGCTTATATTTTATATAGAAGGTCTAGAAAAGAGATGCCTGCAAGAGTAGAAGAAATAGAACACGCTGAAGAAGAAGGAGTAAAGCTAGAATTATTAGTAAGTCCAATTGAAATTATTGGGGATGAAACGGGAACAGTTAAAAAAATTAAATGTATCCGTTATGAGCTAGGGGAACCTGACGCTTCTGGAAGACAAGCTCCCATTGAGATTCCAGGTTCAGAGTTTGAAATGGAAGTAGGAACAGTAATTATGGCTATTGGTCAAGGACCAAATCCTATGGTTACAAGAACTACTGAAGGATTGGAATTAAATAAAAGAGGAACTATTAAAGCCGATGAAGAAACAGGAGCAACATCTATTCCAGGAGTATTTGCAGGAGGAGATATTGTAACAGGGGCGGCTACAGTAATCCTGGCAATGGGTGCAGGTAAAAAAGCTGCCCGTGCTATTGATGAATATATAAAAAATAAAAAGAAGTAAGGAAAATATTATGGCAGAACATATTTTTACAGTAAGTGAAATCAACCAATATATTAAAAATACTTTAGAAAATGATCCCTTATTGTCGAATTTTTGGCTTAAGGGTGAGCTTTCTAATTTCATCAGCCACTCTTCAGGACATATGTACTTTACAATAAAAGACGAAACTGGTTCTTTAAAATGTGTAATGTTTCGTTCAAGAACAAATAGAGTTCGTTTTAGTCCAACAAATGGACAAAAAGTTCTGGTAATGGGATATGTTTCTCTCTATGAAAAAGGTGGCCAATGCCAACTATATGTTCAGGAAATGGTGGAGGATGGCATTGGAGATTTATATGAAAAATATGAAAAATTAAAGAAGAAACTAACGGAGGAAGGTCTTTTTACTGAGGAAAGGAAAAGAAACCTTCCTTTTTTCCCAAAAAAAGTAGGGGTGGTAACATCCCCTACAGGAGCCGCTGTAAGAGATATTATTACAGTTATAAAAAGAAGAATGCCGGGAACGGAAATAATTATAGTCCCTGCTCAAGTGCAAGGAACAGGATCAGCAGAATCCATTGTTAATGCCCTTGATAAACTCTACAAACTTAACCCTCAAGTAATTATTGTTGGACGTGGGGGAGGTTCTATTGAAGAATTATGGTCATTTAATGAAGAAATAGTAGTAAGGAAAATAAGTGAAAGTCCTATTCCTATTATAAGCGCTGTAGGTCATGAAACGGACTTTACTCTTTCTGATTTTGCAGCAGACGTTAGAGCTGCAACTCCATCTATGGCTGCTGAAATCGCTCTTCCAAACAGAA
This sequence comes from uncultured Eubacteriales bacterium, assembly GCA_964642925.1. Lineage (GTDB taxonomy): Bacteria > Bacillota > Peptococcia > Peptococcales > SKKY01 > SKKY01. The sequence continues at coordinate 19,682 of CAZXPJ010000011.1, read as the reverse complement.
AAGAACTAGAGGAAATGCTTTGGCAGAAAGAAAGAAGATTTACAAAAGCCATGGATAATCTACTTAGTAGGAAGAAAAAAAACCTTGAAGAGATTATGAAAAGAAAAATATTTCAAAGTCCGGAGAGAATGTGGGAAAATAAAAATCTACAGTTAGAATATAACCGAGAGAAACTTATCCATATACAGCTTGGTTTGTTAAAAGATGTAAACTCCCGTTTAGAACATGGAAGTGCAAAAATAGATCTTTTAAGTCCTCTTAAAATACTATCTAGAGGATATTCTGTTACAACTTCCAGTAAAGGAAAAATTATAAAAACAGTGGACGCTATTGAGGTAAAAGATAAAATTAATGTAAGGCTCTTTGACGGTAATCTGACTTGTAATGTATTAGAGGTGAATAAGAATGAGTAAGAAAAAAAGTTTTGAAGAATCCATGGAGAATTTAGAAAAAATAATTTCTCTTCTTGAGTCTGGAGATGTAGATTTAGAAGAAAGTTTAAATTATTTTACAGATGGTATTGAATTAATTAAAAAATGCAAAGTAGAGTTAGTAAAGGCTGAAGAAAAGGTAAAAATACTTATAGAGGATGAGTTAGCAGAATTTACTCAGCTGAAAGGGGAGTAAAATGGATTTTAATGCCATAACAAAAAAATATATCTTAGAAATTGATAAAAATCTAGATTTGCTTTTGGAAACTAAGGAGCAAATGCCAGAACTTATTCATGAGTCTATGAGATATAGTGTTTTTGCTGGAGGGAAAAGATTACGCCCAATTTTAACTTTGGCAACAGGGGAGGTTTTTGGAGCCTCTTATGAGGAAGTAGTAAATACTGCTTGTGCCTTGGAACTAATTCACACTTATTCACTTGTTCATGATGATCATCCGGATTTAGATAACGATAATCTACGTCGAGGAGTGTTAACTAATCATATTGTTTTTGGGAATGCCATGGCTATTCTAACAGGGGATGCCTTATTAACTCATGGTTTCCAGATCATTGCCCAAGAACTAATGAGAGAGCAAGACCAAGAAAAGTTAAAAAGAAGAATCCAGGCAAACCTAGAGATAACTCAAGCTATAGGAAGTAGAGGGATGATCGGAGGCCAGGTTGTTGATATTTTTTCTGAAGATAATTCAACTAAAGACCCCGAGATTCTAAAATATATTCATACTCATAAAACAGGAGATTTAATAAAAGCTTCTGTTAGAAGTGGTGCTTTGATTGGTGGAGCAGAAAAAGAAGAACTAGATAATATAACAGTATATGCTGAAAAAATTGGAATAGCTTTTCAAATAACTGATGATATTCTTGATGTTACGGGAGATCAAAATCTTTTAGGAAAAAATATCGGCAGTGATGAAAAAAATGGTAAACTTACTTACCCTAATATATATGGTTTAGAAAAGTCAAAAGAAATGGCAGAAATGGCAATAAAAGAAGCACTTACATCTTTAAATAAAATAGATAGGAAAAGTGATTATCTTAAAAATCTAGCAGAATATATTTTAACAAGAAATAAATAAAAAGTGGTGAGTAGTTTGAATTTTAAATCTTTATTAGATAATCACGTTATAATTGTTACTATGGTTTCTTGGTTTCTTGCTCAGAGCATTAAACTTATTATTGATAAAATTAGATATAAAAAGATTGACTTTACAAGAATAGTTGGAGCAGGTGGAATGCCTAGTTCTCACTCTGCCTTTGTAACCTCACTAGCTACGGCTATAGGATTTCAAGAAGGGCTAAACTCAATAGAATTTGCTTTGGCATTTTCCCTTGCGGCAGTAGTTATGTATGATGCAGCTGGTGTTAGAAGATCTGCAGGAAAACAGGCAACAGTTTTAAATAAAATAATTGAAGACTTATATAGCAAAGAACATACAGTAAAAAAAGAGCGTCTAAAGGAGCTTATAGGTCACTCTCCGGTAGAAGTTTTTGCCGGTGCAGTATTAGGAATACTTGTGGCAATAATTATGGCGTGATATTATAGAGATGTAAGGACAGGTGGAGTACTATTCTAGTCGGGTATCTGCCTTCGAAGACGGGCTTAAAAATCCGTAAAAGGGCACATCGATGAAGTTCCTGGTGGTGGCTTTGGACGCCCAGTCCGGGGTTGTTGCTGGGAGTTAAGATCGTAGGGCTACCTGCAATGGCATGCAGGGATGACCCTGCTTTCGTGGAGACCCAAGTGCGTGTACTGTAACATCGTGTGCAGTGGATGGCTTGGGATTAAACCTGCATCCGGGGTAACTCGGGTGTAGCGTAGCCTACCTTGAGCGTTTTAAGCGGATAAGCTCTCAAGTGGGAAACAAACTGTGGCCACAGTAGGTTTCTCATTGCTTTGAAACTTAATTAATGCAAAAGAGGCTAGAAGGCGGCTCTGTCCGTTGAGGAAAACTCCTAGAGTATATACCGCAAGGTATGAACCTTACAGGGATTAAAGTGTGGTCTAAGTGGTGATCTAGTTCTGCTGATGGTGACAAGCAGAAAAGGCTTTAAAAGGAAACTGCCGGAAGGGCGACCAACGGTAGCTTTTTGGGAAAACCTACTAGACCTAAGCCACAATATTTATCCGTTTGGTTTCCACCTGTCCATTTTATTTTGGAGTGAATTAGTTGGCTAAAAACAAGAATAATAATATTTCAATAAGAAATGCTTTGGGGATGGGAATAGGAACATTTATTCTTTCCTTTGTTTTGTCCTTAATTTCTGAAGTATCTTTCCGTGTAGTTCCTTTAGTTATTAGTAGTTTATTGGTACTAATAGTAATATTTATAGGAATTATATTTGATATGGTGGGCATGGCAACAGTAACCGCAGATTTAAAAATTCTTCACGCTAGAGCATCCCAGAAAGTACCAGGAGCTAAAGTAGCAGTAGAATTGGTAAGAAACTCAGCAAGAGTATCTTCAATATGTAATGATGTAGTTGGTGATATTTGTGGAACATTAAGTGGTGCATTAGGTGCCGCCATTGTTATAGAGATGCTTTTACAAAATCCAAATCTAAATGGTGTTATATTAGGAGTATCTGTTACTTCTATGGTAGCTTCTTTAACTGTTGGGGGAAAGTCATATGGCAAAGGGATAGCCATTGAAAGTGGAACATCTATAATTTCTTTTATAGGTAAACTGTTAGCTAAAGTCAGAATATAGTGAAGGTGAAATGATGAGTTTGATAAAAATTGACCAGAGACCTTTAAAGGATGAAATTAAAAACTATAGTGTAGAAGAATTAATTAAGCTGTCGGGAGAAATCCGTGAACAGCTTATTGACGTTGTGTCAGAAAATGGTGGACACTTAGCTTCAAACTTAGGAGTGGTAGAATTAACCATCGCTCTTCATTATGTATATAATTCATCAATAGATAAATTTGTCTGGGATGTAGGCCACCAAGCTTATGTTCATAAAATACTTACTGGGAGAAAAGAAGCCTTAAGAACTATTAGAAAGTTTGGTGGTATTTCTGGATTCCCTAAATGCAATGAGTCCATAGATGACTGTTTCGATGTGGGCCATAGTAGTACTTCCATATCCGCTGCCCTAGGTCTAGCCAACGCTAGAGATTTACAGGGAGAAAAACATTCCGTTTTAGCCGTAATTGGGGATGGTGCCATGACTGGTGGCATGGCTTTTGAGGCTTTAAATCATGCTGGTCACTTGCAAACAGATATAACCGTAATATTAAATGATAATGAAATGTCTATAAGTGGCAATGTTGGTGCTATGTCATCTTATTTAAATAAAGTAAGGTTGGATCCAAACTATACAAAAAGAAAACAATATGTGGAAAACATTCTCACAAGAATCCCCAAAATAGGGAACAAAGTAGCTTGGACTGCTGAAAAAATTAAAGATACTGTTAAATATTTAATGGTTCCTGGGCAGTTATTTGAAGAATTGGGTTTTAAATACTTTGGGCCTGTAGATGGGCACAACTTAGAAGATTTAATTGATGTTTTAAAAAAGGTAAAAGATATCAAAGGACCTAAAATTATACATGTGATTACAAAAAAAGGAAAAGGATATAAATTTGCTGAAGAAAATTCAGATAAATTTCATGGAATAGGACCCTTTTATAAAGAAACAGGAGAAATAAAGAAGGGGTCAAAAAAGACAACTTATACTAAAGCTTTTTCCATGGCACTATTAGATATTGCTGAAAGAGATGAAAAGATCCTGGCTATTACAGCAGCTATGGATAGTGGAACAGGAACGGATGTTTTTGCAAGAAAATATCCCCATCGTTTTTTCGATGTGGGAATAGCAGAACAACATGCGGTAACCTTTGCTGCTGCTTTAGCAAGAGGTGGAATGAAGCCTATAGTGGCTATATACAGTACTTTTTTACAGAGAGCCTATGACCAAGTAGTCCACGATGTGGCTTTGCAGAATCTTCCTGTAATTTTCGCATTAGACAGAGCTGGATTAGTTGGGGAAGATGGCCCTACTCACCATGGAGTTTTTGATATCTCTTATTTAAGACATATCCCTAATTTTATTATTATGGCTCCTAAAGATGAAAGAGAACTAGGAAATATGCTTTTTTCTGCAACTAAATATAAATCACCCACTGCTATAAGATATCCTAGAGGTGAAGGTACTGGAATAATTATTGATAGAGGCCTTTTTGAGTATTTAGAAATAGGGTCTGGAGAATTGCTAAGTACAGGTAACGATGTTTTAATAGTTGCAGTAGGTAGTATGGTGGAAAAAGCTCTAAGAGCTAAAGAAATACTGGAAAAATGTAATATTGGAGCTAGTGTTATTAATGCTCGTTTTATTAAACCTATTGATGAAAATTTAATATTAGAGAATTCTAGAGATAAAAAATTGATAATAACTGTGGAAGAAAATGTTCTTAAAGGTGGATTTTCAGAAGAAGTCGCTGCAATGATGGAAGATAAAGCCATTAATAAACCTCTTTTGAGAATAGGGATTGAGGATAAGTTCATTGAGCATGGACCACAAAAATATCTCCGGGAAAAGTGTGGTTTATCTGGTGAAGGAATTGCTGAAAAAATAAAAGAAAGATTAGATATAACAGGATCCTTTGCTAAAGTTATTAACATGAACCGGAGAAAATATTTATGAAAATGAGATTAGATAAGCTGGTTCATGAAAAAAACATCACTGAAAGCCGTGAAAAAGCAAAAGCTCTTATAATGGCTGGAAAAATTTTAGTTAATAAAGAAAAAATAGATAAAGCAGGAACAATGGTTGAAGAAGAAGCTGAAATAGAATTAATAGGAGAAAGAATGCCCTATGTAAGTCGGGGAGGCTTTAAGCTGGAAAAAGCCCTTCAGAGATTCCCTATAAATTTAAAGGATAAAACAGTTCTTGATATAGGAGCATCAACAGGTGGCTTTACTGATTGTGCTTTACAAAATGGTGCACTAAAGGTCTACGCAGTGGATGTGGGTTATGGACAATTAGATTGGAAACTCCGTAATGACGAGAGAGTAATTTCTATGGAAAGAACTAATGCTAGATATTTGGAAAAAGGATCATTTCCAGAAGAAATAGATTTTATAACAACAGATGTGGCTTTTATCTCTCTTACCAAGATACTTCCAGCCATCAAGGAAATTCTAAAAAAAGATGGTGGAGAAGCTGTTGTCCTCATAAAACCACAGTTTGAGGCAGGGAAGGAAAGGGTAGGTCGTAAGGGTGTTGTTAAAGATCCAGAAGTTCATAAGGATGTAATCAATAAGATTATAGAATTTTCTATAGAGGAAGGATTTGCAATTAAAGGGCTAACCTTCTCTCCTATAAAAGGTCCTGAGGGTAATATTGAATATTTACTTTGGTTAGGAACTTCCGAGACCCAGCTAGAACATGGGGAATATGATGTAAACAAAATAGTAGACGAAACTTTTGTTGGAGGATCTTTTGATAAAAACTGATTATCTTATCCTGGGCTTCATTTTAGGGGTTTTAGTTTTATCCTATTCTTTAAAAGCCCTAGAGAGTTACCGGAAAAAAAAGACATACTATAGGGCAAAGGCAGCAGAAAAAAAAGCTATGGACTTGTTAGAGGTTCAAGGTTATAGGATTATTGAAGTACAACCTAAAAAAAACATTTATTATTATTTAAATGGAGAAAAAAAGAAAGCTTATGTAAAAGCAGACTTTTTAGTAAGAAGATATTTTAAAAAAATAATTTGTGAAGTAAAAACTGGGGAAAAAACTAGAATGACCCAAGCTATAATTAGGAGACAACTTTTTGACTACTATTATGCTTACGGGGTCAGAGAAGTTATATTAATAGATATGGAAAAAAATAGGCTTGATAGAATAACCTTTAATGATAAAAGAATTTGGTTCAAGTATGTTCTATTCCTTTTAATTTTTATAGGAATAACATACCTATACTTCGTATATATAAGATGAGAGTAGGCTCAGAATGAAAATAAATAAAATTGGAATAATTTTAAATTACGATAAAAATGAGACTGTTGAACTTTCAAAAAAAATAGTTAATTTCTTTAACCACAAGGGCATAGAAGTTTTTACCCTTGTAGAAGAAGCTAAGTTATTAGTAGATATAGAGGGAGTTTCCAAAACAGATTTTAATCAGAAGATTGAATTTTTGGTTATAGTTGGTGGAGATGGAACTTTTTTAAGAGGATCAAGACAAATCTTTAATTGTGATATACCCATTTTGGGAGTTAACATGGGAAAATTAGGTTTTTTAACTGAAGTAGAAAAGGACAATGTTTTTCATGCTTTAGAAAAAATAATTTCCGGGGACTACTTATTGGAAAAAAGAATGCTTTTAGCCGCAGATGTAGTAAGAGAAGAGAAGAACATAGCCTCTTTTATGGCCTTAAATGATTTTGTAATAAATAAAGGGGCCTTTTCCAGACTGATTGGTATTTCCATGAATATTGGTGGGGAGTACTTTAGAGATTATTCTGCTGATGGCGTTATTGTAGCTACTCCTACAGGATCGACAGCTTACTCTTTGTCAGCAGGAGGACCTATTGTATATCCTGAAATGGAATTAAGCATTATTACCCCCATCTGTCCTCATTCGTTAGGAGCAAGACCTATGGTAATACCAGCAGAAAAAAATGTAGAAATAATCCTATGTTCTCCAAGAATAAAAGCAATGTTAACTATTGATGGACAAAATAGCTTTGAACTAGAAAATGCTGATAAGATAGTTATAAGAAAAGCAAAATGCTCATTAAGCTTTGTTAAATTTTCCACAGAAGGGTTTTTTGGAAGAATAAGGGATAAGTTTTAGGAGAAATAAAATTGAAAAAACAGAGTATATTCACCAATCTTAATTTGATGAATAAGAAATTCCTTGAAGATTTTGTAAAAAAAGGTGATATTTTAGTAGATGGAACTTTAGGAAACGGTCATGATGCTTTATTCCTAGCTAAACTTACTGGAATGAAGGGAAAAGTAATAGGTTTTGATATTCAAGAGAAGGCAATAAAAAACTCCCAGGGAAGAATGAAAAAAGAAGGTTTTACTAATTATCTTTTTTTAAATGAAAGTCACGACAAAATTGATATATATGTAGAAGAGGCAAGGGTAATTGTTTTTAATTTGGGTTATCTGCCAGGCTCTTCTAAAGACATTACTACAAAAAGTGAAACAACACTAAAGGCCGTTGAAAAATCTCTACAAATTCTAAAAAGTCCAGGTATGATATCCATTATGTTTTATACAGGACATCCTGGAGGACCTGAAGAAAGAGATAAGGTTATATCTTTTGCTAGAAAGTTGGATAAAAAAGAATATGATGTATTGGAAATAAAGCAAATTAATGGAAAAGAAACGGCGCCTTTTTTATTGATAATTTACAAAAAAGGAGGAGTAAGATTATGAAAAGCATAAGACAGAAAAAGATACTTAATCTAATCGAAAATCAAGCAGTATCAACGCAAAAAGAATTAGCAGATGCTTTAACAGAATCAGGATTTGAAGTAACTCAGGCAACGGTATCGAGAGATATAAGGGAATTAAATTTAATTAAAATTCCAGTAGGGGAAAATATCTATCGATATGCTGCTCCTCAAGAAGCAGTTATGGTTTCTGAAAAAAAGTTTGAATTTGTTTTAAAAGAGTTTGTTATAGACGTAGATTATAGTGACAATATTATCATCGTTAAAACCGCTCCTGCTAATGCTAATGTGGTTGCTTATGCTCTTGATAATTTTACTTGGAAAGAAGTAATCGGAACGGTAGCAGGAGATGATACGATTCTTCTAGTAGTGAAACCAAAAGAAGCAGTTGAAAAAATCGTTAAAAAAATCAGAGAATATATTGAAAACTAATTAACAGGGGGCATTATTGTGCTTAAAATGTTAAGTATTTCAAACTACGCTTTAATTGATCATCTTGAGCTGGATTTTTCCCCGGGTTTAAATATTCTGACGGGAGAAACAGGTGCTGGTAAATCCATTATCGTAGGTGCTATTTCCTTACTTATGGGAGGAAGAAGCCAAGGAGAATATATAAGGAATAAGGATAAAAAAACTTGGGTAGAAGGATGTTTCGACTTTGAGTTAAATCCTGAATTGCAAAAGATGGCTGAAGAAATAGGTATCTCCTTAGGTGAGGATTATTTAGTTATTAGAAGAGAGATAAATACTAATGGCAAAAGTATAGCTAGAATTAACGGGGTAATTGTACAAGCAGGTTTTTTAAAAGTATTTGCCTCCAAGTTTTTAAATATATATGGGCAACATGATTTTCAAATTCTAAGTGATCCAGTAAATCACTTAGGAATTCTTGATAATGCTGGGCAAGATAAACTAAATAATCTAAAAAAAGAAGTAAAAGAGTTATACAAAGATTATGATACTAGCAGAAAAAAAGCCATGGAACTTAAGAAGAAAATTATGAATGATGAAGAAAAAAAAGATTTCTTAGCTTTCCAGTTTAGTGAATTAGAGAAATTAGGCATTCAAGGACCAGAAGAAGATCAAGAAATAGACCAAGAACTATTTGTACTAGAAAACCAGGAAAAAATAAGCCAGTTGATTTCCGAAGTATCAGAGTCCCTTTATGGACAAGAATCTGCCTATGAAAAAGCTGGAGAATCTCTAGAGAAATTAACGGAACTTTCTACCTTTATAGAAAAAGTAAAGAGCATGGAGGAGAGACTGCAAAATATTTATTATGAATTAGAAGATATAGTCTTAGGATTGAAAGAATATCTTAATGAAGGAGATTTTGACCAAAACAGATTAGATTTTCTGAATGAGAGAAAATTTAACTTACAGAAAATAAAAAAGAAATATAACTTAGACCTTCCTGGTCTTTTAATTAAGAAAGATGAAATAGATAAAGAACTAGATATTCTGAACAATACAAACTTTTATCTAGAGGAAGCAGAAAAGGAATTAAATATAGCCTTAAAAAAATATAATGAAAAAGCTGAAGAGTTATCACTTAGGAGGAAAGAAACAGCGAAAAAGCTGGAAGAAGATATAAAAAAACAATTATCTTATCTTGGAATGAACAATGTCGTCTTCAAGAGTGTTTTTCAAAAAGAATCTCCTGGGGCAGATGGAATAGATAAAGTAGAGTTTTTAATTTCTGCAAATTTAGGAGAAGAGCCTAAAGGAATTGCAAAAATTGCTTCGGGAGGGGAAATGTCTCGAATTATGCTATCTTTAAAAGTTATTATGACAGAAGATGGTATAAGTACAATGATTTTTGATGAAGTTGATTCTGGTATTGGTGGAGAAACTATTGTGAAAGTTGCAGATAAATTATTAGAGGTTGCAAAAAAGAAACAGGTTCTTTGCGTAACTCATTCTCCCCAGGTGGCAGCTTTTGCAGATAACCATTTTTTAATAAACAAAATTGAAAGGGACAATAGAACTCAAACCACAGTGGATAATCTTAATGACCAAGAAAGAATTGATGAAATTAGTAGAATGTTAGGAGACAAAAGTGCCGCAGGAAGAAGTTTTGCGATTAAGCTTTTAAAGACAAAGAAATAAAAGCTGGAATACTTGATGGAAAAAAAATATTATGGTATCATATAGTGAGTTAAATGAGATATTTTTTTGCAAAGAGTGGGTTCTCGCCCACTCTTTCCTATTATTACAGGGGGAGGTATTTAAAAAATGTCAAAAATAGTTGATATAGTATCGGAAATTATTGAACCAATTATTGAAAATCTAGGATATGAATTAGTTGAAACAGAATTTATAAAAGAAGGATCTGATTGGTTTCTAAGAGTATATATTGATCAAGAAAATGGAGTTAATATAGATGATTGTGCAAATATTAGTAGGGTAGTAGGAGAAAAACTTGATGAAGTAGATTGTATAGCGCAAGAATATCATTTAGAAGTTTCATCTCCTGGAATTGAAAGAGTATTAAAAAAAGACAAGGATTTTGAAAGGTTTAAAGGAAGCAATGTAATAGTAAAGTTATTTACAAACTATCAGGGGAAAAAACAATATTCTGGTAAACTTGGTGAAGTGGATGAAAAAAACCTGCAAATTATTTCTGAAGAAGAATTTAATATACCAAGAGAGTTGATTTCCAGAGTAAATTTGCTCTGGGAAGATTAGAAAGAGAAGGAGGTCAGTTAGTTGAACAAAGATTTAATTGAGGCAGTAAAAGAAATAGAAAAAGAAAAAGGAATTGATTCCGAAGTTATATATAGTGCTGTTACAGATTCTCTTCTAGCGTATTATAAAAAAAATGCTGGAAAAAGTTTAAATCCTAATAATATAGAAGTTAATTTAAATAGAGAAACAGGAGAACTAAGTATAATAGAAAGAAAAACTGTAGTAGAAGAATTAACAGATAGTAAAACAGAAATTTCTTTAGAAGAAGCAAAAGATATAAGTCATTTATACAAAGTTGGAGATCAAGCAGAAATTGATGTAACTCCAAAAGATTTCGGAAGAGTAGTTGCTCAATCAGTGAAAAACTCAGTAATCCAGAAAGTTAGAGAAGCTGAAAGAGATATAATTTATGAGGACTACATTGGCAAAGAAGGAGACATTGTAAACGGAGTTATCCAGAGGATTGATAACAGAACTGCTTATGTTGATCTTGGTAAAGTAGAAGCTGTTCTTCTTGCTAGTGAACAAATGGAAGGGGAAAGACTAGAAGTACATCAAAGAATTAAAGCGTATATATTAGAAGTTAGAAAAACTACAAAAGGTCCTCAAATTTTATTATCACGATCCCATCCTGGATTATTAAAAAGGTTATTTGAACTTGAAGTACCTGAAATCCATGATGGTATTGTTGAGATTAAATCAATTTCAAGAGAAGCAGGTAGCCGATCAAAAATTGCTGTATACTCCCATGATGAAAATGTAGATCCAGTGGGAGCCTGTGTTGGTCCAAAAGGATCAAGAGTACAGGGCATTGTAGATGAACTTAAAGGCGAAAAGATTGATATAGTTAATTGGAGTGAAGATATAGCAGAATTTATTAAAAACTCCTTAAGTCCTTCAAAGGTATATGAAGTAACAATTTATGAAGATGATAAAAAAGCTAGTGTTGTTGTTCCTGACTATCAGTTATCTTTAGCAATAGGGAAGGAAGGGCAGAATGCACGTTTAGCTGCAAAGCTAACGACATGGAAAATTGACATAAAGAGTGAAAGTCAACAAGAGGCATTATATGAAGCTTTTACTGAAGAAGAATTCTTAGAAGAGGAAAGTTCCGATGAAGAAAACTCCTAAAAGAATGTGTGTATCTTGTAGAGAAATGTTCGAAAAAAAAGACCTTTTGAGGTTAGTTAGGACTCCTGAAGGAAAAGTAACATATGATCCTACAGGGAAAAAACCTGGAAAGGGAGCTTATATATGTAAAAACTTGAATTGTTTCCTTAGAATTAATAAAGGAAAAATTCTAGAAAAAACTTTTAAAATGGAGATCCCAAAAGAAGTATACGATGAATTGGGGGAAATTTTAAAGGATGAAGAATAAATTCTTAACTCTTCTTGGATTTGCAAAAAAAGCTAACTATACTACTTCAGGTGAAGAGGGAGTTAAAGCTTTTTTAAAAAAAGACAAAATTAAGCTGCTTATAATTGCTGAGGATTATTCGGAAAAAAGAAAACTTACTTGGAAAGAGTTAGCAAAAAGCATGAAGATAGATTTCATTGAATTATGCGACAAAGAAAGTCTCGGTAGGGCAATCGGAACATCTCCTAGAGCCTTAGTGGGTATTCTGGATGAGAAAATGGCAGAGTCGCTTAAAAATATAGTTAATTAGTTTTCGGAGGTGAAGGGTATTGTCAAAGTACAGAGTACATGAAGTTGCAAAGGAAATTAATGTGACCAGTAAAGACTTAGTTGAGAAACTACAGTCAAAAGGTTACGAAGTGAAAAATCACATGAGCACACTAACAGAGAAAGAAGTGGGGACTATAAAGGAAATTTTTTCTAGTAAAAAAACAGAGAAGAAAGAAGTTAAGACAGAGACAAAAGCAGAAGTAAAACCAGAGACAAAAGCAGAAGTAAAACCAGAAACAAAAACAGAAGTTAAACCTGAGGCGAAAGCAGAGGTTAAAAAACCTCAATATGATAAAAACGCAAGGACTCCTCAGGGGAAAACTACAAGCTTCAGAGATGAGAAAAAAGTTCCAAGGCCATCAGAAGGAAAAACCACTAATTTTAGGGATCAACAACAGGGAGGATATAAAGGAACAAAGCCTCCTTACAATCAAAACAAACCTGGATATACAGGTGGGCAAAAGCCACCTTATACAAAAACAGGCCAGAAGCCAGCCTACGGGCAGACCGGAGCTCAGAAGCCTGCGTATGGACAAGGAGCTGCAAAACCAGCCTATGGCCAGAAACCGGCTTATGGGCAAGGTTCTCCTAAGCCTGCTTATGGCCAAAAACCAGCCTATGGTCAGGGAGCTGCTAAACCAGCTTACGGCCAGAAACCGGCTTATGGGCAAGGTGGTCAAAAACCAGCTTACGGACAAGGATTAGGCAGACCACAAACAGGAGGTAAGCCACCTTTTAGATCGGATAGTAAAAAGCCAGGAGCTACAAAAGACTTCAGAGCGGAACCAGTAGTTCCAGAAATAGTAGAAAAAGACGTTAAATCTAATTACGGAAACAGAAAAAGAGATAAATTAAAAGAAATAAATACCATCGATAAAAAAGAGAAAATATCTATAGATAAGGTCTTTGCTAAGAAAAAAGGAAGACCCCATACAAAAAGAACAGTAAAAGTCCACGTACCAGCACCAGAGGTAAAAAGACATGTAGTAATCGAAGATGATCTTACAGTTCAAGAATTAGCCTCTCAGTTGGGTAAAAAGTCTACAGAAGTTATTAAATCTTTGATGAATCTTGGAATAATGGCAACTATTAATGAAACATTAGACGAGGACACTATCCAAATAATTGCGGAAGAATTTGGAGCGACCTTTGAAAAAAGAGAAACAAGAGAAGAAAAATTCTTTGCAGAAATTGAAGATGCAGAAGAAACTCTTGTAGGAAGACCCCCTGTAGTAACAATAATGGGACATGTTGACCATGGTAAGACCTCGTTACTGGATAAAATACGTTCTGCTAGGGTAGTTGCAACTGAAGCCGGGGGAATAACTCAGCACATTGGTGCCTATCAAGTAGAAATTAAGAAACAAAAAATTACATTCTTAGATACTCCAGGTCACGAAGCTTTTACGCAAATGAGGGCTAGAGGAGCACAAGTTACTGATATTTCAATTCTGGTTGTAGCAGCTGATGATGGAGTAATGCCACAAACAATAGAAGCTATTCATCATGCTAAAGCGGCTAAAGTTCCAATGATTGTAGCAATTAATAAAATAGATAAACCAAGTGCCAATCCAGAAAAAATCAAACAAGAACTTACTGAGCATGGATTAGTAGCCGAGGACTGGGGTGGAGATGTAATAATGGTTCCAGTTTCTGCTATGACAGGTGAGGGTATTGATAACCTCCTTGAAATGATTATTCTTGTTGCAGAAGTTGCAGAGCTTAAATCTAATCCTAATAGAAGAGCCAGTGGTGTTGTTATTGAATCTAAACTAGATAAAGGCCGTGGATCTGTTGCTACGGTGCTAGTTCAAAAAGGAACTCTTGAAGTAGGTGATTTCCTAGTTGCTGGTACCACCATGGGTAAAGTAAGAGCTATGTTTGATTATCTAGGTAAGAAGATCAAAAAAGCAGGACCCTCTACTCCTGTAGAAGTATTAGGATTAAATGATGTACCAGAAGCAGGGGATGAAATTCTTGTTGCCGAAGATGAAAAACTAGCTAAAGCAGTTGTAGAAAGAAAAGATAAAGATAAACATTTAAAAGACATCAATAGAGGAAGCAAAGTAACCCTTGATGATGTTTTTGCAAAGATTAAAGATGGAGAAATAAAAGATCTTAATATTGTACTTAAAGCGGATGTACAAGGATCTATAGAAGCGATTAAACAATCCCTTGATAAGTTAAGTAATGAAGAAGTAAGAGTAAATGTAATTCATGCTGCCGTTGGTGGTATCAAGGAGACAGACGTTATGTTAGCTTCTGCTTCTAATGCGATCATTTTAGGATTTAATGTAAGACCAGATGTAAATTCAAGAAAATCAGCAGAAAAAGAAGCAGTAGATATTAGGCTTTACAGAATTATCTATGATGCAATTGAAGATGTAAAAGCTGCACTATCAGGTCTTCTTGCTCCTGAAATTAGAGAAAAAGATCTTGGAGTCGCAGAAGTAAGAATGATAATTAGAGTACCTAAAGTAGGAAACATTGCCGGTTCTTATGTAACTGAAGGTAAATTCGTAAGAAATGCTAAAGTAAGAGTAATTAGAGACAGTGTAGTAATCTTTGATGGCTCGATTGATGCATTAAAAAGGTTTAAAGATGATGTGAGAGAAGTTCAAGCAGGATACGAATGTGGTATAAGCATAAAGAATTACAATGATTTCAAAGAAGGGGATATTCTAGAAGCCTACGAAATGCAAGAAATCAAAAGGGAATTAGAATAGCCTATTGAAAGTGAGGTAATTGAATATGGCTGGACACAGAAATAAAAGGTTACAAGAAGAAGTAAAAAGAGATATAGCACAAATAATAAGCACTAAAGTTAAAGATCCTTCTTTAAGAGAAAATATCGTAGTAACAGGTGTAGACCTAACAAATGATTTAAGTTATGCAAAAATATATATAAGCACAGGGGGAAAACCTGAATTATTGGATTCCTTAAAAAAAGCTGCAGGATTTATAAAAAGAGAGTTATCTCAAAAGATGACAACTAGAATAACTCCAGATCTCATTTTTGAAGAAGATGAGTCTTTAGAGTATGGAGCTAGAATAGAGAAGATACTTGCAGATTTAAACAAGGAGTCTCAAAAAGATGAAAAAGATAGTTGATGCGATAAAAAATGCAAAAGAAATATCTATAATATCTCATATTGATCCTGATGGAGATGCTCTTGGCTCACAACTAGCTTTAGCCCATCTCCTTAAAAAAGATAAGAAAAAAGTCAATTGTTTTAATGCAGGTGAAATTCCTGAATATCTTTTTTTCCTTCCCGGTTCTAAAAAAATTAGAATTTATGAAGGTCAGGATCTTTCTGAGCATGTAGTGATATATGTAGATTGTGCTGATAGTAAAAGATCAGGGATACCTATTTCCAAAGGAATAACTATAAATCTTGACCATCATGTTAGTAATGACAACTTTGCTGATTATAATTATGTTGATATAAAAGCAGCTTCAACAGGTGAGATCGTCTATAAGTTATTACACGAAATGGGCCTACCCCTAGACGAAGAAGCGGCAACTTGTCTCTATACTGCAGTAAGTACAGATACAGGTTCATTTATGTATTCTAACACTAGTGCAGAGACTCATTTGATAGCAGCGGATTTGATAGAAAAAGGAGCAGATACAGCGGCTCTAAGAGAGAACTTTTACGAAGGAGTATCTCTTAAACGTTTTCAGTTAACTAAATATGCTTATCAGGAAGTTAATTTTGCCTGTGATAATCTTTTAGCATGGGTTAAAATTCCTTATATTATCCTAAACAAACTAGGAGCAAAAGAGGAAGATACGGAAGGCTTAACTGGTAATTTAAGGAATATTAAAGATGTTGAAGTAGCTTTACTTCTTAAAGAAAGAGAAGATGGAAAGATAAAGGGCAGCTTACGTTCCAAAAGAAGAATTGATGTAAGCAAGATTGCAAGAGTGTTTGAAGGTGGCGGACATAAGAGAGCAGCTGGATTTGAAATTTCAGGTACTTTGGAAGAAGTAGAAAAGAAAGTTATTATGGAGATAAAAAAGGAATTAGAAAATGCATAATGGTGTATTAAATATATACAAACCTAAAGGCTTTACTTCTCACGATATTGTAAACAAGGTGAGGAGAATAGCTGGAATGAAAAAAGTGGGGCACACGGGTACATTAGATCCAATGGCTGAGGGTGTCCTTCCTTTATGTCTGGGAAAAGCTACTCGTATAGCTGAATACCTTACAGGAGAAGATAAAGAATATATTGCTGAGATAAGTTTAGGCTCTGAGACAGACACTTTAGATGCTGATGGGGAAATAACAAGAAAATGTCCAATCCCTAAATTAACAGAAGAACTTCTTATAGAAGTTCTTAAGAATTTTCTTGGAGAAATAATTCAGATACCACCGATTTATTCAGCCATAAAAAAAGATGGAAAACCTCTATATAAATATGCTAGAGAGGGAAAAGAACTTGATATTCCTGGTAGAAAAGTAGATATTTATTATATTAAATTAAACTCTTTTAGAGATAATAAAATTAATATAACTGTTGGATGTAGCAAGGGGACATATATTAGGTCTTTAGCTAGAGACTTAGCTGATTCACTTGGTACCTGTGGTCACTTAAGTGCTCTACTCCGAACAAAAAGTGGAAGTTTTATAGAGAAGAACTCAGTAACTCTTGAGGAACTTCAAGAAGATGGTGTAGAGAAATATATCATTAATATAGACCAAGCAATACCAAAGTTTATATCACTAAAACTCAACAAAGAGGATAGCAAAAAAGCTTCTCTTGGTAATTTGGTTTATCTTGATGGAGAAAAATATGCAAAAATGGAAGATTCTGAAGAAGTAAAAATCTTTGCTTATGACGGAAAACTTATTGGATTAGGAACATTAAAATCCATGCTTTTAAGACCAAAAAAAGTATTTGTTTAATTGAGGTTGATTAGATTGAAATGTTATATAGGTTTAGATGATATAGACAGTTCCCCGAAGGTGGTAACCTTGGGGAATTTTGATGGTGTGCACAAAGGACATAAGGAACTTATTAAACAGGCTGTTAAACTAGGGCATCAAAGGAATATACCTAGTTATGTCTTATCTTTTTACCCTCATCCTAGATTTTTCTTTAAAGAGGATTTAAAATATATCAATACTTTAGAAGAAAAAAACAAAAATATAAAGGAACTTGGGGTAGAGGCTCTAGTTGTAATGGAATTCAATAAAGAAATTGCCCATTTAACTAAAGATTCTTTTATAGAAGAAATTTTGGTAAAAAAAATGAATGCTAAGATAATTGTAGTGGGCTTTGACTTTGTTTTTGGTAAAAATCGTGAAGGTAATGTGGAAACATTAAAAGAAACAGCAGCTCTTTACGGTATTGAGGTTTATATTATACCTCCAGTAACAGTTGAGGGGGAAAGAGTAAGTAGTACTTTAATACGAGAATACTTTGGAAACGGTCAAATAGAAAAAGCAAAAAAGCTTCTTGGATATTATCCAAAAATATCCGGAACAGTTATTAAAGGAAAACAAATTGGTAGAACAATTGGATTTCCAACTGCAAATATCAATTATGATAAAGAACAATTAGTACCAGCTAATGGAGTTTATAGTGTAGAAATAAGTGTAAAAGGAATTACTTACCCAGGAATAAGTAATATTGGCATAAAGCCCACAGTAAAAAATAATGAGCTGGTTGAAATCGAAGTACATCTTATTAGTTTTTCAGAAGATATATATGGTGAAGAAGTAGTAGTAACTTTTATTAAAAAAATAAGGGATGAAATGAAATTTTCTTCTCTTTATGATTTGAAAGATCAGATAAAAAAAGATATTGATAGGGTATTGGATAAAAGTAGATAAAAAAAATATTGCCTAATTTTATAAAATTATATATAATCAACAGTTGAAGAAACCTTTACTAAGAAATTAGACACGCCGACTTTTTTCATGGTTTAGGTTAATATTTTGGAGGTGTAGATAATGGCGTTAGACAAAGAAAAAAAAGCAACTATTATTCAGGAATATAAGGTTCATGAAAAAGACACTGGTTCTCCTGAAGTACAAATAGCAATGCTTTCTGACAGAATCAATTATTTAACAGAGCATTTAAAAATGCATAAGAAGGACCACCATTCACGTCGTGGTTTATTGAAAATGGTTGGTAAGAGACGTAGACTGTTAAACTATGTTAAAAAGAAAGATTTTGATAGATATCGTGTAATCATTTCAAAATTAGGAATACGTAGATAATAGAGTCATTAAAGAGCGGTGGATACCGCTCTTTTTATTAGGAGGAAATAAATATGAGTCAAAATGTTTTAAGAAAAGGGATTACAGTAGGCGGCAGAGAAATGATTTTTGAAACTGGCCGTTTAGCAAAGCAGGCTAGTGGATCCGTTTTAGTAACTTACGGTGAAACCGTTGTTAATGCTACTGCTACAGGTTCGAAGGAGCCTAAGGAAGGATTAGATTTTTTCCCTTTAACTTGCGATTATGAGGAAAGACTTTATGCAGCAGGTAAAATCCCAGGTGGTTTTATTAAAAGAGAAGGTCGCCCCAGTGAGAAAGCTACACTAAATAGTCGTCTGATGGATAGACCTATCCGCCCTCTGTTTCCTGATGGTTACAGAAATGATGTTCAAGTAGTTGCTATGATACTATCTGTTGATATGGAAAATTCTCCTGAAATGTGTGCTATGAATGGTGCTTCAGCAGCTCTTCATATTTCTCAAATCCCATTTCAAGAACCAATTGGCGCAGTTACAATGGGCCTTATCGATGGGGAATTAATTGTAAATCCAAATAGGGAACAAGAAGAACAATCAGATTTACATCTAGTTGTTGCAGGAACTAAAGATGCAGTAATGATGGTGGAGGCTGGAGCTAATGAGGTTTCTGAGGAAAAAGTTTTAGAAGCTATTTTAACAGGCCATGAGGAAATCAAAAAAATAGTAGCATTTATAGAGGAATTCAGAAAAGAAGCTTTAGAGATGGGGCTAGCGAAAGAAAAAGAAATACCAAAACTTGCCCTTCCTCCTGAGGAACTTGTGGAAAAAGTAAGGGAAGCTTCTTATGATAAATTACACGAAGCTATTAAGACCTTTGATAAACAAGATAGAGAAGAAGAAATTAAAAAAGTAAGAGATGAATTAATTTTAAGCTTAAAAGAAGAGTATCCAGATGAAGAAAAGGATATTAAAAATATTTTTTCAGCTCTTACAAAAGAGATAGTAAGAAAATTAATTACAGTAGAAAAAATTAGACCTGATGGCAGAGCAACAGATGAGATCAGACCTATCACCTGTGAGATAAATGTTTTACCTAGAGCTCATGGTTCAGGCTTATTTACAAGAGGACAGACTCAGGTTCTTTCAGTCGTGGCTTTAGGGGCTTTAAGAGAAGAACAAATAATAGATGGTATAGGTATTGAAGAATCAAAAAGATACATCCATCACTA
>CAZXPJ010000010.1:0-51127 GCA_964642925.1 uncultured Eubacteriales bacterium | reverse complement strand
TACCATATGAACAGGTATTCTAATTGTCCGTGCTTGGTCAGCTATAGCCCTTGTTATAGCCTGCCTAATCCACCAGGTTGCATAAGTAGAGAACTTAAAACCTTTAGTATAATCAAATTTTTCTACAGCCTTAATTAAACCTAAGTTACCCTCTTGAATTAAATCAAGAAAAGACATGCCTCTGCCTACATATCTTTTCGCTATACTTACAACAAGTCTTAGGTTAGCTTCGCATAATTTTCTTTTTGCTCCTTCATCACCCAGCTCCATAAGTTTAGCTAGCTCAACTTCTTCAGCACCGCTTAAAAGATCAACCCTGCCAATTTCTTTCAGATACATTCTTACTGGATCATCAACAGAAACTCCATCTGGAATTGATAAATCCACTACTTCTTCTTCGGCATCATTATCTGTATCCAATATTTCTATATCGTTTTCTGTAAAAAAGTCCATAATATCTTCAATTTGTTCAGGGGTTAGATCTACTTTTTCAAACTTATCCTCGAATTCTTTTTGAGTAATATTTTTATCTTTTTTCCCTTTTTCAAACAGTTCGGAAAATCCTTTAATTGATTGTAATTGCTCTTTCAATTAAATAGCCCCTTTCTTATTCGATCCTTATTTTTAATGATTTCGTTCATTTCCAGAAGTAATCTTTCTACTTCTTTTACTTCACCTTTTTTTTCTGATTCTATAAGTTTTTTTTGTTTCCCACTGAAATCTTTATCCAGCTTGAGACAACACATATTATTAAGAATCTCGAAAAAAGCTTTTTCTTCATTTTCATAGTCAAATTCTTGAAGTAAAATTCTGGAAATAAGCTTATCATTTGAATTTCTCAGATTTACTATTGTATCATGATTATTATTATTAGTAAAGATTGTATATGTCTCTACTAGTTCCTCGGAAAACAAACAGGCTCCTCCTCTTTTTTCCACTTCCTCAGTTAGTTCGGGTTTCTCTATAATTTTCTGAAGAAGAAAGATTTGTTCTTTTTGAATGTTAGTATTTCCTTGTTTTTTTATCTTCCTTTGCTCTTGAATAACCCTTCCAGGAAGAGCTTTATTCCTTCTATTACGATAAAGCAAATTTAATTCTGACCTAACCAGGTCTTCTTGGAGTCCCAATTTTAAAGAGGTTTGTTTTAAAATATGATCTTTTAATATGGTACTCCTAACCTTAAAAAGGTCTTCTGAAATTTCTGCTATTATTTTATTTTTATCTGAAATATTTAAATCTCCCTGGGGAATCAAATAGTCTAATTTAAAAAGAACAGGATTTTCAGCTTTTTCGACTAACTCCTCAAATTTTTCCAATCCATACTTTAATAAAAAATCATCCGGATCTGAGTCTTGGGGAAATTGCAGAGCCTGAGTTTTCATACCTCCATCTGCCAATATTTCAAAAGCACGAAGAGCAGCCTTCTTCCCTGCATTATCACCATCATAGGCTATTTTACAGTCAACTGAGAATCGCATAAGTAATTTTACTTGATCAGGAGTAAGAGCTGTCCCTAAAGATGCTACTGCATTCTCTATACCAAATTGATGAGAAATTAAAACATCCATATATCCCTCCACGAGAATGGAGAAATCTTTTTTTCGTATTTCAAATTTTCCATTGTTTAGAGCATATAGATGTTTTCCTTTATTATAGATGGGGGTATCAGGAGAATTTAAATATTTAGGCTCTCCTTCACCAATTAACCTACCACCGAAAGCAACAAAGTTTCCATTTACATCCTGAATAGGAAACATAATTCTTCCTCGAAATTTATCAAAAAATCTATTACCCACTTGGTTTTTACTTAAAAGACCAAGAGTATATAATTCTTCGTCAGATATTTTCTTACTATTTAAAAAGTTTTTTAAATTTTGCCAATCATCATTGGCCCAACCTAAATTAAATTTTAATATTAAGTCATCACTTAGTTTTCTCTTTTTTAAATAAGCTAAACCCTCTTTCCCTTCAGAAGTATTGTGTAAATTATGCTTAAAATACTCCATAGCTAACTTATTAATAGATAAATATCTCTTGTTTTGTTTTTTCCTTTTATCTTCTTCAGGACTTGTCTTTACTTCCTCTATTATAACCCCGTTTTTTTCTGCTAATTCCTTTATAGCTTCAGGAAAATTTTTACTTTCTATATCCATATAAAATTTAATTGCGTTTCCACCGGCTCCACAACCAAAACAATGAAACATTTGTTTCGAATCAGAAACCACAAAGGAAGGGGTTTTCTCTGAGTGAAAAGGACATAAGCCTTTATAGTTGTTGCCTGCTTTTTTTAAGCTAACATAAGCAGAAATTAAATCTACTATATTGACTCTATCCAACACTTCTTGGATTTTGTCTTGTTCAAAAAAATTGTTCCCAGCCGATTTAATCCCTCCTAATCTTCAGTAATCATTTTGTACAATTGATCAAGAAATACTTTTTTATCCTTATCAGTAATCTTTCTCGGTCCTTTTACTCTTACCCTTTTTTTTCTGTTTTTAGCATTTATATGCCTTATGTTTAGAAATTGATCAATATTTTCCTGATTGAGAACTTGCCCTCTATTTAATAATACTCTGGCATTTTTTGCTAGAACCATAGCGGCTAAGCCATAATCTTGGGTAATAATTATGTCTTTTTCACTACTAAGATTAGCCACTGCAATGTCTGCAGCTTCTTTTTCATTATCTACCATTATTGTTTTTACATAATCAGGATAATTAGAAATGTGAGAGGTAGAAAAAACAAAATACAATTCTTTTTTAAATCTCATGGCCATTTCTGTTATTTCTTCTTTAAATGGTGATGCATCCGCATCAACAATTATCTTGAAATCCCTCATATTTCTATATTAGAACGGGGAATAGTTAACTCTTTAAATGTATTTACGCAAAAATTATCGCTCATACCTGAAATATAATCTAATACTCCCTGTTCTTTTCCTTCCTCATCAGCAATGTTCTTATAAAATTTTGGAAGTTTATCAATATTTTTTAAATAATACTCATATAAATACTCGATTACCATGGTCGCTTTTGTTCTTTCTTCTTTACAAATACTTCCTAAATAAACATTTTTAAACATGAAATCCCTTAACTCTACTAAAGCTTGATTATACTCAGAATCTGGAGCAATACTGAGGTTTCCCTTACTTATTAATTTATATGAATGTTCAATAGAATTATAAACTAAACTGCCAATTCTCTCCCCATGAGTATCACCTAATAGTTTCACTGCATTTTTAGGTAAGGATTTTTCAGTTAAAGTTCCAGCTCTAATGGCATCATCAATATCATGTTGTACATACGCAATTTTATCACTAAGGCGAATAACCTGGCCTTCTAGGGTGCTAGCAGATTCTTTACTTTTATTAAAGCCACTGTGATGAAGAACTCCATCAAGAACTTCTTTTGATAGATTCAGGCCAGGGTATAGATCAGATTTTCTTTCTATATTTGTTAATACTCTTACACTATTATAATTATGTCTAAAACCCTGAGGTGCTAGTCTATTTAAAACTTCTTCCCCTGCATGGGCAAAGGGAGTGTGACCCACATCATGGGCAAGAGCTATTGCCTCTATTAGATCTTCATTTAAGCCTAATCCACGGCCTATTGTCCTGCCAATCTGAGAGACTTCAAGAGTGTGGGTCAGTCTTGTTCTAAAATGATCACTTCCTGGAGCAATAAATACTTGAGTTTTGTGTTTTAACCTGCGAAAGGCTTTCGAATGAATTATCCTGTCTCTATCCCTCATAAAAGCTGTTCTAAACACATCTTCCTCTTCAGGATAAAAACGCCCCTTAGATTCTGATGCAAAGGCTGCATAAGGTGCTAAATTCTTTTTTTCTTGTCTTTCTAAATGCTTACGATTCATTTTCTATTTTACCTCCCATACTGTAGGCCAAAGAATATACTGCTGGTACTATAACAAGAGTTAATAAAGTGGAAACAAGAAGTCCTGACATTAAAGCTACTGCCATTGGTACGAAAAGGGTTCCACTAAAAATAAGGGGTATTAATCCTAGGATAGTAGTAGTGGTGGTTAAAATTATAGGTCTTACTCTTTTTTTAACTGCACCCCGACAAGCTTCCTCAATACTCATACCTTGATTCCTCTCCCAATTTATATAATCTAAAAGGATAATAGCATTATTAATTACTACCCCTAATAAACTGACTAGTCCAAGAAGGGCTGTGAAAGATAAGGGCTGTCTAAAAATAAATAATCCTAAAGCTGACCCGATTATAGAAAAAGGTATAGATATCATTATTATAAAAGGTTGAAGCATGGATTTAAATTGAATCATCATTATGATATAAATCGCTGCAAAAGCAAAGATAGCAGCCACACCTAATCCACCAAAATATTTTAAAATATTATCTTTTTCTCCAGAGAAACTAACATTAATCTCCTTGTCTAAGGGAGATTCATTTATTTTCTTTTGAAGCACGTTCTGTACATCAACTGCACTATAACCCAGTTTAACATCAGCTAAAACATTAATGTTATTTTCTCTATTATATCTTTTAATCATTGGAAGTTGAGCTTCTACTTCGATCTTTGCCATACTCTTCAGAAGAATTTTCTTGTTTGTAATCGGAGATTTTATATAGAAGTTTTTTAAGTCTTCTATAGTTTCTATATCGCTTTTTACAAAAATATCATATTTTGAGCCATCTTCCTTTTTTAATTCTGATACATTTCTACCGTTTAAGGCAATACTTATTTCTTTTTGAATATCATATCTAGTAAGTCCAGAATATGAAGCCGTTGTTGTATCTGTTTCTACTTTATACTGATATTTTTTATCTTCAGAGTCATCCTTTACTTTATATGCTCCTGGAATTTCCCTAAGCATTTGCTGAATTACTAAAGACTGATTCTTTAAGAGATCCTTGTCTTCCCCTGTAATTCTAACAATTATAGGGGCTACCATGGGTTCCGCTTGTTCTAATTCTTTAATTACAACGGATCCTCCGCTTATCTTACTATCAATAATTTTTTGAAAATATTCCAAAAATTCAGTATTGTTTTTAAATCTTTTTCCCTTAGAAAGGTTGAGAGATGCCATTAACTGAGCACTATCAGGGGCATTAATAAAACCTGGAAGAGTAATAAAGAATTTTGGAAGTCCTTCACCCACAGAAGCTCCAGTATAAACTGTTTCCTCTTGATCACGTAGGATTTTTTCAATAGATTTTGTTAAATCTTCTGTCTTCTCTAAATTTACCCCTTGCTCAGATTTTATGTCAACATAAATTACATTTTTATCTGCCTTTGGAAAAAAGATCAAAGGTAGTTGATAGGCTATAAATAAAGAAAAAATAAGAGCCCCAAGGGAAAGATATATTACCTCTTTTTTTCTTCTTAGTCCCCATTCTGATAAGCTGGTAAACCAATTCAGAATTTTATCTCCATGATTCACTTGACTACCTTCTCTAAAAAAAAGAAAGGCAATTAGTGGGGTAAAAAAAATTGCTGTAAAATATGAAGCTGATAAGGTAATAATTACAATCTGAGGTACGCTGCGTACATATTCTCCAGCAATTCCACTTAGAGTTAAAAGAGGAACGTAGGCAGCAATAGTGGTAATCGTTGCTGTTAAT
Organism: uncultured Eubacteriales bacterium; assembly: GCA_964642925.1. GTDB lineage: Bacteria > Bacillota > Peptococcia > Peptococcales > SKKY01 > SKKY01. The sequence goes on along the minus strand of CAZXPJ010000010.1, from coordinate 45,521 downwards.
ACGGGTATGGCAACATCCTTAACTCCTTGAGTACATGCTTCAAGTCGGTCTTCTTTATTATCAATCCTCACTTGAATTGAATCACTTATTACAATGGCATTGTCTACCAATAATCCTAATGAGATTATAAATCCTGCTATGGAAATTTGATGGATTTGCAGCCCTATAAATCTCATAACTGAAAAGGATAACAAAATAGAAAAGGGTATTGCTAAGGCTACTGCAAAAGAATTGCGTATTCCCATTCCTAGATATACTACGAAAACAACAAAGGCAATACCTTGCAAAAGATTAAACATTAAGTTATTTACAGATTCCCTTATATCTTCTGGTTGATTTAACACATAGTTAATTTCTAAATCTGGAGGCAAGTTTTTATTAATTTTTTCTAATTTCCCCTTTAATTCAGATCCGATAATAACTATATTTTTATTATCTAAAAAGTATCCTGTTAAAAACAAAGATTTCTCACCATTATAAAGAAATTTAGAAAGGCCTTCTTCTTTTTCTAGGCTTATCTCACTTATATCTTTGAGACGAAGTATACTACCTGTATCAGGAGATATGCCTATTACGAGTTCTTCTATTTCTTTTAAATTTTTAAACTCCCCAGTAGTGTTTACTGGGATCCGAATATTACCATCATAAATATCCCCTGAGGGAATTTGAATATTCTGAGACTGAAGTATACCAGTAATCTCATCTAGAGAAACATTTGTTTTATTTAATTTATTGGCATCCACTTTAATTTTTAATTGCTTTGTTTGCTCACCTTTAATTTCAATTTTAGAAATTCCTTCAATACCTTCTATTTCTTTTTTTACAATTTTAGCGTAATAGTTTAGTTGGTCAAAAGAATAATTTTCTCCTGAAAAACTCATAATAAAACCAGCTGTTCTTGCCATATCTGTATCTATCTGAATTTTTTGAGCACCATTTGGAAGACTATCTTCTACCTCGTCCATTTTCTCCCTAAGCTTATCCCAGCTCTTTTCAACATCGATTCCAGTATTAAGCCAGACTATAATAGCAGAAACACTATTTTGAGAATAAGACTCTATAAAATCAATACCTTCTAAAGTAGCAATTTCATCTTCTAGCTTAACAGTAATTGATTCTTCTATTTCTTCAGGGGATGCTCCTGGGTATATAACAGTCAACTTAGCCACAGGAGGTGTGATCTGTGGGTTTTCTTGCTTAGGCATAAGCCAATAATTGTACAGTCCGAATAATGACAATATTAAGACAAGAAAAAATGTTACTCTTCTATTTTCAATAACTTTTTTTAAAAATCCAAAGTCTATTTTCCCCACCCTTATTTCTTAACTAAAACTATATCCCCTTCTCGAAGGTTTCTAAAACCTTCAGATACAATTTTATCTTCTTTAGTTAAGCCTGAAACCTTAACTAAGGTGTTTTTTAAAGATTTAATATTAATTACCTTTTTGTGTGCAAAGTTTTCTTCATCTATAGCAAAAACATAATCTTCCCCATCATTAAGAATAATATCTAAGGGAATCCAAATACCTTTTTCTTCTTCTCCCTCAATGTACACTTCCACAATTGAACCGACGGATATTGTAGGTGCTTCGCCCTCAAATTTTATTTTAGTCTCATAGGTCCTAACAGAAGATTCCGGTGCTTGATTTATATTTTTTATAATACCTTTATACTCATTTTCTCCATCAACTATTCTCACTGAATTACCTATTCCAACAAGAGAGATATCTTCTTGAGATAAACCAAAGCTAACTTCTAGCTCAATGCTTCTAATTATCACAACAGGATATCCTGCGGGAACTATTTCCCCCTCTTCATACAAAACATCTATTATATAGCCAGTTATATCAGATTTTAAAGTTGAATCATTAAGGTTTAGCTGTTTGTTTTCATAGTCTATTTTGGCGTTATTATATAAATTCTCTGCATTTTCTTTTTCTAGCTTAATTTTTTCCAATTCCTGAGTAGAAATTCCTCCACCAGCATGAATTTTTATCATCTTTTCATAATTCTCTTTAAGAAAATCAAAAGAAGATTTAGCTGTATTTAAAGTGTTTTTAGAGGCTTCTGCTGCCATTTGTAATTCATTAGTTTCCAAGCTTGCTATTCTTGCACCTTTATTTACCTTTTCTCCTAAGCTAACAGAAAATTTACTTATTTTTCCAGGTATTTTAAAAGCAATTTTTTTAATTATTTCTGGCTGAACAGTACCGGAATATTCATATTCGAAATTTCCAGTTTTTTCTTGAACACTAATTACCTTAACCGGTTTAGGATTTTCTTCCTCTTCTTGCTTTTCTGAATTTATTGCAAAAAGAAATACAGCTATAGCAAGTATTATAAAAACAGGAATAAGCATCCATTTTTTTAATTTCATATAAATCCACCTCTATTCTATTTTAGCATATATCACAATTAAAAAAACAAGGTACCAAACTTAATTTTGGGAACCTTGTTTTATATGAAATCTCTCTTTAAATTAGCTTAATCATTGGTTATATCTCCGTCACCATTAATGGGAATCAATTTTCCTAGATATTTGGGCTCTGGTTTGTATATAGTTTTTACAAAATCTTTATTTCTTGCTAGTATCTCACGGAATTCACGCATCTGCTGTCCAAAGTAAGTATAATAGTCAGATCCAACACCATAGGCTTCTATTCCTAGCTTATCCGCTATGTATAAGGCCCGATATAAATGATATTCCTGAGTGACAATGATAGCTTTATCTACTCCAAAAACCTCTTTAGCACGATATATAGTGTCATAGGTAGAAAAACCTGCATGGTCCATAAAAATATCGGAAGATGGAATACCAGAGTCAATTGCGTACTGTTTCATTATATTAACCTCATCATATTCTAGACGACCATGATCCCCGCTCATTATAATTTTGGGAGCTGCTCCAAGCTCGTAGAGTTCAATTCCCCTTGAAAGACGGTCACGAAGCATATCACTAGGAAGACCATTTTCTTTAACATAACAGCCAAGAACAATAATACAATCAACGGTTTCAAGCTCGACTGCCTCTTCAGAGATAAGTACCTTTTCTACTACAACTTTTTTCATGTAACTATTCACACTTAATATATAACCGAAGCCAATAACCGAAAGGCAAATAAAAATAATAAACAATTTATGCTTTTTAATCTTTTTTTTCTTCATCATCTTTTATTAAAAATCCATTTCTAGTAAAATTGGTGTATGATCTTGTCGGTCACCTGAATCTAGCATCTCAGACCTAATAACTTTATTGGCTAACCGATCACTAACTAACCAATAATCAATTCTCCAGCCCGAATTGTTGATTTTGCTTGTTTTTACTCTTTGCGCCCACCAGGAGTACACTCCCAGCACATCACCATGAATATGTCTAAAGGTATCAGTAAATCCTTTAGATAATAAGTTTGTAAATCCTTGACGTTCTTCATCTGTAAAGCCTGCTGACCTACGATTATTATCTGGATTAGCTAAGTCTATTTCTTTATGGGCAACATTATAGTCTCCTGCAGCTATTACAGGTTTTTCTTTATCTAAACTTTGAAGGTATTCTGCATACTTTATATCCCAAATTTGCCTTTCCTCTAGTCTTCCAAGGCCATCTCCCGCATTAGGTGTATATACTTGAGTTAGGTAAAACTTTCCAAAATCTAAAGTAATTATCCTTCCTTCTAGATCCATTGTACCTGGTGCCTGAATCTCAGGATGAAAAACTTCCGGAGAATATTTATCCTTATATAAAAACATAGTCCCCGCATAACCTTTTCTTGCCGGTTCCTGTGATGTTCTCCAAACATAGGAGTATCCTTCAAAATAATCTGCTAAGTGCTCCATATGTCTCTTACTGGGTCCATCTTTAGGTAATTTTGTTTCTTGTAAAGCAATAACATCAGGATCCACATCTATTATAGTATTAATAACTTTTCTTGTTAGCACTGCCCTATTAGAATCACTTGTTAAGGCAGCATTTATCGAATCAATATTCCATGAAATAAACCTCAATTTTTTCCTCCTATATGATAATGTTTTTATTCTAATCCCTTTCTTATTTTTGGTGCTAAAAAAATAAACACTACAGCACTTATAGCTAATATTAAGCTGGAATATTTAATAATATCCATCCATGAACCGGTATTGGATAAAACTAAATCGTTTCCTTTATAGGACCAATAAAAAGGTATCCAATAAAATAGGGGTTGCCATTTGTCTGCTAAAAGCTCAATTGCTGCCACTGCTCCACCTAATGGAAAAAATAGCATCTTCATATTTCCTGCAGCATTCATGATATCATCATTGTTTATACCTTCTATAAAACCTATTAATATACTTATTATACATGAACTTACAATCATTAAAAATGCATGTATATAATTAATATCTCTAAATCCTGTAATTATAAGCATCAAAAAAATACCAACTACAGGTACAAATACTCCTATTAAACTTTTACCCGCAATAAAGCCTATTCTGGATAAGGGAGATAAGTGTATCGCACTAATTGTGTTTTCCATTTTTTCTTCAACAATATTTAAGGCAATTATCATTCCCCCTAAGATTGAGGTAAACATAATAGAGATATTAACCATCATTTTTTTTAAAGGTGGAATATCTCTTCCATAATCTACTATTTCTGCCTGGGAATCTTCTATAGCTAAATTGTAGTGATCAAAGGCAGTTAAGTTTTTTACATAATCTAATATATAATCAGGTTCATTACCTTGAGTTAAAATAAAATATTCACCCTTTGTGCTAGGAAGTACCCCTACAATATGATCTCTTTTTTTTACTCTTTCTTGTATCTCTTTAAGGGTTCCAAGGGTTTCAACCTTTGCGAACTGTTTAAAGTATTCTTCCTGTTTTTGGTTTTCTCCTTCAAGTAAAACGATCTCTATTGTGGTGTCATTTATTCCAGGGGAAAAAATGTTTATTAATATAGCAAACATTATTGGCACAATTATTATATACATACTTATAAAATCTCTCGTGCTTGCCGTTAAATCTCTTTTAAATATTAAAAATATTTTTTTAATCATTTTTTTAATACTCCTTTATAGGCTAAGGGTTTTTTTAAACCTATGGTTTGCCAGAATAAAAATCCCTAATCCCAATATCAAAAACCCTAAAGATGCTAAAATAACGTAAGCAATATTTCCATTTACTGATATTATTTCTTTAAAAGTCTGCAGCATAATATAACTTGGGATAATTTTAATCCAGTTTGGAGTCCAACTAGGTGTAAAATAAGAGATATTAGGTATAATCATAACCATTATAACTATATAAAGAACACCAAAAGCCTGAGTAATATCTTCATAGAAGCTAGTTATATAAAGTCCTAAGGAAGCTGCAAAAAATCCAGATGTAACTAGAAATAGGAGCATAAGGAAGTAATTTGCTTGTAATCCCATTATAGGTAAAGTCATTACTAAAGCTGTTACAATTGATGTAATAATTATAACCCCTATTTTACTCATAAGATACTGCCACACAGAGGAGGCGGTTACTGCGTAAGCCTTAATGAGTCCTTCACTTTTATCTAAGAAGATATAGGCAGCAATAATAAATAAACTCATAAGACTTCCATTAAAGGTTAAAAATACAGGTACCATGTTTTGTCTATCACTTAGTGGAGTTATATCTTGATACATAGACTTAACTACTATATTATCAGCATAGTGTTTCAGTACATCATGGCCTGCTTTCCTATTTTGAAATACCAAGAGCATATTTCTAAGCTTTTGAGTTTCATATCCTTGAAGATAATAAGTGTGTATAACTTGATTTTTGTCCTTTACCCAGACATGGACCGTAGGCACTTTTTCAGAAGATGAAATAGCATTAAGAGCTTCTAGGTTTTCAAGCAAATAGATTTTAGACTCCTCTGTTTCATACATTTCAGCTTTAAAATTTTTTTTATCAGCTTTTAATTCCACTAATTCTGCAATTTCGTCTATGTCTTCCTCCAATAAAGACTCCTTGTATTTATCTATAACAGCTTGGGGCACATCAAGGTACATGTACTCTTTCCCTTTAGTGCTGAATTCCTCTGGCACTAGGAACAGAAGAATTAGTAAAAATATTAGGGCCATTCCTATTTCTATGTAAAAATACCAGCTTTTTGAAGAGAGAATAAGCTCTTTCTTAAAACTATGCCATAGTTTCATTTACACCAATCCCCTTCCGGTTACTTTAATAAATATTTCTTCAAGAGTGGCTTCTTTAGTATGCATAGTTTGGATATCCTTTTCTCTAATTACCTCAATTAATTTATTTTTTTCTTCTTCTAGTACCGTAGAAAAACTCTCTTTAATCAGTTCCTCCTTACTGAAATATTCTACTTCTACAATTCTTTCTCCATATTTAAGTTTTAAATTCTTTGGAGAATCTATCAATCTTATTTTCCCATCCACAATAAATGCAACTCTATCACATAGTTCGTCTGCTATAAACATGTTGTGGGTTGTTAAAAATATAGTAACTCCTTTTTTATTTTCTTTCCTTATTATATCTTTTATATCAGAGGCTATTGAGGGATCCAAGCCAGTAGTGGGTTCATCTAAAAACCACATTTCTGGATTATTTATCATAGATCTTGCAAAAGTAAGTCTGTGTTTCATACCTTTTGAATATTTCCCCGCCTTTATATTTTCCTTTCCATCTAAACCCACCATTCTAATTAAATCCATTGGATCTTTAGTTTCTACATCGAACAATTTTCTATAAAATTCTAAGTTTTCTAGAGCGGACATTTTATTGTAAACATTTGCTTGTTCAAAGGACATTCCAATTTTATTAAACATTTTGTTTTTTATATTTCTAATATCGTAACCTGCAACTTCAACCTCGCCTTTTTGAAGGGGAAGGAGGCCTACTAGTATATTTTGAGTAGTTGATTTACCAGCTCCTGATGGTCCTAAAAACCCAAAAATTTCTCCTTTTTCTACTTCAAAATTAGCATCAATTACTGAATAATTTTCATCATTGCTATATGAATGATAAAGGTTTTTAACTTTAATCATTTAATGACTCCCTTCATAAGTTAAAATTACTTTTTCTCCTTCTATTAATCCTTCTTTTATCTCTATTAAGTTATTATTTTCGATTCCCTTTACTACTTCCTTTTCAACAGGTTTTCCTTCTTCAAGTACTTCCACGTAACTCTTAAAATCTTTTTCATAAACAGCACCTACAGGTATTAAGAGTGCTTCTTTTGTTTCTTCTATCATTATTCTAGTATTTACTTTAAGGCCAAAAGATAGTTCTTGATTAGATGGGGGAATATCTATCTCTACTCTTTGACGGTTTTCTTCAACGCCTAACTCCGAATAAACAGTAAAGGACTTAGGATGTATTTTCCCCACATTAATATTTCCAATTTTAATATTTAACTTTTCATCACTAACTTCTGCTTTCATACCAGGTTTAATAAATAAGGCATCTGAAACCATAAAATCAACTAAAATATTTTTTTCTAATGGATCCATAATTTCAAGAATCATTATTCCAGCCGAAGGAGTATCTCCTTCAAATGTATTTAATTCTGTTACTAGTCCATCAAAATCAGCGTAAATTATAGATTCTTTTTTGTTTTCTTGAAGGTTTTGTAAGGATAGAATAAGAATATCCATTTCTCCCTGTAATTGTTCTAGTTCATATACTGCTTCTTTCAATTCACTTTCTGCCGCGCCTCCATTTTTGTAGAGGATCTCTATTTTATCTTTGTTTTCCTTAGCAAAATTGATACTGTTTTTGACATTGGCTATTTTTTTCTTTGTAATCCTGAGGTTTTCATCCACATCATCTTCAAATTTAATTAAAAGCTGTCCTTTTTTTACATAATCTCCTAATTTTAAATCCATCTTTTCAACTTTGCTAACACTATTGCCATAATAGTTTCGAAGCTTATTAGAACTAATTGTTCCTACTTCTTCAACAAACTTTTCTATTTTACCTATCTTTACTTGGGCTGTATTGTAATCTTTCCCAATATTACCTGTCATTAGAAAATAAAATATCACTGCACCTATTACTAAAAGTATAACTAGGGGGATAATCAATTTTTTCTTCATAGCTACCTCCAATTTTTTATTTATAGAAAGCTTCTTTATACATGTCTAAATATATTGTAAGTTCAGCTATTTCATCTTTAAATTCTTGGGTTGATGAAATAGAAGTTTTATATTTTTTTAGAAGTTCTTCTGAAAAGCCATCCAAAAAAAATTGAACCATTTTAGCAACTCTAGCTACGTCTATTCCATCTTTAAATAAAGAATAATCGATATTATGGCTGTATACTTTAAAATATATCTCTGGGAGATATTTCTCTACCAGCTTTTTCATTTCTTCCAGAGATTTAGGGTCATACATTATTTTTCCAAAATCTAACATATAGGGATATTGTTCAAGAATTCCTAGTTTAATTTCAACAACTCTCTGCATACGATTAATTAAATCTCCATCATCCCATTCAACACTATCCACAATAGCCTTACCCATGCTGTTTATAGTAAAAACAATCAAATAATCATAAAGGGCTTCTTTAGAATCAAAATAGTGATATAACAATCCCTTGGAAATTCCAGCTTCTTTAACAATCATGTTAGTAGAAGCTTTCTCATAACTATTTGAGCCAAATTCTTTCATTGCACTATTAATTAAATTCAGTCTTTTTTCTTCTTCCATTTTTTCAAGAATATCTTCCATATAGATTTCTCCAATACATAAAGAATTAAACCGACCAATGTGGTCTGTTTGTTTTATTCTATGCAAATAGACCAAACTAGTCAATAACTACTAGAAAAAATTTTTTAAGAAAAAAGGTATTATCTCATGAATTTCTAAGAGATAATACCTTTTAGTTTTATACTATTATTTTTTTCTGGGATAGTTTATTGCTGCCTGTGCAGCTGCAAGCCTAGCAATAGGTACTCTAAATGGAGAACAACTTACAAAATCAAGATCTATCATATGACAGAATTCTACGGAACTTGCTTCTCCACCGTGTTCACCACAAATACCAATTTCTAGATCTGGTTTTACTTTTCTTCCTTTATCTACTGCTATTTTCATTAACTCCCCAACACCTTCTCTGTCCAATACAATAAATGGACTTTCAGGGAAGATTCTATTATCAATATATGTTTGCATAAATTTACCTTCTGCATCATCACGGCTAAAACCAAGAGTTGTTTGTGTAAGATCATTTGTTCCAAAACTAAATAAATCAACAACCTCAGCAAACTTATCTGCAGTAAGAGTAGCTCTTGGTAACTCAATCATTGCGGCAACAATGTATTCAAATTTAACATTAAATTCTTTTTGAATTTCAAGTGCTGTTTGGTCAATCATCTCTTTAATTATTTCCAGCTCCCGCTTTGATATAGCTAATGGAATTTCTACTTCTGGAATGACTATCACATTTTCTTTTGTAAGCCTAGCTGCTGCTCTGAAAATGGCTTGGGTTTGCATTTTATAAATTTCAGGATAGCTTATTCCTAAACGGCATCCTCTATGACCAAGCATTGGATTCGTTTCTTCAAGCTCACTTACTTTACGGAAAAGCTCTTCTTTTTCTTTTCTTAATTCTTCATTGTTCCCTCTAGTTTTAAGCTCAGTTATTTCAATAAGAAGTTCATCATAGTTAGGAAGGAACTCATGTAATGGAGGATCTAAAAATCTAATAGTTACGGGAAATCCTGCCATTGATTTTAAAATACCATAAAAATCTTCTTCTTGAATTGGAAGAAGTTTAGCTAAGGCTTCTTTTCTATCCTTAACATTTTCTGAAAGAATCATTTTTTGAACTAATGGAAGACGATCTTGAGCCATAAACATATGTTCTGTTCTGCAGAGACCTATGCCTTTTGCTCCAAACTCTTTTGCTTTTTCAGAATCAATAACATTATCTGCATTAGCCCTTACTTCTAGATCTTTAATTTCATCAGCCCAACTAAGTATTAGATTAAAGTTATGAGAAATTTCCGGATCAATCATAGGAACTTCTCCTAAAATAACATTCCCTGATGTTCCGTCAATGGAAATTAAGTCTCCTTTTTTTATAGTAATACTACCTACTTTAATAGTGTTTTCCGCATAGTTTATTTTTAATGCCTCAGCTCCACAAACGCAAGGTTTCCCCATTCCTCTAGCAACCACCGCAGCATGACTTGTCATTCCGCCTCTACTAGTTAATATACCTTTTGCTTGAATTATTCCGTGTATATCATCAGGAGTTGTCTCCGTTCTTACGAGAACAACATCTTCTCCCGCCAGTCCTCTTTTCTCTGCTTCATCAGCATTGAAAATAACATGACCATGGGCAGCTCCCGGAGAAGCTGGGAGTCCTTTAGCAATAATATTTAATTTAGCCGATGGGTCAATCCTTGTGTGAAGCATTTGATCTAATTGATCAGCAGAAATTCTTAATAATGCTTCCTCCTTAGAAATAATACCATCATTTACCATATCTACAGCAATATTGATTGCTGCTTGAACGGTTCTTTTGCCCGTTCTAGTTTGAAGTATATATAGTGTTCCTTCTTGAACTGTAAACTCTATATCTTGCATATCTTTATAATCGCTTTCAAGTTTCTTAGTTATTTTTACGAATTCCTCATAAACATGAGGCATATCATTTTCCAGCTGGCTTATAGGTTGAGGGGTTCTAATTCCTGCAACAACATCTTCCCCTTGAGCATTTATCAAATATTCTCCATATAGTTTGTTTTCCCCATTGGATGGATTTCTTGTAAAGGCTACACCTGTTCCACTTGTTCCTCCAAGATTTCCAAAAACCATAGCTTGGATGTTTACTGCTGTTCCTAAATTATCGGATATTTTATTTACTTTTCTATAAACTTTGGCTCTTTCATTGTTCCATGATCTAAAAACTGCTTCTACTGAAAGAAGAAGTTGTTTTTTAGGATCTTGAGGGAAATCTTCTTTCATTATTTTTTTTACAAGTTTTTTATATTCTTCTACTAAAATTTCTAAATCTTCAGCTTCAAGTTCGTTATCTTGCTCTACACCTTTTTTATTTTTCATGGACTCTAACACTATTTCAAATTCATGATGGGGGATTTCAAAAACCACGTTTGAAAACATTTGGATAAATCTACGGTAACAATCAAAGGCAAATCTTCTTTCTTCTGTTTTTTCAGAAAGTCCTTCTACTGCTTGGTCATTAAGACCTAAATTTAATACGGTATCCATCATTCCCGGCATAGAGAAAACGGATCCCGATCTTACAGAAAATAACAAGGGGTCCTTATTATCTCCAAACTTTTTGCCTATTTTATCCTCTAACCTACCCATATATTCCCAAATCTGTTCTTCTAAATTACCTGGTAGTTTGTTTCCTTCTTTAAAATAATCAATACAAGCTTCTGTAGTTATTGTAATTCCAGGTGGTACAGGAATTCCTATATTGGTCATCTCTGCAAGATTTGCACCTTTCCCACCTAGAAGATTTTTCATATCCTTATTACCCTCATTAAACGCATAAATATATCTTTTACTTGTCAACTAAATCACCCCTGTTATAGATTTGTAATATTTTACTTGCTGTTTCTTCTACAGCTTTATTTGTAACATCAATCACTGGACAGCCTAACTTTTTCAATACACCTTCTGCATATTCTAATTCTTCTAGAATTCTTGCAAAACTAGCATAGTCTGCATCTTTCTCAAGACCCATAGTTTTTAATCTCTCAACTCTAATTTCATTTAAAAGAATTGGTTTAATAGTTAATCCTATTACTTTTCCAATTTTCTTTGAATAAAGTTCTTCTGGTGGCTTCACCTCTGGAACTAATGGAATATTTACTACTTTTAAACCCTTATGAGCAAGATAGATGCACAGGGGTGTCTTTGATGTTCTAGATACGCCTACTAATATTATATCCGCATATAGAATTGCTCTTGGATCTTTGCCATCATCATACTTAACAGCAAATTCAACAGCTTCTATTTTATTAAAGTATTCTTCATCTAGTTTATGTAATAACCCAGGAGTCCTTTTTGGTACGTGACCATATAATTTCTCCATTCCTTTTAGTAAAGGTCCTAGTAGGTCTACAGTAATTATATTTTCTTCATTAGCTCTTTTACAAATATATTCTTTAAGTTCTTTTATAACCAAAGTATAAACTATTAAGGAATTATGGTTTTTTGCTTCTTGAACTATTTCTTCGATAGAATTTTTGTCGTCTATATAGGGAACTCTTTTAAGTAAAGTTTCTTCGCTTGAGAATTGACTCATAGCAGCATTAACAACGAGCGTAGCTGTTTCTCCTAAAGAATCGGATAATAAATAAACTATTTTTTTTTCTATGTCTTTTACCCCCTTAAACTATATCCTTTTTATAAGTTTTTAGTAAAATCAAGGAATGCCCTGGTAATATTTGTTTTACTAACTCTGGCAACTACATCAAGAACAGGTTCTCCATCTACAATTTTTTCTTCTACCACTGGAAGACTGTCTACTTCATTATCCACAATTTTTTTCGCTATACTAACAAGACTTTCCCCCATAGAGGCAATAACTAATTTAGGCATCCTTGTCATAACAACACTTACGGGTAAATTTTTTATATCCGTGTTTCCTATAGTAGCTTTTAGTAAATCTTTTCTGGAAATAACACCTTCAAGATGGCGATTTTCATTTACTACAAAAATAGTACCCACATCATTTAAAAAAAGTTGGACGATACAATCATACACCGATGTACTTTCTTTAATACAGACTGGTAATGAATGGTAATCCCTTACTTTTTTTTCTACCAAGCCTTTCATCAAAGATCCCATGTTCTCGGATTCATTAAAAAAATAGCCCACTCGAGGACGTGCTCCCAGAAAACCAACTTGGCTTAGGAATTCAAGATCTGACCTGATTGTAGCTCTTGTAGCATCAAAATGCTCGGCGATCTTTTCCCCGGTAATAGGGCCTTTATGTTTTACAATATCAATTATCTTTTCTTGTCTTGAATTAATATATATATTATCACCCCCTAGGGATATATGAGTCATATTTGAGATATATATGACTCATATATTTAATATTATATTACTTATGGGGAAAAATCAATAATGTTTTAAGACAATTTGGTTTTCTAAAATAAATACTGGAACTTGTAGTTTGTCCATAAAAAATTCTGCTGATATATAAGACCTTTCTTTGATTATAATATAATCGGTTATTTCAATTTCTTTTCCATCTTTTTCTAGGTTAACTGTTCTAGTGTAAGGATTCCAAGTTACATCCCAATTGTAGTATGATGCACTTTTTCTTATAGGGATATACTTTTTACCATTATACTCCCTATAATCCTCATCCTTAAAAATAAGTTCACGATTGTTACTTCCCCTTATTAGGGTTAAGCCATCTTTAAAATCTTTTACCATAACTATAATATTATCTTTTGCTTTATCGTAGTGTGTAAAAACTTCTTGATTTTTAAAATCTTTAATTGATACACCTTTAACATTGCTCTTATCCTTAATATTTTTATCTTTAATTATTAAATTAAAAGTATCAGTAAAATCTTTTATTTTTTCTAGTTCATTACCTTTTTTATCTGTAGTCGTGAAGGAAAAGAAATATATATCAGTTAAATATTTTATTTCTGAAGGTTCTTCTCTTCTTATATTAACTTTCAAATTCCCATCTTTTTCTATTATTTCTTGTAATTTGTTTTCTTTAAGTATTTTGTTTCCAATTAAAACTTGATAATCATTGTTCTGAATAAGAATATTAACATCTTTTTCCAAGGCCTCTTTTAGTTGATTGCTAGTAATGATTATCTCTTCCTCTATTACTTTTTCTTCCCTGTCCTTTTTTTCTTTTTCAGAACCACCAAGACTAAAATAGCTGCTAGTTACTCCAGACTGAATACTATCAACCCGTGCCGTTACATCTCCTCCAGTAACTCTCATGTTATCAAATTCAAAATCTATTACTACTCTTCCTGTATCTCCAGAAGAAGCTGGAATGAATTCATAAGTAATATAACTATCTCCATCATTACCACCTGACACTATTTTTAAATCAAACCTACCTCTTTCAACTAAAGTAGCTGGACTCATAAACTCTGCATTTTCCACAAAAATTGTAAAAATATCCCCTTTTTGTATACTATCAATTGTAGCATCTGATTCGTAAATTCTTACTGTACCTACATTTTGATTTTCTCCTAGTCTAGGATAGCCCACTCTAATAATTACATTATCCGTTGCACCGTAAGCTGAGATAAGAATTGAACTTAAAAATAGTACTAAAATTACAGAAAATATTTTTTTATTCATTTTTAATCATCCTCCTTCTAAATGTTTACCCTTATTTTAACAAAAAAAGCACAAACCCCTGTAAAGAAGTTGTGCATTTTTGTTAAACATTTTTTAAATTTGGTGAATAGCTTCTCCTATTGTACCTAAAACAGCCTCATCAAAGGCTTCAGCCAAGGTTGGATGAGCATGAACAATCTTAGCTATATCTTCAACACCCATGTTTTTACTCATAGCGACCGCCGCTTCATGTATAAGATCTGAAGCATGAGGTCCTAAAATATGAACACCAATAATCTTATTATTTTCATCTATAATAACTTTAACAAAACCATCTGTATCCCCTTTTGCTAAGGCTTTACCATTAGCTACAAATAAAAATTTATTTGTTCTGTAATTTAATCCTTTTTCCTTTGCCTTTTCCTCTGTTAAACCAATACTACTTATCTCAGGAAAAGTAAAAGTACATGAAGGCATAAGGGGATCATGAAAGATTATTTCAGGATCCTTTAAATATTCAGCAACTATTATTCCTTGATGGCTAGCAGCATGTGCTAATTGAATTTTTCCATTAACATCTCCTATAGCAAAGATTCCTTTGATATTGGTTTCATATTTTGAGTTTATTTTTATGTTTCCTCTCTCTGTTTTTATTCCAACTTCCTCTAAATTAAGTCCCTCCGTTAATGCTACTCTTCCTGCTGCATTAAGCAAGGTGCTAGATCTGAACTCTACTTCCTCATCTTTTTTATTTAATCCCTTAATAAGGAAACCATCCTCATTTTTAATTACTTCTGTTACCCTAATAGAGGTAGTAATTCCTATTCCTTGTTTTTTTAAAAGGGGAAGAAATCTTTTAATTACTTCTTTATCTTCATGGACTAAAATTTCAGGCATATATTCTAATACTTGTACTTTTGTTCCAAAGTGATTAAAAATACCGGCAAATTCAATACCGATAACTCCACCACCTATAATCAAAAGATCTTTAGGTAATTCTTGAAGATTTAAGATACTTTTGCTATCCAGGACTTCTGGATGTTCAATTCCTTTAATGGGTGGAAGATTTGTCTTTGATCCTGTAGCAATAATAATATTTTTGCCTTTAATGATCTCTTCCTTATTTCCTTTTATTGAGATAGTGTTTTTATCTTTAAAACTGCCCATACCTGAAAAGTAGTCAATCTTATTTCCTTTAATTAGTTGCTCTATTCCGGAAATAAGTTTCCCCACGACTTCTTCTTTTCGTTGATAGGTTTTCTCCATAGAAAAATTAAAGTCAGAAAGGGTCACCCCAAATTTCTCAGATTCTTTTAAATCCTTTAAAAACTCTGCATTTCTATAATATGTTTTTGTAGGAATACATCCCCAATTAAGACAGGTTCCTCCTACTTTTTCTTTTTCTATTAAAGCTACTTTTAAACCTTTTTTTGCTGCTTTAATACCTGCAGCGTAACCTGCAGGTCCAGCTCCAATTATTATTACATCATAAATCATATTTTTTCCTTCATTCCGGTTTATATTTCAGGATTAAATCCCGGGCCGCCTTTACTTCATCTATCCTTCCTACTACCGTTGTATGAGGGGCACTTTTAAGAATTTCAGGGTTTTCTTTAGCTTCTATGGCAATTTTTCTCATTGCCTCAATAAACCCATCCATTTCTTCCTTACTTTCAGTTTCAGTAGGCTCAATCATAATTGCTTCTTTAATGATTAAGGGAAAATAAACTGTTGGAGGATGGTATCCGTAATCTAAAAGTCTTTTTGCAATATCCAAAGTAGATACTTCGTGATTATCTTTTATCCCAGAAAAAACAAATTCATGCATACAAACTTTATCAATTGGAAGATAATAAGTATCCTTAAGTTCTTCTTTTATATAGTTTGCATTTAGTACTGCTATTTCACTAGCCTTTTTAAGCCCATTTCTACCCATCATTTTTATATAGGTATAGGCTTTAACTATTACCTGAAAATTTCCATAGAAACTTTTTACTTTCCCAATTGAAAGCGGCTTTGAATAATCTAATTTATAGAGTTCTAAAGCTTCATCATATTGAATGATTGGAACAGGAAGAAAAGGAATTAAGTCTTTCTTTACTCCCACAGGACCACTTCCTGGTCCCCCACCACCATGGGGTGTTGAAAAGGTCTTATGGATATTAAAATGAATTACATCAAATCCCATGTCTCCAGGGCGACTAATTCCCATAATAGCATTCATATTTGCCCCATCATAGTAAAGTAGACCACCAGCATCATGAACTAGGTCTGCAATTTCTTTTATATTTGATTCAAATAAACCTAAAGTACTTGGATTAGTTAACATTAGACCAGCTATTTCATCACTTAAAACTGACCTTAACTCTTCTAAGCTAACAGAGCCATCTTCATTTGATTTAATTTCTACAATATCAAAACCGCAAAGCTGAGCTGTTGCTGGATTTGTACCATGAGCAGAATCTGGTACAATAATTTTTGTTCTTTTAAAATCTTTTTTATTTTCATGATAAGCCTTAATAATCATAAGTCCTGTAAGTTCACCATGAGCACCAGCTGCCGGTTGAAGAGTAAAACCATCCATCCCAGCAACTTCACCAAGCATTCCCTCCATGTCATGCATAAGAGCAAGAGCACCTTGGGTTGTAAGAGGGTTTTGCAGTGGATGAAGATCTGTAAATCCTTTTAATGCAGCCATATCTTCATTAATCTTTGGATTATATTTCATTGTACAGGATCCTAATGGATAAAAACCTGTATCTACTCCATAATTTTTAGTTGATAAATTGGTAAAGTGTCTTACTGTGTCAACCTCTGTTACTTCTGGTAAATTTAATTTTTCTCTAAGCATTCCTTGGGGAACAAGTTCTGTTAATTCTTTCTCCTCAACATCATTTTTAGGAAGGGTATATGCTTTTCTACCTTTTTTAGATACTTCAAAAATTAATTTCTCATATTTTTTCATTCTAACCCTCCTAATACGGTGATTAGTACATCCATTTCTTCTTTTGTTCTTTTTTCTGTTACACAATACAAAGAAGCTTTTTTATATTGAGGGAAGTCTGATTCTAAATTAAATCCCCCTATAAATCCTTGATTAGCTAATTCATAATTAATATAATCAACATCCTTTGAAGAAACAATAGGAAATTCAGAGAAATATTTTTTGTCTTTGAATAAAGGCTGGTAACCTTTTATCTTTTGCATCTCATTAAAAAGATAATTAGTTTTTTGAATGGTTTGTAGTGCCACTTCTCTTAAACCTTCCCTACCCATTGTAATTAAATAAATACAAGCAATTAAAGCATTATGAGCCTGGTTAGAACAAATATTTGATGTAGCTTTGTACCTTCTAATATGTTGTTCTCTTGCTTGTAGCGTAAGGACAAATGCTCTTTTACCATCAACATCAACTGACTGTCCTACAATTCTCCCTGGCATTTTCCTCATTAATTTTTCTGTGCAAGAAATAAAGCCTAGATATGGACCCCCAAAAGCTAACGAACCCCCTAACTGCTGGCCTTCCCCTACAACAATATCAGCACCGTATTCAGATGGTTTTTTTAAAATCCCTAAGCTTATGGGATCTGCAGATATAATAAGTAGAGATTTGTTGATATGAATTTTTTCCACAATGGGCTCTACATTTTCAATTACTCCAAAGAAATTTGGATTTTGGACTATTACGCTTGCCACAGTCTTGTCTAGCTTTTCTTCCAATACCTTATGATCTGTTTCTCCGTTTTCCAAAGGAATATATTCTATGTCAAATCCTCTAAATCTTAAATAAGTATTAAGTACACTTTTGATTTGAGGATTTACTCCCTCAGAACAAAGTATTTTATTTCTTCTTGTGGATACAGCAGACATTATAGCAGCCTCTGCAGTTGCATTGGCTCCATCATAAACTGAAGCATTTGCCACATCCATTCCAGTAAGTTCGCAAATCATTGTTTGATATTCGAATATTACCTGAAGGGTCCCTTGACTGATCTCAGGCTGATAAGGGGTATAGGCAGTGTAGAACTCAGATCTTCCAGCAAGATGCTTAACAATGGAAGGAATGTAGCGATCATAAGCACCTGCACCTAAGAAACAAACTAAGTCATCTGTAGTAAAGTTTTCTTCTGCTAATTCCTCTATTATCTTCCTTACTTCAAGTTCTGACTTTCCCTCTGGAAGATCCAAATCCCTATTTAACTGTAATTTAGAAGGAATATCACTAAATAGTTCTTTTACCTCTTTTACACCAGACTTTTCTAATAGAACTTTTAAATCTTCATCAGTAACTGGAATATATGGATTCATTTAATTCTCCTCGCTTAAAAAAGTCTCGTATTGAAGAGCGTTCATAAGTTCGCTTAGCTCCTCCAAATCAAAAGTTTTAATTTTAATAAGCCAGTTCTCAAAAGCATCTTCATTTACTAAAGCTGGGTTATCCGAAACATCTTCATTAATTTCAATTACTTCTCCACTTATTGGCATATATATATCTGACGCAGCTTTTACAGATTCTACAGCACCAAAGGCATCTCCTCTTTCAAGTTCATCCCCTACCTCTGGTAGATCTATAAATACTAATTCTCCCATCGTATGTTGTGCATAATCGCTTATTCCAATATAGGCAAAATCGTCTTCAATTAATACCCATTCATGCTCGTTAGTATAATAAAGTCCTTTTTTTACTTCCATTATTAACATCCCCTTATTTTTTATAGTTTTTTTGATAAAATTTCTTGTCTATTACCTTAGCTTTTAACTTTTTATTTCTAACTGCAATAGAAAACTCAGTTTCTAATGGAGAAAAGTCTATATCTACCATCGCTAAACCTATAGTTTTTCCTACAGTTGGAGCCATATAACCTGTTGTAACAAATCCAATTTTTTCATCTTCAGAATAAACCTCATAGCCATGACGAGGAATTCCTTTATCTATCATTTCAAAACCTACGATTTTTCTTGTAAGGCCATCTTTTTTTTGCTTAACTAAGGCCTCTTTACCTATAAAATCATCTTTTTGAAGCTTTACAAAAAATCCTAAGCCTGCCTCAAGGGGGGTTATTTCATCAGAAAGCTCATTACCATAGAGAGGTAATCCAGACTCAAATCTCAAAGTATCTCGTGAACCTAAACCACAGGGTATAAGCCCCTCTTCTTTTCCTTCAGAAATAATCTTATCCCATAGTAAAACAACATGTTTTTTATCCATATAAAGCTCAAATCCATCCTCACCTGTATAGCCACTTCTAGAAATTAAACAGGGAATACCAGCAACAAGAACTTCATCTTCAAAGAAGAAAAACTTAATATCACTTAGATTATAATCTGTCATTCTTTGTAAGATTTCCTGGGCCTTTGGACCTTGTACTGCTAATTGGGCAGTCTCATTTGAAATATTATTTATATTAACTTTAAATTTTTTACCTTTCTCAATAATCCACGGAATATCCTTTTCAATATTACCAGCATTGATTACAAGTAGAAAATGGTCTTTTGAGTGCTTGTAAACAATTAAATCGTCTACAATTGTTCCAGAATCATAGCACATTAAATTATAACTGATCTGATTATCTTGCATTTTACTTATTTCATTAGAAAGAAGATAATCAAGAAATTTTTCTGCTTCCTCTCCCTTTACAACAACCTCTCCCATATGAGAAACATCAAAAATACCTGCTTTGTCTCTTACCGCAAAGTGTTCTTCTTTAAGTCCTGAAAACTCAACAGGAAGCGCCCAACCTGCAAAATCAACAATTTTTCCACCATATTTCTCATAATGTTCAAATAAAGGTGTTTTTTTCATTCTATTCTCCAACTGCATTAGATCCCCCCTGTGTTAAATTTAAATTTATTTTTTGTTTTATATTAATCCTTACAACTTCAGATTGTGTTCCTATTCTTACAGGTGGCCCCCAAGTTCCTGCCCCTGATGTGGCAATTAAGTTATATTCTTCTTTAATTAAATGCCCATAATCAAAAGGAAAATATCTTTCAGTTATAATTCCAAAAGGATAAATCTGCCCCTGATGAGTATGACCGGAAACCTGAAGATTTACTCCCAAGTCTGCAGCATCATAAATATCTAGAGGAGAATGATCCATTAATATAATAAATTTTTCTAGATTAGCATCGTTTAACAACTCTTTTAAAGGAATTCTTTCTTCTTCTCCATATCTTTTTCTATCTTCAGTTATATCTTTTCTGCCTGCTAAAAAAAGATCATCATTTAATATTATAGTTTCATCTTTTAAGATTTTAATTCCACTCTCAGCAAATAAGGGAATAACAATGTTTTTCTTATCTAAAAACTCATCATGATTACCTAATACCATATATGTTTCTTTTCTTGGTTTAAATTCCTTTAAGAGTGAGTTTATGTTTTCCTCATAAAAAGTTCTCCAGTCTCCATCGAAAAAATCTCCTGCAATAAAAATATAATCCGGATTCTGTTCATTGACTAAATCTATCATTTTTTTTAACTCTTTATAACCTATTTGATGACTTATGTGAATATCAGAGATTAATACTATTGTGTAGTTTTGTTTTAATTCCTTTGAAGTTTCAATATAATATTCAGCTACTTGAATATCTTTTGCTTTAAAAGTTCCAAAAATACCTAGAGCAATTATTATAATAATAACAAAAACTGTAATGATGGCTCTATTATCTTTTTTATACTTAATAAAATTTGGTAGAAAATC
This sequence comes from uncultured Eubacteriales bacterium, assembly GCA_964642925.1. Taxonomy (GTDB): domain Bacteria; phylum Bacillota; class Peptococcia; order Peptococcales; family SKKY01; genus SKKY01. The sequence continues at coordinate 24,540 of CAZXPJ010000010.1, read as the reverse complement.
CACTTTTTTATCTATAAAAGCAATGAGATCTAAAAATAGAAAAAAAATCATTCCATAAAAAAAGAAAATGATCCAGTAAGATGATCCAATTACTAGTATTCTAGATAATTTATATGGAAGGTATTTTTCAATGAATCGGGAAATAATGTAAGAAGAACTAATTAATATAAAGAGTATCCAAAAAAAAGATTTTTGGAAAGAAAAAACATAATTTATATTATTATAAATTTTTCTACCTAAGTAATAATTTGATAAGATAAAAATACCAAGAATTAGTATTAAAAATGCTATTAATGAAAAGTTCAAGATACACCTCAATAAAATTTAATTTTTTTGAATTAAGTCAATCCATAGTATAAAGTTTTTTAGCATCTTGGTTATTATTTCCTTTGTTTTCTCATCCACTAATTTTTGATTGATTATTTTTTTTTCTGCTTCTGCCACATATAGTTCTGGCTTATTCATTGGGAATGTATTTAAATTATTAAGAATCCCTCTTAATTCCTTTTGGGCTCTAGCTGTACCTAAAAATCCTGTTGTGGCCCCAGCTAACAAAATTGGTTTTTTTGAAAAAGGATAACCTATATCATCTTTCCGGGAAATCCAATCTACTGCATTTTTTAGAACTCCCGAAACAGAAGAATTATATTCAGGACATAAAAAGATTATACCATCAGCTGCTCTTATTTTATCTCTTACTTCTTTTACAGAAGTAGGAAAATTTTTTCTCTCTAAATCCTCGCTAAAGAGAGGGAAATCTTTAATTGATAATATTTGAATATCCAATTCCTCTGGTGAATTATCCACCATATATTCAAGAATACAATTATTGTATGAATCTGCTCGTAAACTTCCACAAATACCAATTATTTTATATTTCTTTTTCATAAAAATTAGTACCTCCTAGAATTCACTTATAGCATTTAAAACTTCTACATCGTGATAGTCCTTATCGTCTCGTAAATTTATTTCCATTTGAGTAACTGGCTGGTTGTTGCACCAGAATATTTTTATTTTAGGTTTTAAGCAAGTATTAGTAAAGTTTTCGATAACAATACCCATCATTCCATTACTAAGCTTAACAAAAGTCCCTACAGGAAAAGGAGCAAATCTCTCAGATACTATTTTTACTATCTGAGGATCAAACTTTTTCCCCTCATTTTGCAAAATATACTCCAAAGCTTTATTAGGGGTTTCTGCTTTTTTATAGGGTCTTTCCGAGGTTAAAGCATCATATACATCAGCCACTGTTATAATCCTTGCATAAAGATAAATTTGCTCTTTAGAGATCCCATTGGGATAACCCTTACCATCAAAACTTTCATGATGTTGTAAGATGGACACATATATTTTAGAGGAAATATTAAAGTCATCTTTAAGATATTTATATCCTTCTTTACTATGTTCTTTGACCTTTTCATATTCTTCATCAGTAAGGAGAGCAGGTTTATTTATTATTGCATTACCAATAAATATCTTCCCTACATCATGAAGAATAGCACTCATCCCTAGCTCCTTAAGTTGATTTTCCTTTAAACCTAGGGCTTTACCTATAACTAGGGATAAGACTGCCACGTTTACAGAATGATAATATGTATAGTCATCAAAATTTTTAAGATCTCTTATATTTATTAAAGCAATATTGGAGGATATAATCTCACCCAATAATTCGTCAATAACATTCTTTAGGATATTTATATCCGTTGTTAAGTTTTTGTTTTTATTAATATTTAATTCTATAGAATTAAATATTTTCTTAATAATAAATGTAGATTTTTGTCTTAACTCATCTGAGATTATTTCTTCGATTATAATATCTTCGGAAAAAGCGTCATTTATATAGATACCTGGATAACCTAATTGCTTTAGTCTTTTCAGAAAGGGTATTTTAATATTAATACCTTTTCTCAACATTACTTTTCCATTTTTTCCATAAATTGTTTTAGCTAATTCCATTCCATCTTTTATAGCATCTACCTCAACAAATCTCAATTATAGTCACCATCATTATCATTTTTTCTCAATATATCATATTCTAAATTCTTTATCTACAAAATCTAAAATATAAGGAAAAAAGGAGCCGTGGCTCCTAATTTTTTATATTTCTATTTCTTGAATAATTTCTTTCAATTTTATTATTTCTTCCTTGTTAAAAGTTATTCCCTTGCCCATTTTTTTACCATCTGGAGACCAATCTCGAATATCATACTTAGGCATATTATTATTCCAACTAATAATTCTTAGTTCTTTTTTCCACCCTGTTTCTGATTCGGAAATTTCTCCTAAAATTTCTTTAACTTCATAAGTAAAACTTGTCATTTTAAATCCTCCTTTTATTATTTTTTTTAAAGCTATCTTATACTACGAAGTAAAGAAATAAAATACCTAATTTTTTAAAATAATAAGAAGATAAGCTATCTTGACCAAGTCTTTTTATGATGATACTATGAATGTTGTATTTTATTTCGGGGCGTGGCTCAGCTTGGTAGAGCGCTACCTTGGGGTGGTAGAGGTCGCAAGTTCAAATCTTGTCGCTCCGACCAAAAAGAGAGGGTATATACCCTCTCTTTTTATTTTCTAATTAATTATTAATACTTATAAGATCAAAGGCATCATGTAGGACCTGTACTGCTTTAATAACATTTGCTCTTTTCACAATACAAGATACTTTTATTTCAGAAGTACTAATCATATCAATGTTTATGTCATTTTCTGCAAGGACATGAAACATTTTTGCAGCTACTCCTGGTGAACTAATCATTCCTGCCCCAACAATAGATACTTTTGCTACATCATTATCCGCTGCTATTGTAACATCTTCAAATTCTTTAGATACTGATTTTATTGTTCTGACTGCTTTTTCCATTTCTTCTTCTGGAACAGTAAGGGAAATATCATTTATTTTATCTCTCATGGAACTCTGTACAATCATATCTACGTTAATATATTCTTTAGCCAGTTTTGTGAAAATTTTACTAGCTATTCCTGGTTGGTCAGGAACATCAAAAATACTTATTTTAGCTACATTAAAATCATGGGCAACCCCTGTTACTGCTACATCTTTTTCTAAAGAATCTCTACTCACTACTAATGTTCCCTCCTCATTTATATAACTTGATTTTACACATATTGGAACATTATATAATTTAGCTAGTTCCACTGATCGTACATGAAGTACTCTAGCTCCAAGACTTGCTAATTCCAACATTTCATCATAAGATATATAATCCATTTTTTTAGCATCACTTACTATTCTAGGATCTGCTGTAAAGACTCCTGTTACATCAGTATATATTTCACATAAATCTGCTTTTAATGATGCAGCTAAAGCTACAGCTGTTGTATCAGATCCCCCACGACCTAGGGTAGTAATTTCATTATCCTCTGTTTTTCCTTGAAAACCTGCTACAATCACTATCTTGTTTTCTTCTAATTCTTTTTTTATCCTATCTGTATTTATTTCTTTAATCCTTGCCTTTGAGTGTATCTTTGTGGTTAAAATACCCACTTGAGGACCTGTGAGGGATATTACAGCTTTACCAAAAGAATCAAGGGATATGGATAATAAAGCTATAGAAACTTGTTCACCTGTAGATAAAAGCATATCCATTTCTCTTGGGGATGGCGAATCATTTAATTCTTTTGCTAAATTAATTAAGTCATCTGTAAAATCACCCATAGCAGAGACTACTATAACCATTTGGTTCCCTTGATCACTATATGCTTTTATATTATTAGCAACTCTTTTGATACATACGGAATCTGCTAAAGAGCTACCACCATATTTCTGTACAATCAATGCCATCCACTATTTCCTCCCAATTAAGTTAATTTATTATTACACCATTTTTTATTGGTTTCAATTGATATATTTCAGAAAAGATATTTTTATTATCTAAAATTTTTATTAATTTCTCAATATAAATTTTAGATTCTTTTCTATGGAAAATAATTATTGATGGCCCTGCTCCACTTAGAGTAATGCCAAGAATATCCATTTTTTCAGCCTCATCTATAACCTCTAGTAGTCCTGGAATTAAAGATCCTCTATAGTTCTGATGTAACTTATCTTTAAAAGAATATTTTATTTTTTCATAATCCTCCGTTATTAATGAACTAACTAATAAGGATGCCCTACTTATATTAAAAATTGCGTCTTCCATGGGAACCATTTTAGGAAGAATTTCCCTAGAATCTTTAGTTGAAAGTTGGAACTCAGGTACAATTACTGTAGTAAGGATTTCTTCAGGAACATTTATCTTTTTGCTTATTATATCTTCATTTGTTTTAAAAGAAATAACAAATCCACCTAAAAGGGCAGGAGCAACGTTATCTGGATGCCCTTCAATTTCTACAGCAATTTTTAACATTTGCTTATTATCTAAAGGCTTATTTAGAATTTCATTAGCCAGGACTATTCCACCCACTATTGCCGCTGAGCTGCTTCCTAAACCTCTAGATAAAGGAATTCTATTTGTTTGTTTAATTTTAATTCCTAATGGCTTTTTCCCAAGATATTCAAATACCTTTTTATAAGAAGCATAAACTAAGTTATCTTCACCTTTGCTTAAGCTTTTTTTACCTTCCCCTTGTATTACTATTTCTAAATCTCCAGAATTTCCAAATAATTCATATTCAATATCATTAAATAAATCTAGAGCAAGGCCGAGACAGTCAAAACCAGGACCAACATTAGCGCTAGTTGCAGGAATTTGAATTTTTTTATTTTCTTCCATCTTCATATACCCTTATCATACTAGAAACCTCTTTTAAAATTGGCGATTTTTTTATTTCTTCCATAGCTCCAAAGATCCCTTTTTCCATTACTGAATCAGTTATAATAACTAGTTCTGCTTGTTTTTCCAGAGCTTTTTTCTGGATTACGGAAGCTATACTTACATTATGATTACCAAAGGATCCTGCTATTTCAGCTAGTACCCCTGGTTTATTCTCAACAAATAAACGAATGAAATATTTGGAAACAACTTTTTCATTGGGTACTATTTTTTCATCTAAATAGCAAGTACAACTTACCCTGCCATTACAAGCGAAGACAATATTCCTTACTACATCGATTACGTCTCCTACCACAGCAGATGCTGTAGGAAGCTGCCCTGCTCCATGACCAAAGAACATGGTTTCCCCAATTGGATTACCTTTAATAAAAATTGCATTAAATGAATCATCTACAGAAGCTAAGGGGTGCCTCTTTGGAATAAGCATTGGATGTACTCTAACCTCTATACCTGTATCTCTTTTTTTTGTTAAACCTATTAGTTTTATAATGTAATCAAATTCATCTGCGTACTCAATATCTGAAGAAGTTATATTTGTAATTCCTTCAAAGTAAACTTGGTCCAAGTTTACTTTTGTGTGAAAAGCAAGGGACGCAAGAATTGCCATCTTTCTTGCTGCATCGAGACCAGAAATATCTGCTGTAGGGTCTGCCTCAGCATAACCTAAATCTTGCGCTGTCTTTAAGGCTTCTATAAAGGTCTGTTTTTCTTGAGTCATTTTAGTAAGAATGTAATTTGTTGTACCATTAATTATGCCTAAAATCTCATGAATATTATTTCCTGCTAAACATTGTTTAAGAGGTCTTATTATTGGAATACCTCCTCCAACAGCAGCTTCAAAAGCAAAATCTAATTTGTTTTTATCCGCAATTTCAAAAAGTTCACTGCCATGAGCAGCTACCATATCTTTATTAGCGGTAACCACATGTTTTCCTTTTTCCAAGGCCTCTTTTACGAACTTTTTAGCGATAGTTGTCCCACCAATTAGTTCAACGATAATTTGAATTTCATCATCCTTAATAATTGATTCCCAATCATTAGTAAATAATGATTTATCTACATAATCAGGCCAATCTTTATCAAAATCCTTTTCTAAGATTTTTACTATTTGCACATTTGCTCCAGTTTGATTTAATATACTTTCCTTTTGTTCTTCCATTACTCGGTAGAATCCTTTTCCTATTGTACCTAAACCAAGTAATGCTACTTTAATGTCTTTAATCATAATTCCTCCTCAACTTTGTCCCAAAATTTCTACTTTTTGTACTCCAGGAATTGCTTTTAACCTGTCTAGTATTTGCTCCGCATCTATATCCATAGGTTGAGTTTCGATAGCAATACTTACTCTAGCTATTCCTTGAAGAGGAATACCTTGATTTATTGTCAATATGTTTCCTTTTGCTATTGCAATAGAATTCAAAACATTAGATAATATACCCGACTTATCCCACATACTAATTGCTATAGTTATAATTTTCCCTTTACTAGCTTCATAAAAAGGAAAAACTCCATCCCTGTACTTATAATAGGCGCTACGACTTAATCCAATTCTTTCCACAGCTTCATTAATAGTACTAACTTCATTTTTTGCAAGAATTTCCTTAATTTCTGCAGTTTTTAAAATTGCATCAGGTAGGATATTTTTATTCACAATAAAAAACTTTTTTTCATCTTTTTTCATATGGCCCACTTTCTGTCCTTGCTGGACGGATACTGATCCTTGTATGAGAAACATTATAACATTTATCTCTATTTATGCAAGAAAAAACCACCTCTTGGTGGTTTTTAAATACTCTATAATACTCCTTTTTGTAGAAGATCCTTTTGTTTAATAAAAAGTGACCTTATTATTTGCTCTCTACTTTTCCTATTTATTAAATTTATTTTAAATCCCAATAATTCTCGTTTGTTCTCTTGGGCCTGTTGTCTTACAATACGACCAATGCAATAATAAGCTTTATCATTAATAAACACCTTTACAAAATAATCTTCTTCCATATTAAAAAGAGATGTATCATTTTCCTTAAATGCATAAAAAGATAAGCCCCCACCACTAACATCATGAGTTAGATATTCTTCATTTTTTCTTTTTACCCTTTTATTAACCTTTTTTTTTGCAGATATTATTTGCATTTTGAAAGGATACTCAACTCGGAAAAAGGATCTGCGCTGAATTCTTTTAACTTTTTCAGGTTCCTTAACTACAAAAGTTTCAAGATGAGCCTTATTGACAGAATCTATTTTAAATTGATATGTATAGATAGCATCTAATTTCACTTGGACAAGTAAGATTGTGCTACCTGGTTTTAAAGGAACGAAATGGCCCCCTGTTACGGGAGTTGCAATTTCAATAAAATTTTCTTCCACATCACCTATAACCGTTTTATATGTTCCAGCACCCACCTGACCTGCTAATACATATATTTCTACTTTTTCACTTGTAGAAAATGCTTTTTTAAAGTTGACTTTCATAAGTATGCTCCTAATAATTTAATTTGAATTAATTTTATTATAAAAAATATCTTTATTCAATCTCACTTTTTTTATCTCTTTTCATTAATTCCAAAACAGTTTCCCTGGGGTCTTCCTTTTCATAAATTATTTTATACACATGATTAGTTATTGGTGTATCAACTTTATATTTTTTATTAAGTTCTACAATTGCTTCAGCTGTTCTAACACCCTCAATAACCATGCCCATTTTTTCCTTTATATCTTCTATATTTTCACCTTTTCCTATTGCAATCCCCGCTCGCCTATTTCTTGAGTGCATACTAGTTGCTGTAACCACAAGATCTCCAATTCCTGATAAACCTGAAAAAGTTATCGGTTGTGCCCCCATAGCTATTCCTATTCTAACGATCTCAGCAATTCCCCTGGTAATAATTGCAGCTCTTGTATTATCTCCAAAACCAAGTCCATCAGAAATGCCTGTAGCTAAAGCTATAACATTTTTAAAGGCAGCTCCAATCTCAACACCAATCACATCGGGATTAATATAAATTCTAAAATATTCATTCATAAATAAATCTTGAACTTTTTTTGCTGATTCTTCAGATAATGATGCTGCTACTACAGTAGTGGGCATCTTAACCGCTACTTCTTCCGCATGACTTGGTCCAGATAAAACTACAAGACGATTTTCTATGCCAGGGATTTCTTCACTAATAACTTCAGAAAGTCTTTTTAAACTTCCTGGCTCAATTCCCTTCGCTGTATTTACAATAATTGAGTCTTCATTAATTAATGTTTTTAGATTTCTAGAAACTTCCCTAACAGCGCTTGAAGGAACACTCATTACAATAAATTTTGCATCTAAAACAGCTTCTTCAAGAAGACCTACTGCCTTAATTCCCTTTGGAAGAACAATATCTTTCAAATAAGCATTATTAGTTTTATTTTCATTAATTTCAATAATTTGCTTGGGAACTATTGACCAGAGATTTACTTGATGTCCTTTATCAGCTAATACTATCCCTAAGGCAGTGCCCCAACTTCCTGCTCCTAATACAGCTACTTTCATTTATTACACCTCTTTTTGATCAATTTTATTTTCTGTGCCTTGAATAATTCTTTTTATATTTTCCCTATGCATGATTAAAACTACAATGCTAGCAGGAATAATTATTAACTTATAATATACATTTATATCAAAAGCAATAGCTAAAACAGTTACAGTAAGTGCTGCTCCAAGAGAACCTAGGGAGACATACTTAGTAGTAAAAATTACTAATAAGAATATAATCAAAGCAATACCTGTAATTAATGGATCAATAAAAATACATATTCCAAATCCTGTAGCTACTCCTTTGCCACCTTTAAACTTTAAGAACATAGGAAACAAATGACCAAGAATGGAGGAAATGGCTCCAAACATTGCTAACTTTTCGCCACCAATTAAAAAACCATAGTAAACAGACAACCATCCCTTACCCGCGTCAAAAAACAATACAATTAAGGCCGGCAAGGGACCAATTAATCTCCATACATTTGTGAAGCCAATATTTCCGCTTCCTTTTTTTCTTACATCCACTCCGTAGAACTTTCCCATATAATAACCAAAAGGAATGCTACCTAAAAGATATGATATTAAGATAACTTTTAGTAGATTAAATTCAAGCATTTTTCTCTTCTCTCTTTTTAAGTTTCAACCAAATAGGCGTACCTTCAAAACCAAAAGCTTCTCTTAATTTGTTCTCTAAATATCTTTCATAAGAAAAATGAATTAATTCAGGGTCATTAACAAAGAAAACAAAAGAAGGGGGTTTAACATTAATTTGAGTAGCATATAATATTTTTCCTCTTTTGCCTTTTTTTGTTGGTATTGGAGTAGTTCTCACTGCATCCTGAATCACTTCATTTAAAGCAGATGTAGTTGCTCGGAAATTTTGTTGTTCTGCGACAAAATCTATAAGCTCTAATATTTTTCCTACTCTTTGCTTTGTTATTGCAGAAATAAAAATTATAGGGGCGTACTGCAGAAACAAAAGGTCCCCTCTAACTTTTTTTTCATATTTGTGCAATGTTTTATCATCTTTTTCTACTAAATCCCATTTATTAAAAACTAGGATGCAGGATTTTCCAGATTCATGGACATAACCTGCAATCTTTCTATCTTGCTCAGTGATACCTTCACTAGCGTCAAACATCATTAATACAACATCAGATCGATCAATAGCTTTTAAGGCTCTAATTACACTATATCTCTCAGTTGCGATTTCAATTCTGTTTCTTTTTCTCATTCCAGCAGTATCAATAATTCTATATTCTTGATCCCCAACTTTTAAGCTTGAATCTATGGCATCTCGTGTGGTTCCAGGAACATCACTAACGATTACTCTCTCTTCACCTAAAAGTGTGTTGGTTAAAGAAGATTTCCCAACATTAGGTCTTCCTACAATTGCTATTTTGGTTATATCTGGTTCTATTTCTTCCTCTTGATCATCAGGGAAACTCTCTACAATTGCGTCTAATAAATCCCCTGTATTCATTCCCTGGGATGCAGAAATACCAATAGGATCACCTAGACCTAATTGGTAGAACTCAAAAACTATATCTTCCCTATTAAAAGTTTCTATTTTATTTACAGCAAGGACAACTGGCTTCATTGATTTTCTTAAAAGATCTGCCACTTCATCATCTTCAACTGTTAAACCTGTCTGACCATCCGTTACAAAAACAATTATATCTGCTTCATTAATAGCAAACTCCGCTTGTTCTCTTACTCTTTTTAAAATATGATCTTCCGAGTCCACTAATATACCACCAGTATCTATTAAAGTAAATCTTTTACCATTCCACTCTCCGTCAAGATATAATCTATCCCTGGTAACTCCTGGAGAATCTTCAATTATAGCTGTTCTTGTTCCGGTTATCCTATTAAATAATGTTGATTTGCCCACATTGGGCCTTCCTACAATTGCAACTATCGGCTTCATTGAAAAGTTCCCCCTTCTTTATTAAAGATTTTGTTCTCTAAATCTCTAAAGGAATTGTCAAAAACAGTTATTTTCAACTGTAGCTTCTTAGCTACATCTTTTAAATTTAAATTATCTAGAAATACATCTTCATCTTTTTTTAACATAATTTCCGGTAATATTACATGGCTTCCTGGTGGAATGTCTTTTAGTCCCCTTAAAAGATCACTTCCTGTTAGGAGTCCTGTTACTGTAACTCGCCTTCCAAAAAAATCATTTTCTAATGCTCTTAATTCAAGATTTAAGTTTTCTATTTTATTTAATTCTGCAATAATTTTACGAAGAAATTTTTCTGGGCTCTTGCCAGAGACAAGATAAATATTTTTCTCGTTTTCTATAATTTTGGGTAAATCACTTTTATATTCTAAATATTCATCAATAAATATTCTTGATAATCCTATTCCATTTTCTAATTGAGGGAATCCATCATAGGATTCATAAGGTGGAAAATCCTCTTCTGCTTTAATGTATATCTCATCACCTAGATATACAAAATTTGACCCTCTTTTACTACTAAACTCCTTTTGGTAATCATGCACTAACTGGATTATAGCTTTTGCCTCTTTTTTTGTGAACTCTGGAAAAAGCTCTTGATCTTTTCTGAACTTTGTTATTCCTACAGGAACTATAGCTAATGATAATATGTTTTCTCCTAAGGATTCAAGTTTTTTTATAGAATATTCAAGAAAATCTCCATCATTAATATCTTTACATAATACAATTTGCGTATGAAATTTTATTCCTCTAGCTATAAAATATTCAAGATCATTTATAATTCTTTCTGCTTGGGGGTTTTTTAATAATAATTTTCTATTTTCCCCCTGAGCCGATTGCACTGAAACATATAAAGGACTTAAGTTTTGTTCAATTATTCGATCTCTATCATCCTCAGTTAAATTAGTCATTGTAATGAAATTACCTTGTAAAAAGGAGAGTCTGAAGTCATCATCTTTTTCATATAGAGAACTTCTCATTTCTGGTGCCATTTGATCTACAAAGCAAAACAAGCATTTATTCTTACATCGTTTTACCCCATCAAACACAGCACTAGTAAATTCTACTCCCAATATTTCATCATAATCTTTCTCGATATGAATTACTATCTGATCACCTGTGGCTCCCTTTTTTACAAGCATCTCCACTTCTTCTTCAGCCCATAGAAATTCAAAATCTATTAAATCTCTAATTATGTTACCATTAACTTTTAATATTTCATCTCCTTCTTCCAAGCCAACTTCCCAGGCTATGGTATCTGGATATATTTTGGAAATTTTTCCACTTATTTCTTTCATATTCTTTGATCTACCCATTCTTTAATTTCATTTTTTAAGATGTACTTTCCTTTTTTTGCATCTTCTAAATTTTGAAATCCTAAGACAACAAATATTTTTTTAATCTCTTCTATAATACTGGAAATTTCTTTAGATAACTTTTCTTCATCAGAATCCATAAAAACTTTTAAAAAATAGGCTGCTATCCCTGAAATGTCTCCCCCGATTACTAATGATTTAACTATTTGGTTACTATTCCTAATACCTCCAGAGGCAAAAACCAGTGATTTAGGAAGGACTTTTTTTATTTCAAGTATAGAAACAGGAGTTGGAATTCCAATATTACTAAGTAATTCAGGAGTTTTCCTTTTTCTTTTTTCTTCTATCAAGGAGAAGTTTGTACCTCCAAATCCTCCTGCATCAAAATTTTTAACACCCATTCCTGAAAAAATCTTAGCTGACTCTTGAGAAATTCCTGTACCAACTTCCTTTACAATTATGGGGACTTCAATTTCTTTAATTGCTTTTTCAATATTTTTTAAGAGAGAAGAAAAGTTTTTATCTCCTTCAAGCATAGATAATTCTTGGCCGTGATTAACGTGAAGTTGCAGAGCATCAGCTTCAATCATATCAACAGCTTTTTTCATATCTTCTATATTTTCCAAAGCACTTAAATTAGCAAAAATTAGACCTTTGGGATTAATTTTTCTAACTATAGAATAGGTGTTAATTCTTTTTTTGTTTAAGATTCCTGCTTTCTGAGATCCAACTGCCATGGCTATATTATTTTCCTTTGCTGCTCTAGCAAAGGCTTGGTTATATTTCTCAAGACCTAAAGCTCCTCCCGTCATAGCATTTATTAAAATAGGAGCATCTAAAGTCTTACCAAATAAATTAAGCTTTAAATCAATGTTACTTAAATCTGATATTGAAGCAGACATGGGTATAAGAGATATATCTTTAAAATAATCTTTATAAACATCATAAGAATTTAAAGTTTCCTTTATATGATCTAGTTTTCTCTTTTCTCTTATCTCCAATTGAACCACCCTTTCTTTTTTAAACATAGTAAAAAGAAGCAGCCTTGCAGCTGCTTCTAAATTATTTCATAAAATCTTTTAATTTATCTCCAAATAATTCACCGATATTTACACCAGTAGGTCCCTTATCATCCATAATGGTTTCCGTTTCAGCTTCTCTAGATGGTCTAGTTCCTTTGCCCGCTTTTGCCGGCCCTCTTCTTTCTGTTCTTTCTCTAGGAACTGTTTCTCTTTCTTCCCTTTGAGGTCTCTCTGGTCTTTGAAGAGTTTCTTTAATGCTTAAGTTGATTTTTTTATTATTTGGATCAATTTCAAGAATTTTTACCTGGATTTCATCACCAATTTTAAGAACATCACTTACTTTTTCCACTCTTTCCCAAGAAATCTGTGAGATATGGACCAATCCATCCAAACCAGGTTCTAATTCAACAAAAGCCCCAAAATCTGACTCTCTAACTACTTTACCAGTAACCGTTTCTCCAGCTTTATACTTATCATTAACTACTGACCATGGATCAGGAGTCATTTTCTTTAAACTAAGACCAATTTTGTTTGTTTCTTTATTTACTGATAATAGGTAAACTTCTACTTCTTGTCCTTCAGTTAAAACATCAGAAGATTTTTCTACTTTACCCCAACCCATTTCAGAAATATGAAGAAGACCTTCAATTCCCCCCAAGTCAATGAAAGCTCCAAAATCCACTAGTTTTTTAACTACTCCAGTGATAGTTGTGCCTTCTTCTAATGTATCCCAAACTTTTTCAAGTTCTTTTTCTACAATTGCTTTTCTTGAGAAAATATATTTTCTATTTTCAATATCTATTTCCTCTACCATAATTTCAATCTTAGTCCCTACAAACTGATTAAGGTCTTCTACATATCCCACATCAATTAGAGAAGCAGGGATAAATCCTCTTATTCCAACATCCACAAGGATTCCACCTTTTACAGCTTCATATACTTCAGTAGTAATTATTTCTCCATTTTCTTTAGCCTTTAATAATCTATCTATGGCTTCTTTCTCTTCTGCTCTTCTTTTTGAAACTTTCATTTCTCCATTTTCATTTTCTATATCAATTATTCTAACGTTGAATTCATCATCAACCTTAATAATCTCAGTCATATCTTCAATATTTCTAAAAGATACTTCCCCAATTTCAAGAATACCCTCTGTTTTGCCTCCTACATCCATAAAAGCTTTTTCTTTTTCTACCTGGATCACTTTACCTTTTACCACTGATCCTTTTTTTAATGTTCTTTTACTTTCTACTTCTTCTGATATTCCCATAGCCTCTTTCATTTCTTCCATTTGTTTAATGACCTCCTCAATTATCCAATCCGGTGTCGAAGCACCTGCTGAAACTCCTGCCTTTTTGACAGTTTTAAACCAATTTTTATCTAAATCCAAAGCTTTTTCAATGTGATATGTATTATCATTAATTGTTTTTGATAATTGAAATAGCTTTTTGGTATTAGAGCTTTCTTTACCACCAATAATAATCATTACATCTACTTGTGATGCAAGATCTATTACTGCTTCTTGCCTTTCTTTAGTAGCCATGCATATTGTGTTTATAATTATTGCATCTTCATTTATCTTTTTTAGTGCTTCAGAAACTTCTTGGAAATTTTCTTCCTTTTCTGTGGTTTGAGCAAGTAAGCATAGTTTATCGTCTTCTGAGAATTTTAATTTGTTAAAATTCTCAAGATTTTCAACAACTATAGCCTGATCCTCTGCCCATCCTTTTGCACCAATAACTTCAGGATGATCTTCTTTTCCAAGAATAATAATCTTATACCCTTCTTGATAATACTTTTCAGCGTAAACTTGAAGTTTTTTTACAAAGGGACAAGTGTAATCCAAAATATCGTTTCCTGCATCTTGTAGGTAATTAAATTCTTTTTTTGATATACCATGAGTCCTAACTATTACCCTCTGATTTATAATTTCTTTAATTTCATCCTTAGGTATTATACCATTTTTTTTAAGTCTTTCAACTTCTTGATCATTATGTATCAATTTACCATAAGTAACCACTTGGTTTTTGCTTTCCTGAACAAAAATTTCTGCTCCTTCAACAGCTCTTTTGACTCCAAAACAAAAACCAGACTTATGAGCTCTTATTATTTTCATTATTAATCCCTAAGAGGCTTCCAATTTCATTTTTTAAAATATTTGTAAAGCCTTCTAACTCCTTCGATGATATTTTACCGTCATAATAATCAGTAATTTTTATTGGTTTCCCTATTTTAAAATCAATTTTGTTAAAAAAAGATAATTTGATTTTATCTGTTCCTAAGATAGCCACTGGAAGAACCTCTAGATTTGAAGACTTTGAAAAAAATGCTGCTCCCGTATGGAAAGGAAGCAATCCTTCTTGCTTCTTATTTCTAGTTCCTTCAGGAAAAAGAGCTAATATTTCACCATTTTTTAAATATTCTAATGATTCTTTTACAGCTTTCCTGTCCCCTTCTCCCCTTCTTACTGGTATCATTTTAACCATCTTTAATACCCATCCCACTATAAATATCTTGAACAACTCCTCTTTAGCCATAAAATGTACAGGTTTTTTCCATTTTAATGCCAATAGAAGGGGATCAAAATTACTTACATGATTAGCTACTATTATATAATTTCTATCTTGGGGTATATTTTCTGGATTTATAAACTTCATAGTAATAAAGGGCCAAAATACAATATTAACTGTATAATAAAGGAATTTATACATTTTTCAATTCCCCTTTTGCTATATTTTCTATTTTTTTTAATACTTCATCAAAACTTAGTTTGGTAGTATCAATTATTATTGCATCAGAAGATGCCTTTAAGGGCGATATCTCTCTATGTTCGTCCATATAATCCCTTAGTCTTATATCTTCAGATAATTTTTCTAAGTCTACCGATTTTCCTTTTTCAATTAATTCTTCATATCTTCGTCTTGCTCTCTCTTCAGGAGAAGCAGTTAAGAAAACTTTTATCCTTGCATCAGGAAGAACCACAGTCCCTATGTCCCTTCCATCCATTACCACATTATTTTCTCCAGCTAAAGCCTTCTGTTTTTTTACCATTTCCTTCCTTACTCCACTAATTGCCGAAACAGCTGATACCTTTTTAGAAACTGAAAAACTTCTAATTTCATCAGTTACTCTTCTTTTTCCTATATATACTTCTTGTACATCGTTAATTAGTTTAAAAGAAATATTAATTTCCTTGGCTTCTTTTTCTATTCTTTGAACATCCTCAATAGAAATTCCCTTTTCAATAACAAGAAGAGTCAATGCTCTATACATTGCCCCTGTATCAATATAAATATATTTAAAATTCTTAGCTAACTCTTTAGCAATACTACTTTTACCTGCTCCTGCAGGGCCATCTATAGCAATTTGCAAGTAATCCATTTCTCTCACCATCATTTACGCAATTGTCCTATGAGCTAAACCTATCGAAACTTCATCTAGGTGGAGTAAACCTATTCCAAGGAAAACACAAACACTGATATGGTCTTTAAATCTTGCAATACCAACTTTTCCACCAACATTAAGACCAATAGCCTTTGGCATAATTTGTGATAAAGCTTCTCTTGCCGCTCCAGCAACTGCCCCTTCTTCTGAATGTATATCTTTAATAACATTTTCCCTTTTAGCTGCAACAATAGTTCTTTCTATAATTTTTTTAACTGAAGCTAAATATTCTCCACCAAAATCTACTGCTGCTGTTTTTACTTCAAAACCATCATAGTAGCTTATTCTTTCTTTTTCTTCTTCTCTTGTTTCAGTTAAAGCGATTTTAATTGCTATTGAAGCAATTTTCTTACTACTATAGAAGTTAGTTTCAGGCACTTTAATCCACCACTTTCTCATTTAAACCTAGGAGAATTATATCCTAGTGCTACTTATAAATCAAACGCTAGAGCCCGCCAAGTATCCTGTCGAGAAGGCTTCTTGTAAGTTATATCCCCCTGTTACTCCATCAAGATCCAAAATTTCTCCAGCGAAATAAAGTCTTGGAAAAAGTTTAGATTCCATAGTTTTAGGGTTGATTTCTTTTAAGGAAATACCGCCTGAGGTTACAATTGCTTCACTTAGTGGTCTTGTCCCAGAGATCTCTACAGGAAAGTTTTTTAATAAGTTAATAATATTTTTTCTTTCCTCACGACTTATTTGATTAATAACTTTTTCTTCATTTATTCCACTTCTTTTAATAAATAAAGGAATCATTTTCTTTGGAAGCAGCTCATCCATAGAATTTTTAAATTGTTTATTAGTAAATTTTTCAAAATCCCTAATAATTCTTCTATCCAATTCATCTGTTGATAATGCAGGTTTTAAGTCGATATAAAAAATAATTTTATTTTTTTCTTTTTTTAAGGCTTCTACGGCAATTTTACTTAAGGTTAGAACTATTGGACCAGAAATTCCAAAATGAGTAAATATCATCTCACCAAATTCTTCTCCTTTTACCTTCCCATTTACCGTTCCCTTAAGAAGAACATTCCTCAGAGACAATCCCATTAATTCCCTAATTTCTTCATCTTTAGTTTCAAGAGGAATTAAGAAAGGTCTTAAGGTAGATACAGTATGGCCTAATGCTTTAGCAAAGCTATACCCATCTCCTGTTGAGCCAGTTTTAGGATAAGACTTCCCCCCCGTGGTAATTATCACAGCATCAAACAAATCTTTTCCTGATTCTGTAATAATTTCGAACTTATCTCCTAGGACATTTACCTTGTTTACTTTAGTATTATTTAATACTTTAATATTATTGTCTTTTAGTTCCTTTTCAAACAATTTAAGAACATCCATAGACTTATCAGAAACAGGAAAAACTCTTTTCCCTCGTTCTATTTTCAAAGGTACTCCTCTTTTTTCTATAAAGTCCATTAGATCTTGATTAGAAAAAGTATTCAAGGCAGAATAAAGAAACCTACCATTCTTACCAAAGGCATTAATAATTTCTTCCTCTGTCCCTGAATTGGTAATATTACATCTACCTTTTCCTGTTATTA
Source organism: uncultured Eubacteriales bacterium (assembly GCA_964642925.1). Taxonomy (GTDB): domain Bacteria; phylum Bacillota; class Peptococcia; order Peptococcales; family SKKY01; genus SKKY01. The sequence continues at coordinate 6,950 of CAZXPJ010000010.1, read as the reverse complement.
ATAATTTCTTGCCTAGCATCTCATTCTTTTCAAAAAGTGTAACCTGAGATTTCTCAGAGGCTTTTATTGCCGCCATCATTCCTGCAGGTCCTCCACCAATTATTCCTGTCTTCATTTATTAAACTTCCTTTTGGGTTTATTCTCAATTTCTCTATAAAAGATTCTTTTAATATCTTGCTCCTTAAGTTTTTTATACTTTCCAGCCTCTAAACTACCTAATTTAAGTTCTCCAATTTGAGTTCTTACTAGTCGAGACACAGGATGACCTAATGAATCAAACATTCGTCTTATCTGCCTCTTTTTACCCTCTTTTATTTCTACTTCCAACAAAGAGGTGGCTTTACCCTTTTTTATTAACTTGATTTTAGCAGGAGCTGTCATTCCATCTTCTAATTCAATACCCTCACTAAATTTATTTATAGATTCTTTACTAGGATATCCAAAAACCCAGACCAAATAAACTTTTTTAATTTGATTTTTTGGATGAGTTACTCTATTAGTTAGTTCCCCATCGTTTGTTAATAATATCATTCCTTCAGATTCAAAATCCAAACGACCCACGGGATACAATCTTGGGAAATTATCAGAAATTAAATCAAGAACCGTTTTTCGACCTTGAGGATCTGTTGCTGAAGATATTACGTCCTTAGGTTTATTCATCATAAGAACTATTTTATTTTCACTTTTATTTATTACTTTACCTTCATATTCAATTTGATCATTCTCAGGGTCTATTTTAGTACCTAGTTCTTTTACTACTTCACCATTAACCTTAATTTTACCCTGTTTAATCAATTCTTCACTTTTTCTTCTGGAAGCAATTCCTGCATCTGCAAGGTACTTGTGTAGTCTTTCCATTTTTATCCCCCTAAATAAAAATCGACCTGTCTTTTTGCTTTTTGCAATAGAACAAGCCTCATTTTATATCAACTTTCAGTAATTTTTGGTAATTCATCTAATGAGTTAATTCCAAAATATAATAGGAACTCTCTTGTAGTTCCATATAATAAAGGTCTTCCAGGTGCTTCTTTTTTCCCTAATTCTTTAATTAGACCTTTTTCTGTAAGGTTTAACACTATCCTATCAGCATTAACTCCTCTTATTTTTTCAATTTCAGCCCTAGTAACAGGTTGCTGATAAGCTACAATAGCTAATGTTTCCAAAGAAGCATTGGATAGGGATGTATATTTTGGTTTATATAATTCTCTTACATATTCTGCCATCTCTGGAATTACTGCAAATAAATATCCCCCTGCAACCTTTATTAATTTAAAACCGGAAGCTCTTTCTTCATATTCACTTATTAATTCTTCTGCAAGCTCCCTTACCTCTCTAGGCTTAAGATTTAGTAAATGAGCTAACTTTTTTTCGTCCATTGGCTCTGAACTTACAAAAAGAATACTTTCTAAAGCTGGCTTTAACTTATCTGCAAAAAGCAAGAATTACACCTCTTCCCTTAATGGAAGTATATATATTTCTGAAAATAATTTATTTTGAATAAAACTTACTCTTCTGTTTTTAATTAATTCAAGTAAAGCTAAAAAAGTTACCACTACTTTTTCTCTAGAATTTTTTTCCGTAAACAATTCAGAAAATCTAATTCCTTCTTTTTTTGCATAAACCTTGTCTAAAATTTCTTTGAGAGAATCACTAATAGAGTGTTGCTCTTTAATAATTTCAATTACAGGCTCTGTAGTTTTTATATTTTGTAGAATTTTTTTAAAAGCAGCGGAAAGATCATCTAAGCTGCAATTTTCTAAAGGATTTTCATTAATATACTCTTTTATAATTTTTTCTTCATCAATATCTCTAAAAGAATATTTTGCAAAACTTTCATATTTTCCCTTTAACTCTGATACTGCTTCTTTATACTTTTTATAGTCAGCTAACTGTTTGAAGAGATCTTCTTCAAAATTAATTAGTTCATCATCGTCTTCTTCATCATTTATAGATGGAAGAAGACGCCTCACCTTAAGTTGTAGTAGTTTTGCTGCCATAATTAGAAATTCGCTAGCCAGATCAAGATTTAAATTTTGAGCTTGGTAAATATATTGAAGATACTGTTCCGTTACCTGGGAAAGGCTTACTTCATATATATCTAATTCCTGTTCTTCTACTAGGTATAATAGGAGATCCAAAGGTCCTTCAAACTGTTCTATTCTAATCTTAAAATCAGGCTTATCCATTATTTTTAAACACCCATTATATTTCTGACTTCAGCTAAGGTAACTTCTGCCATTTCTCTAGCTTTTTTATTTCCTGACTCTAATATTTCTTCTAGATATTTTTCGTCTTTGGCATACTCTTCTCTTCTTATCCATATAGGTTCTAAAAGAGAAATCAGCTTATCAGCAAGTTTTTTCTTACATTGGACACAACCAATCTGCCCTTTTCGACAAGAATCAGCAATCTCTGCTTCTTCTTCTTTATTATAAATTTTCTGATAACTATAAACAACACAGATATCTGGGTTACCTGGATCATCTTTTTTAATCCTTCCTGGATCAGTAATCATTTGCCTTACTTTATCTTGTAATTCTTTAGCATTCGTATAAATTGGAATGTAGTTATTATAACTTTTTGACATTTTCCTTTTATCAATACCTGGAACCATTGGAATTTCAGCAAGGAGTGCTTTAGCTTCTGGAAAAATATCCCTTCCATATAAATGGTTAAATCTTCTTCCTAATTCTCTAGTAAGCTCTAAATGTGCTAACTGGTCTTCACCAACAGGAACAAATTCTGACTTGTAAACTAATATATCTGCTGCCATTAATAAAGGATATCCAAGAAAACCATAAGTTGTAATATTTTTACCCGAGCTAGATAATTGTTGTAACTGATCTTTATAAGTCGGTACTCTTTCTAACCAAGACAATGGAGTTAACATGGAAAGAAGAAGGTGTAATTCTGAGTGTTGTTTAACCTGTGATTGGAGCATTATAATAGATTTTTCAGGATCGATTCCTACACTTAACCAATCAAGCAACATATTTCTTCCATTTTTTTTTATTTCAGAAGGATCCTCATAAGCAGTAGTAAGAGCATGAAGATCCACAATTCCATATATACATTCATATTCTTCTTGAAGCTTTTTCCAATTTTCCAACACACTTAGGTGTCCTATATGAAGATCTCCAGTTGGTCTCATACCGCTGAAAATTCTTTTCTTATCCATGTTTACCATCCTTTTTATTATTTTCTTTTTAAAGACCTATACTTGCTATAAAATAGACAAGGTCTAAAAAAAAGTTAGCAATAGGCCTGACTATATATTCCGTTGCATTAGTAACGACTAGAAGCATTAAGATTAAAAAGCCTTTATCTTCTATTAACATATATTTCTGATAAGCACTTTCTGAAAGAAAGGCTCCTATTATTTTTGACCCATCTAGAGGTGGAATAGGCAACATATTGAAAGCTGCTAAGAACACATTAATCATAATAAGGTAAGAAAAAAAAGTTGACCCCATCTCTCCGAAACCAACTCCAGCGATAGTTAAGTGAATATAGGTAAAGGCTGCTATAATAGCTAAAATTATATTTGCTGTGGGTCCTGCTAATGCTACATATGCCATTTTTTTTCTTATTTCTTTATTATAACTATAATTTTGCCTATCCATAAAATAAACATCATAGCCTTTATTTATATTTTTAAAATTATATGGATTTACTTGTACTGGTTTTGCCCATCCGAAACCGACTAGAGCTAAAAGAATTGCTCCTACAGGATCTAAGTGTTTAATCGGATTAAGGGTTAATCTACCTGTGTTTCGGGGTGTAGGATCACCAAATTTATCTGCAACAAGGCCATGGGCCAATTCATGTATAGTAATTGAGATTAAAACTACTGGAATTATAACAATAAAACTTTTCAGTGAAAAATTTAATAACATTTTAACCTTCCTTTTTTTTATTTTAACCTATAAATTTTACCATTTATTGAAAGTAAAGGTCAATAATGTTTTATAATTGCCCATCCCCTATCTAAAGCTAACTTGTTAAGCTTAGCATCAGGATTGACTGCATGGGGATGTCCCGTAAGTTCAAGGACATCACTATCAAAATAGCTATCTGCATAAGAGTATGAAGCTGCCCAGTCTACATTTGCCTCTTTGGGAAATTTTTTTAAAATTGTTTCTTTTTTGTTTTTACCCGTAATAAATTTCATTTCCTTTTTTAAATCAAATCCTTGCTCAGCATATTCTAGTTTAGTGGCAAAAATATCATCAAATTCTAACTTCTCACCAACCAGCTTAACATAGGGATAAAAACCTCCTGAAAGGAGAACTGAATGATATCCTTCTAATTTTAAACGCTGTACTTCAGTAAGGACAACAGGATTAAGTAATTTTTCAGCTTCTATAGCCGCTTTTTTAAAAAAATTTTCTATTTCTACTTTTTTCATGTTTTTAAAAATACTTAAAAAAGCCTTAGCAGCTTCATGATGAAATCTTTCTTTACCAAAGTTTTTATTAAGACCACTTTTGTATATTAAAACTACTGTAAATACCCTTATCCAAGATGAAATATAATCTTTTTTTGGCACAATGCCCTTTTTTGCTAAACCCAATAGAAAAGGTATCGTCTCTTCTTTAAATAATGTTCCATCATAATCTACTATAACAAGTTTCAAATCAATATTCCTCTCAATCTACTATTTGATATACTGTTTTTTCTTTTCTAATTTCTTTTTTTGAAAATTTAATTGATTCTTTAAGGTTCTTAATTGATTCCTCTAGGTTCCTTGAGTCATTATAGAATATTTCTCCAATTAAATCTCCTTTTTTTACTTTATCTCCTATATTAAGATAAAATTTTAATCCAACGGAGGGATCAATTATGTCATCTTTTTTCCGTCTTCCTGCCCCAAGGAGCATAGAAGCATAACCAATTTTTTCTACTTCTAAGCTTTCTACATATCCATCTTCTTCTGATTTTAACTGATAAGAAGTTTTGGGAATTTTTAACAGACTATAATCTTCTACTACTTTTCTATCTCCACCTTGAGCTTGGATCATATCTCCTAATTTATTTAAAGCCTCACCAGAATTAATCTTCTCAATTGTTTTTTTTCTAGCTTCTTCTAAATTTTTACTTTTTCCTGATATAAGAAGCCCATGAGATACTATATCTAGAGATAATTCATACAAATCTTCGGGACCTTTTCCCTTTAGGGTATCAAAGACTTCAATTACTTCTATGGCATTTCCCACAGCATATCCTAAGGGTTGGTTCATATTTGTAATAAGAGCTTTAATATTTTTATTAAACTTCTTTCCTATATTAACCATTCCTTGAGCAAGTTCTACTGCATGATCTAAGTCTTTCATAAAAGCACCTGTGCCACATTTAACATCTAAAATTATATTATCTGCTCCTGCAGCTAACTTTTTACTCATAATACTACTAATAATTAAAGGAATTGAGTTAACAGTTCCAGTTACATCTCTTAATGAATACAACTTTTTATCCCCAGGGGTAATATTTCCACTTTGAGCAATTAAAGCAAGACCAATATTATTAACTTGATGGATGAATTCTTTCCTTGTAAGTTCTACTTTAAAGCCAGGAATAGCTTCTAATTTATCAATAGTTCCACCTGTATGACCTAAACCTCTCCCACTCATTTTTGGTACGGCAATATCAAAACAAGCTAAAATAGGTGCGATAACAAGAGAAGTTTTATCCCCAACTCCTCCTGTACTATGTTTATCTAAAGTTGTCTTATGAATGGGGGAGAGATCTATTGTGTCTCCTGAATCTCTCATTATCTTGGTGAGGCTATAGGTTTCCTCTTCATCTAAACCATTAATAAAGCTTGCCATTAAAAAAGAACTAATCTGATAATCCGGTATTTCATCATTAACATATCCCATGATTAAAAATTCTATTTCAGAAAAAGTTAATTTTATACCATCTCTTTTTTTTATTATTAGATCTACTGCACGCATAAATTTCCTCCTCTTTCTACCCTAGGCCCGGGGATGAGTTGAATTATATATTTTATATAAATGTTTTTTTGATATATGTGTGTATATCTGAGTCGTAGAAATATCCGAGTGTCCTAACATTTCTTGAACCGATCTTAAATCTGCACCATTTTCCAGAAGATGAGTTGCGAAAGAATGTCTAAAAGTATGGGGTGATATGTCTTTATCTATTCCACTTTTCTCAACATATTTTTTTATTATCTTCCAAACTCCTTGCCTAGATAATCCCTTACCCCTACTATTCAAAAAGAAAAAATTAATCCTATAATCCTTAATAAGATTTGGACGTACTATTTTAAGATATTGTTCTATAGCAGCGTGGGCTATGCCTCCTAAGGGCACAATTCTTTCCTTGTTGCCCTTACCTATACATTGAACGTAAGATAGTTCTAAGTTAACACTATTAAGCTTTAGTTCTGTTAATTCACTTATCCTCATCCCTGTTGCATAGAGAGTTTCTAAAATAGCTTGATCTCTTAAGCCTAAAGAATCCCCTGAGGGTAATCTAAGGATTTTTTCTACTTCTTCAATAGATAATGTTTTAGGTAGCCTTAATCCCATCTTTGGTTTGCTAATTTCTATTAACGGATTATCAGTTATAATTTTCTCCTGGACAAGAAACAAAAAAAAATTTCTTAAAGAAGAGATATTTCTAGATACAGAAGTTGATTTATAACCTTTGTTATTTAAATAAATAAGATATTCTTGAATATTTGCTACTTTTATCATTAGAATTTCTAATTCATTCTGTTTTAAAAATTCAACAAAGATAGCTAGATCAGATAGATAGCTAGAAATAGTATTCTTAGATAATCCTCTTTCTATAGTAAGGTAATCATTAAAATCACTTAAGTATTTTTTCATATTTTAACCTGCAATCAATATTATTTATTTAATTATAGCAAAAAAAATGGAACCTGTATAAGGTTCCATAATAAATAACTTCTATGTAAAGAA
>CAZXPJ010000009.1:28772-57742 GCA_964642925.1 uncultured Eubacteriales bacterium | reverse complement strand
AATCTTTTTGTTTGTTTACTTTATAAATCTCTCCTTGACATATCACCAGATTGCTCTTTTAAAATCTTCATCTTTGCCAGTATTAGCAAATTCATTAAATCTACTAATAGTCTTTTTGAAATTCTCAAGGAATTCAGGCGCTAATTTAAAGCCACCTGTATGAGTAGCCAAACTTTCTAATCTAATAGATATTTCTTTTCCTAACTCATCGTAAGTTTCACCAGATATAAGATGGTTAGTTGGTGCACCTTCTGCTGGGTAAGGAGGAAATCCTTGCCATAAGTTAGCTGTGCGTTGGTCAAAAATCATAAATACTAACATATTTGTCCATTCGGCAGCTTGAGGGTCCCAAAGGAAATGTGTCATAGTTCGATCAGTATAGTTTCTTTTCTCATCCATTATCCTTTTACCAAATTTGTTTACTTCTAGAACGCTATCACCTGGTACATAAAAAATATTATGAACACCTTGGGGATTTTTTAAAGCTAACTCCAATATAATTTCAGCTCTCCAGGCACCAGCTGTATTTCCAAGCTTTGCACCAATTTCACCAGCCATTTTTATAAAATCTCCCGTATTTGTTGGTGCTGCACATCCTCCAAAATGAGGTCCTCGTTGAAAATGAAGCATCATTTCTTTATTATGAGTATACCCCCCACTACCGAAAATAACAGCTTTTCTAGACCTGAAATTCAAGGTATCTTTTCCTTCAACTAATACTTCAACTCCTATTACTTCTTTCTTATTATTCTGCAAAATATGTTTTACCTCATGATTTGTGAATATTGGAATTTCATTAGAAACCGCCCAAGTTTTTAATTGTCTAACTAATTCTCCTCCATAAGACATTTTACCTTCCTTATCTTTAGAATAAAGTATTCTTCCTCTTATTCCTTTATTTTCAGGAAGATGATCCATATAGTCAACTTGAGGCTTTCCTGTCCAATTAATTTCATAAATTGTTCTTAAGGCTCCAGTATCTTCTAAAAACTCTATCGCTTTATGAGCTTCGTCGTAATATGTTTCAATTAATTGAAAATCATTTTTCATTAAACCAAGCATAGGATCTTCTGGGTTGTATAGTTGAGGATAAGAGTATCGAGCCATATATTTTATTGCATCTTCCTTAGAATCGGTTATTCCTAATTCTTTTTGATATCTATTATTTGGAGTCCAAAACCCACCACCTGAACGGAGAGTAGTCCCACCTATAATAGATCCCTTTTCTAACATTATTACATCAGCACCATTTTTTTTAGCAGTTATTGCTGCTGAAAAAGCTGCTGCTCCTGTACCAACAATAATTATGTCTGTTTCCTTAAAGAAGTCCATTTTCGTCCCTCCTTTAGAACATTCTTAATTTTACCGAAGACAAAAATACCCTCGATCAAAATTCTTTTTCTCAAAAACAGGACAAGCATCACAAATACAACCTTGTTCAGTTTTTATGCATTTACTTATTCCAACAAGACAATAAGCAAGGGGTTCGCCGCATTCTACGTATGAAGGACAGCCTTCACATATACATTGAGATTGAAGTTCCTTATCAACATTATTTTTATCCATATTTTTTCACCTCCTGACTAGTATGATTTTTCGTAATCAACTTACCCTATTGCAATATATTCAAACAAAAAAGAGTCATTAATTAACATGACTCTAAAAAAAATTATTCTTCTAAAACTCATTCTTTTCCTAGTGAAAAAACTGAAGATTCTCCTATAATTTTTATTCCGTTTTTTTCTAATAATTCAGCTGTTATTCCCTTACCAGGAATCAACTTCTCTGAAAAAGTTCCATCATATATTTCGACACTTCCACAAGATGGGCTTCTTTCTTTTAATATGGCAAATTTACAATCAAATATTTTAGCAAGTTTAAGGGCTTCTTCAGCCCCTCTATTATATTCTTCTGTAACATCTTGACTCTTATTATTTATAACCCTAACATTCTTTATCTCAGCAGGTGGTCTAGGAGTTGCTAACCCACCTAATTGTTCGGGACAAACGGGTATTAATGAATAATTATCTTTAATCTTCAAGACCTCTAGATTGGCAACTTCCTTCCCATCATATCTACATTTTAATCCTAATAAACAAGCACTAACTAAAATATTCATTTCCAATACTCCCTTTGATTTCTTAATAAGTAAAGACAATATATAAATGTTATAGCTTCAGCAAAGGGAATTACAAACCAAATCCCTGAATCTCCTATTATTTTGGGTAATATAAAAATGCCTACAATAACAAGAATTAAGCTTCTTAATACCGAAATAAAAGCAGATTTTTTTGCTTCTTCAATTGCCGTAAAAAATGCTGAAATCATTATATTAAAACCGTTGAATAAGAAGGATAAACTAAATATGCGAATCGCATATCCACTAAAAACTAATAAATCCTGATTTTCTTTAATAAAAAATTTAACCAGTGTTTCTGGAGATATTATTGTAAATAAAGTAACGGATAGTCCTAGATAGAAAACTGTTTTTAAAGAAAGGAAAAGGGTATTCTTAACCCTTATTATTTGATTGGCACCATAATTATAACTTATTATAGGTAGAACTCCTTCTGATATTCCAAAAAAAACAGCAATTATAAAGGCTGTTGCATATCCTATAATAGAATAAGCCGCCACACCATCTTCCCCGTATGAATTCATTAATATTATATTAAATAATAAAATTGTTATTCCTGAAGAAGAACTATTTACGAATTCCGAAAAACCATTTTTCATCATTCTAATGATTAAAAATAGGTCAATCTTAATAAATTTAAAATTTAAATCTTTATTTATAAAAATAAAGTACAAAGCTAAAATAATAGTACCTATACTATGAGAGGTTCCACTTGCTAAAGCAGCACCTTTCATACCTAAATCCAAGGGAAAAATATAAATATAATCTAAGATAATATTCAAGACAGAAGTAAAAATTATGACTTTCATAGAATATCCTGGATTACCTGTACCTTTTACACCCATATCTAAAATATAAAAGATCATATAGGCAAAAGTGAATATTATTGAATAAAAAAGATAATCCCATACATAGTTATAAAGTAAATCTGAAGCACCAAGAAAATATACAATTTTATCTAAAAATACCAAACTTAATGCTGTAACGACTACAGACAATAGAAATAAGGCTATAATAGTTATACTGAAAATTTCGGAAGCTTCTTTTTTTTCTTTTTTCCCCAAATAAATATTTGTGAGAGTTCCTCCTCCAACAGTTAGGAGTAAACTTAATGCAATAATAAAACTGATGTAGGGTAAAGAAATCGTTATAGCAGCTAATCCATTTGATCCTATTTTATTACCAATAAATATTCCGTCTACAATAACATAAATAGAAGCAACTACCATACCCATTACAGAAGGAATGGTATATTTTAGGAATAATTTGCCAATATTATCTTTATCTAAGCTAATCATCTTATCTTTTCGGTTATCTTACCATTTTTGTGAGCGATAATTATTATATCTGCCATATCCGGGAAAATTCCATTTTCTACCACGCCTGGAATTATATTAAGTTTTCCACACAGATTTGCAGGGTCATGAATTTTACCAAAATCACAATCAAATATATAATTCCCGTTATCTGTGTTAAATATTTTACCTTCTTTCATTCTTATAGTAACTTTGCCGCCAATATTTTCAATTTCCTTCTTTGTAAGTTCAAAAGCAAACTTTACGATTTCAACAGGAACCATAAAATCTCCTAAGAATTCAACATTCTTTGATTCATCAGCAATAATAATAAGCTTATTAGAGAACCTTTCAATAATTTTTTCTCTTAATAAAGCTCCTCCACCACCCTTAATAAGGTTCATATTAAGGTCAATTTCATCAGCACCATCAATTGCTAGGTCAATTCTTTCTATATCTTTAAATTCTACAATCTTAAGGCCACATTCCCTAGCGGTCTGTTCTGAAGCTAATGAAGTAGCTACACATTTTATATTTAATCCTTTTTTTACTCTCTCTCCTAAAGCCAAAATCATATAATGAGCAGTTGATCCAGTTCCTAATCCTACGGTCATACCTTCTTCAACATATTCTGCTGCTTTAAAAGCCACTTTTCTTTTTAAATCTTCCATTTTAATCCACCTCAAATTATTTTCAACTAAACAAAATTCAGTTCATTTTTATATTTTAAATTTCGTCTATTCTTGTGCATTTATGAGTACCATCACAAAAGGGTTTGTTTTTTGATAACCCACAGCGACACAACTCATACTGAGTTTTTAGTTGGGGTTTAGTGTTTTGATCATCCTTGAGTTCTATTCCCCCACCAACTTGAAGTGGCCCATTTTTTTGAATTACTATTTCTTTTTTTTCTTTAAACTCACCATAAGTAATGTTATTAACTGTATAACTCAAGGCCCCTGAAGGGCATTTTCTTATTGTCTCAATAACTTTTTCTACAGGTGCATTATCTGCCATAATCCATGGTTTTTTTCTTACGTTAAAAACTTCAGGAAGACCCTTTATACATGCACCATTATGGGAACAGACAGCTAAATTAAAATGTACGATAATATCTTCTCCATAATAATCTCTTAATTTATCTTCTATTACATTATTTTCATCTTTAATTTCATTTAAACCTTCTTTTTCATGACTACCGTCACAATAAGGTTTGTTTTTTGATTTCCCACATCGACATAAAGCTGTAACTTGATCTAAAGGATACTCTTTCCCATCTGTTCTTCTTAAAGTTTTTACATCTACTGTGAAAAAAGGCGAATGTTTAGTAAAAACAATTTTTTGATCTTTACCCAAGTTAGTTTCTCCCCTTTATTTTTAATTTTCCAAATAATCCTAATTTATCTTCCATTATTATTAAAGCACCAGAAATTTCTTTAATATTTTGCAAGTCATTTATGATCTTATCAATATTATCTTTACTTTGTATTTTATTACAAATACTAGTTGCCATTAGATCGGCTAATATGACATCTTCTGCGATTATTGTTACCAGATCTGCTTTCCCAAAACTTAAAGAATGTCCAAAACTTCCTGAGGAAGAACATACTCCAAGGGTTTTTTTATCCACATCTATTTCTAAACTTATTTTATCAGAAAATACAGATTCACCTGCGTAAACTCCTACTGTCAGACTTTTCATTCCGTATAGGAAAATATCGCCACCATTCTCTACAATAATCTCTGGTATCTTTTTATTCCTTAAAAAATTACCAATTAATAATGAAAAAGCTCCTGCAACCCCTGCCATTGGTCCAACATTTGCATAAAATGAAAGATTTGACATTTTTTTCACGAAATCTGGTGCATTATTAAGTGCTTTATATGGCACTAAAGATAAGATAAACTGTGGATCTGAAATATTGTAGTCTTTTAGTTTCTTTCTTTGATTTATTAAATACTCTTCTAGCTGGTTTTTTAAACTATCGTTTATAAAGCCTTTACTTATTCCTATCCAAAGATCTGTTTCCTCGATACAAATTGAAAAATAATCTAATTTTACACCTATTTCATTTCTATAGATTCTTTCTTGAAACATAATTAAAAACCTATTTTAATTATTTGTATAGGGCAAGCCGCTTCACACAATCCACAAACAATACATTTTTCCGGATTATGAATTAATTCCCAAGTATTTTTATCCATTTCTAAAGCACCAGGTAAGCAGACCCCTGTACAAGCCCCGCAGGAAATGCATTCTTCTCTATCAATATATACCTGTTTTTCTAGATCCTTAACTCCAATACCCGCATTAGCTAAATAATCCAAACCTTCTTTAAGGTTTTCTCCTGAAGCTTCTACGTCAATCAAAAGACGTCCTTCTTGCCCTTCAGAAATAGATGCTTTAATAATATTAATTTTCCAATCATAAATCTTTACTAAATCGTAAGTAAATGCTTGGCAAGTCAAATTTGGAGGAAAATATAAAGTTAATCTTGTATAATTCATCTTATAATTCCTCCTTCAAATTCATTGCTTTTACAGATGTATTTTTTCGTAATTGAGCTGATGGTTCTGATAAAACAAAATCTCCGGAAATAATTTCTTGCTTTAATTTTTCTGCTATTTCCCTTGCTTTCTTCATACTTGATAAGGGGGCTGTTCTAATCTTTTTCCCATTTAAGTCTATGAATCCTGATTTAAGTTCTTTGTAATTTACCACACCTAAGGATTGCCGATTTCTTTCTCCAACTCCATAATCAAAAATGGTAGTGTAAAGATCCTCATCTTTAACAGCTGCTCTCATTAATACCTCTTCATCAAGAATTGGAATAGGAATCCCAACCCCAACAAAAAGACTTACACCATAGCCTTTAAAGTAAGCTGCTTTCAAATATTCAGGTTTCATTTCTTTAAGATCTCCAATTAGACATAATGTAGCTCCTGGGCTTGTTGGTATTCCATTTATTTTTTCTTTTGTTGTATGGTGTTGAGTTCCATTCCATGCTACATATCCTTGAGCACCACCTAGGAATATCCTAGTGCCAATTCCTATAGTTTTAAGTTCTGGATCATTGAGCAAGGGGCTCAATTGACCAGATGTGGAATAATTAATATTACTTCCATTTGGTAATAGCGTGCCCATATATGTTTCTTTTTTCTTATTTGATAAATTAATCGCTGCAGCATAATTTTGAAATGCATTCCTAGGATTTAACATTATTGCTTCATTAATATCTTCTAAATTAATATATCCAGAAAGATCTTTTTTTGGATAACAATCAGTCCCTGTTCCTACAGCACGAATTTTTATATTTTTCCCCCTTACTAGGTCCTCGATTACATGAGCTCCACCATAGTCATTAGTTCTTACATTCTCAGCAAGCTCTGTAGCTCCAAGATATGCGTCTACAGCTGCTATACCAGCGTAAGCAGGTACATCATTTAGCCATACCTTACTCATTCTTATAGGTGGATCTGAGTGCCCGAAATTTAAAAAAACTCCAGATGAACACATGGGTCCAAAAGTTGCTGTAGTAACTACATCAACTTTTTCTGCAGCTTTTTTTAAACCTTCATTTTTTACAATTTCAATAATTTCTTCTGCTGTAACAATAACAGCAGAACCAGATTTAATTTTTTCATTTATTTCCTGATAATTTTTCAAATGCTCCACCTACTTTTCCGATTCTATACTAAACAATTTTAGTATAACTAGGCTACTAAACTGTGTCAATGTTATATATTTTCTTTCCGTGTTATAGTACAATCTATTATATAGGTATGACTTTATATATTTCGGAGGTGACTCTTTTGTCTTCAGCAAACAAACTTCATAAATTGATGACGATAGCTCTTGTAAGAAAATTTAATATGGATGGTTTTAATATTTTAGCAGCAACTAATTTTCCGGACTTAAATGTTCCTGAAAAAATTGGGAGACATAGTCCAGATGTTATTGCCATGGATTTCGAGGGTACTTATCACTTTGGAGAAGCAAAAGTCTATAGGAATCTTGATACAGAAAAAACAAAAGAACAATTCTTTGATTTTCTTACCTATATCTGTCCTAGTGGAAAACAACCCCATCTTCATATAATTGTTGAAATTGATTACGAAGTATACTTAAATGAATTACTAATCAAATGGCGAATAATTAGTAATCGAATCCATATTTGGACCTATTAAAAATAAAAAAAGGATCAGAGAAATCTGATCCTTAGATGACTTACTTTATAAAAAATTCTACTGAGACATTAATAGTGTAATCCAATTCTCCTGGTAACACAGGAGTTGGCGTCATATCATTTGAAGATTCTCCAGCTAGCATAGCTTTCTCTCTATAAATAGGGCTGCTATATTCTTTAATAACTATTACTGATTTAACCCCTGAAATAGTTTCCCCGAGGCTAGTAGCCGCTGATTCTGCTTGAGTCTTTGCATCATTAATAGCTGAGGCAATTAAGTCACTCATGAGCCCATCTTTTCCCTCTTCAGAAAGAGAATAAGTCAAACCATTTACCCTTTCCGCTCCGTTAACAATACTTCCATCGATAATTTTACTTATTAATTCTAATTTTTTTGTTTTAATTTGCAATGAATTTTCCGCTTTATAACCAAGATCTATTTCTTTTCCATTTTCCCATTTCTTGTGAGGATAAAAATTTGCTCCTATTGTTTTAATTTCTTTCTCTTCAAGACCTGTATCCTTTAAAAATTTAATGATCTTTTCTGCTTTTTCAGCATTAATTGCTTGAGCTGTTGCATCAGGAGCTTCTGATACAATATTTATTCTAACTTCTACTGTATCAGGTGCAGCTTTAATAGTACTTGAGCCATCTACGGATACATAAGGTTTAGCCATAGGATCAGAAGCTTGACATCCTGTTAGTAAAAAACTTGTTATAATTAGTAATAAGACGGGTATAAATAATTTTCTCATTTTAACATTTCTCCTTTAAGTATAATATTGTTCTTTAATATAGACGGTGAGATAATAGCTTTGTTCCTTTATTATTTGACATATACCTCTTTTTTTATAAAATTATACTTACAGTAAGAAAGGATTGATAACTATTTTAAAACCAGTAGATCATTCAACAAAGGAATTAATTAATGATTTTTTAAAACCACAGACTTATATAACTTGTGAGTATAGCTTTACCACCTTATTTATGTGGCAACATTACTATAATACCTGTTATTATCAAAAAGATAATTTTCTTTGTCTTTTAGGATATTTAAATGGAGAATATTTTTCTATGCTTCCTTTAATTAAAGGAGATGATTATTCTTATCCTCTAGAATGTGCAAAGGATTTTTTTAAAGACAAAAAACAAAAAATTACTTTTAAGGGGATACCAGAAGACTATTTGGAAAAATTTACGAAATATATTGACTTCCCTTATGAGGTTACTACAAATCCAAATGAAAACGACTATATTTATAATGCGGATAATTTCAAGTTTTATAAAGGGAAAAAGTTACACAAAAAAAGAAATAATCTAAATAGGTTTGTAAAAGAATATGAAGGCAGATATGAATATAAAAGAATAACCAAAAATGATTATTCCCAGGTTTATGAGTTTCTTGAAAAATGGAAATCAAATAAAATCATGGATGATTCTTTGAAAAATGAAGTCTTTGGAACTAAAAAACTTCTCCTTCACTATCATGATTTAGATTTTTCCCTTGCTGGTGTTTATATAGATGGGGTTTTAGAAGGTTTTACAATTGGTAATTTACTTAATAATGATTATTTGATTATACAAGTAGAAAAAGCTAATCCAGAAATAAGAGGCCTCTATCAGTACTTATCACAACAATTTGTTCTACAAGAATTCCCTGAGGTTAAATATATTAATAGACAGGAAGATTTAGGAATTCCTGGACTTATTAAATCTAAACTTTCTTATCGTCCTTCTTTTTACGGAGTAAAATATACAATAACTGAGGTAAATTAAAATGAAAATCTGTAAAGCTACAGAACAGGACAAGGAAACTATAATAGATCTTTGGAAATATTCTTTCAATACAGATAGCCCATCTTTTATTGATCATTATTTTTCAAATGTCTATTCTCCCGAAAACACATTATTAGCAATGGAAAGCAATAAAATAACTACAAGTCTTCAACTTAACCCTTATTCTTTTTTATTTATGGATAGGATAATTGAAACTAAATATATCGTAGGGATTTCTTCTTTCCCTGCTTCTCGTGGATCAGGCTCTGTTAAAAAATTGTTTAATAATATTTTTCAAAACTTGTATAAAGAGAAAATGCCTTTTATATTCTTAATGGGGGCAGATTATGGCTTATATACTCCTTTTGGTTTTACTAACGTTCTAGATAAATATATAATATCCGGAAAAACAAAACAGCTTTATCAAAAGACAGAAAAAAAACACAGCTTTAGAGAAATTACAAAGTATTCAAATGATAATGAAATAGAATCATTAACTTTTTTTTTAAAAAAGAATCTTAATAAAAATTATTCTTATTATATTGTTAGAAATAAGGATAATCTTAAAAACAATTTTAATGAACTTTTCACTGATAATGGTTTTGCATATTATCTCCTAAAAGATAATGAAATAACTGGTTATTTTTTTTACTACTTTGAGAAGGACAAAATAGTAATTAAAGAGATGTTCTATAATGACACAGATACTTTGAAGGAAATCTTAAAGTTTATATATAATCATAATACTCAATTCCCTGATTTTGAAATAAGGGATGATTTTATGAAAACAACAAATTCATTTTTACAAAATCCTAGGGAAATAGAATCTAAAATTTTACCCTTTTTAATGGCTAGAATTATAAATCTTAAAGAATTTCTTTCTTTAAGCAAGATCGAGAAATTAATACATGAAGATTTGAAAATTTTAATTACAGATAAACTTATAGAAGAAAATAATATTTTATGTACAATTAAAGAGAATAAAATCTATTATGAAGAAAAGCATGATGAACTGGACTACCATATTTCTTTAGATATATCTTTATTACTTCAATTGTTTTTTGGATATATGAATACTAAAGAAGGATTATTACAATCTCATCTTTATAATTTTACAGATATAAAAAAAAGAGATATTTTTTTTAGTCTCTTTAATAAAAGTAGTAATATTTTCTTCAATGAATATGTCTGAGAAATAAAGAGCCTGCTTGGGTATGCATATTATCCCAATCAGGCTCTTTTTTTTATTTAAAGTATCCTAAAATTACAGAAATACTTATTACAAATAACATAATACTTCCAACTTTATTAAGGGGTAGTTTGCTAATTTTTGTACCCTTGTGTAATAAGATCCCTCCAAAGGAGGTGCCTAGGATAGGACCAGCAAGGAAAATTAGAGCTACAAGGATATAATCCAGATCAATAAAAGCATTGGCGATGGAAATAGAAAAAGCCCCGGGTACAATTGACATTATCATGCAAGAAATTGCCCCAGACATATCCTCTTTTATTTCAATATTTTTTAATTCAGCAGCATTATTTTCTTCTGAAAAGAACATTTTTACAGCTAAATAGAAAATTATTCCTCCCCCTACAAGCTCAATTGGAAAACCAATTATTTCACTTCCATAATAAACTAAGAAGCTACCTATACTTAATCCTAGAACTGAAAAGAAAATAATTAAAAAATATTGTTTAATATTTTTATGTCTTATAGATTGAGCGATATATACATTATAGGGAGGGAATACGGCTGCTAGGAAAAACAAACTTCCAACTATACTAATAGAATTTAACAAATGATTTCCCTCACTTTAATAAATTATTATGATAATCCAGAAATTATTCCGTCATTATCTATTTCAATTTTTTCCGCTGATGGTACTTTCGGAAGTCCTGGCATGGTCATAATATCACCTGTTAAAACAACAATAAAACCTGCTCCTGCAGATACTTTAAGTTTTTTAACTTTTACAGTGAATCCTTCTGGTTTTCCTAAAAGCAAAGGATCATCAGATAATGAGTATTGAGTTTTCGCAACACAAATTGGTAAATTAGAAAACCCTAATTTTTCTAATTGGTCCATTTCCTTTTCAGCTGCTAAAGTGTATTCAACTCCTGAGCCACCATATATCCTTTTAACTACTGTTTCAATTTTTTCTTCTATAGAAATTTTATTTTCATAAGAAAAAGTAAAATCTTTCTCTTCTTCAGCTACTCGAATTACTTCCTCCGCTAATTCAAGACCACCTTCTCCACCCTTAGACCAAACATCAGACATTTTTACATTTACCCCTAGTTCCTTACATTTTTCATAAACTAAATTAATTTCATTTTCTGTATCTGATGGAAATTTATTTATCGCTACTACAACAGGAAGTTTGAATACTTTTGTTATGTTCTCTATATGTTTTAATAAATTTGGTAGTCCTTGACTTAATGTTTTCAAATCTTCTTTGTCTAAATCAGCTTTTGCAGAGCCACCATGGTGTTTTAAAGCCCTAACAGTAGCAACTATTACAACAGCATCTGGTTTTAATCCTGCAATCCTACATTTAATATCAAGAAATTTTTCTGCTCCTAAATCAGCTCCAAATCCAGCTTCAGTAATTGCATATTCTCCAAGTTTTAAAGCCATTTTTGTTGCAATAACACTATTACAACCATGAGCTATATTGGCAAAAGGACCCCCATGGATTATTGCAGGTGTATTTTCTAAAGTTTGAACTAAATTAGGTTTTAATGCATGTTTAAGTAAAGCTGCTACAGCTCCAGTAACATTTAATTCTTTTGCAGTTATAGGTTGATCTTTTCTTGAATAACCCAAAACTATACGATCAATTTTATTTTTTAAATCATCTATATTATTTGCTAAGCATAATATAGCCATAATTTCAGAAGCAACAGTTATATCAAAACCATCTTCTCTAGGAACACCATGAGCTTTTCCACCTAAACCTGATACAATATTTCTAAGTTGGCGATCATTTATATCTAAAACTCTTTTCCAAGTTATTCTTCTAGAATCAAATTCCAAGGCATTACCTTGTTGTATATGATTATCTATAACAGCAGCTAAAAGATTATTTGCAGCTCCTACGGCGTGTAGATCCCCTGTAAAATGAAGATTAATATCTTCCATTGGTACTACTTGAGCATATCCTCCTCCAGTAGCACCTCCCTTCATCCCAAATACAGGTCCTAAAGAAGGTTCTCTTAGAGCTATAACTGTTTTCTTCCCAAGTCTTTGTAAAGCATCTGCAAGACCCACAGAAGTTGTTGTTTTTCCTTCTCCTGCTGGTGTAGGATTTATGGCAGTAACTAAGATTAATTTCCCATCCTTCTTATTACTTTTTAAAATATCCAAACTTAATTTAGCTTTATATTTACCATATAATTCCAAATCATCTTCTTTTAAGCCTAATTTTTCACCTACTTTAATAATTTCCAGCATTTTTGCACCCTGTGCAATTTCAATATCAGACATATAGGACATAAATTTACTCCACCCTTCTTTTTTATGGTTTTATGTATTTCCGTTTCCTTATTATATACTAAATATTTAGAAAAACAAAAAAACCCTGCTAATTATAGCAAGGTTTCTGGTGCCGGAAACCGGAATCGAACCGGTACGGGATTTAAGTCCCGCAGGATTTTAAGTCCTGTGCGTCTGCCAGTTCCGCCACCCCGGCATAGGATGACTGTAAATTAAATTTTTATTTGTGTAAATGGTGCCGGGAACCGGAATCGAACCGGTACGGGATTTAACTCCCGCAGGATTTTAAGTCCTGTGCGTCTGCCAGTTCCGCCACCCCGGCATGGGGTAAAAATTATGGAGGCGACACCCGGATTTGAACCGGGGGTGGAGGAGTTGCAGTCCTCTGCCTTACCACTTGGCTATGTCGCCATCTCTTTTGTGGAGCGGAAGACGAGATTCGAACTCGCGACCCTCGCCTTGGCAAGGCGATGCTCTACCACTGAGCCACTTCCGCAAAAAAAATGGTGCCTCGAGGCGGAATCGAACCACCGACACGAGGATTTTCAGTCCTCTGCTCTACCGACTGAGCTATCGAGGCAAAAAAATTGGCGGAGTTGACGGGAATCGAACCCGCGATCTTCGGCGTGACAGGCCGACGTGATAACCGCTACACTACAACTCCATTTGGTGGGCGATGACGGGATCGAACCGCCGACATCTTGCTTGTAAGGCAAGCGCTCTCCCAGCTGAGCTAATCGCCCGTGATTTACTGACAAAGGTTATTATATCCTAGGTGAAAAAATATGTCAAAGACTATTTAAAATAAAAAAACAAAGGTCCCTAAATTTTAACAAATAGAGACCTTTTTCTCTTTTTGTTTCTACGCTAACTCCAAATTCTCTTTAATTGCTTCCTTATACTTATTATAAGAATATCTTAATAAGGACTGATCTTGGCTATAGGTAATCATTTCAAGGGCATCTTCATAATTATAAAAACCACCATCAGTAAAGCCCTCCATCTTATTAATAGAAACCTCTGGTTTTTCCGCTTCCATTACAAACCAATTAATCCTATTACATACCGGCTTTCTTCTAGTGGTGGAATAAAACTCATAACTAGTTTCACCTACAGGAGATACTATTTCTGCTTTTACTCCTGATTCATACCTTACTCTTGCTGTAGCTACTTCGTTGGGTGTCCGCTCATTTTTAATTACTCCTTTTGGGAAACTCCATTCACCCTTTTCATTTTTTAAAATTAAAACACTTTCCTCCCAAAAAACGACCCCTCCTGAACAATTTCTTATTAACATTTAAAATAACCCCCCTCAAATTTAATTAATCTGTCCTACCTTTTGCTTACTAAAACTTAACCTTTTTGTCTCTCTTCTAAACACTATATTTAAGAATATTTTTAATTTTTATTTTTTTTCAAAAAAGTGTAGTATAATAACGTAAATGTAGTAAATTTGTAACAAATGGAGGCAATATGAAAATCAATAAACTAGGGATAAAAGTCCCTAAAATACTTTTTATACCAGCTTTAGTAATTCTTTTTTTAATACTACTACCTGTATTAAATAAATTCTGGATCGACCTTGCTTGGTTCAGAGAAGTAGGATACCAAAATATCTTCTTAAAGAACATTTATTTTAAAGTTTTTGTTGGCGTTGGATTATTCTTACTTTCCTTTATTATAACAATATTATCATTGTCAAAAACAATAAAAAGTATTCCTAATACTTATATTGATGATAACGATGTTATTGATATTAGTATGACTGTAAAAAAACCAAGTAAGAGAAAAATGGTTTTAATATCTGCAGCTTTTTCTTTTTTAATTAGTGCTTTATTTACAGGTCCTATATGGAAAGAATTCTTGCTTTTTATAAATCAACAAGCATTTAATTATACTGATCCTATATTTAATAATGATATCAGTTTTTATTTCTTTACATTACCCTTTATTGAAAATATAATTTCCCCACTATTATTTTTTTCAATTGCTATAATATTTTTAAATGCTTTTGTTTACGGCTATTATTATCGTAAAATTAGTAGACAACCAGAGCAATTATTTAATAAATTTGGTTTCTTTCTCGTAATCTTCTTTCTATTAATGGTAGCAAATTATTATATTGAATCCTTGAAGCTTATCTACTCCACTAGAGGTTCAGTTTATGGAGCTGGTTATACAGATATTTTAGTAGCTCTTAACTTCTATTACTTAAAAATGGCTGCTTCTTTAGCTTCTGCTATAACTCTATTATGGGGATTAAGAAAACAAAGCTTGAAAAAAGCTATGATTGGCCCTGTAATACTTATTGCTATAACTTTCTTAGGTGGGCTAGCTGAAATGGCAGTTCAAAATTTCATCGTAAGTCCTAACGAATTAAGTAAAGAAGAAGAATATATTGAAAAAAGCATTAAATACACTCAAAAAGCTTATAAAATTGATGAGGTAGAAAGACAAGATTTCCCTGCTCTTTGGAATCTAACAGCACAAGATATTGAAGATGCAGAAGATACGATTAAGAATATTAGGGTAAATGATTTCCGACCTACTCAAACAATCTATAACCAATTACAAAGTATCCGTCTTTATTATCAATTTACTAATATATCTATAGATAGATACCTTTTGAATGGTGAACAAAGACAAGTATTCTTAAGTGCCAGAGAAATGGACCAATCAAAACTTCCAGAACAGGCAAAAAATTGGATCAATCAACATCTAAAGTATACTCATGGTTATGGGGCTGCCGTATCACCTGTAAACGAAATAACCGCCCAAGGACAACCACAACTAATTGTAAAGAACATACCCCCGCAAACAGATTATGAGGAGCTTAGAATAGACACGCCAGAAATTTATTTTGGCAATCTTACAAAAGACTATATAGTAGTAAATACTTCGGAAAAAGAATTCAACTATCCTATGGAAGACCAAAATGCTGAAACAGTATATTCCGGTGATGGAGGAATAAAATTAAGTTTTTTAAACAGAATAGCTTTTAGTATTGATAGAAAAACTCCTAAGATATTAATCTCAGGAGCAATAAATAATGATAGTAAAATTGTTTTAAATCGTAACATTACCGAAAGAGTAGAAAAAATAGCACCTTTCTTAAAATATGAAAGTGATCCTTATTTAGTAATTAATGAAGGAAGACTATTTTGGATTATAGATGGATATACTACTAGTAAGAGATTCCCTTATTCTCAACCTGTTTCTTCTGGTGGAGATTATTATAATTATATTCGCAACTCTGTAAAAGTAGTTATAGATGCTTATCATGGTACTACTGATTTTTACATCTTTGACGAAGAAGATCCAATTATACAAACCTACAATAAAGCTTATCCTTCTCTTTTGAAAAACGCTTCAGAAATGCCTGAAGGATTAAAAAATCATATTAAATATCCAGTGGAATTATTTGATGTTCAATCAACTATATTCTCAAATTATCACATGGATAATCCAAGAACCTTCTTTAATAGAGAAGACGCCTGGAGTATTGCTACTGAAAAATACCAAAAAGAACTAGTTCCTGTAAGACCCTATTATGTTAATATGGCTTTACCAGGTAATGATAATGTGGAATTTGTTTTAGTACAACCTTACACTGCCTATAAGAAAAATAATCTTGTTTCCTGGTTTGCAGCTCGTAATGATGGTGAAAATTATGGCAAACTTGTAGTTTATACCTTCCCAAAACAAAGACTAATTTATGGTCCTATGCAAATAGAATCTAGAATTGATCAAGATTCTGTAATATCATCACAATTATCATTATGGGAAAGACAAGGATCTTCTGTTGTAAGAGGAAACTTAATGGTAATTCCAATAAAAGATTCTCTTCTATATGTTGAACCTCTATATCTTCAGTCGGAGAATGCAAATGCTTTGCCTGAGGTAAAACAGATAATACTTGCATATGGAGAGGAAATTGTTATGGAACCAACCCTTGAGGCAGGATTAAAAAGAATTTTTGGATACGAAAGTAACAATAATAATGGCAACTCGGAAGATGAAGAATTTCCAACATACACAGATGATATCTTTGATTTGATTAACACTGCGAATAAACTTTTTGAAAGTTCTCAAAATAACCTACGTCTTGGAAATTGGAACGCTTACGGCAGAGACTTAGAGGAACTAGAAAAGGTACTAAATAAATTAGAAACTTTTAAAAATTAGTTTTGAAATAATACCTTTTGTATTATAATTAAATTGAAGGAAGGGGTGCCTTTAAATGAATAAGCAGAATATACTTAAAGTTCTTTCTATATTACTTTTGTTTTCTATTTCTTTTTCTTTTTTAGCCTTTGGGGATAGCATTGAAGATGCTATAAAAAAGCAAGAAGCACTTAACAAACAAATCCAAGAAACCCAAAAAGCTATTAATCAAAAAGCTGCTGAACAAAAAAAATTTAGAAATGAACTATATACAATAAACTCCACTTTAGAGAAAACAAATGCATCTTTAAATGAAATTAAAAACAGTTTAGAAGTTTCTGAATTAAATATAAATAAGATCACCGAAGAAATTGCTCTAAAAGAAAATGAAGTTGGGGAAAGATCAGAACTTTTAAAAGGACGTCTAACTGATATTTATATTAAAGGAGAAGTAAAGTTTTTAGATGTACTTTTCCAGGCTACTAGTTTTTCAGATTTTTTGTCCAGATATGAAATGATGAAAATTGTTGCTAAAAATGACAATACATTATTAGTTGGATTGGAAGAAGAAAAAAGAAGTCTAGATTCAGCAAAGTTAGCCTTGGAAGAAGAAAAAAACAAATTAATTGAATTGAAAAGCCAAAGAGAATCTAGAACTAATGAATTGTCCGTAGCCTCATCAAGACATAAAACAGTGATTGCTAATCTAACTAAAGAAAAATCTTTTTATGAATCAATGTTAGATGAACTTGAGGAACAATCTAAAATAATAGAGCAACAAATCCGTGCAGTACAAGGAACAGGTGGTACTAGTCCTTCGGCTCTTAACTGGCCTACTCCTGGTTATTATAGGGTTACTTCTCCATACGGATACAGAATCCATCCATTATTGAAAACTAAAAGAATTCATACAGGGGTTGACTTAGGAGTACCATATGGCAAAGATGTAGTAGCATCAAACTCAGGGAAAGTTATTTTAGCTAAATATAATGGTTCTTATGGATATTGTTTAATTATTGACCATGGTGGAGGAATGAGTACCTTATATGCCCACCTTTCTAGTTTTTCTGTAAAAGTTGGAGATATTGTTGCTACAGGGCAAAAAGTAGCACAAATAGGAACTTCAGGATTATCCACAGGTCCACATCTGCACTTTGAAGTTAGATTAAGTGGTTCCCATACCAACCCTGAGAAATATTTAAGGAGATAAAGACTTTAATGAGTATTATTTATAATATAAAGAAAATAAGTTTAAAATATAAAAAAGCATTTGTAGATACTAAAGACATTGCAAAAATATATGATAACTTAAGTAAAGTTCATTCTTCTAGCAAGAGTAATTATTTCTCCGAAAACTATAGAACTATACTCTCTTATACTAATTTAAATAAATCTTCAAGAGTCTTAGAAATTGGTTGCGGGGATGGTTCTTTTTCTAAGGTAATCCCAGAAGAATGCAAATATCTTGGAATTGATGTTTCTAACAAGATGATTTCTGAAGCATTGAAGAATAATACAAAAAATCCTAAAAACATATCTTTTGAAAAAGTTGATGCTAAAGAATTTATAAAATATTCTTCTAAAAATACTTATGATCTTATTGTTTTTCCATTTTCATGGAAGTACTTTAATCAAGAATTTCATGAAAATATCCTTAATATTCTAAAAAAAGATGGGCAAATAATAATAATAGATGATTTTAATAGCAACTTCTCTGACTTATATAAAAATTATGAAGAATTTAAAATTAATAATAAAAAGGATTTAAGGAAAATAAATCCCTTTAATTACTATCCTAATAATACTGATGAGTTTGACTTTAAATTAAATCATCTGGGCTATGTACAATCATTTTTTTTGAAATTAGAAAAGAATTTTAGTAATGAAAAGGATTTTTTAATTACTTCCGGAATTATTCCTGAACTTATTTCAGAGTTTGGAAGTGCTTCAGAGTTATATAGTAAAAAATTTATTGATTTTTTAAAAGAAAAAAAATATTCATTACCTGAACAAAGATATTTTATTTGTATTGCTAAAAAATAAGAAGTGGCTGATTTCACATCAGCCACTTCTCTTAATTTTCTATCCCTATTCGCGCTTCTAAATTTTGATCTTTATAATAATGTTTTATCTCTATCATTTCTGTTACAAGATCTGCTATTTCAATAAGCTCTGGTAAGGCCTTTCTACCAGTTAAAACAACTTCTATTGAAGGATTTCTTTCAAGAATATTCTTAATAAATTCTTCTTTATCAATTAGTTCAAAATATAAAGCAACATTAACCTCATCAAGAATAATTAAATCATACTTATCTGATTTAAGATCTAAATATAATTCTTCTAGACCTGCATTTATCATTTCTAAATATTCTTTTGGAGGATTGCCTTTTTCAAAGAAAACACACTCATCCTTCCACTTCTCATACTCTTGACTATTCATATCTTCTTTTCTCGCTATGAAAAATGGTTTTCCTAATGTTTTTAGTTTAAAGTTTTCTGAAATTTTTTCTAAAATATTGTGCTCACTATAAGCTTTTGATTTCATAAATTGAAGGAAAAGTACTTTTTTTCCTGCTCCTATTGCTCTGATAGACAAACCAATAGCAGCTGTAGTTTTACCTTTTCCATCTCCTGTGTAAACTTGTATCTTCCCTATATTCATTAAAACATCTCCTCCTATATTATTTATAATACCCTCTATATTCAATAGGTAAAAGTTCAGCAATTTTATTCATCATACCACTTATAGGTTCATCTAAATCTTTAAATTCCTCTGCATAAAAACTTTGCCCAAATTTTACTGTTACTTTTGAATAAACAAAACTCTCTTTTGACATCTTACCTTCCATAGCGATAGGAAGACATTTTTCTGTTCCTGTAATTCCTAATGGAATAATTTTTACTTTTGCTAATTTAGATATTAAATATACCCCGGATCGCCCCTGGATCATTCCTCCTGACCTTGATCTTGTTCCTTCAGGGAATATAAGTATTGATGATCCTTCCTTTAAAACAGCTACAGCTTTTTTAATAGCCTTCCTATCAGGTTTATTAGGTTCGATTTCTATATGAGGTACAAACTCTAAAACAGCATTAGTTATTCCTTCATTCTTAAGTTTAACCCCTGCTAAAAAGAAAACCTTCATCTTCAATTCTTCAAATAATTTAGAAAGAAGTAAACCGTCTAAGTTAGACAAATGATTAGCAATAAAAACAATTGGTTCATTTTTAGGAATATTATCCATCCCAATTACTTCAAGATCAGCATATTTATCTACTAATTTATGGACTGTTGTCTTTGTAATATATTTTCTAAGTCTTCTAGGTAGAAACTTAGACAAATAAATTAACATTTTATACAAAAAAATTCCTCCTTTACAAAAATTATAAAGCGTGTTAAGTTATTCTGTATATACACTTGAATATACTCAGATGGAGGCGATTATTATTATGACTACAAAAGAAATGATTTATGGGGCTATACTAACTTCTTTATCTTTAGTTATTCCCCTGGCCTTTGGTGGCCTCCTTGGAGTGACATTACCACCTTTTAGTGCTACTTTAGCATCCCATGTACCTCTTATGATAGCAATATCTATAAGTCCCTTTACGGCCTTTACAGTTGCTCTAGGCTCTGCATTAGGATTTTTAATTAAACTTGGACCTATAGTTGCTGCAAGAGCTTCTATGCATATTGTTTTCGGAGTATCTGGAGCTCTATTATACAAAAATGGAATGGGCTTATCTAAAGTACTTTTATTAATGCTCCCTGTTCATGCTTTAACAGAAGCCTTGATTGTTATTCCTTTTGGTTTCGATTTATATAAGGCTGGTGTTGTTATTGGAGTAGGCACTGGCATTCATCATTTTATCGACAGTTTAATTACCATTTTTATTGTTACATTATTAGTAAAAAGTAATATTTTAAAAATTAAAATTAGATGATATTATTTTTCCATTATTTTGCCAAGGGTTTTTACCACGCCAACTACCAGAAAGATGACCATATTTTTTTTTAAATGTTTTATTTGTTTCTTGAGATAATTCCTTTAAATCTATATAAACTTCATCTTTAATCGGTTGAAATAAGGAATTGAATTTTATATTTTTATTATTCCAAGGACATACTTCCTGGCATATATCACAGCCAAAAATATACTTTGTTTCTTTTATTTTATTTTTTACAAAAATATTAGTTATGTCTTTCTCTTGGGTTTGCTGAGAAAGGCACAACTTTGTATTAATAACTCTATTTTCACCTTCAATAGCACTTACGGGACAAGATTCAACACATAAATTACAATCCCCACATAGATCTTGAGCTAAATTAATTTTATTAATAGGTAATAAAAAGTCAAGATAAAGCTCTCCGATAAATACAAATGATCCTAATTCTTTATTTATTAAATTAGAGTTTTTTCCTATCCAACCTAGTCCTGCTTTTACCGCCAATTCTCTCTCAGACAGAGGATTTATATCCACAGAAATATGATAATTCTCTAATTTTGTTATTTTTTTTATATATTCAACCATATCTTCTAGTATCCTAGTAAGTACTTTATGATAATCTATCCCCCAAGAAGAAGCGGATATTTTGCCATAAGAATACTCCTCTGATAAGTTAAAGTTTTTTTTAGGCATATTAAATAAAGGATTGGGATAGGAAACCAATATACATACAATTGTTTTGTAGTCTTTTAAAAAATCCTTACTATCTTCCTTATTTATAAAAGTTGAAAGATAACCTCTTTTTTTTGAATAGTTCAATCTTTCTAAATTCGGAAAAA
This sequence comes from uncultured Eubacteriales bacterium, assembly GCA_964642925.1. Taxonomy (GTDB): domain Bacteria; phylum Bacillota; class Peptococcia; order Peptococcales; family SKKY01; genus SKKY01. The sequence goes on along the minus strand of CAZXPJ010000009.1, from coordinate 35,900 downwards.
AAGACTCAGCTTTTAAAAAGCCAAGCCCGTCTATTCCTATTTTTTCCCCATATAATATAATATTTTCTTTAATTTCTTGGTAGTTCACTTCCACTGCTTATTCCTCTTTACTTTTATCATAATTAGCTTTTATAAGATCGTATCTAGTTATAATGCCCACAACTCTGTTTTCTTCATCTACAATAGGTATTCTATTTACTTTGTTTTCAATAAGAAGGCTTGCTACATCAGAAACATCCATATCTTCTTTGGCTACTACCAGATCTTCTTTAGTCATCAAATCTTTTATTAAAAAAGCTGATATTTTTTTTATCTCATCAAAAAAAGCATTTTTCCCAATCTGAATAACTCCATCAAAAAAACTTAAAAAAACAGGAGGATTTAATTTTTTCTGTTGGAAAACTAAATCCCCTTCAGAAATAATACCTATTATTTTATTTTGAGAATCAACTACTGGAACACCACTAATCTTTTTCTCAATAAAAATTCTTGCTACCTCTTCTACTGTATTAGTTTCATGAACAGTAACTACATCTTTTGACATTATATCTTTTGCTATCATGATCTATACCTCCTTATTTTTTCTAATTACTAATCTTTACTTTAAATTACTTCTTTAATCTTCTTTTTTTCTTTTTCAGAGATTAATTCATTTATATTAATTATCATAAGTAGTCTATTTTCAAGTTTACCAATCCCAGAAATAGAGTTGTCTTTTTTGTCAGAAAAAATGGAATCAGTAAGATCTATATCTTTTTCTGAAATCTTAAGTACTTCAGCTACAGAATCTACTATTACTCCTACAATTATATCATTATGATTGATTACTATTATTCTTGTATCATCAGATATTTCTGATTCTTCTCCATAATATTTTTTCTTTAAATTGTAGATTGGGATAACTTTACCTCTTAAATTGATAATTCCTAAAATAAGTTCATCCGTTTGAGGAACCTTGGTTAATTCCTGATATTTAAGAATTCCATCAACAGAGTTAATCTCGATTGCGTATTCTTCATTATTCAATTTAAAAACAACAAACTGCATTTCTGTCATTTTATTTCCCCTTCTTTTCATGTATAATATACTTCAGATAACTACCTAGGAGGCAATTATGGAATTTTTTGGTGACTCACTAATATCAATGTTAATTCTTATTTTGTTTTTCACTGTAATGACCGTTTTCTTTAATTATGGTCGCAAAATTCGTATGAATGTACGAAAGAAAAAGCTAATAAAAAAAGCTTTAGAAAAGCTTAACTTAGAAGAACTTCCACTTCATAAAAACAACGAAGTTAACTGGGAACTTGTAGAAAGAAAAGCAAAAAAGCTCCCCGATGACAGAGAAAAATATATGTTTGTGAGAGAAATAAGAGATCAACTTGAGTTTTCTAAAATCAAGAAAAAATAGAGTTTAAAAGCTTGGTCTTACGGAAATCATATGATCAAGTTGTTGTAGGACCTCTTTTGCTTTACCTCTTATTACTATATCTGCAAAATCATCAAGATTTGTTTCTTCTAAATTAATAATAGCCAGTCTTGCTCCTGAATTTTTGGCTTTTACCGGAAAATAATTTGCTGGAGAGACCTCTAAAGAAGAGCCTATAACTATAAATAGTTCTGAATTAGTTGATTCTCTCTCCGCTGCTTCCAAAGCCTCTAAAGGTAAACTTTCCCCGAAAAGCACTACTCCAGGCCTAAGTTTACCTGAACATACCTCACATTTTGGGAAATCTCTTTCTGAAATTTTTTCAGCAGAATATTCTTTATTACAATCATTACATCTTGAAACCCTTAAAGAGCCATGTAATTCAGATACAGATTTTGATCCTGCCTCTTGATGAAAACCATCAACGTTTTGTGTAATAATATGTTTTACTCGATTTCTTTTCTCCCAATTAGCCAAAATAAAATGACCATCATGAGGTTTTGCTTTATTTAAACCTTCTATTCTTGCTCTATAGAAATCATAAAAATCTTTAGTATTAACATTTAGAGATCTTATAGAAGCAAGTTCTCTCGGATCTTTATTTCTCCACATACCATTAGGTGACCGGAAATCTGGAAGACCTGACTCAGTACTCATACCTGCTCCACTGAAAATAACAACATTACTTGAAGTTCTCATCCAACCACATAGTAAAGATAATTCTTTTTTCATAATATTGCTCCTTTTAAAATATTACAATGCTAATTTAGCTGTTTTAATATCATCTAAAATTATAAATATTTTATCTAATTTAGCAAAGCCAAGAATCTTAAGAATGTACTCACTTAAACCTGTATATACAATTTTACCTTGACTTTCGTTTACGAATTTATATAAGGAGATTAACATACCTAAACCTGAAGAATCCATAAAAGGAACTTGCTTCATATCTACAATTATTTTTTTTGCATTTTTTTCACTGATTTTTTTCTTTATTGATTCTTTAAAATCATTTACGTCTAAAATATTAATTTCTCCTACAAGTTCTACAATTAAAACACCGGCGTCTTCACTGAATAAAACTTCAGACACAAATAATACCCCCCTAAAATCATTTCTTTTATAAAAGCTTTCTTCATACCTTATAGTATAAAGGAATATTAAGTTTATTAAAACTAAAACTTTTACTTATCAGCTATATACAAAGATATAGCACCGAAACCAAAAGTTTTTACCTTTACTTTTTTGAAACCTGCATTGTAAAACTTTAAAACAATTTCTTTCTTTTCTGGGAAATGCTTTAAAGATTCACTCAACCATCCATAAGGACTATATTTCCCTTCTACTTCTTCCCCTTTATCAGACATTTTGCCTATTATGGGTACTATTTTGTAATAATAAATTTCAAAAAAGAAACGTATAAAATTGTTTTCTGGCTTTGAAACTTCAAGAATATAAAGAGAACCACGATTCTTTAGTACTCTCCACATTTCACTTAAAGCTATATCAATATCATCTAAATTCCTTAAAGCAAAAGAATTCAAAGCTTTATCAAAGCTTTGATCTGCAAATTCTAGACTTAAAGCATCTTGATAATAAAATTCAATAGGTAGATCTTTTCCCTTTACTTTTTCTTTCCCTTTTTTTAACATATTTTTTGAAAAATCAATTCCAACAATCTTAGCATTAGATGACTTATCTAGTTTATTAGCAATTTTTATGGTTAATTCTCCAGATCCACAGCAAATATCGATTATTTGTTCTTTAGGATTTACATGCATTTCCTTTAATAATTTGTTTTGCCAATAAGGAAAGAAACCTCCAGTTAGAATTAAGTTCATTCTATCGTAGTCATCTGCAATTGTATTAAATATTTTTTTTATAAATATTTCTTTATCATCCATTGTTAATTAATTCTTTCTCAGAATTCTTATAGGAATTCAATTTTATTACTAAAAAAATAATTGAGGCAAAAATTATTGAAAGGTAACCATGTATATAATAATTTGGAAAAAACTTTTTAAAAACTACAAGTGATCCAGTTACTATCCCTAGAAAAATCAAAGTAAAACCTGAGGTTCTTGTAAACTTATCAAGATATGTACCATGAAGTTTTTTCCCTTTTAAAGAAAGCAAGTGGAAGAGGCTACTAAATGAAATTAAATAACCAATTTTAATAATTATATAAGCTACAAAAAATATCAAAAAATCTTTAAGAACCAATTCCTCGTCACTCCTTTAGTTTATAAATTATGGATATCATCAAAAAGATTATTATCCATAATTTTCCAAGTTAATTTTCCTGCAAGGGTTTTATAGTTTTCATCCCCTATTTCATTAGCTAATGCAGATATAAAATCTTCAACATTTTCTGTACTTAAGAATACAGAACTAACATTTTCCAATTCTTTTTTTACCGTATACTTAGTTAGGCTAAGCTTATCCCAGTCTTTTAAAATCTCTGTATGAGAATATTTGTTGATAATCTCAATAGCTTTATTAATTTCAGAACTAGAAAGATCAAGATGAACTAGAATTTTATCTAGTTCATTTAATTCAATATATTTTTCAATAAGCTCAAATTTAACTTCAAGTTTATCAATTTTATCTTCTAGCTTTTTAATTTTTTTCTTCATACTCTCCATTTTCATACCTCTGTATCATTTCATTTTCAAAATACACACTTGTGCTAGGAAAAGCTACTTTGACGCCTTCTTCTTCAAGTATTTTCATTATCCCAAAATTAATTTTTTCTTTAACCCTTAAATATTCTCCCCAAATTGTTGTTTTGGTAAAAAAGTAAGTAAAGATATTTAAACTACTATTATCAAATTTATCAAAAGTTACAAATATAGTTTCTTTGTGTATCTCTTCATCTTCATTTAATAATTTTTTTATCCTTTTAATGGAGTTTTCAATTTTAGTATGTGGGGTAGAATACATAATTCCTAAATTAAATGTTATTCTTCTTTTACCCATTCTAGACCAATTAGTAATTGCTTCTTTTGCTAAAGTAGCATTTGGAACTGTCACCATCGCATGCGCAAAGGTTCTAATCCTTGTGCTTCTAAAACTAATATCTTCGACACTACCTTCAACACTAGGAGTCTCTATCCAATCATCTAATCCAAAAGGTTTTTCTGTAATTATTACTAGTCCACCAAAAACATTCGCTATAGTGTCTTGGGCAGCTAAGGCAAAAGCCAAACCACCTAAACCCAGGCCAGCTATAAAACCTTCTACGTTATAACCCCATTCTTGAATGATGATACTTGCAGAAAGAAAAACTATTACTATTCGTAAAACTTTTGATATAAAAGGAAAAAGAATTCGATCATTTTCCAATTCGTATTTCTTGAATATTTTTTTAAAAAATTCTGATGATGAGCTAGTAATGTTATAAAATCCCCAAGCTACAATATATATTAAAAAGGACCTAAATATTTTATCTAAAATTAACTGATGTTCTACTTTGTGAACGAGGATACTTAATGGTATATAGACTCCTACAATTACAAATAAAAACCTTAAGGGTTTTTCAAAAGAATTAAAAATATATTTATCTAATATGAAACTTGATTTATTAGCAAATTTTTGGAAAAATCCAAAAATAATTTTGGTTAATAACTTTCTAAGTACCAGAAATGCTATAAATATAGCTAAAGCAATTAAAACTTCCATTAAAAAACTATCCTGACAAATTTCCACTAAATATTTTATAGTATCTTTAAACATTATTACCTCCTATTCCAATTATATATTAAAACAAATAAAAGAAAAAGCGAATGTATAACAGTCTATACAAACGCTTTTAAGTGTTATTCTTCCATAGTAGATAGATCTCCAAGGGGTAAGCCTAATTCTCTTGCTTTTAATACTCTTCTCATAATTTTACCACTTCTTGTTTTAGGGAGAGACTTAACTATTTCTATTTCCCTCGGATAAGCATGAGCTGCTAAGTTCTTTCTAATAAACTTTTTTATATCATTAAATAGTTCTTCATTATATTCTCGATCATCTTTTAAAGTAATAAAAGCCTTTATTATTTCTCCTCTATCTTCATCGGGTTTTCCAATTACGCCAGCTTCAGCTATTGCAGGATGATCAACAAGAGCATTTTCAACCTCAAAAGGTCCTACTCTGTGTCCTGAAGTATTTATAATATCATCTGCTCTTCCAATGAACCAAAAGTAACCATCATCATCAACATATGCGTTATCTCCAGATAAATACCATCCTTTAATAAGGAAGTAATCATTATATTTCTCTTCATCTCCCCATACTGCTCTTAAAATAGAAGGCCAAGAGGGACGCAATGCTAGTAGGCCTACACTTCCTTTAGGAAGGTGATTCCCATTTTTATCTATAACTGCTGCAGTAATTCCAGGAACTGGTTTACCCATGGAACCTGGTTTTATGTCTAAGCAAGGGAAATTAACAATCATCATTGAACCGGTTTCAGTTTGCCACCATGTATCGTGAATAGGAAGGTAGAACACTTTTAATCCCCATCTAATTACTTCAGGATTTAAAGGTTCACCAACACTGCAAATGTGGCGTAAATATGTGAAATCATAATCTCTTGTTATTTCATCTCCAGCTTTCATTAACATCCTTAATGCTGTTGGAGCAGTATACCATACTGTAATTTTGTTTTTTTCTAAGGTCTTATACCAGCTCTCAGCACTAAAAGGCTCTGCATTCACAACCTGAGTAACTCCATTAAGCCAAGGTCCAAATATTCCATAGGAAGTGCCTGTTACCCATCCAGGATCTGCAGAACACCAATAAATATCATCTTCTCTTAAGTCCAAAACCCATTTTGCTGTCTGGTAATGACCAAGCATAGCTTTATGTACATGGAGAATTCCTTTTGGGGTACCTGTAGATCCTGATGTATAGTGAATTATAAAAGGATCTTCTAAGGATGTTTTTTCTAATTCTAATACTTCAGAAGATTCACCTACTAATTTGTTGTATGAAACTACTTTTCCATCTTCTTTTATATCTTCTCCAATAATTAAAACATAATCTAAATCAGGTAAATCAGACATTATAGGAAGTATTCTTTCGTATAATTCTAAATCTGTTATTAAAACCTTGGCCGCACTGCCCTTAAGACGATCTTTTACTGCATCTGGTCCGAAAGCAGCAAAAAGTGGACCTAAAATAGCTCCTATTTTAGGTATAGCTATAGCACTCATATAAAGCTCAGGTACCCTTGAAAGAAAAGTAAATACACGATCTCCTTTTTTTACACCTAGCTTTTTTAAAGCATTACCTACTTTATTAGAACCTAGGCTAATATCTCTAAAAGAAAACTGTAATTCTTGTCCTTCAGATCCCATCCATATAAGAGCTGTTTTATCTCCTGCACCATTTTGTACGTGTTTATCAATGGTTTCATGGGAGATATTATATTTTCCATCTCCTAAACCTTGGAATTCTTCAATTACTGATTCGTATTCGAAACTATTATAAGTATCCTCATATGATTTTAAATTTATTTTATCATATTTTTTTTTGATTCTCTCTTCTAAAATGTAATGTTTCGCTGAAAAATTCTGGCCCATCATCTTCCCCCTAAAAATTTATTTAAATAATAAGTTAAATATAAATTATAGCTAATATACTAGAATTGTAAACAATATTCTGATAATTTAATATTATTTTATCGATCTAGTTTTTTTAATTTCTTC
>CAZXPJ010000009.1:0-28672 GCA_964642925.1 uncultured Eubacteriales bacterium | reverse complement strand
AACTGGATCTTTAATATTGTATTGTAAGACTTCATAAAAATTATTTTCTTCATTATCCTTGCTGAATTCTAGTACTATAGTCTCCAGGAAATTATAAAATTCTTCCTTCATCAATCTTTGAATATGATATATATAACTTTACATTTGAAAAGTTTTTCTTAATAAATGGAAATAATAATATTAAAAGTGGTATTCCTCTTTCTAACTCATTATCTATGAGTCTAAAGTCAACTAAAGAATAGTAATACTATATTTTCTTGTGAAAGAACTATACTATATACATAGGTGTTAAAGGCATTGCCTTCAAGAAAATTACCATGAACAATTAAGATATTTATAATTTTTACCTATAGTTAGTAAATTGAAGGTCAATATCATAATCCTGTTCTTTAATAAACCCTATAACTCCTTGTAGGTCATCTCTATTCTTACCAGTAATTCTTATTTGATCGTCCATTATTTGCATTTGCACTTTTAATTTTGTTCCTTTTATATCCTTTATTATTTTTTTAGCCAGTTCAGAATCAATACCCTGTTTAATTTTTATTACCTGTTTTACCATACCTCCACTTGCATCTTCTACTTTTCCATAATCAAGATTCTTAATAGAAATACCTCTTTTATGCAGTCTTGTTTGTAAAATATCAATTATGCTTTTCAATCTAAAATCATCATCTGCAAGAATTTTGACATCATCATTATCTACAGTAACCTCTGATTTACTTCCCTTAAAATCAAATCTTTGTGATATTTCTTTCTTTGTCTGATTTACTGCATTATCAATCTCCTGCATATCTACTTTTGAAACAACATCAAAAGATGGATCCTTCGCCATTTCTAATACCTCCTATTAATTTTTAATAATAATTTTTCTTTCCTCACCATCCCAAATAATCAAGGAGTTAAATTTTTCTCCTATATATCTAAGAGGTACATAAGTTCTACCTTTTATTATAAATGGAAGAACTTTAGATTCTGTAAGTCCCTCTGTACTTCCTATTTTTAAAAATAGTTTTTCATTATTGTTTATTAATCTTACTCCATTTTCTTCGGGAACCCATTCTACCTTAATTCCTAAAAAATCACTTATCAATCTTAATGGAACCATTGTTGTGTCTTGTATTAATTTAGGTGGTGCATCAATAAATACAATAAAATTATTTACCTCTGCTTTATTACTATCAATTTGTAAGACTAATTCATTTTTAAAACCTACAATATTAATATTTTGATAATTCACTTCATCTTTAGAAAAATAGCTTAGAATAGGATTCATTCTTTGCCCATTTTCCAGGTAGAAGATTAATGAAATACCATCATTTTTATCTATTATCTTAGGGATTTTTAAAATAAATTCTATATACCCTTTATCTTTAATTATATCCCCTGAAATAGCAATACTTGTTAAATTTACTATTAGTTGATCTTTAATAAAATAATTTTCTTGGCTTCTTCCATCAAAATCATAAATTTCCGGATAAATTTTAAAAGAATAATTTCCTTTTTTAATTTCATTACCGGATCTATCTTTTAGATAAATCCTTATTCTATTATCCCCATTTTTCAAAGGAAGGACAGTTTCTAGATAAGAATATTCCATGTCATTAAAAAGATTAGAAGTATATGGTTCATGAGATGCTTCCACAAAGATCTCTACTTTTCTTTTTCCTCTACCCTTATCTACATTAATAGTAATTTCATTAGTACCAGCTCCAAATATTTGGAAACTAATATTTGTTTCACCTTCTTTAAAATAATAAAAATTCTCTCTTGGAATAAGGTTTATTTTTTCATTACTTGTATTATTAAATAACTCAAGTTGATAAGCTCCCTCAAGGTTATTTCCTAAGTCATCTTTTACTTTAAGAATATATTCACCAAATTCTCCACTTTTAATTTTTATTTCTTTTAAAGGTTGTAAAGTAATATCACCTAGTGGCCGGTTACTATTTTCAGCAGCATAGGAAAATGAGGATAAGATCATAATTATGATAATAAAAAATATTCTTTTAATTCTCATCTTTTTTTTCCATTTTATTAAAATATTTTAGTTTGTCATTTACTTTTTCTTTAATTATTTCATAGGATACTCCTGTGAGAATCTCTATTCCTTCATATATATATTTTACTGAATATATATGGAAAAGTTCATTTTCCACAGCAGCTATGACTTCTTCTTTTAAAACCATATTATCTATATTTTGATGAGGAATAATAACTCCTTGGATTCCAGTTAATCCTCTTTGATTACAAACATCAAAAAATCCTTCAATTTTTTCGGTAACTCCACCAATAGGTTGAATTTCTCCTTTTTGATTTACAGATCCAGTTACAGCTATGCTTTGGTCAATGGGGACCCCAGATAAACTAGATAATAAGGCATATAGCTCCGCACTTGATGCACTATCTCCATCTATCCCCCCGTATAATTGTTCAAATACAATATTAGCAGAAAAGGAAAGATGTTTATCTTGAGCGAATTCTTCTCCCATAAATCCTGATAAGATAAGAACTCCTTTATCATGGATTTTACCAGAAAGTTTACTTTCTCTTTCAATATTAACTATTCCAGTTTTACCCATAAATGTAGATACAGTTATTCTACTTGGTTTACCAAACATAAAATCACCAAATGCCAGTATGGCTAAACCATTAATTTGACCGGTCTCTGTTCCTTCAGTAGAAATTATTATCCTATTTTTTTTAATCTCATCATTTAATTTTTCTTGGTAAGTATTTCTTCGGTAATCTTTCTCTCTAATTGCCTTTATTATTGAAATTTCATCAATTATTTTTTTCCCTTCAATTTCAGCATAAACATTTGCTTCAAGAATTACTTCAATTAACTCATTAAATTTTGTTGCAAGTTTTAATTGACTACCTGATAAACGCATACTATATTCTACTAGTATCGACATACTTTCTTTATTTAAATGACGTATGTTTTCTTCTTTACAAAAATTACCAATAAATTCAGCTAATTTTATTAAATGTAGATTATTGTAATCCATTTCTTCATCAAAATCAGCTCTTATTTTAAACAATTTTTTAAAATCCTCATCATTATAATATAATAAATCATAAATCTCTAGAGAACCAATTAGTATAATTTTCATTTTAACTTTTAGTGGTTCTGGTTTAAGACTATTTATTATTATTGCTCCATATTGTTCTCGAAGATCGTCTATATTTAGTTCTTCTGTAGAAATGACTCTTTTTAAAGCTTCCCATGTGTAGGGATTCATTAAAACATCTCTTATTTGTAGAATTAAATAGCCTCCGTTAGCTCTATGTATTGCTCCAGCTTTTATATTCTTATAGTCAGTAGTTATTACTCCCATTTCATTTTCATATTCAATTCTACCAAATAAATTGTGATAAGTTGGGTTTGCTTCAAAAACCACTGGAGATCCCTGCAATTTACTATTATCCACCACAAGATTTATTTTAAATTTATCAATTATTTCCTTTTTTTCATCTTTTTTAAAAAATGAAAATGGTAATATAGCTCCTTCATCTTTTTTCTCTATAAAAATATCTATATTATCTAATAAATTTTGTTTTACATCTAAAAGATAATTTACTACCTCATTACTATATTCATACTTCTTTATAAGTTTCTCAATAATGGAGCCAATTGCTATAAGAGCAATTTTGTCTTGAGTTTCCTTGATCTTTTCCTTACCTGTTTCATCAATATCAAGTACTTCCTTGATAACTTCTCCCGCCTTTTCATGTACGAAAAGAGATTTTTCTGTTATTTCTTTTTTTAGATCGCTTTCTAAGTTTTCATAGGTCTCAGCATCAATTTCTTTTCCTTCAATTAATGGAATACTTAAATATCCGGAATTTGAACCTTTAAGGACGAAACCCATCTCTTCAGCATATTTATATAACTCTTGCATTTTTTCTTGTCTTTTTTCTTTTATTTTGGTATAAATGTTTTTCTTTTTTTCCTCATATTCTGCACTGGAAAAATATTTTTCTATGTTTTCTTGTACCTCATTAATAAAGTTTTCCATATCTTTTTTAAGCAATTTTCCTTGTCCTGAAGGAAGTATCAGCAAAGATGGATTACTATCCTGTTTAAAGTTATAAATATAACAAATATCCTCTGGAATAGGTTCTTCTTTTGATTTTTTAGCTAATAGTTTTTTTGCATAAGTGGTTTTTCCTGTTCCTGATATTCCTGATATATATATGTTGTATCCTTTCTTATTAATCATGAGACCAAGTTGAGTTGATCTCACTGCTCTTTCTTGACCAATTATTCCATCAGCTGCAGCTACTTCCTCTGTGGTTACAAATTGAAATATTTCTGGATCAATAATATTCTTCAACTTATTAGTTGGGATTTTTCTTTTTTCTTTAATATCCATTTTTACCTCCACAAAATACTTACAGTATCCCCATCCTTTATAGGACTTGTATATTCTGCTTTTTCATTATTTAAAAGGACTTCTATTCTAGTCATTCCTTCAGGAGCTTTTGGGGTATAATCGATCTCTTTAAATAAATCTATTAATAAGGGTTCCTTTAATTCCGTTCTTTTTATATTAATACTATCTCCATCACTTACAAAATTTTCTGGATTAATAGGCCTGTTATTATGATGGATCTCAAAGTCAGCTACTACTAATTTTACAGCTTCACCTTGCATTATTACTGTAATATATTTCTTTTCTAAGTCTTCAATCTCTTCTTTTAAAATATAAGATATTTTAAATTTTTCTTCATCCACTGGGAAGGCCTCTATCCAATCATCATCTTCCAAAGTATATTTAAAATCTACTTTTTCTTCATTACAATAAAAATCATATTTATATAAGGTTCTAAACCTCATATTATTGTCATTAGTAATACTTATATTTATATTCTCAAGGTATTTTTGATCAATTTGCCCCATTACCTCACCAATTGAATCAACTAACCTTACAGAGACATTGGAATTATCTAATAATTCTTGGTTATAATTTTTTGTCTCAATACCATTTATCATAACTTCAAAAGGAAGTGCATACTCTTTGAAATTTATAATAACATCCTTACTTTCTGGTAATAATTTACTAATATTAATTTGTGCATCTTTTCCATTTTCACCAGGAATAAATTTAATGACATCTTCTGGTTTAATAGGATCTTCAATTTTCTTTTTTTCTCCATTAATATATATTTCTGATGCTTTCCCTGGTCCACCTGGGACAATCTTTACTTTCCCATTAATCTTAATGGTCTTTGCAGTTCCTGGACGTGGATATATTTTTTCTAAACTAATTCCTGCACTTAAAATACCATCAAAAGCTGTATTTTCACCAAGATTTAAGACACTTACAGGTTGATTATTTACTATTATTTGGACAAAACCTAAATTAGAATCATTACGATTAGTTAGAGCAATCCCAAGAGGTGTTATATATTCAGGTCCTTGATATTCTTTAGGTAGATTATCAATATAACTTATTGACTTGGCTTTTTGAACAGCTACTCTATTTTCTGGAAGACCTAGGTTTTGAGCTATTTTTTTATTCATTTCTGGAGTAAGACTTCCGCCACCAATTAATATAACAGCTTGAGGAGGCTTACCATTTAAACTTAGGATAGTTTTAGCTATTTCTAAAGCAAAAGATGAAGATGTTAATTCTATAGATGAAAGTATCTCTTCTTTTGTAATAAAATTTGTAAAACCTAATACATCCGTATACTCTATTTCCTGCTGGGAGTTTATTAATCTTTTAATTCTTTCAGCTTCATTAAAATCAAGAAGATAATCCTCTGAGATTTTTTCTGTTATTTCATCACCAGCAATTGGAACCATACCATAAGCATTTATAGTACCTTCAGAACTTATTGCAATATCTGAAGTGCCAGCTCCAATATCCACTAGTGCCAAATTTAATTTTCTCATTGTTGAAGGAATAATTGCATTAATAGCAGCTATTGGCTCAAGAGTTAAATTTTCAAGAATAAGATTATTATCTTCTACAACATATTTCAAAGATTCTAAAACCATTTTAGGCAAGAATGCTGCTACAATTTCAACACCTATTTTTTTCCCCTTTTGCCCCTCTAAGTTTCCTAATTCTACATCATCAAGAAAATTTCTTATAACGCTATAACCTACACTATAATAATTGTTATATTCATTTTCAATAGCATTATTCTTTAACTGTTGTTGAGCTTTGTGGACACACTTTAATTTTAGTCTTGTAATATCTTCTTTAGAAACAAACTTTTCTTCTGAAAATTCTTCCTCAATAAACTCTTTTTTTGTCACTAGTGTTCTACCAGCAGCAGCTACTGAGGTTTTAGAAAGTATAATATTATTTCGTTCTTCAAGATTTGTCTTTACTTTTTTTATTACTTTACTTACCAGGGGAGCATTATGTATCTGTCCATTCAACATAGCTCTTTCTTGATGTTCAACACATTCAAGATCAACAAATTCTACTTTATCATTTGTATTTTTTAAAAGTATACCTACTACTGATCTAGTACCAATATCAAGAGCAAAAACATAGTTTTCCATAAAATTCTTCCCTTTTAATAGATTTTTTAAAAATTTTTAGAAAAAAAAGCTTAGCAAAAAGAGCTAAGCTTTAGTTTTATATAGTTCTTTCCATAGTTTTTCATATTCTAAAGCATGGCTAATTCTATCTTCTCCAGTATTTTTATCCAGTTGTTTAACTACTTTACCTGGTATACCCATTACCATAGAATATGGTGGTATTTTTGTATTTGGAGCTACTACAGAACCCGCTGCTATAATAGTTCCTTCTCCAACTTCTACATTATCTAAAAGAATAGCTCCCATGCCAATAAGAGCCTTATCATTAATTTTACAAGCATGAAGGATACAACCATGACCTACGGTAACATAGTCTCCAATAATAACTGGCATATCAATATCAAGATGTAAAACACAATTATCTTGAATATTTGAATGTTCACCAATTATAATCTTATCTAAATCTCCTCTAACCGTTGCATTGTACCAAATACTCCCACCTTTTTTAAGAGTAACATCTCCCATTACACTAGCACTTTCTGCTACAAATGCATCCTCATCTATCTGTGGCATAAATCCTGCTATTTTGAATATACCCATTATTTTACCTCTTTTCCCTAAATTTTTAATTTATAAAGGTCTTTGATAAAAGAATATTGCTGCACTGGAATAACCAATTTCTCTAGCTGTAATAATTTGTTCTGTACTTCCAGTAAAAAGAATTCCCCCTGGTTTAAGAGAGTTAAAAAAATTTCTATATAATTGAGCCTTCGTTTCTTCTGTAAAGTATATCACAACATTTCTACAGAGAATCAAATCAAAATCCTTTTCAAATCTTTCTGTAATTAAATTGTGTTTTTTAAATCTAATCTTCTTTTTTAAGTCTTCTTTAACATGATATTCATCATTGTTTTTTATAAAATATTTACTTAAATATTTGTTGTCCATTCCTTGTATTTCTCTTTCTCCGTACTTACCTGAATTCGCTTTATCCAGTGCTCTTATATCAAAATCAGTAGCAAGTATGGAAAACTTTGTTTTAGGAAAGTTCTCTTCTAACATCATAGATAAACTGTAAGGTTCTTGCCCAGTAGAACAACCAGCAGACCATATTTTTAATTCGGAGGTTTGATTAAGGAGTTCTGGAATTATTTTATCTTTTAAAACATCCCATTGAGCAATATTCCTAAAAAATTCCGATACATTTATAGTTAGATGATCTAAGAAACGATTATAAATATCTTGCTCTGTTTTCATTTGGTTTATAAAATTATCATAACCCTCAATTTTTAATATTCTCATCAAACTATTTATTCTTCTTTCCATTTGAGGTCTTTTATATCCATGTAAGTCCAAGTCAAATACTCTTTTAAGGTCATTTAAAAACTTCTCGTATTCGTCCAAATTTTATGCACCTTCCTTGAACTATTATATTTTTTTCATCACTTCTTCAGCTTTTCTTAGTGTTTCGTTAATTATTGTATCATCATGTTTCGTGGATAAAAACCAAGACTCAAATTGAGAAGGAGCAATATAAATTCCGTTTTCTAATAAGCCATTAAAAAATTTACGGAAAAGCTGTAAGTCTGATTTTACCGCAGTATCAAAATTATTTACTTTTTCTTCATTGAAAAACATACCAAACATGGAACCTACTCTATTAAAACTAGCTTTTATATTGTATTTATTAGTTAAATTAGTTAAACCTATTTCAAGTTTTTCTGATTGTTTTTCAAGAAAATCATAAGTATCTTTATTATTTATTTTTTTCAATGCTGTAAGACCCGCATTCATTGCTAAAGGATTTCCAGATAGAGTACCTGCTTGATACATTGGTCCCATAGGAGCAACCAATTCCATAATTTCTCTTCGTCCTCCATAAGCCCCCACAGGAAGCCCACCACCAATTATTTTACCTAGTGTTGTAATATCAGGCTCAATATCAAATAATACCTGAGCTCCACCCCAAGCTACTCTAAAACCACTCATAACTTCATCAAAGATTAATATTGTTCCTTGTTCTGTACATAATTTTCTTAATTCTTTAAGGAAATCAAGATCTCCAGGAACTACTCCCATATTACCAGCTACTGGCTCAACAATTACACCGGCAATTTCCCCTTGGTTTGAATGAAAGATTTTTCTCAAATCTTCTATATCATTAAATCTCCCAGTTAAAGTTCCTGAAGCTATATCTGAAGGAACCCCTGGGCTAGAAGGAATGCCCATAGTTAATGCTCCTGAACCCGCCTTTATTAAAAGGGAGTCTGAATGACCATGGTAACAGCCTTCAAATTTTAAGATTTTATCTCTTTTAGTAAAGGCACGAGCAAGTCTTAAGGCACTCATAGTTGCTTCCGTGCCAGAATTAACCATTCTAACCATATCCATAGCAGGAAAAGCTCCTGTAATTATCTCAGCTATTTCAGTTTCTACTTCAGTTGGAGCTCCAAAGCTTGTTCCCGAATCAACGGATTCATAAAGAGCTTTTACTATATCTGGATCGGAATGGCCTAAAATTAATGGTCCCCAGGATAATACATAGTCAATATATTTATTACCATCAATATCTTCCATATAGGGTCCATAACCCTTTTTAATAAAAACTGGTTCCCTACCTACAGATTTAAAAGCTCTAACTGGGCTATTTACTCCCCCTGGTATTAGTTTTTGTGCCTGAGTAAATGCTTTAATTGAATTTTCAAAAATCATATTATACACTCCTGTTTATATTTGTGAATGATTAAAAACACATTATTTTCTAAAAAAGAAGCTCATTTTTAAATGAGCTTCTTTTAATATTACCATTTATTACTTATATTAAAACAATTTAACTATTTAATCTTAAATCCACTGCCGCAGCAATTATTTTTGCTCCAGTTAAAAGAGCATCTCTATTAAAAACCATATCTGGATTATGAAGTCCTGGCGTTAAATCTGCTCCTATACCAATATAAGCTGTTTTTATATTTCCTTTAGTACTATAGTAATGGAAATCTTCTCCCCCAGGTGTAATAATAGGATCCATAGCATGGCCTAATACCTTTATAATAGCTTCCCTAGTTCGGTCTATTACATCTTGGTCATGAGCAGCTCCGGGTACTCCTCCTTTTGGTATTACATCTGCCTCTGCTCCAACAGTCTTAGCTCCATTAATAATTGCTAATTTGGTTTTTTCTATTAATTCCGACATAGCTTCATTAGTTTGAGCTCTTAAATCAAAAACCATTTCTGCTTTGTCTGGTATAATATTGGGGCCTGTTCCGCCAGCTGTAAATTTTGTTGTTTTAACGGAAAAGGGGACTGAGGGATTTAAATTAATTGCATTAATTGCATTAACAACTGCAGCTCCTGCGTCAATAACATTTATACCTTGATGAGGACGAGCACCATGGGCATTTAAACCTTTTATTGTTGCTTCAACAAAACCTGAAGCTCCATGACAAAGAGCAGGAGTTGCCTCTCCTAGTTTTGCCTCTTGAATAGGACGTAAGTGAATTCCCACCATTTCATCTACATCTGATAATAAACCACTAGCGATCATTGATTCAGCTCCACCTAAGACTTCTTCTGCAGGTTGGAAAACCATTTTCAATGTTCCTTTTTTTATTCCCTTTTCAGCTATGGCAAGAGCAGCGGTTAAGGCCATTGTACTATTAGCATCATGACCACAAGCATGAACAGTCTTGTCTTCTCCGTTAATATTAAACATTAAAGCATCCATATCAGCTCTTACAGCATAAACCACACCATCTTCTTTTCCTTTAAGGACTGCTATTATACCCGTAGTGTTATTAACTCCCGCTGTAACCTCAAACCCAGCATCTATTAATTTATTTTTAATAAACTCTGAAGTATTAAACTCTTGCCAACTATATTCTGGAATACTATGGAGATGTTCAAATATTTTGTAAAGTTCATCTTTTTTTGAATCTACTATATCTAATATATCCATTCAGCTTTCCTCCTTATATGTTTTAGTAATATTATACAAAAAATCTCATGATAAACATGGCTATAAAGGCATTTAAAATACATATACCAAATAAAATTCCATAATGTCTACTTTGAACTCCTGCAGTTCCTAAAAGACGTCCTGCATATTGTATTTGAGCTCCCATTAAAAATATTGCTGGAGTTAAAATCGCCACTTGGGCACCATCTATTACACCTTGTGTAAATAAGCTAACGGCTACACCAACTCCCCCACCCATGGAAAGCCAAGCACCCATTAATACTGTAGCTGCCTCACCTGGTAAACCAAAAAGTGCCATCGCTGGTCCAAAAACCGTACCTAAAACGTCAAGAAATCCTGTTATTTTTAAAGCATGTATAAGAACAAAAGCCATAATTAGATTAGGCATTACGCTTCCAATACCTATATTCCAGCCTTTACGAGCACCATCCACAAATACATCTGTTATTATTCTTTTCTCTTTAATTTCCATAAATCCTCCTATTTGATATTTATATTCTTTTCATAAATTTTATATGTTTTGAGTCTTCTTTGATTTTGTTTTTAAATATATACGCATTAGATTTGCTCCAAACACCTTTAAAACTAGCATTAGAACAAAAGGTATTATCAGAGGAACAGTAATTGCCATACTACCATCGGCAGCAGCTAAAGCAAACAAAGCTGCTCCTGTGGCAAAGTAATTTGTTATGGTGCCCCCTGCACTAAATTGAAAAGCTGCAAATATACTTCTCTCATCATCGGTGATATCCCCACCATCATATAAAGCTTTTGTCATACCAGCTCCTGCATCAGTACTCTGTAAGCTAGCAATTAAAGCTAAACCTGCGCTACCTGGTATACCTAGCAATGGTCTAAGTATTGGTGTTAACAATTGTCTCGCTGCATCTAAAGCTCCTAAATATTCAACACATGCTACCACCGCTAATGCAAACATCACAGTTGGTATAAGAGTTAAGGCAAAAACGAATCCATCCCTTGCACCATATCCACCTGCTCCTCTAAAGGTTAAAGCTTTCCCACCTTCTCCAACTATTTTACCAAAGTCACCATTTAAAACAGTAAAATCAAAGACACCCAACCAATTAGTTGCTTTTGAAAAAACTCCTGAAAAAAATACTACTGCAAAAATTAAAGCTAAATATGCAACAATACCAACTTTTTTTTGTTCTACTTTCTCACTCATACTGTAACCTCCATTTTTTTATTTTTTTAACCACTTTAATACGTCTTTTGTATGATAAGTTATGATAATATCTGCGCCAGCTCTTTTAAAACCTAGCATTAATTCCATAACGGTTTTTTTCTCATCAATCCATCCATTTTGTGCTGCCGCTTTTACCATGGAAAACTCCCCACTTACATTATAACAACAGATTGGACAATGGAAATTTTCTTCATATAGCTTGATAATATCCATGTAAGCCATGGCAGGCTTTACCATTAAGATATCAGCACCTTCATCTATGTCAAGCTCTCCTTCTCGAAGAGCTTCTTTAAAAGAAGAAGCTGGATCCATCTGATAACTTTGTCTGTCTCCAAAAGTAGGAGCGGATTCCGCAGCATCTCTAAATGGTCCATAAAATGCAGAAGCATATTTTGCTGAATAACTCATTAAAATAATATCTTCAAAACCAGCTTTATCGAGAGCTTCTCTTATTACTCCGATTCTCCCGTCCATCATATCTGAAGGAGCTATTATATCCGCTCCTGCTTCAGCGTGGCTTACAGCTATTTTAGCAAGATAAGTTAGAGTTATATCATTTAATACTTCATTTTTATCTATAATTCCACAATGACCATGGTTAGTATATTCACACATACAAACATCTGTGATAATAATTAAATCTGGAAATTGTTCTTTTATAGCCCTTACTCCTTTTTGTACTATGCCATCATTATCATAGGCTCCTGAACCTTTTTCATCTTTCTCCTCAGGAATTCCAAAAAGTAGCACACCTTTTAGTCCAATCTCAACTAAGCTTTCTATTTCCTTTAATACTCTATCAACGGAAAATTGAGAAATTCCTGGCATGGACTTAATAGGATTTTCTACATTTTCTCCTTCTACCAGAAATAAAGGATATATTAAATCTTCAGGAAAAACTCTATTTGTTTTTACAAGATTTCGAATACTTTGATTTTTTCGATATCTTCTCATTCTTGTTATAGGAAAAATCATGTTTTAATACCTTCTCTATAAATTATTTTTTATCACTTCTATTAATCCTTCAATGGTATAATCCTCTGCAATTAAGTCAGGGATTAAACCCTTTGCTTCTGCTGTTGCAGCAGTTATAGGACCTATGCAAGCTATTTTTACACCTGCAAGTAGTTCTTCTTGTTTTTGCTTGTCAGAAAATATTTTTAAAAAGTTAGTAACTGTTGAGGAAGATGTAAAGGTAATTAAATGAATCATTTTATCTTCTAACTTTTCGAGCAATTCTTCTTGGTCTCTATTTTCTGCTAGAGTCCTATATGTTATTACTTCCTTTACATCCATTTTCATATCCTTTAAGGATTCAACAAGGATTGGTCTAGCTAAATCACCTCTAGGTAACAATATTTTATCACCTGGAGTTAAAAATTCTTTAAGTCCATCTATTACTTTTTCTGCTACAAATTTTTCTGGCATATAATCAACTAGAAGACCTTTATCTTCCAAGCTTTTTTTGGTAACTGGACCAATTGCACAAATCTTAGCATTACCTAAGGTACGAATGTCTTTTTTAAGTTCATTCATTCTTTTGAAAAAGAATTTTACTCCATTAACGCTGGTAAAAATTAGCCAATCATAATCTGAAGCAGAATAAATAGCTTGGTCTAATTTACTCTTGTCTTCCATTTCAGCAATTTTAATTGCTGGGAATTCAAAAGCCTCTCCTCCAAGAGATTCTATTTCTCTTGATAATCCTGAAGCTTGTTCTCTAGCTCTAGTTACTAGAATCCTTTTCCCAAAGAAAGGTTTCTTTTCAAACCAATTTAATTTTCCTCTCAATTTTACTACATTTCCAACAATTATTATAGCAGGAGATGATATTTTTTCTTCTTCTACTATTTTAATAATAGTCTCAAGGGTACCCGTAACAGTTCTTTGTTCAGGACGAGTTCCCCATTGTATTAAGGCTATTGGAGTATCCTTACATTTACCTTTTTCAATAAGCTTTTGCGTAATTTTCCCTAAATTTGAAACTCCCATTAAGAAAATTAGAGTACTTTCATCTTTTCCTAAAATATCCCAATCAATCTGACTTTCATCTTTAGTAGGGTCTTCATGCCCCGTTATTATTTTAAAACTAGATGTTGCTGTTCTGTGGGTAACAGGAATCCCTGCATAGGCAGGAACTGCAATAGCCGATGTAATACCAGGAACTATTTCAAATTCGATATTATCTTCTAGTAATTCTTCTGCTTCTTCTCCCCCTCTGCCGAATACAAAAGGATCCCCCCCTTTAAGGCGAGCTACTATTTTACCTTCATTTGCTTTATCTACTAACAGTTGATTTATTTTATCCTGGGTTAGTGTATGCTGACTAGACTTTTTTCCCACATATATTAATTCCGCATCTTCTTTGGCAAAACTTAATAACCTAGGGTTTGCTAATCTATCATAAACAACAACATCAGCCCTTTGAATTACTTCCATAGCTTTAATAGTAATTAGTTTTACATCTCCAGGGCCGGCACCAATTAGGTATACTTTTCCTTTTTTCATATTATTTTATGTCCCCCAGTCTAATTCCCTTCAAAATTTCTCCTGCTCCTTGCTTTCTTAACACCTCTGCTAAATCTATTCCCGCTTTTTCAGGATCATTTATATCAGCTATGATTGAATCGCGTACTAGTTTTCTACCGTCTAAACTGGCAACTAAAGCTTCTAATATTATTTTATTTTTTTCCACTTTCCCCTGAGCTCCAATGGGAATTTGGCAGCCTCCTTCAAAAGTTCTTAAAAGAGCTCTTTCAGCTCTTATTACAATTTCTGTTTCATCATCATTTACACTTTTAACTAATTCTTCAATAAAAGAATCATTTTCTCTTATTTCTACAGTTAAGGAACCTTGCCCAACTGCTGGAAGACATACAGAAAAATCAAGATAATCAGTTATGTGCTCTTCCATTCCTAGACGTTCTAGTCCTGCTACAGCAAGAATAATTCCATCCATATCTTGTTCCTTCATTCTTTTAAGACGAGTTTGAACATTACCTCTAATATCAACTAAATTAAGATCTGGACGATAATTCAATAACTGAGCTCTTCTTCTTAAGCTACTAGTTCCTATTTTAGCTCCCTTTGGCAAGTCATTGAACTTAACCCCTTTTGAAGAAACATAAGCATCTTTTGAATTATGTCTTTTTGTCATGGCTCCTAATTTTAAGCCTTCTGGCAGATTTGTTGGCATATCTTTAACACTATGTACTGCGAAATCTATTTCATTATTTAATAAAGCTACCTCTAGTTCTTTAGTAAAAAGCCCTTTATCTCCAATTTTAGCTAAGGGCACATCAAGAATTTTGTCTCCTTTAGTGCTTATTGGAACAACAAGAAAATCTAAATTCGGATTTTTCTCTTTTAAAAGTTCAATAATATGTTCTGTTTGCCACATTGCTAATATACTTTTTCTTGTTCCTACTTTAATTTGCTGCTTTTTCTTCATTTTCAAATTTGCTCCTGTCTAAGTTTATTTCAAGATTATCTAACTCAAATAATTTTTTTAATACGTATGCTGATAACATTCCATCATCTACATTTATATCCTTAATATTTTCACTAGCCGAATGAAGGAATGTATTAACTATATTACTTGCCATTGTTTCTATAATGTGTTTTTCCCTATCAGATACATTACCTAATCTTCTCAGTGCTTTATCTAATTCTTTGCTTTTTATTACTTCTGCTTTTTCCCTCAAATCCACAATTACAGGAACCACTGCTAAACTTTCTTTCCATTTCATAAATTTTCTAGATTCGCTATGAAGAATTATTCTAGCTTTTTCTGCTTCTATTATTCTTTTTTTAATATTTCCTTCTACTTCTTGATTTATAACATCAAGATTAATCAGCCAAGTATTTTCTAGTTTAGAAATTTTCTCATCTATATCTCTAGGAACTGCCAGATCCATAAAAACTAACTCATCAGTTCTTTCCTTGATGATGTCTTTAACCTCTTCTTCCATTAAAATTAGACCAGGAGCTGCTGTGGAGGAAACAACTAGATTCACTTCTTTTAATAGCTTTTTAATATGTGTAAAAGGAGCCGCCTGGCAATTGTACTTATTGGCTAAGTCTATTGCTTTTTCTAAAGTTCTATTAATTATTGTTATTTCACTTATCCCACTTGTTTTTAGATATTTCAAAGCAAGCTCACTATTTGATCCTGCACCAATAAGCAAAACAGAAGAATCGGAAAAATTTCTAATTCTCTTTTTAGCCAAGTCAATAGCTGTTGTACTTACTGAAACTGGCCGTCTATCAAGAAAAGTATTATTTCTTACCATTCTACTAGTCATAATCGCGTGTTGAAAAAGCTTATTTAATAAATTATTTGTTTGTTTTTTTTCTTTAGCCTCTCTATAAGCTTCCTGAACCTGTCCTAAAATTTGAGTTTCCCCAAGTATCATTGAATCTAATCCAGAAGTTACAGAAAATAGGTGCCTTACTAAATCACCATCTTTTTTATAGTAAATATGTTGACTTAGTTCTTCAAAACTATGGCCGGAATATTTTGCTATTAAGTTTTTAGCTGCAATTTTGGCATTATGATAATTCCCTGTGGAAAAATAAAATTCAGTTCTGTTACAAGTAGAAAGAACTACTGCTCCCTCTAAATCCGGATTATCATTTACCTCTTGATAAAAACTTTTTTTTTCATCCTCTGACATGCTCATACACTCTCTTATTGCAACTGCAGCTGTTTTATGGTTCAGTCCATATAAGATAAGACGCATTCTTCCATCATACTCCTAACTTCATCAATATTACCTTTATTTAACTCCTCGATCACATCAAAACCTGCTATTTCACGAAGAGCATCACTTCTTTTTTTCTGATCAATTATTTTTTCTTTAGCTAAATCTCGCATTTCAAAAAGTAAATCTATAAAAATAGCATATTCTACAGGGTAAATCTGATCAATTTCTCTCATTACTCTTGCTGCTAAGGCTGGTGCTTTGCCATTTGTTGAAACAGCAATGGTTAGATCTCCTCTTCGGATTATACTATTTACTAGAAAATTACTTTCTTCCCTTGCATCCACAACGTTTACCAAGATGTTTTTTTTTGTACAATAATCAGAAATTAACTTGTTGATTTCTCTGTTATCTGTTGCCGCAATTACCATAAAGGCATCTTGAATTTTGTCTTCTGAATATTCTTGCTGATAGTATTTTACTTTTCTTTCATCCATATATCTAGCAAGTCCTGGATCAATTTCCGGTGCATAAACTTCAAGATCACATTTAGCTTTAAGTAGCTCTTTAATTTTTCTCTGAGCTACATTGCCTCCACCAATAACTACTACTTTTTTTGCCTTAAGACTAATGCTTACAGGATAATTAAATTCCATTTTTAAAATTTCCTTTCATATAACGAATCTGTAATTCTTATTAGTTCCTTTTTTACACTGCTATTTGGAAAATCGGATAAATAAGTTTTAGCTTTTTCAGAATATCGAAAAGCTATTTCCCTTGCTCTACTTATTCCATCTTTTTTTCTAATTATTTCTATAGCTCTATCTAGACTATCCTCATTTATAAACTTTTCTTCTATTAATCTTTTTAACTCTGCAGAATCCGAATCTTGATCCCTTAAAGCAATTAGAGCAGGAAGATTAATATGTCCATTTAATAAGTCTTCACCTTTTGTTTTTTTCGTTTCCGTATCCTCTGCAATATCTAAAACATCATCAATAATTTGGAAGGCCATACCTAAATTATAGCCAAAATTATATATCTGATCTATTTTTTTCGATGATTTATTTCCAACCATTCCACCTACTTGACAGCTTAAACCTAATAATAGTGCGGTTTTACCTCTAATTCTTTTCAGATAATCTCTTGTAGTCTGTTGAGTGCTAAATAAAGCAAGATGTTGTAGAAGCTCTCCTTCGACTATTTTTACAGCAGAATCAGCCATTACTCTTGCTATATCTACATTTTTTTCTGGTTGGATTAATTCCAAAGCCTCTGCAAAAAAATAATTCCCCGCATATAAAGCCCAAGGATTACCATATTTATAATTCAAAGTTGGCTGACCTCTTCTTTCTTGAGCACGATCAATTATATCATCATGTACAAGAGTAGACATGTGTATTATTTCAATTGCTGATGCAAATCTGATTAAATCTTCTTTTTTCTTACCAAAGAGCTCCCCACTTAGAAATACAAAAGCTGGCCGGATTCTCTTGCCACCTGCATTTAATATTTCAAGAAAGTTATCCTTTAAACTATAACCAGATTTTTCAAATCTTTCTTGAATATAATTTTCTACTTCTGTAATTTCTTTTTGTAAAAGAGGAGTATATAGCTTGCTTTTCACTTTTTACTCCCCTCCAATTGATTTAATTATACCTAAAATTAGTTTTTGTATTTTTTCAGGGTGTTTTTCATTACTATCCTTTATTAGCTTATCTTTTTCATCCTTAAAAAGAACATCATCTTTTAGAAAAAGCATGTATAGGTCAGTTAATTTAGCAGTAATTTCAAGTAGTTCCTCATTCTCTGGAGCTATAATCTCAGTGATTAATAATGAGATTTGCTTATATTTGTAATTTAATACTTCTTCTTCTAAAAGAAGACCATCTATAAGCATAATTCTTTTTTCACTATAGGTTTTTACATAATCTGTTACTTTTGAAATATCTTTAATGTGATTACTCATTGTTAATTGTTTAAAAACTTTTGAATATAAATGATCTCCTTCTAATATAACTAGGTCAATATTTTCATTTTCTTCAAAAATTTTTTCATGAATTTCAATACTGTAGTATAAGACTTGAGAAAAAATAGCAAGGTCTCTTGCATCTTCCTTAGGATAATTTGTGTATTTCGCAAGACTTAGAATCATCCCAGGATAAAACAAGGTTTTTTTTTGCTTGTCATTTAATTTTCCGAAATAATCTAGCCCTTTGAAAAACATCTCTTTTTTACTGTTTTCAACAATATCCCTAAGATTAGTCAATGCTCTTCTTCCTTTTTATGATTTATTTTATATATCATACCATTATAATATAAAGGGCAAAAAAATTACAGAGGAAGTTAATTTCCCCTGTTTATTATATTGCTTTCTTAAATTAAATATTTCTTGATCCTGGTTTGTAAGGCTTTGAACCTTCCCTACATAAAGGACAATCTTCTTCTTTATAAACTGGAATTTCTAGTTTGATTAAACTTTTAAAAGGAACAGAAATTTTAAGATTTTTTTCAGAAGAACGATCTACAATTGATCCTGCAGCAACTACATCCCCACCTAATTTACTTACAAGGTCCGCAACTTCTTGTGTTGAGCCACCTGTTGTTATTACATCTTCAATAACAAGGATTCTTTCCCCAGGCTTTATGGAAAAACCCCTTTTCAATGTCATTTCTCCTTGATCTCTTTCTGCAAAAATACTAGGAACATCCAAAGCTCTTGCTACTTCATAGGCTATTATTATACCACCTATAGCGGGCCCCACTACTAAATCTATTTTTTCATCTTTAAATTTTTCTGCTAAAGCTTTTGCTATAATCTCAGCTTTATCTGGAAACCTTAATAGCATAGCACATTGAACATACTGAGCACTATGCATCCCAGAAGTTAATTTGAAATGGCCCTCTTTTAAAGCTTCTGTTTCTTCAAGAATATTCATTATATCATTTTCAGTAATCATCTTCGCCACCCTTTTCAAATTTAATTATTAAGCTCTTCAAGAATCATTAGTGCAGCTTTTACTGGTTCTTCATTTGCTGTAATAGGTCTGCCAATAACGATATAATCTGCAAGGTTCTCCTTAGCTTGTTTCGGTGTTACTATTCTTTTCTGATCTTGGCTTGCTGACCACAAAGGCCTTACTCCAGGGCAGACTGTTAAGAATTCATTACCAAAAGCATTTTTTATACTTTTTGATTCAAGAGCAGAGCAAACAACTCCATCCATACCTATTTCATTAGAAATTTTTGCTAGTTGTAAGGCTGACTCATTGATAGGTTTTCTAAATCCTACTTCTTGAAAACCTTCCTCGTCAAAGCTAGTTAAAACAGTAACAGCTATTAAAAGAGGAGGCTTAACACCATTTTTAATAGCCTCAAGATTTACAGCATCTACAGTCATTCTTTGCATTTCACGACCCCCAGAAGCATGAACATTAAACATTTCCACTTCCAACTCCGCAGCCCATCTTGCTGCTTGAGCTACTGTATTTGGAATATCATGAAATTTTAAATCTAAAAATATTTTTTTGTTTTTTCTTTTAAGAAATTCTAATATCCTACCTTGGGAATTTAAAAATAGTTCTAGTCCAACTTTGTAAAAGTCTATAGAATCGTCTAAGTTATTAACGATTTCCTCAGCTTTACTTATATCTGTATAATCAAGTGCAACTATTAGTTTTGACATTTTTATCATCCTTCCAGGCTAGGCCTACTATTTCTGAAACAGACTTAAACCCATTTTCTAAACAATACCTTTTGATACCATTAACAATTTCTAGGGACTTTTCAGGATCCCTAAAGTTTATTGTCCCTGTCATTATACCACTAGCACCAGCTAATAAAAATTCTATAGCATCTCTTGTATCACTTATTCCACCCATTCCGATAATTGGTATTTTAACTTTTTGAGCAGTTTGGTAAACCATCCTTAAAGCAACTGGCTTTATTGCTGGTCCGGATAATCCTCCCATTATATTACCTAAAATAGGTTTTCTTTTATTTACATCAATAGCCATACCCATAAGAGTATTTATCATGGAAAGAGCATCAGCTCCAGATGATTCTGCAGCCAAAGCAAAGTCTGTAATATTTGTAACATTGGGACTTAGTTTGATTATTACTGGTTTTGTAGTATTTGCTCTCACAAGGCTAGTTACTTTTTTTACCATATTTAAATCTGTACCAAAAGCCATTCCTCCCGCTTGAACATTAGGGCAAGATATATTAACTTCAAGGGCGGCAACATCTCTTTGGTCCTCTAAAGCCGCTGCCATTTCACCATATTCTCCTAAGTTAGCTCCTGATATATTAGCTATAATAGATGTTCCTAACTTGGCAGCTTGAGGTAGATAATCTTTAATAAAACTCTCCACTCCAGGATTTTCTAAGCCAATTGAATTCAACATTCCAGCAGGAGTTTCAAATAGTCTCTCCCCAGGATTCCCCATTTTAGGCTTCAAGCTTAAGCCTTTTGTTGTAATTCCACCTAATTTACTTACATCAACAATTTTAGCAAATTCTAAACCAAAACCGTAAGTTCCAGAAGCAGTAAGCACCGTATTTTTAAACTCAATATCTCCTACTTTAAATCCAGCATTAAATTTAGTCATCAAGAATCACCTCCTGAGTCCAAAATACTGGTCCATCTACACAAGCCTTTAAATATGGTTTACCCGGTTCAGAAGGCTTTACGGTACAACCTAAACATACACCTATTCCACAAGCCATTCTTGTCTCTAAAGAAACTTGGCATTTTATTTTGAAATCTGCAGCTATTTCCTTTATTCTCTTCATCATTATGTTCGGTCCACAAGCATAGATTATTTCCGGTTTAAAACTTTCAATAATATCCGGTAAGTTATTAGTAATGTAACCTTTAAATCCAATACTTCCATCCTCTGTTGCTACTTTTACTGTATGGCATACGTTATCAAAACAAACTGCATTTTTAAGGCTTAATTCATCCTTTGTGCCCAAAGCTAAATAAACTTCATTGTTTAATTTACCTAATTCTTCCGCAAGTAACAAAAGGGGTGCCTGCCCTAGCCCGCCTCCAATTAAAAGAGCCCGTGATTCTTTAATTGATATATCAAAGCCATTCCCTAAAGGACCTAGTATATTTAAAGTATCTCCAATTTTTGTATTCTTTAATATTTCAGTTCCCTTACCCAACACTTGGTAATATAATTTAAGATATCCCTTTTCTCTATCAACTGTATGAACACTGATTGGTCTTCTGAGAATAGGATCCAATAGATCCGCTACCTTTAACTGGACAAACTGGCCAGCTTTTGCCTCTTTAGCTATTCTTTCGGTTTGTAAGGTTAAAATATAATCTTTATCATTTATCTTATCGTGACTTAATACAGTACAATCTTCAAGATACAAGGTCATCATCCTTTCAAAATCTTTCTTAATTATAGTCCTGTAATGCCTTTACATGGGACATGGATTCTAAAACATTAAGAACTGCTTTAGCTAAATCTAATGAAGTTAAGCATGGAATATTAAACTCTACCGCTGCTCTCCTTATTCTAAAGCCATCTCTTTCTGGTAACTTACCTTTTGTCAGAGTATTTATAACAAAAGCAATCTCACCATTTTTAATCACATCTTCTACACTTGGTGTTCCCTCTTTGATCTTTTTTACACTTTCCGTTTTTATTCCATTTTCATTTAAGTATTTCGCTGTTCCTTCTGTGGCTTTTATATTAAAACCAATATCATAAAATCTTCCTAAAACTTCTAGGGACTCTTTTTTATCTTTGTCAGCAATAGTAGCCAGTATAGATCCATTTTTACTAAAAATATAACCTGCACCAATCATTGCTTTATATAAAGCTTTATTTGGATCAATATCTACTCCTAATACTTCCCCTGTGGATTTCATTTCAGGGCCTAGGGATGTCTCCACATCTATTAATTTGCCAAAGGAAAATACTGGCATCTTAACTGCTGTAAGTTTTTTCTTTTCTTGAAGTCCATATTCGTAGCCCATATCAGGTAATTTTTCTCCAAAAATAGCTCTTGTTGCTAGAGAAACCATAGGGATATCTGTTACTTTACTTAGATAAGGAACTGTACGACTTGATCTTGGATTTACTTCTATTACATATATTATATCTTGATGAATAAGATATTGAACATTCATTAAACCTATTGTATTAAGTCTTAAGGCCATCTTCTTTGTATATTCATAAAGGGTTTCTTCAATTTCTGGAGTTAATGAGAAGGGAGGATACATAGCTGTACTATCCCCAGAATGGACACCAGCTCTTTCAATATGCTCCATAATTCCTGGTATAATTATTCCTTCTCCATCACAAATAGCATCTACTTCTAATTCTTTACCCATTAAATATTGATCCACTAGAACCGGGTGTTCCTTAGAAACTTTAACAGCAGTTTTCATATATTCTTCTAGTTCTCCAACATTATAGACAATCTCCATTGCTCGTCCTCCAAGTACATAAGATGGTCTAACTAAAAGAGGATATTCTAATTCTTTTGCTGCTAATAATGCTTCTTCAATGGATTTTACTGTTTTTCCTTTAGGTCTTGGTATTTTTAATTCTTCTAAAATAGCATCAAATTTCTCTCTATCTTCAGCTTTATCAATATTTTCAACGGTTGTTCCCAAAATTTTAATACCTCTGTCTTGGAGGGGCTTTGCTAAATTGATTGCTGTTTGCCCTCCAAATTGAACAATAACTCCTTCAGGTTTTTCTGCATCAATAATATTCATTACATCTTCAATGGTTAAAGGTTCAAAGAAAAGTCTATCAGATGTATCAAAATCAGTACTTACTGTTTCCGGATTATTATTAATTACTACTGATTCATATCCAACTTCTTTTAAAGCCCAAGCAGAGTGAACACAACAATAGTCAAATTCAATCCCCTGCCCAATTCTAATAGGACCAGAACCTAGCACCACTACTTTTTTACGGTCTGAGTGAATTAGTTCATCTTTCTCATTCCAGCCAGAATAATAATAAGGATTAATTGCTTCGAATTCTCCAGCACAGGTATCAACCATTTTAAAACAAGGGGAAATTCTCTTTTCTTCTCTCAACTTTCTTACTTCATCTTCTGATATCTTCCAAGCCAGTGCAATTTGCTCATCTGTAAAACCTTTCTCCTTGGCCCTAACTAGCAATTCAAGATTTCCTGCTTCTTTTGGTAAAATATCCTTTTCAAATTTAACAAGACTTTCAAGAATATCTAGGAAAAACATATCTATTTTTGTTATTTCATTAATTCTTTCTGAACTGTACCCTCTATTTAACGCTTCACCGATAGCAAACATTCTTTGATCATCAACGTAATAAAGTTTATTATCCAATTCCTTATCTGTTAATTCACTAAAGAGAGCAGAAATAAAGTATTTTTCATCTAACTCTAAGCTTCTAATTCCTTTTTGCCAAGCAATCTCAAAATTACGACCTATAGCCATAATCTCTCCGGTAGCTTTCATTTGGGATCCAAGTCTTCTATTACCATCTTTAAACTTATCAAAGGGCCAGCGAGGTATTTTAACGATTACATAATCTACAGCAGGTTCAAAGGCACATTTAGTCGTACCCGTTACTTTATTATCAATTTCCTCTAGATGGTAGCCTAGAGCAATCTTAGTAGCTACTCTAGCTATAGGATATCCAGTTGCCTTGGAAGCTAAAGCAGAAGAGCGAGAGACTCTTGGATTTACTTCAATTACAATATATTCCATTTTTTCTGGATTCAAGGCAAACTGTACATTACAGCCTCCCTCTATTCCTAGCGCCCTTATAATGTTAATGGAAGATGTTCTAAGCATTTGATTTTCTACATCTGTAAGAGTTTGAGTTGGAGCAACAACGATACTATCTCCAGTATGAACTCCCACAGGATCAACATTTTCCATATTACAAATTATGATACAAGTATCATTGCTATCTCTTATAACTTCATATTCAATTTCCTTCCATCCAGCTACACTTTTTTCAATAAGAACCTGACCTATGGAACTATATATAAGTCCTTTCTTTGCTATACTTCTAAGCTGTTCTTCATTATCAGCCATGCCTCCCCCAGCTCCTCCAAGGGTATATGCAGGTCTTATTATTACTGGGTAGCCTATTCTATCAGCTGACATAACCGCTTCCTCTATATTTCCTACAATATCACTTTCAGGAATTGGTTCATTAATTTCTTGCATTAATTTTTTAAACAGATCTCTATCCTCGGCCTTTGTAATAGCATCTAGATTTGTTCCTAAAAGCCTAACTCCAGCTCTTTCTAAAATTCCTGCTTCCGCTAATTCTTTAGCTAGATTAAGACCTACTTGTCCCCCCATAGTAGCAAGAAGGCCATCGGGCTTTTCTTTATATATAATTTCCTCTAATATCTCAACAGTTAAAGGTTCAATATAGACTCTATCTGCCATATTACCATCCGTCATAATTGTTGCTGGATTACTATTAACAAGGACAACTTCTATTCCTTCTTCTCTTAAAGCTCGACAAGCTTGAGTCCCTGCATAATCAAATTCTGCAGCCTGGCCTATTACTATAGGTCCGGATCCTATTACCATAACTTTCTTTACAGATGTATCTTTAGGCAAATTTTTTCACTCCTCTTATCTTTCTTCTTTTATAACATAATTTATAAATTCTTTAAAAAAATATGATGATTCTCTTGGTCCCTCTGCAGGTTCAGGATGATATTGCATACTGAAAAATGGATGCTTTCTATGACGAATTCCCTCAACTGTATCATCGTGAATATTTATATGGGTTATTTCCACATCTTCTGGCAATGAATCTTTATCCACAACATAACCATGGTTTTGGGTGGTTATATAAACTTTACCTGTTAAAAGATTTTTAACAGGGTGGTTAGCACCTCTATGGCCAAATTTAAGTTTTCTTGTTCTTCCACCAAGAGCTACACCTAATAATTGGTGTCCTAATCCTATCCCAAATATTGGTATTTCTTTTTCTATTAATTTTCGGATTACATTTACTGCATAAGGAGCACTTTCAGGATCTCCTGGACCATCAGAAAGAAAAACACCTTCTGGCTTGTAAGAAATTACTTCTTCATAGCTTGATTTTGCTGGAAGTACTATTACTGTGCAGCCATTTTTTTGTAAACGTCTTAGAGTATCATTCCTTACTCCAAAGTCTAAAACTACAGCTCTATTTTCTCCTCCTGGTAGTACATAAGGATTTTTGGTACTAACTTCTTCTATTTTATCATCTTCTTCTATTGATTTTATGTTTTTAGCTTTTTCAATTAAAACCTCAAGATCTGTTCCATCATTAGAAATAATTGCTTTTGTAGTACCATGAGCGCATAAGTATTTGGTAATACTTCTTGTATCTATATTTGTAAGACCTGTTATTTCATTTTCTTTTAA
Source organism: uncultured Eubacteriales bacterium (assembly GCA_964642925.1). Lineage (GTDB taxonomy): Bacteria > Bacillota > Peptococcia > Peptococcales > SKKY01 > SKKY01. The sequence continues at coordinate 2,881 of CAZXPJ010000009.1, read as the reverse complement.
AAATTCTTCCAAAGTATATTTCATTCTATGATTACTGGGATTTTCCGATATGTCTTTTACAAGAATACCTTTTGTAAAAACTTTTTTACTCTCCCAATCTTTATTGTTAGTTCCATAATTACCTATTAAAGGATTTGTAAATGTTATAAGCTCCCCTAGATAAGAGGGATCTGTTAAAATCTCTTGGTAACCTGTCATACTTGTATTATAGATTAGCTCTCCTTCTACACTAGCTACTTGACCTATTCCTAAACCTTCAAAATAACTTCCATCTTCTAATACTAAATATCCTTTAGTTCTCAATTAATTCACCATCTTTCATTACTATTTTACCAGCAAATACTGTCATAACTGGCCATCCTTTAAGGGACATTCCATGAAAGGGTGTGTTTTTTCCCTTTGAATAAAACTTAGCTTTATCTATTTCTTTTATAAGTTCTGGATCTATTATCGTAAAATCAGCTATATTACCCTCTGCTATTTTTTGAGATTCTAATCCTAGAATTTCTCTAGGATTTGCTGATAACAACTCGGTTATTCTCATCAGGGATACTTGGTTTTTATGATATAAAATATCCATTACTAGAGCTACTGCTGTTTCCAGTCCTGATATGCCAAAGGCTGCATTCCTAAAGTCCTTATCTTTGTCCTCTAGATCGTGGGGGGCATGGTCTGTTGCTATAACATCTACAATACCTTCCTTTATACCTTGAATCAAAGCCTCAATATCTTTTTGGGTTCTAAGGGGTGGGTTAACTTTATAATTTGTATCGTAAGTTTCTACTAATTCTTCTGTTAATGAAAAATGGTGGGGAGTAACTTCACAAGTAACTTTAACTCCATCTTTTTTCCCTTGACGGATCAAATTTAAGCCTTCCTCTGTAGTCATATGACAAATATGCATGATACTTTTAGTAAGGCCTGCTAACATAATATTTCTACTAATCATAATGTTTTCCGCTTCTTTAGGTATTCCCCCAAGACCTAATTTTGAAGAATAATATCCTTCATTCATGGAGCCATTACCTGCAAGAAATTTATCTTCACAGTGGGAGAATATTGGCATTTGAAAGGCTTTTGCATAATCCAAAGCTCTTCTCATAATCAAGGAGTCGGTTATATCTTTACCATCATCACTTAAAGCTTTTGCTCCTGTTTTTTTCATCATTCCAATTTCTGCTAATTCTTTTCCATCTTGATTTTTAGTAATTGCTCCTATTGGATATATGTTTACAAGGCCTATTCTTTGACCCTTGATAATTAGCATTTCTGTTATTGTATCATTATCACAAACTGGTTTAGTATTAGGCATAGGACAAATTCCGGTAAAACCTCCAGCTGCTGCTGCTCTACTTCCAGATTCCACATCTTCCTTGTATTCTTCTCCCGGTTCTCTTAAATGAACGTGAAGATCTATAAATCCTGTGGTTAATATTTTACCTGTTAAATCAATAACTTCTTCCTTTGGAAGAGAAGGCAAATTTACTCCAGTTTCTATAATTTTATTTTCTTTAATTCTAATATCAAAAATTTTATCTATTTGTTGAACAGGATCAATAACCCTAGCATTTTTAAATAGTTTCACTTAGACGCCCTCCTCCCATAATATATAAAAGTGCCATTCTTACTGCCACACCATTGTTTACTTGTTCCGAGATTACAGCATTAGGAAGTTCTGCTGCTTCATAACTTATTTCAATCCCCCGGTTCATTGGACCTGGGTGCATAATTAAACAGTCTTCTTTGGCAAGCTTTATATTTCTAGTATTTAATCCATAAAAGTTTGTATATTCCCTGATTGAAGGAAAAAAGCCTGACCCTTGTCTTTCAAGTTGAAGGCGAAGCATAATAACAACATCAGCATCCTTTAAGGCTTCCTCTATATCGTAGGTGATAATAGCCCCTAGCTCTGCGGCATGACTAGGCATTAATGTGGGAGGAGCGCAAAACCAAACCTGAGCACCTGCCTTATTAAAAATTAGGGCATCGGATCTGGCTACCCGAGAATGAAGGATATCTCCTATAATTGCTATTTTAAGGCCCTGAAGATTTCCCTTATGTTCAAGAATTGTGAAATTATCTAATAGTGCTTGGGTTGGATGTTCATGACTACCATCCCCTGCATTTATAACCCTAGCTTTAACACTCTCTGCTAGAATTTTATGGGCCCCACTTTCATGGTGACGCATAACGATTACATCTGCTGACATATTATCAAGAGTTCTGGCAGTATCTCTCATACTTTCTCCCTTGCTTACACTAGAAGTGGAAGCACTTATATTTACTACATCTGCCCCCATGTATTTACCTGCTAGCTCAAAGGAAGTTCTAGTTCTTGTACTATTCTCATAAAAAAGATTTATTACTGACTTACCTCTTAGTGTAGGTACTTTTTTAATATCTCTTTGTAGTATCTGTTTCATAGATCTAGCATTCTGCATTATTTCATCGATTTCTACTAAAGAGATATCCTTTATACTTAGTAAATCTTTTGATTTAATTCCCAAAACTTCTACCTCCCGCAATGTTTTTAATGAATATCAATTTAAATAAAAAAAAGCCGGATCAAAGATCCGACTAGGTAAGGTTATAGTGCAAAACATACCTTAAAAATTTGCAATTTTAAGATAGTGGCTTTTCCCTTGTCGGTCTCTCTGTACCAATTTAAAGGATATTCAATTTAAAATAGTATACTCTTTAAATTAATAAATTACAATGAAGTTTAGAAAAAGTAACTTACTATTTCATTAACTCCAAGGAATCTTTAAGAGCATTTTCCATTTCCTTAGGAAGGTCTTTTACTTCCTCAAGAACTCTTTTATAAGCTTTCTTATGGGCTGCTATAGAACTGCTTTCAGTAGCAAAGCAATCATCAACAAGA
>CAZXPJ010000008.1:0-67944 GCA_964642925.1 uncultured Eubacteriales bacterium | reverse complement strand
TTAAAACTCTTTCGTTTTCGTTTCTTCACAGCTGTTTAATTTTCAATGTGCCTGTTTGCTTAGTTCAGCAACGCTCTATATATTAACAAGTTTATTTGCTTCTGTCAACATCATTTTAAGTTTTTATAAAATCTTTTTTGAGGCTTGCACAGAATCACTTTTGCTTTTTTTGGTACCTCAATAATATATCACAAAGGTAGATTCTGTGCAATTAGTTTTTTAACTTTCTTCAGTTATTCTAAAAAATTCATCTTTAAACTTTTCCGCCTTTTCCTCAGAGCTTTGTTTATCCTTAGCCAAAACGGAAAAATAGTACTTTATTTTGGGTTCTGTACCAGAGGGTCTTACGGCCACCCATGAGCCGTCTTCAAGATAAAACTTCAAAACATTGGATTTTGGGAGTGTTATCATTTTTTCCTTTTTTGTCCTAATATCTTTTTCAAGGGAATTACCAAAATCCTCTACTCGGACAATATCTAAATTTGCCTTCTCCACAAAATCTTCTCTGAGAAAATTAATTATATTGTTAATTTTCTCTTTTCCAGCAAAACCTGGATAGGTTTTAGCAATATTAATTTCTGTATAATAACCAAACTCTTTATATATTTCTTCTAGTTGATCTATTAGTGTCTTTCCTTCTTCTTTCAAATCATTTGCATATTGTGCTAGAAGTAGTAAGGCTTGAATGGCGTCTTTATCTCTCACAAATAATCGGGGCATATAGCCATAACTTTCTTCATAGCCAAATATATAGTTTTGACCTTCTGCTTCAAGTTTCTTTGCTAGTTCAGCAATATATTTAAAACCAGTAAGAACTTCGTATACTTTAACATCTTTTTTAGCTGCAATCGCACTACTTAGATCCGCTGTTACTACTGTCTTAACAATATATCCCTTTTCAGGAATTGGAACTTTATTTATAAGATAATCTACCATTAAAACACCCATCTGGTTTCCTGTTAATACTTCATACTTCCCCTTATGAAGAACCTGAGTGCCAATTCTGTCCCCATCTGGATCTGTAGCCATAAGTAAATCTGGCATTGCTTCTTTTGCTTTATTTAGTAAGGCTTTGAAAGTTTTTGGATCTTCAGGGTTAGGATATTCCAGTCCTGGGAAATCTGAATTAGGCTGTCCTTGTTCTTCCAATACTTTATAATTTTTAAATCCGTAATCCTTCATAGCTCTACTAACGGATTTTCTGGAAGTTCCAAAAAAGGGCGAAAAAAGTATAGATAATTCCTTATCTCCTTTTTCCATAAATTCCAGCTTATTTATTTCTTCAAAATATTTATCGTAAACCTCATCGTAAATAATTTCTATTTTGCCTTCATTAACATAATAATCAAAGGATTTGGTTTCTAGATCTAAATAGTCATCTACAGCATTTACTTCTTTAATAATTAGGTTTGCCTTTTCCTCAGTAACTTGTGCTCCATCATCCCAGTAAACTTTATAACCATTATAGTTCTTAGGATTATGACTTGCTGTAATCATAACTCCTCCAGAGCAGTTTAAGGCACGAACTCCATAGGATAATATGGGTGTGGGAGTAACCTGGCTAAAAAGATAAACTTTAAAGCCATTAGACGCAAATATTTTAGCAGATTCTCTGGAAAATTCCTCAGACATTTTTCTGGAATCGTAGGCTAGTATCATGCTATTATCTTTTTTACCTTGCTTTATTATACTTTGGGCAAATCCTTGGGCTGCTCTTCTAACAGTATAGATGTTCATCCTATTAGTCCCTGCCCCGAGAATTCCCCTCAAGCCAGCAGTACCAAATTCAATCATTTGGTAAAAACCTTCTTTAATTTCCTTCTCATTGCCATCTAATTCTTCTAGTTCTTTTTTAATGATTGAATCTATGTCTTTTTTTTCTTTCCATTTATTGTAAATCTTAAGATATTCTTTATTTTCTTCCATATAAATACCTCCTCAGAAAATATCTCTAGAAATAAAATATACACCTTAAAGGTGTATATTAAACAAGATTTGTCCTTATTCTTTCCAGTCTCTTTCTATAAATATTCTGAGCTTCTCTAAGTGATATTTCTTTAAATCTTATTTTCTCTCCAGGGAAACTTTGGGCAAGAACAGGCAAATCTACGGAGATTACTCTTCCAATCTGGGCATATCCCCCTACAGTCTGCCGATCCGCCATCATAATGATCGGCTGTCCATGTCCTGGCACCTGAACTGCTCCAAAATTAATTGCCGTTGAAATTATATCTCCACCATTTCTATGGGAAATTTCCGGCCCTGATAGCCTATAACCCATTCGATCGGATTGATTGGAAATAGTATACTCTGATGTCAAAAATGTGTTTATACCTTCTCCTGTAAAATAATCTTCATCTCTGTTAAGTATTACTCTTATTTTTTTCTCTTCCAGATCTCTTATAATCGAGGTATTAAAAGTTTTCTTTGGCACTTCCTTTGTTTCTATTTCCAAAAAATCATCTTTTTCTAATTTTCTTCCCTTTATTCCACCTATTTCTCCCCTGATATAAGTTGAATAGCTTCCCATAACCTTAGGAACCAGTAGTTTCCCAGCAAAGGATAAATAAGCTCTGGCTCCACTTTTCACTCCAGCAAACTTCAAAATACTTCCTTTTCTAATAGAAAGAGTTTGATACATTGGGAAAGAAATATCATCTACTTGAAGACTTAAGTCCCCACCTGCTACTGCTATCGTTGCATCATCTAAAAACTCAATTTCCAGGCCCATAGCAGTTGTTTCTATTACAGGAGAATCCTCCTGGTTAGAAACTAATTTATTGGCAATTATAAGACTCTCCCTATCCATAACTCCAGCTTCAGGTACCCCTAAAGCTTGAAAACCACTTCTACCTTTATCCTGAATAGTAGATAAAAATCCTGGATTTATTACTTTAATTTTAACTACTTTACTCATTTTTATTAGCCTCCAGATTTTTAAATTCTTCTATTGTAATAGGATAAAAAGAAATATAGTCTCCCCCTTGAAGTAAAATCTCAGGATCTCGGTTTATATCAAAGAGTTTCCAGGGAGTTCTTCCGATGATTTGCCAGCCTCCTGGACTTTCAATAGGATAAATTCCAGTCTGGTTACCAGCAATACCCACAGATCCAGCCCAAATTTTTTCCCTTGGTTCTTTTAATCTTGGAGTTGCTATTCTCTCGTCCATTCCTCCCAGATAAGGAAAACCTGGGGTAAAACCTAACATATAAACTAAATATTCCTTGTTTGAATGATAATCAATAACTTCTTGAGGGGTAAGGCTATTATGAGTCGCTACATTTTGTAGATCAGGACCATAATCACCACCATATAAAACAGGAATTTTTACCAGCCTTGCTTCTGGAACTTCTACCACAGAAAAGTTTTCTTTAATATCATGTAATATATCAAGAATCTCTTCATAATAATATTTTTCCTTATCATAAATTACATTAAGATGGCAATAGCTGGGAATGATTTCTATTATTCCTAAGATATTTTCTTTTTTTAGTGCAAAAAGATATTTCCTAATCTCTTGGTTTATTTCCTCATTAATTTTATTTCCAAAGGTAATTTGTACTGCATCATCACCTCTAGGGGCAAAACTTATTTTTTCCTTCATTAAAATTACTCCTGTCCTATAGGTAAAATCCGAATTCCTTTTTCTTTAAATCTACTTTTAATTCTCTGAGCAAACAAAACTGCATGTTCATTGTCTCCATGAAGGCAGATAGTATCAGGAGATATGGGTATTTCAATACCAGTAATTGTCTCTACTTTTCTTTCTTCTACAAATTTTTCAACTCTCAAAAGTGCAACTTCTTCATCATGGATAACCGACCCCTTTTTACTGCGAGATACCAAGGTTCCATCTTCTTCATAGGCTCTATCGGCAAAAACCTCTTCCGCCACATGAAGGCCAACATCCTTGGCTGCTTTAACAGCTTGAGAATTTGCTAATGCTACATATATTAAGTCTTTATTATAATCATAAACAGCTTTAGCCAAAGCCAAAGCTAAATTATAATCTACTGCTGACATATTATATAAGGCTCCATGGGGTTTCACATGATTCAGTTTGCCCCCCGCAGCTTTAACAAAAGCATCTAATGCACCTACTTGATAAAGAATATAGTTTCTAGCTTCCTCTATAGAAATATCCATTTTCCTTCTACCAAAACCCATTAAATCAGGAAAGCCTGGATGAGCTCCAATAGCTACATTTTTTTCTACAGCCATTTTTACCGTATCTGCCATTACCATAGGATCCCCTGCATGGTAGCCACAAGCAATATTTATTGAACTTACATAATCAAGAATTCGATCATCTTCCCCAATTTTATATGCACCAAAACTTTCACCTAAATCGCAATTCAAATCTACTCTCATTTCAAGTACCCCCTGACTATTTTGTTATATATTCTTTAATAATATTCTTCATTCCCTCTATAACATTTAAATTTTTCTCCAAGGAAATTCCATCTACTGTAGCAACATTTTCTTTAGTGCAACCATCCACAGATCCTGCAGCGACAATAGTTTCTAAAGCTTTCTTCTCCATCTCTTTATCATAAAGAAGATCTTTTCCTGTTATTATTGATAATCCTGCAGCAAGGCCATGGCCTCCCCAATTAGAGACACCAGCTACGATAAGGTTATCAGAAGCCAACTCAGCAACAATTAGGTTTCCATATTTAACATGTTCAATAATTTGATCCTTAATTTTTCCCATTCCCAATTCATTGCCCCCATCACCTATAGCCGTTGTTTTTATTCCTTTTTCCATAGCTGTAAGCATTAGCACATCTGTAGCAGGAATAAGATCCGAAAGATCTTCACCTCTCATGGAATGAAAATTCCCATTGGCAGCTTTACCTGGCCTTTCAATAGCAAGAAAGTGGTCTGGCTGAAATTCATCAAATAAATCTCGGGAAAATATAGCTGCCTTATCATAGGGGACCATCTCTACTTTACCCTTAATCCCCAATAATTTTTTCCCTTCTTCTAAAAGATGGTGTGAGTATTTATCCGTTACGAACACTACCTCTTTACCTAGATCCTCTAGGGCTTTACCTATACTCAAACTCCCTAAAGGGCCATCTGTTTCTCCCACTCCAGCATCTTTAATTAAAAATCCAGTAAGAATCATTATTCTTTTACTTGCTAAAAGGTCCTTAAGGGCATCTTGAAAATCATCTGGAACCATTATATTACCTATCCCTCGGTTCCCCGCATCTTCAACAAATATTTCCTTTATTCGTTGTAGTGCTTCATTTTCACTTAGCACTTAATCATCAGCTCCTTATCTAATGTATCACCTATCATCATGTAACCAGGAGCATGAGTTATAACAAATTCTGGTTTAACTTTCATAATCGCAGCTTGAGGAGTAACTCCACAGGCCCAAAAAACTGGAACTTCACCCTCTTTAATAGTTACAGCATCACCAAATTCCGGCCTATTTATATCTTTAATTCCAATCTGTGAAGGATCACCAATATGAACCGGTGATCCATGTACTTGAGGAAGTAATCCAGTAATTTTTACAGCTCGTTCCACTTGTTCTTTTGGAATTGGCCTCATGCTTACAACCATTGGTCCAGAAAAAATCCCTCCAGGAACACACTCTATATTAGTTATATACATTGGTACATTTACTTTTTCTTCAATATGACGTATAGGGATTCCCGCTTCAATTAGTGCATTTTCAAAACTAAAACTACAACCAATTAAGAAAGCCACCAGGTCTTCTGACCAATATTCTTTTATATCATAGACTTCTTTTTCCATAACTCCATCACGATAAATCCAATATCTTGGTATGTCTGTTCTTATATCACCATCTTCAGCAAAAAGAACTGTTTTATAATTACCTGCTTCTGTCACATCTAATATAGGACAAGGTTTTGGGTTCCTTTGACAAAATAAGAAGAAATCAAAAGCATATTTTTTCGGCAATATAACTAAGTTGGCCTGAGTATACCCGGGAGCCAAGCCAGGAGTAGGTTCAATCCATTTTTGTTCTCTTATCAGTAATCTTGCTTCTCTACCTGTTTTTATCTCCATTTTAAATTCTCCTTTTAAATAACTTTTAACTTTTCTTCTAATTATAAAAAATTATTGCCCTTTTTGCTACTATAAAACAAAATAAGAAAAGAAGTCCGAAGACTTCTTTTCATTTAAACCTTATTTTTTTCATTATTTTGTAAATCCAAAATGTAACTTTTTCTTTCTTTGATAAGAAACCACTGAAAAAAATATCGTCATTTACTAATTTATCCAGTAACTCCTTTTCTTCATTAGTTATAGAGTCCAAGTTACACCTCCAGAATATTTCGTTGCTATAATTTTACCATAAGAAAATACTTGAACAATAGTAGTGGCTAGTTACAATGTCCTAAATATAGGGTTATTTATCAGAGTTTTTGCTAAATATGCGTTTCCCTCTTCATTTAGATGAACTCCATCTAAATATAAAGACTTTCTTTCCTTATAAGGAAGTATGGCAAATTTTTCATATATATTTATAAACTCCATGGGGCATTCCTCCTGGTAAAGAAGACATAATTCTTCGATACTTTTATTAAATTTATTGTAATCTGGATAAGAGTTCCAAGATATTTCCGCCATTTCACCAATTCCAGGTGGTGGAGAAAGGATTATTGTTTTTATTTTCTTTGCCACAATCTTCTCTTTTATACTCATAATTTGAGAAAAAACCTCTTCAAATGGCTTGCCCATCATCAAATCATTACTACCTGCCATAAATAAGCATGTATCTACAGGGGATTCAAGCACATCTCCAGAAAGTCGAATCTGCATTCCCAAAAGGCTATCTCCGTTTCTTCCTCTATTTAAAACTCTTATTCCTAAGCTATCTTTTAAAATTTGATGCCAAACTTTCCCCGGGCTTACCCCATATCCATAAGTGAGACTATCTCCAAAACACACAAGGTTTTTCACATGACATCTTTCCTTTCATCATATAGTATATAATAGTAAACATAGTAACTATTAATTGTAAAGGATATGAAGTGAATGATTAACTTAAAATTAATATACAATCCTTCTGCTGGATTACAAACTCAACAGGATAAAGCTTTTTTAATTATTAGAAAACTTATGGAAACAGATAATTATCGGATATCTATTTTTTCTACAAAGAAAAAGGATGACGCTTACTACGAAGCTAAAAAAGCCTGTGCTGAAAACTTTGATATCATCCTAGCTTGCGGAGGAGATGGAACGGTAAACGAAGTTGTAAACGGAATCATGGACTCTCCCAATAAGAGTAAATTGGCAATCCTAGCTGCGGGAAGCATTAATGATTTCTCAGACCATCTTAATCTCCCAACAGATGTAAGTAAGTTCACTGAATTGATAATCAAAGGAAATACGATAATGGTGGATGTGGGTAAGGCTAATGATAAGTATTTTATAAATGTTGCCGCTGGGGGAGCTTTTACAAATGTGGCCCATGAAGTGCCTATCGACACTAAAACATTATTAGGGAAATTTGCCTACTATCTACAAGGAGCAAAGGAGCTTCCCTACCAATTAGAAAAAAAATATCCTGCTACTATCCAAATTGATGAGGAAGGTCCTTTTGATGAAGATATTTTCTTATTTTTAGTTACTAATAGTCCAAGTGTGGGAGGGTTTAAAAAGTTGGTACCAGAAGCCTCTATCACGGATAAAAAACTAGACTTACTAATTATTAAAAAAACTACAAAAAAGGAACTTGTAGAGATATTCTCGAAAATTATTACTGGACAACACATTAAGCATCCTAGTGTAATTTATAAGAAAGCGGAGAGAATATCTCTCACAAGCTCTGTTGATGATTTAATTATTGATATTGATGGGGAGCAGGGTGAAAAACCTCCTGTGTTTTTTGAAATAATTCCCCATGGTATTGAAATTATAATATAAGTTAAGCTTTTCTTTAAACAGCTATTTGAGAAAATTGGCTTCTATAAAGATCATAATACAAACCCTCTAATTTAAGGAGCTCTTCATGAGTTCCTTTTTCTATTATACTACCTTCATCCATGAGAATAATAAGATCCGCTTCTTTAATCGTTGATATCCTATGAGCAATAATAAAGCTGGTTCTTCCTTCCATGAGCCTTTGAGTGGCTTTTTGTATTAATTTTTCAGTCCTAGTATCCACATTACTTGTAGCTTCATCAAGGATTAATACTCTTGGGTTGGAAATAAAAGCTCTAGCAATAGTTATAAGTTGTTTTTGTCCCCGGGAAATATTATTTCCATCTTCATTAATCTCACTCATGTATTCATCAGGAAGACAGTTAACAAAAGAATCTAGATGAGCCATTCGGCCAGCTTCCAGTACATCTTCCTCGGAAGCCTCTAGATTACCATATTTAATATTTTCGTAAATACTCCCTTTAAATAACCAGGTATCTTGAAGTACCATTCCAAAAGTACTTCTAACATCTTTCCTGCTTAAATCTCGAATATCAATTCCATCTATAGTAATCTTGCCTTTGTTTATTTCATAAAACTTCATTAAAAGATTCACGATAGTGGTCTTACCTGATCCTGTGGCCCCTACAATAGCAATAGTCTGACCTGGTTTTACCTTCAAACTGAAATCCTTAATAACATAATCCGCATCATTATAGGCAAAATAAACATTTTCAAATTCTATTCCCCCACAACAATTTGAAAGCTTTGAGGTTTCTTCTTCTAGCAATTCCTCTTCTGCATCAAGAAACTCAAAAATCCTTTCACTTGAGGCAAGGGTAGATTGAATAACATTTGTAATATTTGCTGCTTGAATAATTGGATGACTTAATTGCCTTGTATATTGAATAATTGCTTGTACATCCCCTATAACAATAAATCCCTGGGAAATTCTTATAGCTCCTAAAACTGCAACGAAAACATAGCCTAAGTTGTTTATAAAACCCATTAGAGGCATAATCATTCCAGATAAAAACTGTGCTTTCCATCCTGATTGATAGAGCCCTTCATTTAAAGAGTCAAACTTTTCAGAGGATGTTTTTTCATATCCATACACCTTTATTATTTTATGTCCTGTATACATTTCTTCTATATGCCCATTAAGATCTCCTAGGGATTTTTGTTGTTCTTTAAAATAAGCTTGGGATCTTAGGACAATCATTTTCGTTGCCAAGATACTTAAAGGTATAGTAATAAAGCCTGCCATAGATAAAAAAGGACTTATTACTAACATCATTGTTAGTACACCTACAATGGATACAACGGAAGTTATCAATTGAGACAAACTTTGTTGTAGGGAACTCCCGATATTATCTACATCGTTAACGACCCTACTTAGAATTTCTCCTTGGGATTTTTTATCATAGTAACTTATAGGCAATTTACTTAATTTTTTATTCATATCTTCTCTCAATGTAAATACAATACTTTGTGATAAACCAACAAGAGTATATTGCATTATATACATAAAAATAGAGCTAGAAAGATAAATAACAATTAATATTGATACAATATTAGCTATATAGGAAAAATTAATCCCTATTCCTACTGAACTTCCTTGTTTTCTTAAAAAGCCATCAAATATCTCCGTAGTAGCTAGACCCATAATTTTAGGACTTATCACGGTAAAAACACTACTACTTATAGCAAGGATGAAAACCACAATTAAAGTTAGCTTATGAGGTTTCAAATAATGAAGAAGTCTTTTTCCAGTAGCTTTAAAATTTTTTGGCTTTTCTCCCGTCCCTCTAATGGCACCTGGTCCCCGCCCCATGTTTTTTCCTGAAAGGTGGGTACTTGCTTTTTTTTCACTCATGATAATTCCTCCTCAGCCAGCTGAGATGAGACAATTTCTTTATACAAATCGTTGTCCCTCATTAATTCCTTATGGGTACCTATCCCTTTAACTTCGCCGTTATCTAGAAGAATAATCTTTTCTGCATCCATTATAGTAGTAATCCTTTGAGCAACAATAATAACGATTGAATCTTTAACCATCTTTTCTACTTCTGTTCTAATTAAACGTTCCGTTTTATAATCTAAAGCGGAAAAACTATCGTCAAAAATATATAAATCCGGATCTTTTGGAAAAGCTCTACCTATATTAATACGCTGTTTTTGCCCACCTGAAAGGTTTTTACCACTTTGATAAATTTTTCCTTGAAAACCTTGGGGTAATTTTTCAACAAAATCCGTAAGTTGTACTTTTTCTACAATTTCCTTTAGTTCTGCTTCCTCTATATTTTCCTTCCCAAAACTAATGTTTTCTTCCATGGAGCCGCTAATTATGAAACTCTCTTGGGGAACATAGCCAATATTTTTCCTAAGGGAACTTTGCTTAATGCTTTTAATATTTATTCCATTGATTTCAATCTTACCTTCATCTATATCATAAAATCGTGGAAGGAGATTAATTAAGGTAGACTTACCCGATCCTGTCCCACCAACGATTCCAATCTTCTGACCTTTTTTAAGTGAAAAGTTAAGATCTTTCAAAACTGGCTCTGAGTCTTCAAAGTAAGCAAAGGAAACATTATCAAATTTTATTGTGTCTATTCCATCTATGTCTATAGCATCTTTACTATCCTTAATTCCAGGTTCTGTGGATAATATCTCGTAAATCCGATTCCCTGAAACTTCAGCTCGAGGATACATTATAAATAGCATTGTCATCATAACGAAGGAAAAAAGAATTAAAGTTGCGTATTGGATAAAAGCCATTAAGTTTCCTACCATTAAAAGATCATTGTCTACTCGTCTAGCTCCAAACCACAAGATAGCTACTGTAGAAAAACTCATTAAAAGCATCATTAGGGGCATCATTATTGACATTATTCGGTTAACTTTAATAGCTGTAGAGGTTAAGTCCTTATTGTTTGCTTTATATTTATCCATTTGATCTTCTTCCCTATTAAAAGCCCTTAAAACCCTAATCCCCACTAATCTCTCTCTAAGAAGAAGATTTAATCTATCAATTTTTTCTTGTAGCTTTCTATATAACTTTCCCGTTTTAGAAGTGATTATAATTATTATTACAACTAAAATTCCAATTGCGGCAGCTAGAATCATAGTAAGAGATGGATCCATAGATAAGGCTAAAATTATTCCTCCTATAGCCATAATTGGAGCTCTGACAAACATCCTCATAGCAGCAATTAAAAAGTTTTGTATTTGAATCACATCATTAGTGGTTCGGGTAATAAGAGAGGCAGTTCCAAACTGGTCTACTTCTTTAAGGGATAGTTTTTCTACTTTATTAAAAATATCCTTCCTAAGGTTTTTAGAAAATCCTAAGCCTACCTTGGCAGAGAAATAAGAAGAAATAATAGTACCTAAACCACCTAATGCGGCAATAATTAGCATCCTTATTCCAGTTTTTATAATATATTGAATATCTCCTTCTACAACACCCTTGTCAATAATAGATGCTAAATAAGTTGGTAGAAGAAGGTCCGCCCCTGTTTGTATAAATAGGAAAACCACTACCATAAATGTCATAAATTTAAATTCTTTAAGTCTGTAAATTATATTCTTCATACTTATTTCTCCTAATTCTTATCATAATCTATTATATCTTAACATCTGTTGTAAGAAAAACGCCTATAATTATAACAATAAGACCTATGGTCATTCCTAAGGTAATTGTTTCTTTAAGAAAAATTACTCCCCAAAGAACCCCGAAAAATGGAATTAAAAAAGTTACTGCGATTGCTTTTGTTGGGCCTGCATGTTCTATAAGATAAAAATAAAAAAAGTATGCTAATGCAGTGCATAATATAGATAAGGCAATTATTGATAATATTACATTTGCATTTATGTACTTATTTTCGAAGGGTATAAATATTGTTGGGAAAACTACTATAGCAGCTCCTAACTGTTGCCCTATAGACATGGAGAGGTAGTCAGCACCTTGAAATTTCTTTTTTATATATACAATCCCAATTCCATAAAAAAAAGATGCTGTAATAGAAGCTCCTGCAGAAAGAAAAATAATTCCCTCTCTAGGCAAGGAATTCCAACCCATTAATATAATTATTCCAACAAAGCTTATAATCATTCCAGCAATTCTTTTTAAAGTAAGTCTTTCATCTAAGACAAACCAAGCTATTATTCCTCCAAAAACAGGAGCGGTGGCATTTAAAATTGAGGCAATAGAAGAAGGTAGATTAAGAGATGCTATAGCAATAAAGGTAAAAGGTATGCCTGCATTTACTCCCCCTAATATAAGATATTCTTTCCATCTTTCTAAAATATCTAGTTTTTTTCTGGAAAAAATTGCATAAAGTAGTAAAACCATACCAGCTATAAAAACCCTTAACTCAATTGTAATAAAAGGACCAAGGGCAGGGGAGGCAATTCTAATAAAAAGAAAGGATGCACCCCATAAAGCTGCTAAAATAAATAAATAAAGTAATTCCCTTGCTTTCATGATCTATATATTAAGGCTTTTAACATGAAAAATCCTCCTGCTTTCACAAAAAAAGAAAGGGTATCATATTTGAATACCCTTCCCATAATCATATATACTAGTCCTTTTTCAACTGTTTATAAAGCATTTCTGCAATTCCCATGCCTTTTCCCTTACTCATCATCTGAGCATATTCATCATTTAACATATCTTTAAATGTTTTTTCTGCGCTACTTTTAGCAAAAAGAGTATCTTCTGAGTAGGAAACATTATCCCCGCTTTTTAAAATTTCCTTGATAAAGAAACTTTCCATCATCTGGCAAGCTTCCATTAACTTCTTATTATCTTCTATTTGTTTATTGAGAATGTCTAAAAACTCTATATCTTTTTTTTCTTCCCCGTTTTTACTAGAAATAATATTATTTCCAGGAATTATAGGAACACTTTTAATTTCTATTTAAATCACAACCTGTTTTATATTTTACTATCTCTTAAGATTATTTGTCATTTGTAAGATTTCGTCTGAAGTTTGGATCATTTTTGAACTTATCTCATAAGCTCTTTGAGAAGTAATCATTTTAATCATCTCATCTACCACCTGAACATTTGATCTTTCAAGGAATCTTTGTCTTATTTTACCAAAGCCGTCTGTCCCAGCTTCTCCATCAATAGGATCTCCGGAAGTAACATTAGGCATATAAACACTGCCGCCTTTTTTTTCAAGTCCAGAGGGATTGGGAAATGTGGTAAGAGCAAGTAAGCCTACAGAAGTAAAATCCGGATTACCTACTTCTTTAACAAATACCTCACCTGTCTCTGTTATTTGAACATCTTCAAAACGATCAGGTAGTTTTATTTCTGCTCCACTTGTGTTAAGTACTTTATAACCATCAGCTGTTACAAGAACGTTTTCTGCATTAAGATTAAAAGCACCATTCCTGCTATAGCCTATGTCACCATTAGAAAGCTGTACTTTGAAAAAGCCAGAGCCATCAATAGCTAAAGAAAAAGGATTTTCAACTGCCTCAAGAATACCTTGAGAAAAATCAACCATAGTAGAAGATAAGCGAGCTCCCGTTCCTACTTCTATATTTACAGGTCTTTCTCTAGTGGCCACTTGCATTTTCTGATAAAGCATATCTTGAAACTCAATATTATTCTTCTTAAATCCTGTAGTGTTTACATTAGATAAATTGTTGGCTATTGTGTCTAGTTGCATTTGTTGAATTTTCATTCCTGATCCTGCAATACTAAGAGCTCTGATCATTTTTCTACCCCCTGGTTTTTTCGTAAATTATACTCTTCCAACTTCATTTATTGCTTTTTCTATAGTTGTATCTATTGTCTGTATCATTTTTTGGCTAGATTCGTAGGATCTTGTTAAAGCTATAAATTTCGTCATACTATCAATAATATTTGCATTTGATTGTTCTTTATAACCTTGGATTACTCTTCCTTTTTTGAAATCGAAGGGTTGAGGAGTTTCTGCTGTTGGCAAAAATCTATTAGAACCAATTTTGATTGGTTCTGCAATACTTACTACTTTAAGTTTGTCAACAAACTCACCGTCTAAATAAACACCACCATCTGCTTCAATGGCGATAAAATTACCTTGGAGGTTAATTGCACCTTTTTCTCCAACTACTAATAAACCATTATTATTTACAAGGTCACCTTGGAAATTTAGTTTAAAACCCCCATCCCTAGTAAAATACTCTTTTCCATCTTTATCAATTATTGTAAAGTAGCCTTCTCCATCTATAGCTAAATCCAAATTGTTTTCTGTAGATACTAAGTCTCCTTGTTCATAAATTGTAATAACATCATCAACCATGACACCATGGCTAATTGATCCTATGTTTTTATTTTTAGTAGTTCCGTCTTTATAATTTATTTCATCAAGGTAAACATCTCTAAAACTTTTAAAAACTGTCTGTTGTCTTTTATAGCCTGCAGTTTCAGCATTTACCATATTATTAGTTTCAATTTCTTGTTTTTGAAGAAGGGCCATTAAACCTGAACCTGCTGAATATAATCCTCTTAGCAATGTGTTTTTCTCCTTTTTAAGTTAATTTTTTACGTATAGTTATTCTATCGTTTCTTTTTATTATTTCTTTAGGGAAAAACAAAAAAGATCCGGGAAGCCGGATCTTTTAATATTTATTGTTTATTTATGCAATTATAGCTAGAACGTCCCCACTTTTAACAGCTTGACCTTCTTTTACTAAAACTTTAGATATCGTGCCATCTACCTTGGCAATAATTTCATTTTCCATTTTCATGGACTCTACGATTAATATAACTTCACCTTTTTTTACTATACTTCCAGCTTTTCTGAAAATCTTAGATACTTTACCGGGAAGGGAAGATAAAATCTTTTCTCCCTCTATTTCTGGTTCATTAGTAGGAGGGGTGACAACTGGTGAATAGATTCTTTTCTGTATCGGTTGTTGTCTCCCGGAAAGGGCAGATGAAAATTTCTTTTCATTTTTTTCACTAAAGGATAAGTCTAATTTATTTCCATCGGTTACTGTCACATTAAGATTCTCCACATTACCATTAAAGTTAATAACTACTTTACTATCTGGAGAGCCTAGTACCATTCCTTTATTTTCTACTTGTTCCCTGGTTTCAGTTTCTTCTTCAACAACATCTTCCGGAACATTTAAATCTTCTGTTTTTATCTTTCCCTCAAGGAAATCTCTTCCTACCTGGGGAAACATAATATACATTAAAAGTTCTTCCTGATTTTTAGCAAGATCCCCAATTTCTTTTTTTGCAGCTTCCATTTCAGGAGGTATTAAATCTGCTGGTCTTACTGTGATAACTTTTTCATCTCCGATTATGGATCTTCTAAAGTCTTCATCAATTTCTCCTGCAGGTTTTCCATATTGCCCTTTAAGGTAAGCTTTTACTTCGTTCGTTACCATCTTGTATCTTTCTCCTGCCAAAACATTTAACACTGATTGAGTGCCTACAATTTGGCTAGAGGGTGTTACTAAGGGGGGCTGACCTAAGTCTGCTCTAACCTTTGGAACCTCTTTAAACACAAGAGGTAATTTATCTTCAGCATTTTGCTCTCTTAATTGAGTAATAAAATTAGATAACATTCCACCGGGGATTTGGTATCTAAGTACATTCACATCCACTCCATCATGGTAGACATCAAACTTTTTATATTTAGCTCTCATTGCTTTAAAATCATCCGCTAGTGTGCTTACTTCATCTAAATCAATACCTGTATCTATTCCAGCATCATTAAGAACTGCAACCATGGTTTCTGTAGCTGGCTGACTTGTTCCTAAAGCTAAAGCAGAGTTAGCACAGTCAATAACATCCGCCCCTGCTTCCACCGCTTTCAAATACATCATACTACCCATACCACTGGTATAATGAGTATGCATTTGAATTGGCAATCCTACTTTATCCTTCAATGCCCTTACTAAATCGTAAGCAAAATAAGGAGTCATTATTCCTGCCATGTCTTTAATACAAATAGAGTCTGCCCCCATTTCTTTAAGCTTTAGTGAAATATCTACATAATATTTAAGATCATATAAAGATCCTGTTGTGTAACTTATAGCAGCTTGAGCATGCTTACTGTTCTTTTTTACTTCCTCTATTGATTTTCGCATATTTCTAACATCATTAAGGGCATCAAATACCCTGAAAATATCAATCCCATTTTTAGCAGACTCAGCTATAAAAGCTTCTACTACATCATCAGCATAATGTTTATAGCCAACTAAGTTTTGACCTCTAAGGAGCATTTGTAATTTTGTGTTTTTAAATACTTTTCTTAATGTTCTAAGTCTTTCCCAGGGATTCTCGTTTAAGAATCTCATAGAAGTATCAAAAGTTGCTCCCCCCCACACTTCCATGGAGTAAAAACCCATCCTATCCATCTTTTCTGCTACAGGAATCATATCTTCTGTACGCATTCTGGTTGCAAGAAGAGACTGATGTCCATCTCTCAAAGTTGTATCCATTATACCTACTTTGCGATTTTTCAGATCCATTTAAATACACCTCTTTTTATTTTTTAGGACAAGACCAATTTTAGCTCCTAATAATAAACTATACCCTGTATACCTGTATACAACAACACCTAATTCAAATCTTAAGTAAAAAGACTTCTCCCTGTCCTATCAATTTATAAACAAGTCCTTCCTCATTAATAACAATAGGTAAGTCTGTAAGTCTTATTTTTTCTTTCTCTTCTATTTCCAAATATAAACTCCCAGTAGTGAGCCATACTAAATCTTTACCCTTTTTATTGAAGAGTTCTTGTTCACCGGATACCTTGATTTTTCTTGCCATGAAATTATAAAAACAGGCATCTCCAGTCAATATGAAAGGAGATGCCATGTTTTCTGGCTTGCTAATATTCTCTTCTCTCTGACCTAAAATAATTTCATATACTTCTGTGTCCTTTGGAAAAGAGTATTCTTTTGAATACTCTGGTATATAAAGGATATCCTTTTCTTCAATAAGAAATAAAATTGTTTCAGGGTTCCCTTCTCCTGAAACAACAGGATAATTTTTCTTATAAATTTTCTTTTCAAATAACATAACTTTTACCTCCATTTTTTTAAACTTGAGGCTTATTGTTGTATGTTAGTTTATCAATGTTTTCAAGAGCAAAACCAGTACCAAGAGCCACACAAGAAATTGCATCTTCAGGAATATACACATGAAGTCCTGTTCTCTCGGATATCAAGGAATCAAGACCATGTAAAAGAGAGCCCCCTCCAGTTAATATTATTCCTTTGTTTATAATATCTCCAGCTAATTCAGGGGGAGTTTTTTCAAGTACTTCTTTAGTTACTGCAACTATGGATTCTAAAGGTTCTGCAATGGACTCATTAACCTCTTCTACAGTTAAGGTAATAATTTTTGGAAGACCTGTTACAAGATCTCTTCCTTTTACTTCTGCAGTTTGCCCCGGATGTAGTGACGGATAAGCAGAACCTATTGCAATCTTAACATCTTCTGCTGATCTTTCCCCAATTAATACATTATGTTTTCTTCTAACATATCTGATAATAGCCTCATCAAATTTATCTCCACCAATCCTTACAGAATTGGAATAAACTACTCCTCCAAGGGATAGAACTGCAACATCTGTGGTACCTCCACCTATATCAATTACCATGGCACCACTAGGTTGTGAGATATCAAGTCCAGAGCCTAAAGCTGCTGCCACAGGTTCTTCAATTAGAAATGCTTGTTTAGCCCCTGCAGAAAAGGCTGCCTGTTTAACTGCTCTTTCCTCTACTCCTGTAACTCCTGAGGGAATACAAATCATAATTCTAGGTTTGAAAAACTTGCTCGTTTTCATAGCTTTTTTTATAAAGTATTTAAGCATTTTTTCTGTTATATCATAATCAGCAATAACGCCTTCTCTAAGTGGTCTAATGGCTATAATATTGCTTGGAGTTCTTCCAATCATTTGTCTTGCTTCTTCCCCTACTGCCACAATTTTTTCTGTGGCACTATCAATAGCAACTACAGAAGGCTCTTGCAAAACAACTCCTTGTCCTTTTATATAGACAAGAACTGAGGCTGTGCCTAAGTCAATTCCAATATCTTCTCCCATTTTAAACATTTTTTCACTCCTATTATATATATTTTGAATCCTTATCATTTATTGTTCGTGAATTATATCTGCACCAAGACTCTGGAATTTTTCGATTATATTTTCGTAGCCTCTAAATATATGGTAAACATCATGGACTTCTGTTCTTCCTTCTGCCACAAGGCCTGCAAGAATTAATGCTGCCCCTGCTCTTAAGTCTGTGGCTTTTACAATACATCCGGACAAGCCCTTTACCCCTTCTATTACTGCACTTTTTCCTTCTATTTTAACATTTGCACCCATTCTTTTTAACTCATCAATATGCATAAACCTATTTTCAAAAACCGTTTCCGTTACAATATTTGTTCCCTCAGAGAGGCTCATCAGAACTGTGAAAACTGATTGCATGTCTGTTGGAAAGCCAGGATAAGGCATGGTTTTAATATCTGTTGCCTTTATTTTGCCTATTTTAGTTATTGATAAACTACTATCATTCTCTTCTATTTCCACACCACAATCTCGTAGCTTCGCAATTACTGGTTTAATATGATGAGAAATAACATTATCTATGGTAATACAACTTCCTGTAACCGCTCCTGCAATAAGATAAGTACCTGCCTCTATTCTATCAGGTATAACTGTATGTTCTGCTCCTTTGAGTTTAGATACCCCTGTTACCTTAATTACATTAGTTCCAGCACCCTTTACATTTCCTCCCATAGAGTTAAGGAAGTTTGCTAAGTCAACAATTTCAGGCTCTTCTGCAGCATTTTCAATAATTGTGGTTCCCTCTGCCATAGCTGCTGCCATCATAATGTTTTCTGTGGCACCAACACTAGGAAAATCCAAATATATTTTCCCTGCCTTAAGACCGTTTTCACTAACAGCGCTGACAAAGCCTTGCTCTAAAGATATCTTTGCTCCCAAGGATTCAAAACCTTTCAAATGTAGATCAATGGGCCGAGTACCAATAGCACATCCCCCCGGCATGGCAACTCTTACACGGCTAAATTTAGCTAATAAGGGTCCCATAACAAGAACAGAAGCTCTCATTTTATTAATATTTTCATAAGAAGCTTCCCAACTATTAATACCCTTTGTATCAATCTTAAAAATATTGTTTTTAAAGTCTACAATAGCTCCCAGCTCTGTTAAAATGTCTTTTAAAATATGAACATCAGTAAGATCTGGAACATCATAGATTGTAGATTCTCCGTCTCCTAGAATTGAAGCGATAATGATTGGTAAAACGGCATTTTTAGAACCGCTTACTTTTACACTTCCCGAAAGTTTTTTCCCACCATTTATAATAATTTTTTCCAAAAGTTATCTCTCCTATTGATAAAAATAAACAATCTTTTACTCTTAATAGTATTAATTATTTACTTCAATCCGTCAAGTTAGTTTTTTTTGCTCCTTTATGATAAACTCTACATCAAACATATACCCTAGGAGGCCCTAAATGAATCTGAAAAGATTAGTATCTTTCATAATAATACTTGTTTTAATTTTTTCTATAAATTTTTCAATATCTGGTGCTCCTAGCCTATCTTCAGAAATAATTCTGATACCACTAGATTCCAGACCTTGCAATACAGATTATCCTGCTTATGCCGCAAAAGCAGTGAACAAAAATATAAGCTTCCCTAAGGATTACCTTGATAATTATAATAAACCTTCTAATCTAGATAATTTGTATGAATATCTATACGATTCTCTAGCTCAAGGAGATACTTATATAATTTATACAAACCAGATTATAAATGGTGGCTTGATAGCTTCCCGTGATCCTCAATCCTATATAAATTTAAATGAAAAGTTAAAAGAATTTAATAAATTCTTAGAAACTGCTAAATCACAAGAAAAAAAAGTTATAGTAGTATCTGTTCTTCCAAGAGTGATTCCTAGCCAATTTACCGATTTATGGAATTTTCAAGAGGAGCTAATAAGTTTTTCTCTTCTTTATGGCAAGTTTCAAATAAATGTTTCTGAAACTTCCCCTATACTGCCACCTAAGGAAATATTAGCCCGTTATCTTTCAATTTATTCAGGCTCAGATACAATAATATCTAGCATGAAAACAAATGTTGAGCAGGGATTAATTGATCTTTTTATCATTGGACAAGATGATACTTATAAAGAAAGTATTACTAATCAGCAGTTAAATAAATATTTAGATTACAATAATGATAAAATTATAGTTCAGCCGGGAGCAGACGAGCTTACCCAATTAATCCTAGCACGATTAGTAAGATCTGAATCCTTAGAATCTCCTCTAGATGTAAAACTTATCTATACAGATTTACAGGAAGCAAAGGAAATTAAAACCTTCGAGAGCCTTTCAATAGAAAAACGTTCAAAGCAGCTTTTGAATTTTTTATCCATTAATATTAATAACGATTCTGATAATCTTGCTATAATTCATAACAAACAAGATATGGCTGAGGCTACTCTTGAGAATATCTATAATAATGAGAATAAAAACTATCTTGGATTAATTGATATAGCCTATATAAATAAGGGTGATATGGAAATTTTTAAGGATCTGCACTTTATTAAAAATTTAGATGGTTACTCTGGTTGGAACACAATAGGAAATTCTTTAGGAACAGAATATGCTAATTTGGTAATCTTTGATTATATCCAAAAAAATCTCCTAGCCTTCCCGGTTGAAGAGCAAATTAAAATCCTTGAGAATTACTACAATCTCCTCTATGTTCATTTTGCTGACGATTATCTCTATCAGGGTATTTTAAGAGATAAACTTAATAGCTACTTAATAGAAAAAAATGAGAATTTTTCTTTTATTCTAGATGAAAAGGCTGCAGGAGACTTCCTACAAGAAAGTTTTAAGCAAGAATCATTAGGGCTTAACAGTGCATTATCAGGATTATATAATAATTTTAATACAAACTTTCAAGTTGAGCATGGCATGGGAAATATCTCCTTAGCCTGGAAAAGAACTTTTGAGGCAAGGATAGTTCCTAATCTTAAAATAATAAAGGACAGATAATTTTTATCTATCCTTTATATATTTAAAAGGTTTTAAAGCTCTTTCTCTTATTTCTTTATTACTATAATCAAAATCTTTTACTTCTTCATATTTTTTCCATAATATATCCCGGGAAATATTCTCTGTATTTATATTAATCCTAGAATTATAAATTTCTTTGTCCAAAGCATCTACTTTGGGATCATAAGAAATACTAATAAAGCTAACTTGAGTGGCAGCAGCAAGAATTAAAGAATGTAATCGCATGCCAACAGTTAAATAACTTGAAGATATTAAAGAAGCAACCTCCCTTGGTTTTAAGGGAATATAAATTAATTCCTCCTCAGGAACTTTTCCTTGGATAATTTTGTCGTCCTCTCCTAGGTGGAAATTTAAATATCTAATTTGATACTCCTCTTTAGAAAAAGACTCCAAAAATTTTTTTATTTCTACTATAACCTTTTCTATATTTTCCCAAGGTCTTAGAGATATAGTTATTAGCTTTTTTTCTTTATCTAATCCAATTTTTTCCCAAAGCCTCTTTCTGTCATCTCCCTGTGTAGAATCTAGAAGAAAAACGGGATCTCCAGATAGAACGATTTCTTTCTTTATTCCTACTTCCTTTAAAAATTCTAATGATTCCTCATCTCTTACTGATATATAATCCGTTAAAGATAATATTCTTTTTAAAAGAAATACGTTTCTAGCACTTCCCACTGGGCCTATTCCTTGGGAAAAGATAACAAGATTTTTCCTAAATATTTTCCCAGCAAGAATAATACCTAAATAGTAAAGAATCCCATTTTTACTAGTTTTATCCTGGAGGAGGCTGCCTCCTCCAGAAATTAATATATCTGTCTTATAAATTTCCTTCATTACTTGAAAAAGTTTCCATCTATCTTTAGCCTTTACAGCATATTCCTTTTCTGTATGTTCTGGGTCTGCTGAGAGAACAGTTATTTTAAAATCATTCCTAGTTTTCTTCAATCCTCTAATAATCTCCTGAAGTACTAATTCATCCCCTGTATTATGAAAGCCATAATAACCACTAATTAATATATTTTTCATAAATATTCTCCAATATTTTCCATCCAGTAATGAGAATTAGACCTAAAGCTAAACCAATTATTAAACCTAAGGCACTTCTTTGTAAGGATACTCCTATTGGTGTGTGAATATGTGCGTAAGTATTAGCGAGAGAAATTTGTCCTATAATTGCTGGGAAAAGAAGGACCCAGGTTTTTTTGTTTAAGCCTAAATAGGTTAATAACAATAGGAGAGGATATCCAACAAAAAATTCTTTTGTTCTTGGCCTAACCCCAAGATAATTATTTAAAGATTCTCTCAGGTTATTTTCAAAACCAGAAACTAATCCAGCTCCTTGGTTACCTGTTCTTAACAAATAGTAAGCCAAAGCAGCAGCACCAATGACTCCTAACACCGCTACTTTATACTGAATAGCCATGTTGAGTATTTTTTTTATGTTTGCAAATCCTTCCCGGTTCCAAAAAATTAAAACAAAAGGAATCAATACTAAGGGTATTAAATGGGCTATTTTTACTCCTGCAAATTGATTTGTTTTTATCATAAAGGGTGTAAAGCTTAGTAATGACGCCATCATTAAACCACCAGCAAAGGTTATAACAGAAATTGTAATCGTATTTTTTAAAGCAATAATAATATTATTCTTTATTCCATCTTCTTCATATTGGAGAACAGCTACAAAAGCAAGCATTGGATACACTAAAACTAGGAGTAAGGCTGCAGTTTTTAGAGCCATTAAAGAATTAACTAAAAATAAGGCTCCAATTAATCCTCCAGCTCCAAGGATTCCTAAAAGACCTAGAAAAGTATTTTTCAACTTGATAAATATCATTCCTATTCCCGCCAGTAAAGCTAAGACAATTATTCCATAAAAAACAATATTTTTTTTATCATATTTAATGATTGAAGCTTTATCCAAGATAAAACCTGAATCTATTAAACTTTCTGAAATAGTCTCAACATAAGTAATATTATTACGATAGGAATTCATAGGGTTATCAAGATAAAACAATTTCAAAAAAATGCCCCTAATATTCCTTTCTTCCGCTGAAAGAAGATATCTTTCAATAGCTTTTTTTTCAGAAAAATTTAACATCTCTTTATCCGAAATAGAGTGTATTCGTACAGTTTGCATGTCATTTTTATATATCATCGAATTTAACCCTGATTGGTGAAAAAACTCTACCATCCCCACAGGTTTTTCTTTTGTAGGATTAAGGGTATTTATAAGCTCATCCACATAGCCTGGATAACCAACTACACTACTATCGTTGTTGAGGAGAATACTTATATTATCAATCTTTTTTAATTCCCTTGCTAATAAATCTATGGATTCCTGACTATAATTTTTCCAACTTCTAATTTGCGGAACTACCATCATTTGGGTTTTATTAATAATTTCTAATTGCTTAATATCAAATCCAATGCCTGTTTCATCTAGTATTTTTATATATCCCTCATCTGAGACATAAGAAGAGGCAACTTTAATAGGAATCTCTAGTACCTCTCTACCATCTAAAAAAACTTTTTTACCTATTTTTTTAGCAATAATATTTTTTTCTATTTGCTCAGAATAATCTTTGTTTATAATATTTAAATAAATCCCGTTATGCTTTTTAACTATTTCCAATTCGCCATTTCTTTCTAAATCTCCCAGAGATTTTTCTCTTATAATAATACTAGTTGCTCCAGAATTTTTAAAATCCAAAATAACTTCTTCTAGTGTCTTATCATTAGCATTCGCCAGAGTTTCTAAATCATTTATACTTAATATTACTTCTAGATTTTTATAGTTTTCTTCAGTCTTGTGTCTTTCCGATAATAAAAACACACTAGTTAGAAAACCCATTCCTATTATTAAGGTTAGAATATATGTAATCCATTTGTTTTTAATCATAACGCAGCTCCTTTAGACTTTTACCTTTCCGATTATATCAGATAGACAAAAAAAAACTACCAGATTTTCCCTGGTAGTTTTTTTTATTTTTTTCCTACTGCATTTAGTCTCATCATTGCTCTTTTTAAAGAGGCCTCGGCACGAGCAAAGTCAACATTTTTCTCTTTTTGATCAAGTCTTTTAATTGCTCTTTCTTTAGCCCTTAAAGCTCTTTCAACATCAATTTCTTCAGGTTTTTCCGCTGTGTTTACAAGAATAGTTATCTTGTTATCAGCTAATTCCAAAACACCATTGGAAACAATTAATATTTTTTCTACTACATCATCCGTCTTATACTTCAGCTGACCAATATCTACTAAAGTAATAATTGGGGCGTGACCATATAAGATGCCTATTGATCCACCCTGAGTTGGAACGATTAATGATTTAATAGATTCTTTTAACTCCGTTCTTTCTGGAGTTATAACTTCTAATAACATTTTTTTATCTTCCACGGGCATTCACCCCTTATCCTTTGCTAGCTTTCTCTATAGCTTCCTCAATGGCACCTACCAACATAAATGCATGTTCAGGAAGATCATCATGCTTACCTTCTAAAATTTCTTTAAAACTTCTGATCGTTTCTTTAACTGGAACATACTTTCCTGGAAGCCCTGTAAACTGTTCCGCAACGAAGAATGGTTGAGATAAGAAACGTTCAACTTTACGAGCACGAGCAACTAGAACCTTATCTTCTTCTGATAACTCATCCATACCAAGAATAGCAATAATATCTTGAAGATCTTTGTATCTTTGAAGAATTTGCTGAACACCTATAGCTACGTCGTAATGCTCTTGCCCTATTACTTGAGGGTCAAGAATTCTAGAGTTAGACTCCAATGGATCCACTGCTGGATAGATACCCTTCTCAGAGATAGCACGAGATAAAACTGATGTAGCATCCAAGTGAGCGAAAGTAGCTGCTGGAGCTGGGTCAGTCAAGTCATCTGCTGGTACATAAACCGCCTGTACAGAAGTGATTGATCCTTTGTTTGTTGATGTTATACGTTCTTGCAGTTTACCCATTTCAGATGCCAGAGTTGGTTGATAACCTACAGCAGAAGGCATACGTCCAAGTAAAGCCGAAACCTCCGAACCTGCCTGAGTGAAACGGAAAATATTGTCTATAAATAGCAATACGTCTTGTCCCTGCACATCACGAAAATATTCTGCAATTGTAAGGCCTGCTAAAGCAATTCTTTGACGAGCTCCTGGGGGCTCATTCATTTGTCCAAATACAAGAGCTGTTTTATCTATAACTCCTGATTCTTTCATTTCCTCCCACAAGTCATTACCTTCACGAGTACGCTCTCCTACACCGGCAAATACAGAGTATCCACCGTGTTCTTGTGCTATATTGTTAATAAGTTCCATTATGATAACTGTTTTACCTACACCGGCACCACCAAAAAGACCGATTTTACCACCTTTGGAGTATGGAGCTAGAAGGTCTACTACTTTAATTCCTGTTTCCAGCATTTCAGTAGTTTTTCCTTGCTCAACAAAACTTGGAGCTTCTCTATGGATAGACCAATATTCTTCGGCTCCTACTTCTCCGCCTTCATCAATCGCCTCACCAACAACATTGAAAATACGACCTAAAGTCTTATCTCCAACTGGAACCTGGATAGATGTACCAGTATCAAATACATTCATTCCTCTTACAAGTCCATCTGTTGATTGCATAGAAACACATCTTACAGCGTTGTTTCCTAAATGCTGAGCGACTTCAAAAGTAAGATTGAATTCTTTGGTTTTATCTTCTTGGTCCTCTGTTCGAACCATTACAGCGTTATTTAATTCAGGGAGATTCCCTGCTTCAAATTCAACGTCTATAACAGGTCCAATAACCTGAATAATCTTACCTGTTTCCAATTAGTTAACCTCCTTTTTAAAGGTTTTAATTACTTACCCTTTTAAAGCATTAGCACCGCCTACAATTTCAGCAATTTCAGTTGTTATTGCTGCTTGACGGGCTCTGTTATACTGTAAATTTAATTTGGAGATCATTTCTCCAGCGTTTTGAGTAGCACTATGCATTGATGTCATACGTGAAGCATGTTCACTTGCTTTAGATTGGAGTAAAGTTTGATAAACCTGATTTTTAAAATACATTGGTAGCAATTCATCCAATAATATTTGTTTATCTGGCTCTAAAATATACTCTCGTTCAATATTTGTGTCCGCTTCTATTTCACCAATAGGCAATAATCTTAGTTCTTTTGGGACATGATTCATAGTAGATATAAAGTCCGTATAAATAATCCTTACTTCATCGTATTCCTCAGAACAATACATTGTGGAAATTTCTTTTGCTATTTCCTGAGCTTCGAAAGTTGTAGGATAATCCTGAATCCCAAAAATATCTTTTTCTATTTTGTAGCCTCTTCTTTTGAAAAATTCTTTGGTTTTTTTACCGATAGCTACAATTCCGTAATCATTTTCTGTACTATCAATAATGTTCTTTGCAAACTTCAAAAGATTGACATTGTATCCAGCAGCAAGACCTCGATCACCTGTAATAACAAAATAACACGTTTTCTTCACTTCTCTTGAAGCAAGAAGAGGGTTTTTACTGTCTGGCACATTGGCAACAAGATGAGTTAACACATCTCTAAGCTTTTTAGAATAGGGCTTGGAACTTTGTGCTGCAGCTTGGGTACTTCTAAGCTTTGAAGCAGCAACCATTTCCATAGCTTTGGTTATTTGTCTTGTATTGTTAACACTTCGAATTCTGCGTTTTATATCTCTTTCAGCAGCCAATTATTCTTCACCACCTTCTTTTTTTGCTATTTAAGCACTGAAGGTTCCTTTAAATTCTTCTATAGCTTTCTTCAACTCAGTTTCAATTTCATCATTATACGCTTTTTTAGCTACTAGAGCTTCATATACTGACTCTTTGTATGCGCTGGTTTTTATAAAGTTTAAGA
Organism: uncultured Eubacteriales bacterium; assembly: GCA_964642925.1. Lineage (GTDB taxonomy): Bacteria > Bacillota > Peptococcia > Peptococcales > SKKY01 > SKKY01. Next base: position 41,084 of record CAZXPJ010000008.1, on the reverse strand, counting down.
ATTTTTCTTCGAATACTTTGATCTTATCAGTACTAATATCATCTAAGAAACCATTAACTGCAGTATATAGAGAAATAACTTGATCAGTAACATTCATAGGAACATACTGTCCTTGTTTTAAAATCTCTACTATTCTTTCACCTCTAGTTAAACGTGCTTTTGTAGATGCATCTAAGTCAGAACCAAATTGAGAGAAAGCAGCTAATTCTCTATACTGTGCAAGATCTAAACGAAGTGGTCCCGCAACTTGCTTCATAGCTTTTATCTGAGCTGAACCACCAACCCTGGATACGGAAATACCTGCGTTGATAGCAGGACGAACACCAGAGTTAAATAAGTCTGACTCAAGATAAATCTGACCGTCAGTAATAGATATAACGTTAGTTGGAATATATGCGGACACGTCTCCCGCTTGAGTTTCAATTATTGGCAGTGCGGTCATGGACCCACCACCCATACTATCACTCAGCTTAGCTGATCTTTCTAATAAACGAGAGTGTAAATAGAATACATCTCCTGGATACGCTTCTCTTCCTGGTGGACGACGAAGTAATAAAGAAAGTTCACGGTAAGCTACCGCTTGCTTAGATAAATCATCGTAAATTATTAAAACATGTTTCCCATCATACATAAACTCTTCTCCCATTGCACAACCTGCGTAAGGAGCGATGTACAATAAAGGAGCTGGTTCAGAGGCAGTAGCAGCTACTACAATTGTATAATCCATTGATCCATTCATCTCAAGAGTATTTACAACGTTTGCTACTGTTGATCTTTTCTGACCGATTGCCACATATATACAAATTACGTCTTGCCCTTTTTGATTAAGTATTGTGTCTATGGCAACGGCAGTTTTTCCTGTTTGACGGTCTCCGATAATAAGCTCCCTTTGACCTCTACCAATTGGAACCATAGAATCAATTGCTTTAATACCTGTCTGTAATGGTTCATGTACAGATTTTCTGTAAATTACACCAGGAGCAGGAGCTTCAACAGGTCTATATTTCTTTGTAACGATAGGACCTTTTCCGTCAACAGGTTGTCCCAATGCGTTTACAGTTCTCCCAATCATAGCTTCACCTACAGGAACTTCAACGATTCTGCCAGTTCTCTTTACAGTGTCGCCTTCCTTTATATGCCCATATGGTCCTAGAATAACTACACCAATGTTATTTTCCTCTAGGTTCAAAGCCATACCATAAGTTTCTTGTGGAAACTCTAGTAGTTCTCCAGCCATAGCATCTTGTAATCCATAAACACGGGCTATACCATCACCAATTTGAATAACAGTACCCACCGTAGTTACTTCAATTTTTTTCGAATAATTTTCAATTTCTTGCTTGATAATTGAATTTATTTCTTCTGGGCGTAAATTCATCTTATTCCTCACCCCAATTCCCGATAACTTTTTCCATTTTATCTGCTAATAAATGTAATCTTTTTCTACCACTACCGTCTATAATATTATCGCCTATCTTTACAGTAATGCCACCCAATAAAGATTCATCAATTTTTGCATGAATAATAACTTTCTGACCCATCTTCTCAGAAAGTTTCTTCTCTAGCTCTTGTTTTCTATCTTCTGATAAGGCAATAGATGTAGTTACATCTGCTACAAGATCAGACTCTGAAGTATGCACAACATCCTTAGATGAAAATAGAAATCTCTTTAAATAATCATCAGAATAATAACCTGAGCCTTCCAGTTCTTTTCCCATGGATGATAGTCTTTTCACAACACTATTATCAATGATCTTGTCCCCTATTTTTAAAATTAGACCACCAATAATCTCTGGAATAACTTTAACTTCCAAGCGAACTTTCTTACCTGTCATGGATGCTAGTTTATTTTTTAATTTTTCAATATCTTTTTCTGATAATTCAACAGCTGATCCTACTGATATCTCAATAAAGTCCTCTTTTATATCTGCCAAGTCCATATATTCTTCCGCTATTGCTTTGAAAAAACTTTCTCTTTTCTTATCAATAAGAAGAAACAAAAAATCCACTAATGTGCTATCTACTTTATCAGCAAAGAAATCTTTGATAATCCGTTTTTTCTCAAGCTTTGATAATTGATTTTCATACCATGCGTAGTGAAGAATAGCAGTATTATTAATACTATTATCGATAGTCTCAAGTTGCTTTGAATACTCAGAAGCTTTATCTTTTTCAAGAGCTATTTCCAGAAGTGCTTGTGCATAACGTTTAGAAATCGTTTTTATCCTCAATGCACTTCCCCTACCTCTTTAATAAAATCATCAATCATCTTTTCATGATCTTTTGCATCTAAATTACGAGCTACAATTTTTTCTGCTGCAAGAATTGATGTGGATACGATGATATCTCTAACTTCCGCCATTGCTTTATCTTTTTCTGCCTGGATTTCTCTGTGCATTTCTTCAGATATTTTTTTCGTTTCAATTTTTGCAGTAGCAATGATATCGTTCTTCTCTTTTTCTGCAACCTTTGTAGCTTGCTCTATAATTCCCTGTGCTTCTTCTCTAGCATGCTTCATATCGGTTAAATATTCCTCACGGATTTTTTCAGCTTCAACTTTCGCAGCCATTGATGCTTCCAAATTATCCTGAACAAATTTTTTCCTTTTTTCTAACATATTCAAGACAGGTTTATGCAAGAATTTATTTAAAATAACTATTAATATAACGAAGTTCGCTATAGCAAATAACATATCCGTTAGGTTAATGTCTATCAAGTTTTTATCCTCCCCTCTTGGTTACATATATAAATAAAAACATTTAATCTTGTTGTTTTTATTGCTTTCGGGAAAACATTTAGTAGGCAATTAAAATAAGCAAAATTGCCTACTAAATAAAATTAGTTAATGCTACCTACTAACATAAACGCGATTAACAATCCGAAAATTGTTAATGCTTCCATAAATGCTAGTGCAAGAATCATAGAAGTACGGATTTCACCTGCAGCCTCTGGCTGACGGCTCATTGCTTCCATAGCACTTGCAGCAGTTTTACCTTGTCCTAATGAAGGACCAATTGTACTTATTCCAATAGCAAGTGCAGCAGCAATCGCAATTATTCCATTCAATGCCATTTAAATTACCTCCCTTCTCCTAGCCTAAAAATTATTTTAGTATTTTTGAAAAAACTTATTTCCTACTTAGTGGTCTTTCGCAGTAGCGTTACTAATATATACTGCAGAAAGTAGTGTGAATACATAAGCTTGAATAGCACCAAAGAGAATTCCTAAAAAATATGCTGGTAATGGTACTATCAATGGAATCATACTAAATAAAGTCATACCTATCATTTTCTCACCAAATATATTACCAAATAAACGCAGGGATAAAGATAAAGGTTTAACTATCTCATCAATTACGTTTAGAGGAAAAAGAAAAAAGTATGGTTGGAAAAGATGTTTAAAATAAGCTAAGCCTCTTTCTTTTATGCCATAAAAATGTGTAACAAAAAATGTACATAATGCAAGACCAACTGTAACACTTAGTGTAGATGTTGGAGTAGTTAGCCAAGGCAGTGTACCTGACAGCGGAAGTAAAGAACAGTAGTTCATGGTCAAGATAAAAAGAAAAACTGTTGCTAAATAAGGAAAGTATTTCTTAGCTTTTTCCTCACCCATAACTCCTGATAGAAAATCTAGTAACATTTCTACCACTAATTCAATAGCATTTTGTAAACCTGTAGCAATCCATTTCATATTGCGAGTCGCAAAGTAAGAGACAAGTATAAGGGCAGCCATAACAATCCACATGGATGTTACATATGAACTTATTTCAATACCAAATATTGTTGCTAGAGGTTCGTGTCCAGCTTCCGCAGCATTGGCAATTCCTAAAAACAATTTATTCACCTCTTTCAATATGTATTATTATTCTTTTTATTTCTTATCCTTCTTCTTCTTGTTTTCGACATAAGTTAATTTGTCAAAAAGGCTGATAAAAGAAAAAATAATTGCAACGAGGAATAAAATTACAGTAAAAATAATACCTGTGTTATACCTTGTATCTAGCCACACTCCGCCCTTGTATGCTAGCCATATGAGTGTTCCTGTATAAACAGCAAAATGTATCGCTATAAATGAATGATAAATCCATTTTACCTACTTTCAAGTTTATTTATTTTATATTTAATGTTCCCATTCTTCGGGAATCTCATTAATAAAACCATACTTCCATTGAAGGAATTTTACAATCCTCTTGGAGGCACTTCCATCTCCATATGGATTAGTCGCCTTTGCCATTTTATCATAGCTTTCCCTTTGAGTTAAGAGTTTTTTTACATTTTCATATATGATATCTTTTTTAGTACCAATAAGTCTTACAGTACCTGCCTCTACAGCTTCAGGTCTTTCTGTGTTTTCCCTTAAAACTAACACTGGTTTTCCAAGAGCAGGAGCTTCTTCTTGAATTCCTCCTGAATCAGTTAAAATAAGGTAGGATTTGCTAATTAAATGCGAAAATTCTTGATATTCTAAGGGCTCTATTAAAAAAATACCATCCTTATTAGAAAGCATTTTATCTGCCAGCTCTCTTACTTTTGGATTTTTATGCACTGGGAACACTATCTTTATATCTTTAAAATCTCTATGTATATCCAATAATGCATTAAATATGTCTTCCAAAGGTTCCCCATGATTTTCTCTTCTATGAGCAGTCACGAGTATTATTCTATCATTATCCCCTACAATACCACAAGATAAATTTATTTTTTTTTCAATACTATCATTTTTACTATTTTTTATTGTTTCTAACAAAGCATCAATGACTGTATTCCCAGTAACAAAAATATTTTTTTCTGATACATTTTCCTTTAAAAGATTTTCTTTTGCTCCCTTTGTTGGTGCAAAATGCACATTTGATAGGCAACCTGTTAACTTTCTGTTAGCTTCCTCTGGATAAGGGGAATAAATATCGCCCGACCTTAATCCTGCTTCCACATGGGCTACTTGGATTTGTAAATAATAGGCTGCAAGGGAAGCTGTAAAAGTTGTAGTAGTGTCTCCATGAACTAAGACAAGGTCTGGTTTAACCTCTTCAAAGATTTCTTTTAAGCCAGATAAGACACCCACAGTAATATCTGTTAAGGATTGATTTTTTTTCATAATATTTAAATCATAATCCGGCTTAATTTCAAAAAGTGCTAAAACTTGATCTAACATTTCTCTATGTTGTGCAGTTACTACAACAATACTTTCAAAATTTTCATTTTTTTCTATTTCTTTTATCAAAGGAGCCATTTTGATGGCTTCAGGCCTTGTCCCAAAAACACTTAAAATTTTTTTCTTAACATTTGTCATTTTTTCTACTCCATCATATTTAATAAGTTAAATATTCCTTATCAATTAATTTCTGTATATGCTTTTCTAAAGCCGCTCCAATATCCATTTCATATTTTTCTTCAAGAACAAACATTAAGGAAACTGCTGTTTGAGCTACATCTAAAAGCTCTGAACAAATTTTTTCCATTACTTCATTTTCATCATATATTGTATTCTCGCCGCTCATACCTCTATATTTTCCAATAGCCTGAGCTAGTTCTCCTGTTTCTTCCATTAATTTTAGTGCCGTAGATTCTATTGTTGGCTGAAGGTTGTTTAATCTAGGCAAAGCTATACTCTTATACTTCATCAGTTCCCCCTAACTGAAGTAACTCCACATCAGATTCAGCTATAAGTTCCTTTGCTAATTCATCTGGATATCCTTCTTCATAAATAATTTTCTTTACTTTGGCATTAATTATCATTTTAGAGCAAAGAGAACAAGGAAAATTAGTGCAATACAAGGTACTACCCTCAATACTAACTCCATGGACTGCAGCTTGTATTAAAGCGTTTTGTTCTGCATGAAGTCCCCGACAAAACTCGTGTCTTTCACCGCTAGGAATATTGTTTTGTTCTCGGATACAGCCCCTATCAAGGCAATGTTCCAAACCTCGAGGGGCACCATTATATCCAGTAGCTAAAATATGATTATCTTTTACGAGAACAGCACCCACTTTTCTTCGTAAACAAGTAGAACGGGATGATACTAATCTCGCAATATCAAGAAAGTACGCATCCCAACTTTTTCTTTTATTGTGTACCAAAAATTCGATCTCCTGCATCACCAAGTCCAGGCACTATATAGCCATAGTCATTTAGTTTCTCATCTATTGCAGCAATGAATATATCTACATCTGGGTGCTTTTCCTGAACCATTTTAATTCCCTCTGGTGCAGCAATTAGGCATACTAACTTAATATTTTCTCCACCTTTTTCTTTAAGAAAGTCGATAGCGGCGGATGCTGAACCCCCAGTAGCAAGCATGGGGTCAAGAACTAGTAGCTCTCTTTCAATAATATCTGGTGGAAGTTTGCAATAATATTCTACAGGTAAGAGAGTTTCTGGGTCTCGGTATAAACCGATGTGCCCAACTTTTGCTGCAGGGATCATTTTTAACATTCCCTCTACCATACCTAATCCTGCTCTTAAAATTGGAACTAGTCCTACTTTTCTTCCTGAAATTATCTTTGAAGTAGTTTTTTGTACCGGGGTTTCAATTTCGATACTCTCTAATGTCATATTTTTAGTTACTTCATAGGCCATCAACATGGTAATTTCTTCCACTAATTCTCTAAATTCTTTTGGTCCAGTACTTTTCTCACGAACATAAGTTAGTTTATGCTGAATTAAGGGGTGATTAAGCTCGTAAACATTTGACATATTACACCTCTTCCATAAATAAAGGGAACTTTTGAGTTAATTCTTTTACTCTTTTTCTTGCTTCTTCTGAATTTTTCTCAATTAAAACTAAAGATATTATTTTTGCGATTTCTTCCATTTCTTTTTCCTTCATACCTCTAGTTGTGGAAGCTGGAGTTCCTACCCTGATACCACTAGTTACAAAAGGACTTTTAGTCTCAAAAGGAATCGTGTTTTTATTTACAGTTACATCTGCAGCATCAAGCATAGCTTCTGCTTCTTTACCTGATAAATCTTGACCTGTAAGATCAATTAAAATTAAATGATTATCTGTTCCTCCAGATACTATTCTAAAGCCTTTTTCTTGAAGACTATTTGATAAGGCTAAAGCATTTTTCAATATTTGTTTTTGATATTTTTTAAATCCAGGGGCTAAGGCTTCTTTGAAAGCGATTGCTTTTGCTGCAATAACATGCATTAATGGACCACCTTGTGTTCCTGGAAATATTGCTTTATTTATGGCAGCACCATATTCTTCTTTACAAAGAATCATACCTCCCCTTGGTCCTCTTAATGTTTTATGGGTTGTAGTAGTTACAAAATCCGCATATTCCACTGGGTTTTGGTGCAAGCCTGCTGCTACTAAGCCAGCAATATGAGCCATATCTACCATGAAATAGGCACCTATTTCATCTGCAATTTCTCTAAAAGCTTTAAAATCAATAGCTCTAGGGTAAGCACTTGCTCCCGCTACTAAAATTTTTGGTTTTTCTTTTAAGGCTATTTCTCTAAGTATATCATAATCTATTCTCTCAGATTCCTTTTCTACGCCATAAGAAACGATGTTAAAATATGAACCAGATATGTTAACTGGACTGCCATGAGTTAAGTGTCCTCCATGAGTTAAGTCCATACCCATAATTGTATCCCCTGGTTTTAACATTGCGAAATAAACAGCAGTATTGGCCTGGGCTCCTGAGTGAGGTTGAACATTAACATGTTCTGCCCCAAATAACTTTTTTGCTCTTTCAATAGCAAGATTTTCAGCCATATCTACATACTGACAACCACCATAATATCTTTTACCTGGATAGCCTTCCGCATATTTATTTGTAAGAACTGATCCTGTAGCAGCTAAAACCGCTGGGCTAACAAAGTTTTCGGAGGCAATTAATTCAATTTTCTCCAACTGTCTTCTTTCTTCCATACCTATAATATCAGCAATTTCCGAATCCGCTTTTCTTACAAAATTTTCAATATAATTCAAAATTTTTCCCCCTTGATTTTATAAATGCTTTTTATTTTAAAGAGCTATTATAAACTGCTCTTTCACCACCAACATATTTAGGACGGGTTTTAGCAAAAATTACCTTAGCCTCACCAATCTTATCTTCCTTTAATCTTATTGGTACAGCCACCTTCTTAAGGTTCATCCCAATAAGAGTATGGCCTATGTCTAATCCTAAATCTGCTTCAATACTCTCTACAAGACAGGGTTCACTGAATCTCTTATAAGCCTCTTCAGCCATAGCTCCTCCTGCTCTTTTAACAGGTATAGCATTTACTTCAGTAAGCCTTCCTTCCTCAAGAAGAGATCTTTCTACGACTAAGGACCTGTTCAAATGTTCACAACATTGAAAACATAGTTTAAATCCATATTTCTTGGAATATTCAAAAAAAATATCCGCCATTTCCTCTGCTGCACTAGCATTTCCTCCAGTACCGATTTTTTCCCCGGATACCTCACTAGTACTACAACCAATCAACAGAATTTTTCCCTTCATATCTTTAACTATAGCTAGAACACTTTCCATAACTTTCTTCGTATCTTCGGAGATCTTTTTTTCCAACATATAATCACCTTGTTTTAATAATTTTCTATTATTTTATTTCCTATTCTATTATACTCTTTCAGAGAAAAAAATTACAGAACTTTCCCGGCTGAGGCTTTTTCTACTCTATTTTGATAGGCTTTCCCTGAAATTTCTTCTGGAATATCTTCCATATAAATATTTTTTATATTTTTTGAATCAAATTCTCTAAGGTTTTTATATAAATTGGCAGTAATTTCGAAGGGTCTTAAAATAGATCCCATGATTTTAACCTTATCCAAATTCTTAGTAGATAAGTTAAGCTGATCAAACAGTTCTTGAGTTATAAAAAAACAGCTTTTTTCATTGGAATCTTTTTCTGATATTTTTTGAAATTTTTCCAGCTTTTCCTGAAAATTTCCCTTTATAACATAAAGAAAGCCTTGGGGAGCATAATGCCTATATTTAGTCCCTGGGGACCTAGGTCTTTCTGCTGGGATTAGAGTATCATATTCTACATCAATATATTTTTTAATTTCCTCTAAGGAAATACTCCCTGGTCTTAAAATCAAAGCAGGTTTTACAGTTATGTCCAAAACTGTGGACTCAATTCCTATTATAGAATCAGAAGAAATAATTATTCCGTCTATCTTCTCAGAAAGGTCCTCCACAACGTGCTTTCCCTGAGTCGGGCTGGGTCTACCTGAAATATTTGCACTAGGAGCCGCCACTGGTACCTGAGCTAATTTTAGAAACTCAAGAGCCACAGGATCTGCAGGCATTCTAACACCAACTGAATCTAAGCCTCCTGTAACATTAGATGGAATTGATTTCCTGGCCTTAAAGATCATAGTTAATGGTCCCGGCCAGAATCTGTCTGCAAGAATTTTACCTTCTTGGGGTATTTCATCAGTTAATAAGCCTAGTTGTTCTAATGAATGGATATGCACAATTAAAGGATTATCCCCTGGACGGCCTTTAGCTGTAAATATTTTTGCCACAATATCCTCTTTTAGAGCATTACCTCCTAAGCCATATACGGTTTCTGTGGGAAAAGCCACTAGCCCTCCTTTTTTAAGGATTGCAGCAGCTTCTCTTAGCAAGTTTGTATCTATGTTGTTTTTATCTATTGCAAATATTTTAGCTTTCATCTTTCTCCATTTCTACAAGATCTGACTTCTACAAGATCTGACTATTTACATATTCTTCTATTTTTTCTGTTTTCTCAGAGGATCCTATAAATATCAAGCAGTCTCCTCCTTGTAAAATGAAATCTTTATTAGGAGAGAATATTTCTTCTCCTTTTCTTTCCACAACAATTACAGTAGCATCAGTTTTTTTCCTAAATTGAAGCTCCATTAAACTTTTACCTATTAGAGGTGAATTCTGTTCAATTACAATTTCTCCCACTCTTGGCAAGATAGATAACAATCTTGAACTATACATTAAAACTCGGTCCATTTGTTCTTCTATTTTTTTATCTAAATCTCTTTTCTCATCCAATAAATTTATATATTTTTCCCTTGCTACAAGAAGATCTTGACGATGATTAAAGCTTTCAACGTATTTTTTAGCAGCGTTTCGATCTTTTATAGTTATACCACTACCCTGGATCACCTCAACTATACCCATGGTCTGAAGTAAAGCTACTGCTCTTCTTATGGTTTCTGGGGAAACATTATATCTCCCGGCCAAGGTTGATCTACCATATAACTTCTGCCCTTCCGTATATTCTCTTTTTACAATTCTTGTAGCAATATCAAAAGCTATTTTTTCATATCTTGCCATGGTACTTAAATTTTTTGTATTTTCTTTTTTTATCATTTTAGATACCTCTTCTTATTGTATTATAATAAATTATACATCTTACTAAAAAATTAACAACTTATATGTATTTCTTGAATACCCCTTTACAAATACTGTATACAAGGGTACAATGTATACAAGGTAAAAAATATTGCAGAATCTTTTCATAAGAGGCAGTATTTGTGACTTACAGCGGAGAGTTTAACCAACTTCCCGGACTGGTAGGTAAACTATTGTTTGCTTACATTTTTTTTGCCCTGAAATCACTTATGATTTCAGGAAAAACCCGACGCGCTTCTACACAGCTGTAAATTAAAAATTTTCAGCAATCTGTAGGATCGAAAGAGTCAGGTAGTTAACCAATACCTAAAAAAATATTAGGAGGACAACTCAATTGGTCAAGTTTAAGCTTGCACTTTGTACAGTTCTGGTTACTACTTTGATTGCTTTCAACTTATTTTTCAACTTGGTTGGAAACAATACCCTGGTAGCTTCTGACACCGCAAAAGCAACACCATACGGTGCAGTTTTACTTCAGAAGTAAAATTAATGTTATAAATGGCTACCAACTGGTAACACAAAGGCAATAAAGTCAAAAGGAGTACCTAAGTTATTAAACTTGGGTACTTCTTTTGTTTTTCTAGTAAAAAGTTGGGCTTCCTCTTCTTTAAAATTTGGTGACCCAACTTTTTTGTTTTATAATCTAATCTTCACATATATATAGGACGCTACAAATAGCAATAATACTATGGTTATGGCTAAGCTTACAGATATCCTATAATGATCAGCATCATATTTCTCCGGAGCTTCTCGGTCACTATCAATAAAGTTGAAATTTCTAAAGGGATTGTCAAAAAACTTAAATGTTGAAACAATACCGTTTTTCCAAGTATCTCCAAGTTTTCCTTGCATAAAAATAATTGCATCAGATGTTTTACTAGTTAAAGCCACTAAAGGTACTCTGTAAAACCAATCTGTATCTATTAAAAATGCTTCTTTAGGCTTCATTACATCAGTAAAGAATAAGAAAGCCAAAGTAGTAGCAAGTAAAAGTTGTACTGTAGAAATAATATGATCGAAAGTATAGGGAATAAAATTAATTTCAAAAGGTAATCTATTATATAAAAGATCTGGAAAAACTCCAAAAATAAAACATAAGCTTGCAGTAATAGTCATTGCAATGTACATATTTGCTGGAACTTTCTTTAAAATGTATTCTTTCTTAGGTTCTCCTACAAAGGCAAAAAAAGTAACTTTTAGACAAGTAGACATCAGTGTACCCACACTGGCTAAGTATAGTAATAGTTCTACTACAGGATAACCTTCAATACTGGCGGCAGATAGAATCACTGATTTGCTTGTGAAACCATTTAAAAAAGGGAATCCAGAAATAGCTAATGAACCAATAAAATATAGTACCACCACCCAAGGAATCTTTTTAAACAATCCTCCAAGGTCTGAAAGTTTACTAAACCCTGTAGCATATAAGATAGATCCTGCTCCCATGAATAATAATGATTTATATAAGATATGGGCAAAAGCATGAGCTGCTGCACCATTTAAAGCCAATTCAGATCCTAAGCCCACTGCTGCAACCATATAACCAACCTGACTTATTATATGGAAGGAGAGAATAACTCTAAGGTCATTAGCCAGCATAGCATATATAACCCCTACCATAGCCATTGTTACCCCACCCCAAAGTAAAATAGGGACACCTGGGAACACTCTAATTAGACAATACACAGCTACCTTAGTAGTAAGACAGCTCATAAAAACGCTACCGGTAATTGTACTTTTAGGATAAGCGTCAGGTAACCAAGCGTGCAAGGGATATATAGCAGCATTAATAGCTACTCCTAAAAGGATAAAAATACTACCCATATCCATATTTCCAGATAAAGAACCAACCAAAAATACTCCCTGGCTCATTTTCATGAAAATCCCTGCTAAGAGTAAGTTACCACCAAAAAAGTGAACTAGAAAATACCTAAATCCAGCCTTTTTAGACTCCTCACCATTTTTAGCCCATATTAAAAAGGTACTACTAACAGCCATTAATTCCCAAAAGAATAATAAAGTAAGCCAATCTCCAGCTAAAACAACTCCCATGGAGCTAGCTACATAAAGAAACTGAGCAGATACTTCAATTCTATTTGTGACATTAAAAGCAAAAATATTTGCTGTTAAAGAGACAATAGCTAAAATAAAAACAAAAACCCAAGATAGCTCATCTACTTTAAGATAAATTAGCTCTATATTATTGATAAAGTTAAGACTCTCTTGCTGTCCATATTGGAGTTGATAGGAAGAAAACAAAACTATAATTGGGACAATTATTAGCATCATTTTTCTAAGTATCTGAGGTACAAAAGGAATAATTATTCCAGCTCCAAGCATTATCAGCGCAGGATGTAAAATCACTCCTTCTCCCCCCCCTCATAAATATCTTCAGTTCTTTTTATTAAAGGAAATAACAAGATTTTTGCAACAAAAATCAACGCAAATCCCCCTAATAATCCGAAGACATAGTCAAATCCAATAAAGGTATGCCACCAATAGTAGGGATGATAATGAATAGGAAAAAATATTTCTATTAATATTGAAACAACACCAATTATAGCAAAAGCCAATGTTATTTTTTGCTCTTTCATATTTTAGCCCCCCATTCCTCTTGCTACCAATTCAGCAGATCTTACAGCTAATTCATAAAAATTCATAATAAAATTCGGATATATTCCTAATATCACACTGGTAATACCTGTAAAAACTATGGGTATTAGCATATCCTTTCGTATTTCTTTATATTCTGTATATTCATCATTCTTTTCATAAAAGGCAAAAACAAAAATTGTAACTAAATAAGATGCACTTAACATGGCACTAGCTATAAGAACAAAGACATAAAAAACTTGTCCCCCTGCAATAGATCCCATAACCAGGTTCCACTTACTTATAAATCCTACGGTAAATGGCATACCACTTATTCCTAAGGATGCTATACCAAACATGGCCATGGTTATTGGCATTTTTTTACCAATTCCATGCATTTCACTAATAAGCTTATGCCCTGTATTTATAAATATAGCCCCAGCGCTTAGGAAAAGGGTTATCTTCATGAAAGCATGAGCCACAATGTGAAAAACAGCCCCTAAAAAAGCTTGTTCATTTATTAAAGCAACACCTAATACTATGTAAGAAAGTTGACCAATAGTTGAGAAGGCAAGCCTTTTCTTTAAGTTGTCTTGCTTCAAAGCAATTATAGATGCAGTGAGAATAGTAAAAGTGGCAATCCAAGCAAGATAATCAGCAACTCCTAGGGTCTTTAAAAAATCAAAACCAAAAGTAAATCCAACAACCCTTACAATAGCAAAAACCCCTGCTTTAACAACAGCCACAGCGTGAAGAAGTGCACTAACTGGTGTTGGAGCCGTCATAGCTGAAGGTAACCACCCATGAAAAGGCATTATTCCAGCCTTTACGGAAGCACCTACAATAAGTAATAAGAAAATTGTTTTTGCAGTAAAGGGGTCTTCAATTCCTGAAAATACTCCCCCAGCCATAAAATCTGTTGTACCTGTAACCCTATAAAGCCAAATAATACCAATTAAAAATACCTGTCCTGAAATAAGAGTATAAGCAAGATACTTTCTTCCTGCTTTTATTGCTTCTTCATTTCTGTTATGAACAACCAAGGGATACGTAGCCATAGTTAAAATTTCATAAAAAATAAAAAAGGTTAAAAGATTGCCAGCAAAGGAAATACCCATTACTGAAGAAATACAAATTGCAAAAGCAGCAAAATATCCTGTTTGGTTCTTTTTCTTATCAGCTCTCATGTATCCAATAGAATAAAAAGATACGGCTACCCATAGCACCGCTGCCAAAGAAGCGAAAATCATTCCTGTATTATCAATTTTCAAGAAGAAATCAACATTGGGAACCAATTTAAAACGCTGCGTTTCATATATAACACCAGATATTAACTTAGGTGAGACCATAAAGACAAGTATTACATTTACAATTGCGGCTAATATTGTCCAAAATTCACGTAAGCTCGGTCTCTTGTCTCCTGTAATCATGATAAATAATGCTGCGATACCAGGAACCATTACGAAAATTAATGGTATTAAACTTGTATTATTCATCCGTTTAACACCTCCGGAATCAATGATAACAATACATCTGTGACTATTTCAAAATTAAAGATCCCTAGTAATAAAACCAATAAACTTAATATAGATATAGGTAATATAACTGAAAGGGGAAGCTCTAGTCTTGAAATTAAGGAACTTTTTGCTTCTTTCTCCGAAGTCCTTAAGAATACCCTTTCAATAATTTTAAAGAAATAAATTGCATTTAAAATACTACTTATTATTATCACTATAATATAGAGCCACATTCCTTCTCTATAAGCACCATTTATTAAATACCATTTGCTAAAAAATCCCGCTGTGGGAGGTATACCCACCATGGAAAATGCTAATATTAAAAAGGAATACATAGATAGAGGCATCTTTTTAAATAATCCATCAAAATCTTCTATCTTTTTTACTCCAAATTTTAAATAGATTCCTCCTGAAAGGAAGAATAATCCAACCTTTGTAAAAGCATGATTTAGTACATGGAACACAGCCCCTACTAGTCCATAAATATTGCCAAGGGCAATACCAACAGCAATATATCCTATACCAGCCACACTGGAGTAGGCAAGCATTCTTTTAAATTCTGATTGGGCTATAGCCATTACTGATCCAAAAATTATTGCTGCTGACCCCATTAGCCCTACAATTGTTAGAATTGATTCTAAAGAAGAGGAAAAAGGACTGAATATGTTAAAAAAGAAACGAATCATAACATATGCTGGTACCTTTATTAAAACTCCTGACATAAAGGCAGATAAAGGATACGGAGCATAGCTATGGGCGTCGGGCAGCCAAATATGTAAAGGAAACAATGCCATTTTTATACCTAAGCCTAAGACCATTAATATCAAAGCAATTATAACTGCTGGTGAATCGATTAAAGGCTGCAGCCTAACAGCCATATCCGCTAAATTCAAAGTTCCTGTAATTGCGTAAATATAACCAATACTTAATAAATAAAATGAAGCCCCTACTGTTCCAATTTGCAAATATTTAAAGGAAGCCATAGTACCACGAGAGCCTCCTAAGGCTATTAATGCATATGTAGAGAGAGATGAAACTTCCAGGAATACATAAAGATTAAATGCATCCCCTGTAGTAACCATACCTAGAGATCCAGCTACTAAAAGACTAAGTAGAGAATAATAAACAGTATTTTTAATCTTACTTTCCTCTTTAAAAAATTCCCTGGAATAAATTGCTACAAACATAGCAATAAAAGATACAAGAAGGGCGAAAACCGAATTTAAGGGATCCATTACATATTCTATTCCAAAAGGAGCATCCCAATTACCAAACTTATAATATACAGTGCCTGTATCTAAACTTTCCAGGAGAACAAACAAGGATAACAAAGTTGAAGATAAAAACCCTAAAATTATAGAGCTTCTAAGCACAACTTTGGAGAATCTACCCATAACGGGCCCTAAAAGAGCTAGGGTAAGAGGAATCAGCACTATTAAGGCTGGCCCATGATTTATCATTCTTCCAACCTCCTTAATATTTCATCCTCTTCGATGGTGTTTAAAAATCTACCAATTCTTATCATTAGAGATAATGCTACTCCCGTAGTACTTAAACTTACTACTATTGCTGTTAGCATTAGAGCATGGGGTAACGGGTTGATATAAGCATCAACATTTTCCACCCCTGGCATGGCAATCGGAATAGTGGCATTCATCTTCAAACCAAGAGTTAAAAAGAAAAAGATAACGGATACTTGCATAATATTCATTGCTATTACTTTTTTTATTAAGTTCTTTTTACTAATAATTCCATAAATTCCTGTAAAAAACATTACTGCAATCAGAGAATAGATTAAATTAGAGATAAAATTAATTGACATCTTTTTCTCCTTTCGTAGTAATGGCATCAAATATTGTAATTATAGTTGCCATAACACATATAGTAACTCCACTTTCAATTAAAAGAATTCCCCATTCATGCTTACTGTGCATAGCCATATCAAAAGGGATTAAAGCTCCATATTCTAAAAAATATCCACCGAAAGCGATGGTAACCCAACCAACAAGAGCATAAAGTAATGCTCCTAATCCAGCAATAATTAAACTTTTATCACTTTTTATATTAATTGAGGCATTATCACCCTCAACTAATCTAGATAAAATTACTACAATAGACATTAAGCCCCCAGCTTGGAAACCTCCACCAGGGCTACTCTCACCGTGAGCTAATACATACAGACCATATAGAAAGATAAACGGAATCGCATATCTAAAGGCTGTCTTAATAATAATGCTTTCTTTTTTGATATTCAAAGTAATCAAGTCCTTTATTTCTCTTTTTGAGATACTTTTAATATTAACACTGTAGCTAGGCCCGCTGTAAAAATTACTACAGTTTCTCCAAGAGTATCATAAGCTCTGTAATCCGCAAGGACTGCCGTAACTAAATTCTTGGATCCGGTTTCTTCGTAACTTTTCTCTATGTATCTAGGGGAAACATGGGTTGCAGCGGGAGAATCCTTATCCCCTACTAAGGGCAGTCCACTGATAGAATTAATAAAAATTCCCACTACTGCAAAGATTAGTAATATTTGTATTTTTTTCATTTTTCGCACCACCTGTCCATTTCTTTTAAAGCAAAGATAAAGAAAACGGAGGAAATTACACCTATTATAGCCTCAGTAAAGCCCACATCTGGAGATCCTAATATTAGATATAATACTACTGCTAGAAAACTAAAGGCACTATAAACCACAACAGAACCTAGCAAATCTTTAATCTCTAAAGCAGCAAAACCTACAGCAATTATTAATATTAATAGAACTACAATTAGTACTAATACAATCATTTAAGATTCCTTCTTTCCCCAAGGCTCTACCCCAGCATAAAATGCTGCCCTGGAAATCGCATGGGTTCCAATGGGATTCCATAATAAGATAAAGGCTGAAACAAATAATATTTTTAGAGACACCAAATTAAAACCCTGGTAAATTGCAAAGCCAATTAGAGTTAGCATTACTCCTAAGGTTTCACTTTTACCGGAAGCATGCATTCTCGTATAGAAATCCGGCAACCTTAATACTCCTAAGGCAGCTACTGCAACAAAAAAGAAGCCTGCAAATATAAAAAAACCAGCTATAATATTTACCAATTTTGACAACCCCTATTCTGAAAGATATTTTGATAATACAATAAGACTAATAAATCCCAATATAGAATAGGATATAGCTATATCAACAAACATCTCAATCCTCTCATCAATGAAACCAATAGTAATTAGTAACAGTATGGTTGAGGTTCCAATAACTCCTAAACCATTAAGACGGTCATAAACTGTTGGCCCTTTAATAACTCTATATAACATGGCTATAACAACTATTATTAAACCTATTAATAATAAGATGAATAAATTTATCATCGTAAATCATCCTTTTCTATGTCTTCACCAAACAAATTAGCAATTTTTTCTCTAATCTCTCCTTGATTATTTTCAAAATAAAGAGACGCCGCAGCTTCATCTGTTAAAGCATGAATAATATATTTATCATCATCAATATCAATAGTTACCGTTCCGGGAGTAAGAGTTATTGAATTAGCTAAGCTTAAATGGGCTAAAGGATTGTCCATTTTCTGTTTAAAAATAACAATTTGGGGATTAATAGGTAACTTTGGATTTAAAACAATAAGAGCAATCTGAATATTTGCTACTATTATCTGGCCTAAAAGCCAAATCAAGTACTTTATGTATTTAAAAAGAGGGAAATCTAAACCGTGAACCTCTTTTCCTGTTTCTGGTTCGGAAAGAATCATAATGTCCCTTACTAGGATAGTGCCCAAGAAAGAAGCGATTATTCCCATTAAAATATATTTGAATTGAAAGACTTCTGATAGTACAAGCCAAAAAACCATTAAAATCAAGAAAACTTTTAAATTATTTAATAAATTATTTCTATTTACCTTCTTGTTTCCCATCCAGAACTCACCTCTCCGAAAAAACCCTTAAAAGATATTATACACTTTTTTTTGCTTTTTAAAATGATAAAATTGAATTATACATAAAACCTTCGAAAACTAAAAATGCTGCCCCATTCTAAAATGAGACAGCACTTGACTTCAATCTAATTGGGTTCTCCCAATGTTTAACAAAGATTTAAACCTCCTAAAAAGTTTACTCTTCGCGCTTGAATTTTTTATTGAATTTGTCAACTCTGCCAGCAACTTGAGCAGCACGTTGTTTACCAGTATAGAATGGATGACATTCTGAACAAATCTCAACTTTGATTTCTTTTTTAGTTGACTTTGTTTCAAATTCATTTCCACAACCGCAGCTTACCTTAACAGTCTGGTAGTTAGGATGAATACCTTCTTTCATCGTGTTCACCTCTTTCCTTAAGTTTCGCAAAAGAACACTTTTGATATTATATCCTTATTGGTCTTTTGAGTCAAGCCTTTCCCTTAACAGGTTTTGAGTAATTTCCTGTTTTTATTCCAGGAACTTCTTTTTCAAGTATTTCTTTCAAGGCTTGAATGCCTAAAGCTTCCTCTTCGATTGATATTAGATCCAGATAAGAATCTGGATCTATATTTAAATTTCTAAATTGAACCTCATTGACTTTATTTTCTTTTATAAATTCTATGAGCTTTTCAATTTCTTCCTCTGTATCATTTACCCCTGGTAGTACTAATAGATTTAAATATGTGTAGCAATTATTTTCAGCAGCATAACGAAGGCTATTTCCCACATCTTTAAGAGTATAATTTGCCGGCATGTAATATGCATTATAAGTCTCTTCTTTTCCACTATTAAGGCTAACTCTTAAGGAATCTATCCCTGCATCTACCATTTCTTTAATTCCTTTAGTATATCCTGCATTAGTATTGCAATTAATTGTACCCTTCTTTGTTACTTGGCGAATCTTTTTTATAGCTTCAGCAATTACTCCTGATTGGAGAGAGGGTTCTCCTTCGCAGCCTTGCCCAAAGCTTATTATTGAGTCTTCTTCCTGAAGATGATAAATTCCTAACTCGGCAATTTCATCTGGAGTGGGAACAAAGGTAATTCTCTGTTGAGGAGAAGGACATGATTCTGAAGGCTGTAAAGATATGCACCCTAAACAGTTAGCATTACATACTGGAGAGACAGGAATTCCTCCCTCCCATCTTCTATAAAAAACATTTTGCGCTGTAAAGCAGGAATAATTAATTGCACAATTAGATAAGTGTTTTACTAAAGAATTCTTTGGAAATATATTTTTCAATTTATTGATCTTTTGAGGTAAATCTTCTGTATCAAAATATTTAGGGTTCCATTTTTTGTCTTCATCTGTTTTCATAGCTGCTACATAAAACTGACCATCTCTATAACCCACCATGGTATAACCAAAAAGAGGAAGTATTGGATCTTCAGCTTCTGGCCCCAAAAATGAAGGCAATAAAGTTCTGGTATATCCTTGAGGTAATAAGGCTCCTACAGGCAGGTTCTCAGGAAAGGGATAAGGAATAAAGCTATCAAATTTCATCACTATAGTTTTACGATTTGGAATTAAAACAAAGGTAGCTCCTTCAGGCATAAGGATCATATCTTCTGGAAGGGGCTCTACTATGTTTTTTCCTGTTCTACCAAGAGCTTGAAATTCTTCATCGATTAACAGGTCTCCTGCTGAATTTGTATAAACATATCTAAACATATAAGTCTCCTTTTATTTAAACATTTGAGGCCAAGCTCGAATAAGATCCGCATTGGTTGTTGTCCTTTTTAAGGATTTTATCAACATATCTGCCGTTTCTGCGTTATCATTTCTAGGAAACAATTGTTTTCTACAGTACCATACGATTTTTAGTTCATCTTCTGAGAGGAGTAATTCTTCTTTTCTTGTTCCTGAACGTTTGATATCAATAGCTGGAAAGATTCTTTTTTCCGCTAAACTTCTATCCAAGATCAATTCCATATTTCCTGTGCCTTTAAACTCTTCAAAAATAACATCGTCCATCCTACTACCCGTATCTATAAGGGCTGTAGCTAAAATAGTTAAACTGCCACCTTCTTCAAGGTTCCGAGCTGCTCCAAAAAATCTTTTAGGATTATAAAGAGCTGTTGGATCAACTCCTCCAGAAAGAGTTCTACCACTAGGTGGAGTAACTAAGTTATAGGCCCGGGCAAGTCTTGTTAAGCTATCCATTAAAATTACCACGTCTTTTTTATGTTCTACTAGTCTCTTAGCTCTTTCTAAGACTATCTCGGAAACTTTTATATGGTTTTCTGGCAAGGAGTCAAATGTAGAGCTAATTACTTCTCCCTTAACAGATCGTTCAATATCTGTAACTTCTTCAGGACGCTCATCAATTAAAAGTATTAAAATTTCTACTTCTGGATGATTGGTAGAAATGCTGTTTGCTAAGTCCTTTAAAAGTTCTGTTTTACCAGCTTTAGGTGGGGATACAATAAGTCCCCTTTGTCCTTTACCAATAGGAGCAAAAAGATCAATAATCCTTGCTGCCATCTTATCGCTAGTAGTCTCCATTTTAAGTTTTTTTGTCGGATAAATTGGAGTAAGTCCAGCAAAATGTAGTCTCTCTGCTGCTTTTTCAGGAGCTTCTCCATTTACCTGTTCTACCCTAAGTAAACCAAAGTTCCGTTCATTATCTTTAGGAGGACGGGCAAGTCCTTGAACCCTATCTCCCATCCGAAGATCAAATTTTCTTATCTGGGAATGAGAAACGTAGATATCATCATGAGTGGGAATATAGCCTACTGGTCTAAGAAAACCATAGCCATCCTGCATTATATCTAAAATACCCTCTGCTTGAAGAAGGTCATCTGTCTTTAAAATCGCTTTTTGAATCTCGTAGATTAATTCTTTTTTCCGAAAAGAGCTATAGCCTTTTATTTCTAGATCCTTAGCTGTTTTATATAATTCTGCCATAGTCTTTTTATCTAGTTCATTAATTTTTTCTTTCATACATTCAGCCTTCCATCTTCACATATTTTGGTTTTGTATCATAATAATGGCTAGCTTCAATGAAGCGAACGGTCCCTGTAATTCCTCTAAGTACTAATGTGTTGGTTACAGCACAAAGACTATTAAAGCGCACTCCTGGAAGAAGTTCACTGTCTGTGATTCCTGTTGCTGTAAATACTACGTCATCAGTTTTAACAAGGTCATCAAGAGTAAGGATGTGATCTATATCTTCAATTCCCATAGCCTTTACTCTTTTAAGTTCTTCAGGATTTTCAGCCCAAAGCCTCGCTTGCATATCTCCCCCCAGGCATTTTAAAGCTGCCGCAGTAATTACTCCTTCAGGAGCTCCACCTCGGCCAATCATCATATCAATACCAGTGTCTGGAAGAGCTGCAGCAACTGCAGGAGAAACATCCCCATCTGTTATTAGTCTTACTCTAGCTCCAATTTTTCTTAAAGCCGCAATTTGCTTATGATGACGTTCCCTGTCCAATATTACTACGGTTAAATCTTCTATAGATTTTCCTAAAGCCTTAGCTACTCTAACAACATTATCTTCTATTGAATCATTTATATTAATACAGCCTCTAGCCCTAGGTCCTACACAAATTTTTTCCATATACATATCCGGAGCGTGAAGAAGTCCTCCATCTGAGGCAATGGCCATTACGGATATAGCTCCTGGCATACCTTTTGCCACCAAATTTGTTCCTTCAAGGGGATCAACAGCAATATCAAGCTTTTCTCCACCTTTTCCTACTTTTTCACCAATATAGAGCATAGGAGCTTCATCCATTTCTCCTTCGCCTATAACTACGGTTCCTTCGATATCAATTGTATCAAACATGGATCTCATAGCTTCTACCGCTGCATTATCAGCTTTGATTTTATCTCCTTTACCCATCCATCTTGCAGAATTCAGGGCAGCAGCCTCTGTAACACGAACAAACTCTAGGGCTAATCCTCTATCCATTTACTTAGTCAACCCTTTCCAGTCTTGTAAAAATTTTTCCACACCTATATCTGTCAATGGATTCTTCATCATTTGTTCAATAATTTTATAGGGTACTGTTGCAATATCTACACCAGCTTTTGCTGCATCAGTAACGTGCAAAGGATGCCTAATACTTGCTGCAATAATTTCTGTATCGTAGTAATAGTTTTCAAAAATTTCCATAAGGTCCTCTATAAGTTGTATTCCATTATAGCCAATATCATCAATTCTACCCACAAAAGGGCTTATATATGATGCCCCTGCGTTTGCTGCTAAGATTCCTTGGTTTGCAGAAAAAACTAAAGTGCAATTTGTTCTAATTCCTATTTTATTTAAAGCCGAAATTGCTTTCAAACCCTCTGGAATCATTGGAATCTTTATAATAATATTTTCATGAATCTTAACTAGCTCTTTAGCTTCCTTGATCATTCCATCTTTATCTAGGCTCACAACTTCCGCGCTTATTGGTCCATCTACTATTTGGGTAATTTCTTTTACTACTTGAACAAAGTCTCTACCTTCTTTAGCAATTAAACTGGGATTAGTAGTAACTCCAGATATAATACCAAATTCATTGGCTTTTTTTATTTCATCAATATTTGCTGTATCTATAAATATTTTCATTTTTCTCCTACTTCCCTTTTCCATTAGAACCAAAGAGCCTTATTTTTTCTTTTATGATATTTTTCATTTCTTCTTTGGCTGGTCCTAAAATTTTTCTTGGATCAATTTCTTGAGGATTTTCTTTGATAGCTTTATGAACACCTTTAACGAAGGCTTCTCTTATATTCGTATCAATGTTAATTTTCCTAACACCGATTTCAATAGCTTTTCGGATGGCTTCATCGGGAACCCCAGAGGATCCGTGGAGCACTATTGGTGTATCTACAAGGTTTTTTATTTCTTGTAAAATATCATAACGTAGTTTTGGCACACCTTTGTACTGACCATGAGCTGTTCCAACAGCTACTGCCAAAGCATCTACCCCTGTATTGTCAACATAGTATTTTGCTTCCTTAGGATTTGTAAACATAGCATCCTTTTCTTCAACATGAACATCATCTTCAGTTCCACCAATTTTCCCTAATTCACCTTCTACGGATATATCCTTTGCCCTAGCTATTTTAAGAACTTCATTGGTCATCCTAATATTTTCTTCAAGGGGATGTTGGGAACCATCATACATTACTGAAGTAAATCCCTCATCAATACAATTCATAACCTGTTGAAAATCTGTTCCATGATCTAAATGAAGGCAAATAGGAATATCTGAACTTTCTGCTGCTGTTTTTACTAGGGCTACAATATAGTTTAAACCTGCATACTTAATTGCTCCTTGACTTGCTTGAATAATAACAGGGGAATTCTCTTCCACAGCTGCCTCTACAATAGCCTGAATTATCTCCATATTATTACAGTTAAAGGCACCTACAGCATACTTTCCAGCTTCCGCACGTTCCATAAGATATTTAAGATTTACTAAAGACATTTTCTTTCCTCCTTTTATAATAAAAGGATACGGGGAAACACCGGGATTCCTCCCGGTTAGCTTCCTGTCCTTTTTATTTTTTTGCTGCCGCTATAAAACTTTTAAATAGAGGGTGTGATTTATTTGGTCTTGACTTGAATTCGGGGTGAAATTGAGAAGCCACAAACCATGGGTGATCGGCTATTTCGATTATTTCCGCAAGATTTTTTTCTTCAAATATTCCGCTTATTATAAGGCCTTTATCAAGCATTTCTTGCCGATAGAAGTTGTTAAGCTCAAATCGATGACGATGTCTTTCAGAAATATTTTCATTATTATATGCTGCAAAGGCTTTGGTACCTGGAAGAACCTTACAAGGATAAGCTCCTAATCTCATTGTACCACCTTTATCAGAAATATCCTTTTGTTCTGGAAGAATATGAATGACAGGATGAAGGGTATCTGGAGCAAACTCTGTGCTATCTGCATCCTCATATCCTAAAACATTCCTACAGTATTCAACTACTGCCAGTTGCATTCCAAGACAGATTCCAAAAAAAGGAATCCTGTTTTCTCTAGCAAAACGAATGCTCTGGATTTTTCCTTCAATTCCTCTATCTCCAAAGCCACCAGGAACGATTACCCCATCAAGGTCTTGAAGATATTGGAAAACATTTTCTTCAGTAATATCGGCTGAATGTATCCATCTAATTTCTACTTTTACATCATTATCTACACCAGCTAGTTTTAACGATTCGGCTACACTCATATAAGCATCCCGAAGTTCTACATATTTTCCTACTAATCCGATTGTTACAAGTCCTTGAGGGTTGTTAATTTTATCAACAAATTTTTCCCAATCTTTTAAATTACTTTCTCCTGCATTAAGTCCAAGGCGGTTAACCACAAACTCATCGAAGCCTGCTTTTTTAAAAGAAAGAGGAATCTCATAAATTGATTCCGCATCTGTTGCTTGAATAACTGCGTCTTTCCGTATATCACAAAATAAAGCTATTTTATCTACCATGTCTTGAGATAAGGGTCTAGTGGACCGAGTTACAATTGCATCTGGATGAATCCCAATGCTTCTGAGCTCCTTTACACTATGTTGGGTTGGCTTAGTCTTAGCTTCCCCTGCGGCGCTAAGATAGGGAACAAGAGTTACATGTATATACATGCAGTTTTCTACTCCCACATCGCTTTTAAACTGCCTTATAGCCTCCAAAAAAGGTAGGGATTCAATATCTCCTACAGTTCCCCCAATTTCTGTTATAACCACATCAGCTTGAGTTTTTTCTGCAAGAATTTTAATTTTGTCTTTAATTTCATTAGTTACGTGGGGAATCACTTGGACAGTTCCACCAAGGTAGTCTCCTCTTCTTTCTTTGTTTAATACTGACCAATAAATTTTTCCTGCAGTAAAATTACTATATCTGTTAGTGTTCTCATCTGTAAATCTTTCATAATGGCCTAAATCTAGGTCAGTTTCTACTCCATCTTCCGTTACGAATACCTCTCCATGTTGAAAAGGACTCATGGTACCAGGATCCAGATTAATATATGGATCTAGCTTTTGCATTGCTACTTTCACACCTCTAGCTTTTAAAAGCCTTCCTAAAGATGCAGCAGTAATCCCTTTCCCCAAGGAAGATACTACTCCTCCAGTTACAAAGATATACTTGGACAAAACTTTATCCCCCTCTTATTTAATTATTACAAAGTATAAATTACATTCTTTCCGGTGCATTGATTCCTAATAGGTCTAATATGTTTTTCAAAGTTATCTTGGTTGCATACACTAAGGCTAACCTAGCTTCCATTAAATCTTTTTCGTTTCCGATAACTTTGCAACTATTGTAGAAACTATGAAAAAGACTTGCAAGATCGTGAGCATAACTTGTAAGTTTATGAGGTTCCATATTTTTTGCTGCTAGACGAACCTCTTCTGGAAAGTCCGCTAATCTACGGATTAGAGTTCTTTCTTCATCTTTTATTAATAAATCATAGTTTGCTAAATCGGAGGTAAAGGATTCCCTTCCGCTTGCTTTTATTATACTGCAAATTCTAGCATGACCATATTGTACGTAATAAACTGGGTTGTCTGAAGATTTTTCTTTAGCCAATTCTAAATCGAAATCTAAATGGGAATCTGGACTACGCATAGAGAAAAAATAGCGCGCTGCATCTTTACCTACTTCATCCACAAGTTCGTTTAAAGTGATATATTCTCCTGTTCTTTTAGACATTCTTATAATTTCTTTTCCTCTAAAAAGTCTGACTAACTGCATTATAATTATCTGTAAATTTTCAGGATTATAACCCATGGCTCCCATGGCGCCCTTCATTCTAGCCACATGTCCATGGTGATCTGCACCCCATATATTTATTAATAAATCAAAACCCCTGCGGAACTTATCCTGATGATAAGCTATATCTGCAGCGAAATAGGTTGAAATTCCATTACTTCTTTGAATAACCTCGTCTTTTTCTTCACCGAATTCTGTAGTTTTTAACCACAAAGCTCCCTCATTTTCGTAAATAAGACCTTTTTTTCGAAGATAATTCATAGTTTCTTGAATCTTACCTGAATCATGAAGGGACTTCTCACTAAACCAATTATCGTACTCAACGCCGAAGTTCGCAAGATCTTCCCGGATTGCTTTTAATTTTTCTGCCAGGGCAATATTGATTAGTTTTTCTACTCTGTTTTCATCTTCTACCAGAGACTCCCCATATTCATCAACTATTTTCTGCACTGTTACTTTAATATCTTCCCCATGGTATCCATCCTCTGGGAAAGTACAATCAATCCCTAGAATTTCAAAATATCTAGCTTCTAAAGATTTACCAAAATTTTCAATCTGATTACCTGAATCATTTATGTAAAACTCTTTTTTTACATCGTAGCCTGCAAAATTCATAATTTTTGCTAAAGAATCTCCCAAAGCTGCTCCTCTAGCATTTCCCATATGAAGAAGGCCTGTGGGATTGGCACTTACAAATTCAATCATAACTTTACGCCCTTGACCATAATCGCTGCTTCCATACCTATCTTTTTCATTGAGAATCAAAGGAACTACACTTTCTAACCAATTATCTTGCAGATAAAAATTTATAAATCCTGGCCCAGCAATTTCCGTTTTTTCGATTTTAGTATTCTTTAAATCCATTTCTCCAGTCAAAAGATTAGCAATCTCCCTGGGATTTTTCTTGGCTGCTTTCGTCATTAGCATAGCAATATTTGTTGCAAAATCTCCAAAGTTTTTCTCCCTAGGTACTTCTAAAGCAAATTCTGGGATAGAATCGAAGTTTATAGACCCTTTTTCCTTTAGTCTTTTTAAAGATTCAATTATCTCTTTATTTATTTCATTTTTTACTTTTTCAATAATATTCATAAACTACATTCCTTTCGTTTTTAACATACAAATTCTACTATATATTTATACTTATTAAAAGAGAAATCAAAAAGGGGGAGACAAAGGTTAGGGTTAAACCACTTATAAATCCAATCATGGCTATATCTTCCCCTGCATATTTATTAACAAAAGGTAAGGTAGTATCCATGGATGTTGCCCCTCCAGGAGCCATAGCAGAAAATTTGCCAAATACTTTAACAATAAGGGGAATAAGAAGAATTGCCAAAAGTTCCCGAATTAGGTTTGCAAGAAAAGCGATAGTTCCAATCTCAGTACTTACTAGTTTTTTTAACAATACGGCGGACATACTATACCAACCGAATCCAGCACTAATAGCTAGGGTTTCTATTAATGAAGTTTTAACAAAAAAACTAGCTACAAAAGCTCCGGCTAAAGTCCCTGTTATAACTATTAAAGGAGCCAATAAAATTTTTATACCCATTTTTCTTAACTTGTACCAAGTTTCTACATTTTTTCCTAGATCAATTCCCACAACAAAAACTAATAACCAAAGAACATATTCATTTATCACATCTAGATAACTCTGTATAAATAAGCTGTCTGTGATTATTCCCGTTCCAACGCCTAGAAGCAAAGCACCGATTAATATAATGATCATTTCTTTTCACCATAAATCCATCTGCCAAAGTACCAAGCTAAAAGGACACTTCCCAAAACACTTCCAAGACTTATTAAAAATGCTGTCTTTCCTAAGTCTAAAATGTTTCCAATGATTTTTTCATCTAAGCCAATGTTAAGTCCCATTCCAAAAAGAAGAATAAGAAGGATTGCTGTTAAAACTTTCCCTATATGTCTGTAAAAATGGAAGGGAATAATTTTCAAAGCGCTGATAATTATCCCCAGAACAAAGGCTGTAATAATTCCCAGCATACTATAACCTCACTTTTATTATCATTTATGATTTATATAACTGCATAACAAAAAAGGAGCTTTCGCCCCCTTCTAGTTCGAATTCCAAATTTATATTATGTTTTTATTCTTCAGCTTCTTCTGGATTCTCTTCTTCTGAATATGCCTCTGCAGCTGCAGCTTGTGCCTGTTCAGCTTCTTCATAAGCACTCAAAACGGATTCCTGGATAATTCTTCGGGCTTCTTGTGAGATAGGATGGGCGATATCTTTAAATTCTCCATCGGGCATCCTTTTACTTGGCATCGCTACAAATAAGCCGCTTTGACCTTCAACAACCTTGACATCGTGAACTACAAAGGCATCATTTAAAGTTACTGATACAATAGCCTTCATTTTTCCTTCTTGGTTAATCTTCCTGATCCTAACGTCTGTTACCTGCATATTATTACCCCTCCCTGCTGTCATTGACAACCTTTTATACCCTATTCTTCATTTATAAAAACAATAAAAAGTTTATTTTTATTAATTTTAGCTAATTTTAATTATAAGTTCAAGAATATTTTGTGTATTAGTTTAGAGAAGTAACTTTTATTTGTATTTTTTTCTCTTCTAAGTTAATTGACTTAAGTTCGAGGAGAGATAAATAGTCTTTAATCAGCTTGTTTTCTGGCTCTCCGGTAGCAATCAAAACTCCCATACCTAAGACTTCTGCCTTAAATTCTTCTAAAAGATCAGTCATCCCTTTAGCTGTTCCACCAGCCTTCATAAAATCATCAATTACTATAACTTTTGAATTTTCTGGAAGAGTCCGTTTAGCTAAAGACATGGTTGATATTGTATGATTTGAACCGGATATATAGTTTATATTTACAGCTGAACCCTCTGTTACTCTACTTGAGTCTCTAATTATCACTAGGTCGACTCCGAAGGCATCTGCTGTAGCCAAGGCTAAAGGAATACCCTTGGTTTCAATAGTAACAATATAATCCGGTTCAACCCCTTTAAACTTTTTTGCAAAAATCTTGCCAAGCTTTTTAACTATTTCTGGGGAATAAATTATATCCGTCATATATAGATAACCCCCAGGAAGGATTCTTTCTCCATGGGATAAAGTTTGAGAAAGGTTGATAAGAAAATCCTTCTCGGCTTTTTCGGAAATGTGAGGGTAAAAAACTACTCCTCCCGTGGCGCCGGATATAGTTTTAAGAATTCCTTCTCCTGAATCAGCAAAAACTTCCCTAATTATAGTAAGATCTTCGCTAATGCTGGACTTAGCACTTTGATATTTTTCGCAGAAATGGTTAAGGCTGTAGTTTTTACCAGGATTTTCTATTAATTCCTTTGTTAGCAATACCATTCTCTGGCTTCTTTTTAATTTATCCAAGATAACCTCCTGCAAATCATTATTCTTCTTTGTAAAGACCCTGGCTTTCAATAGAAGCCATCATTGCAGTTTCTGCACTTTCTATATGTTCCATAGCTAATTTCTGAGCAAGTTTGGAATCTCCTAGGGCTAAGGCTTCTAATATCTTCCGATGTTCCTCTAGGGCAGTCTTGCTTCTCCCAGGTCGAGCTAAGGATGCGGAACGGAATCTTTGTAATTGCTCCTGAAGATTGTTTACCATTTGAAAAAGTTTCTGGTTTTTTGCTGCTTTATAAAGTAGGTCATGGAAACTTGTATCTATCTCAACAATTGAACGAAGGTTATTTTCCGCTAATTCCCCCGCTTCTAAAAACAGGTTTCTTTCCATCTCGTCTAATTCTTCTGGGGTGATTCTTTGTGCAGCCAGGCTTGCAGCCAAGCCTTCTAAGGATGTTCTTACTTCAAATACTTCATGAATATCTTTAACAGAAATACCAGCAACATAAGCTCCTTTACGAGGAACCATTATTACTAATCCCTCTAACTCAAGTTTTCTAATCGCTTCTCTAACTGGGGTGCGACTAACTCCCATTTCATCTGCCATTTGGATTTCCATTAATCTTTCTCCAGGTTCTAAAACTTGGTTAATTATGGCGTCTCTTAATGTTTCAAAAACTATTTCTCTCAAGGGTTTATAGCTATCCAGAGTAATTGGAACTAATCTTCTTTGCTTTTTCATATATTTATAGACCTCCTCAATGGTAAAAAAATGTTAATTTTGTAAAATTAAATTTATATTTAAAGTCATTAAAAAACTTCTCTGCTTCCTCTATTTTATTAAAGACTGAAAAAAATGTTGTTCCACTTCCGGACATTAGAGAATGTGGATTCTTTTTAATTAAGTCTTTCTTTATTTCTTTTAGTTCCGGAAGAAGGGCAAAACTGGATTCTTCCAACTTATTATACAGATTTTTCAATATAAAAGAAATATCACCAGAATTAGCTTTATTTATTAATTCATTAACATCCCTCGGATCCTTTAGGATCAAGTTTTTATAAACACTTCCAGCTGACAAGCCTGCTTTGGGCTTTATTAAAACTACAGGAAGAGGTGGAAGAGGTGGAATTTCTTTTATGATTTCTCCTTTACCAAAAACATGACAGGTGGGTCCGTAAAAAAAGAAGTTAACATCAGAACCTAATTTTTCTCCATATTTACACATCTCTTCCAAAGATAAATTAAGATCATAAAGCTGAGAAATAGCCTTAATAACTGCCGCCCCATTAGAACTTCCTCCAGCTAAGCCTGCCTGAGATGGTATATTTTTTTCTATATGAATTTTTGCTCCTATAACCTGGGGGTGGTCTGCTTTAATTAATTCCACAGCTTTATAAACTATATTTCTTGAATCAATAGGTATCCTTTTATCAGTGCAACTAATCAATATTCCCTGATTTTTTTCTATAAAAATTTTATCATGGAGAGCGATTTTCTGCATAATCATCTCTAGATTATGATAACCATCTTCTCTTTTGGAAAGAACATCTAAATAAAGATTGATTTTTCCTGGGGATATTAACTCAAGTTTGTTATTCATTTCAGCTCCACTTTCTTTGTACAGTAATTAGACCTATTTTATCATTTTTTCAAAATAAAAAAAGAGAAATCCGAAGGGATATCTCTTTTTGTCCTTTATCTTTCGTTTTCTGGTCTTTTTAGGTCTTTCACAAACATGGGTATTATTATATTTAAAACTGCATTTAATGAGACACCAACCACAGCTGCTAAACTTAAACCTGATAAAGAGGCAAGCTCTGTAAGAGGAATAACTAATTTATTAGCTTCTCCTTGAAGGGAAATAATTCCAACAATCAGAATTGTAAAAACTACAATACTGTTTCTTAAATCACTTAGGTCAATTTTTGTATCTACCATGGTTCTTACACCAATACTGGCAATCATCCCAAAGAGGACAAAACTTACTCCACCCATTACGGAAGGTGGAATGGTTTGTATAAGGGCTCCAAATTTTCCTATAAAACTTAAAAAAATTGCAATTACTGCTGATGTTCTTAAGATTGCTGGATTATAATTTTTAGTTATTGCTAAAACTCCTGTATTTTCTCCATAGGTTGTATTGGCTGGAGCTCCTATTAGACCTGCGAATGCTGTAGCAATTCCATCTCCTAAGATTGTTCTATGGAGACCAGGATCTTTCATAAAATCCTTTTGAACAACAGCTCCATTAGTTGTTATATCTCCAATATGTTCTATTAAAGTTACTAGGGCAATTGGAACTATTATTTTCATGGCATCGGCGGAAAATGCCGGTTTAATAAAGACGGGTAAAGCGAAGACGTCTGCTTGAATTACTGTGGAAAAATCAACGATACCCATAAAGTAGGCTGCTATATAGCCAACTACAACTCCCACTAGGATCGGAATCATTTTTAAAAAGCCTTTAGCAAGAATTCCTGTTAAAGCCACTGCCATTATAGTAATGATTGCAACTCTCCAATCGGAAGAAGCCATATCTACTGCTACTGGGGCTAAAATTAGTCCAATAACTATTATTATTGGTCCTGTAACTACTGCGGGAAATAACCTTCGGACGTTATTTACTCCAACAAAATAGATTACAACGGACATAATCATATAAACTACGCCAACAGCAATAAAAGAGCCGGTGGCATATTCTAGTCCAAAATTTTCTTTTACTATTAAAATACCTGATATAAATGCAAAGGATGAACCTAAAAATACGGGAACTTTTCCTCCTGTTACAAAGTGGAAAATTAAGGTTCCTACACCTGCCCCAAAAAGAGCAATGGAAGGGTTAAGCCCAGTTATAAAGGGCACTAAAACAGTTGCACCAAACATGGCCAATACGTGTTGAAGGGATAAAACCAGGCCTTTAAATGATAAAGCATCTTTCATGAAAATCCTCCTTTTTCGCAAAAGAAAACCCCCTCTGCGTATTACACAATAAGGAGGTGGTTTTATCTTAAGTAATTTTTCTCCTTATTAGCCTCACAGGACTAAATTAAAGGTTCCGGGGAATTCAATTGTTTTCTTGTTAAAAAATTTTAATGGTATCTATAAAGAAAGTCAAGGAAGGTTCTTTTCCACAGTTTCCACAGGCTGTGGAAACCGAAAAGAAGCGTCCCCTAAAGGATTTTTCTTAAAAATGTTCTGGTTCTTTCGTGTTTTGGATTGCTGAATATTTCTTTTGGGTTTCCTTCTTCTATAATTTTTCCTTCGTCCATAAAGATAACCCTGTCTGCTACGTCTTGGGCAAAGGACATTTCGTGGGTTACTACTGCCATGGTCATTCCTTCTTTGGCTAGTTCTTTCATAACCATCAGCACTTCTCCGACTAGCTCTGGATCTAATGCTGAGGTGGGCTCATCAAAGAGCATTAATTCTGGCTCCATAGCTAGAGCTCGTGCTATGGCAAGCCTTTGCTGCTGTCCGCCGGATAAATGGGCTGGATAGGCATTTTCTTTATCGCTTAAGCCTACTTTTTCTAATAGTTGCTTCCCCCTTATCATAGCTTCTTCTTTAGGTACTTTGGCCACATGAACTGGGGCTTCTATAATATTTCTAATTGCTTTCATATGAGGGAATAAATTAAATCTTTGAAATACCATGCCTATTTTTTCTCGTATCTTATAAACTTCTTTTAAAGGAAGGTCAAAGTCACTTTCTCCTGGATATTTCCTTGTTACTGTTTGTCCTCTAAAAAGTACTTCTCCTTGATTAATCTTCTCTAAATGATTAATACATCTAAGAAGGGTACTTTTTCCAGATCCTGAAGGTCCGATGATTACCAGGACCTCTCCTTTGTCTATTTTTAAAGAAACATCATTTAGAACCTCTAGAGTTCCAAAGCTTTTCTTAATATTCTTAAGTTCAATCACTGCTATCCCACCACTCTATTCTGATAAAGCTAATCTTTCTTCTATCTTTTTAAAAATAACCGTGAATACCGTAGTTAAAACCAAGTAAATAACTCCTGCTGTCATATACATCTCAAAGGGTTTAAAAGTCGCTGAGGCTTGAGTTTGAGCTGCTCTAAGTAGCTCTACCATGCTTATTACTGCTACTAATGAAGTGTCTTTGAGTAAAGTTATAAATTCATTTCCCATGGGGGGAATAAGTCTTTTAAAGGACTGGGGTATAATTACCCTAAACATAGCCTGTTTCCAACTCATGCCTAAAGAGTAAGCTGCTTCCATTTGACCCTTGTCTATGGATTGAATCCCTGCCCTAATTATTTCAGCGATATAGGCTCCACCGCAAAGGCTTAGTCCAATAACCGCAGCTTGTTGGGCTGTAAACTCAATTCCTACAGAGGGAAGTCCGTAATATATAATAAACAGTTGAACTAAAAGAGGGATTCCTCTAAAGATCCAGGTGTATAGTGTCCCTATAAATGATAATAACCTATTGTTGGATATTTTTATTAGAGCAAAAATTAAGCCTAATATTGTTCCAAAAAAAATAGCCATTATAGTTAATTCTATTGTTTTTAGGGTTGCATTTAAAAGAATTGGTAATCTAGAAAATACCATATTAAAATCGAAGTTATTCATAAGTCCACCCTCATAATTTAGAGAAAACAAGGGGAGATTTAAGTCTCCCCTTGTAATTTAAAATTTTTTCTTACTTATTTCTTTTAGCCAAAATAGCTTCTTTTAATTCTACGGTAACATCTCCGCCTAACCATTCTTCAGCCAACTTACCAATCGTTCCATCAACGATCATATCTTCAAGAGTTGAATTGATAGCTTCATATAATTCTTTGTCTTCTTTTCTTACAGCGATACCATTAGTCTCTTCTGAGAATTCATCCCCTGTAAACTTAAACTCTCCTGGCATATTATTAATATAACCTGCAGCTACATAGTTGTCTGCAATTACTGCGTCTAATCTACCAATTTTTAGATCTTGGAATACAAGAGCGTAATCACTGTAACCTTTAATTTCAGCAAAACCAATTTCTTTGTCTAATTCTTCTGCTACTTTTAATCCAGTACTACCATTTTGAGTACCTACAATTTTACCTTTTAAATCTGCAGCTTCCATAATTTCTACATTTCCCTCTTTAACAACTAAAGCCTGAGAAGCTTGGATATATGGTCCTGCAAAATCCACTTCTTTCATTCTTTCTTCTGTAAGAGTCATACCGGAAATAATAACATCAAATTTCTTTGCCTTCAAGGAAGGAATAATACCATCCCAGGCTGTTGGTTGCCATTCTATTGTTACTCCAAGTCTTTTGCCTAACTCTTTACCCATTTCAATATCAAAACCTATAAGTTCGTTCTTTTCATTTCTGAATCCCATGGGTGGATAGTTGTCATCTAAACCAGCTACCATTTTACCCTCTGCCTGAATTTTCTCCCAGGTAGTTTGCTCTGCAGTTTTCTTGTCCCCACCACAAGCAGTAAGAACTAAAGAGAACATGGCTACTAAAATTATTGTTAGTACTATTTTCTTTTTCATTATAAATTGCCTCCTTTTTTCGTCTTTTGTCATTTTAACGCATTAAAGCAGTATAGTCAATATTGATTTTATAAAAATAGCTAAAATCCAAAATGACTACTTGTGTTTTTGCAAAGATGGCTCTTTAATGGTCCTTTTTGGTCATGTTGGGCTGGGATATCTTTAATATACTTTAATTAATTACTCGAGTATGAAAGAAAAAAGATTTTGTAAGATAAATAAAAGGAGGAATTATTATGTCAGCTACACCAATGAATAACAGAGATTATTTATACAACTACAGAGAAGATCGTATAGGAGTTATTGAAAGAGCAAGATTAGAAAAAGGTTTAACTTATGAAGGGCTTGCAAAAAAATTAGGAGTAAATAAAGTTTTCATGGCGAGCGTTTTTGACGGACAACAATACCTACCTACTGAGCACTCAGCTATTTTAGCTAAAGAATTAGGACTTACAGAAGAGCAAGTTGCTGTTTTAAATGAACATCCATATAAAGGAAATGTAGACCCTATCCTTTATCGCTTACACGAAGTTTTTGATACTTTTGGACCAGCAATAAAAGCTATTATTCACGAAAAGTTTGGTGATGGAAATGGAATTATGAGTGCTATAGACTTCTCCGTTGATGTAGACAGAGTTGAAGATCCAAAGGGTGATAGAGTAATTATCACTTTTGATGGAAAATTCTTACAATACAGCCATAAAGGAAAATATCCTTGGTAAAAAGAAAGTATATTTTATAAAAATTTATGCAAGCCGGCTGTTTTCTTTCATAACTGCCGGCTTGTGTAGCTTAAAAGGTTGATGATTATGAATACATTAGAAAATACAATAAAAAATGAAAAGACTCCCTCTGGAATAAATGAATATTTTTCTAAATGGAAAGGGAAGACTACCTGTGGAGTTCCCCACCCAACTCCTCTAACTTTAATGTGGTCCTTTCTTGGTGGTTTTATTGGTATCTATTTAGTAGCATATCTTTCTAAATCTTATGGAGCTTTCCCTCTTTTTGCACCATTTGGGGCCTCTGCTGTATTACTTTACGGAGCACCAGCAGCACCCTTTTCTCAGCCAAGAAATTTAATCGGTGGACATGTTCTTTCAGCAACGATTGGTGTTTTAATCTTTAATTTTTTAGGTTCATCACCCCTCACTATTGCTTTAGCTGTAGCAGTTGCCATTAGTGCCATGCTTTTCTTCAGAGTAGTTCATCCTCCTGCAGGAGCAACAGCACTAATTGGCGTAACAGCTTCAAAGGGCGTTTATTTTTGGATTATATCTCCTGTTCTAATCGGTGCTCTAATATTATTGCTAGTGGCTTTAGTTGTAAATAACTTAGACAGCAAGAGAAGTTATCCTGATTATTGGGTTTAGGTGATTAAAATGAAATTAACTGAAATGAAAAGAGACTTTGTACCAACAGTCATATGTTGCATTGATGGAAGAATACAAGAGCCAATTCATAAATATTTTAAGGATTCCTTCAATGCAGATTATGTAAATATAATAACTGAGCCAGGGATCAATAGAGTCCTTGCTAGAGATGAATCTAGTATCTCTGAAAGAATCTATCAAAAAGTTATTAACTCTATTGATTTTCATAATTCTAAATTAATTGTTATCGTTGGTCATTATAACTGTGGAGCCAACCCCTCCTCGGAAGCAGTTCATATAATGCAAATTAAGAAGTCTTTAGAAATAATGCAGGAATGGGATTTACCTGGTGATCCTGTCCTTATGGGACTTTGGATAAATGACTCTCTAGAATTCGAAGTAATAAAACTCTATTAAGAATACAAGCCTTTCCTAGAATCTAGGAAAGGCTTGTATTCTTTTCACTTACTTAAAGAAGGTCTTTGTTTGTTATAACCCCATAAGAAAGTCCCTTACCCACAGCATGGGACCTACTTTTTACTTCTAATTTTTCTAAGATACTTCTCACATGATTCTTAACTGTATTTTCACTTATACTTAGAACATCCCCTAGCTCCTTATTACTAAGACCCTTTGCCAATAAAATAAGCACTTCCCGCTCTCTAAAGGTAATTCCGTGATGATTCTTCTGTTCTTCCTCTGAAGTTAAAATTTTGTTTAGATTTTCTCTTCTAATATTATCAATAATATTACGGTTTAATGATTTAGCCAATGAAATCTTCCCTTGTAGAAGATTTCTTAGAGAATTTATAATTTCTGTTGATCTCATATTCTTATTTAAATATCCTTGAGCCCCTGCATTTAAAGCTTCAGCAATAGCTTCATCCTCTTCATTTACAGTTAACAAAACGACTATGATTTCTGGATCTTTTTCCAATATAATTCTAGTAGCCTCAACTCCATTCATGTCAGGCATATGGTAATCCATTAGGATAATATCTGGTTTAATGCTTTCCGCTGTAATAATTGCTTCCTCTCCATTACTAGCTTCAAAAATGTTTTTTATATCTGAATCCTTTAATATTCGATGTAATCCCTCTCTAAAAAGACTGTGGTCATCAACTATTAGTATATTTATTTCTGAAAGTCTTCTACTTTTCCCCATTATATTACCTCCCCCCCTGAAGGTATTTTTAGCATGACTTTAGTTCCTTTACCCTTTGAAGTTTGAATTGTAAGGTTCCCTTTAAGATATGCGGCTCTCTGAGTCATAATTTTAATTCCTTGATGAAGAGATGAAAAACTATTAGGGTCTTCTTCCTTATCAAAGCCTTCTCCGTTGTCTTCAATAATCAAAGTAAAGTCTTTATCATCTTCTACTATTTTAACCTTTATTTTAGTAGCACCAGAGTGTCTACGAACATTGGTGGTGGCTTCTTGAATAATCCTCAGTATATGAAGTTGACTTTCAAAATCAGGCTCCATAACATTCTCTTGAATATTCGTTATCGTTTCAATCTTAGTTAAATTTTTAAATTCCTCTAAGTATTTTTCAACAGCGGCATAAAAACCTTGTTCCTTTAAAACATCTACTCTTAAGCCAATTATTGCTTCTCTCACATCAGCATAAGAACTATCTACAACTGCCCTTAATTGCTCTATAAGTTGGTAGATATCCTCTTTGTCTTTGTTCTTTTTAATTCTTTCTAGGACAGAATCCAAGCCTAATCCTAAAAATCCTAAGGTTTGTGCTAATCCATCATGCATTTCCATAGAAATTCGGTCTCTCTCTTGTAGAATTGCTGATCTTCGGGCTTCCTCATAAAGCTTAGCATTACTAATACCGATTCCTAAGTATAGGCCAATACTAGTAAATAGTTCTTCATTAAACCATCTTTCTTCTAATTCATCCCAAAGGATTATACATATTCCATTAATATTCTTATTGGGAGAATAGGAGGGAAAGACTATATAAAAACCTTTATCTTCCTTATCAGAAAAAATTTTAGCTTTATTTATATTCCCCCATTGTATTTCTTTTAGTTTTAAAGCTTCCCCTTTGATAATCTTTTTTCTTTTTTCTACAGGTCCAAATAAACTGACACATTTTATTTCATTTTCATTCTGAGCATACAAAACTCCTGTTGTAGCCTTGGTCTTTTCTACTATACTTTGTAAAAAATAAGAGCACATTTTATCTAATTCTAGAGAACTACTTACTGCCGTTGATGCAGCATTAAGTAAAGATAGTTGTTCATTTTTAAATTTAGATTCTTCTTGGAGCTTTCTTGAATATGTAATATCATAGTATACTTCTACCCTACCAATTAGCTTATTTTCAGAATCGTAAACAGGCCCACTAAAACGATGAAGGATCCTTTTCTTGGGAATGGCCACCATTACTTCGTCATTAGAAATTTCCTCCGGATTATCATAAAGCCAAAATAGTTTCTTTTGAAAAGCTTCTGGATCTTTAGCTTGCCATTTTATGTATTTTGTTATAGCTTCTCTTTTATCTTGACCAATTATTAACTTCTGCTCAATACCAAAAAAATCTTCGAACTTTTTATTACACATTACTACTTTTAAGTCAATATCGATCATTAAAATTGCTGCATCCACAGAATTAATAACTGCGTTAAGAAGTTGTTCATTACTTATAGGCATTTTAAAACCTCCTAATTTAATTTTATAAAAGAAAAAAGGAAGCAACTATTATTACAGTCACTCCCTTCTGTTAAATATTTTTTATTTTATAATAAGGCTTTTAGTTCTTCTAAAGCCATTCGTTCCAGCCTAGATACTTGCATTTGAGAAACATTTAATATTTCAGCTACTTTGCTTTGGGTCAAGTCTTCAAAGAACCTCATATATATTACGGCTTTCTTTTTTTCATCAAGCTCATTTAGAGCATTGATAAGATCTTGTTTTAGTTCCACTCCCGTAAGTTCTTTATCTTCTGCTCCCATAAGTTGAATTAATTCTGTCTTATTAGTGGCTCTATCTTCTTTTTCTAATTGCTCTGATAAAGAGGAAACACGAGCAGCTCTTTTTGCTTCCATAACTCTCTCGACTTCATTTTCAGAAATTCCAATTTTTGCAGCTATATCTTTTATCTCAGGATTTTCACCTGTATCTTGATAAATTTCTCTCTCTGCTTTAGTAATATAGGAACTTAGCTCCCTGTATTTTCTGGGTATTCCAACTCTCCATGTACTATCACGATAATAGTTTAGAATTTTACCAGAAATAGTTTTATAAGCGAAAGTTTTAAAACGGATACCTTTTTCTGCATCAAAACGATCTATTGCACCAAGTACAGCTATTCGGGCAACTTGAAGTATATCTTCTTTTTCCCAGGGAAGATAACATTGAGTTTGGCACCAATACTGTATAAAAGGCTCCATTAAAGAAAAAATCTCATTGATGGTATCCTCACAGGGTTCCTGCTTATATTCTACAACTAATTCATCTAAATCTCTTTTTGCCATATCAGGACCTCTACCTCTTAAAATCTGTTTTGTTATCTTCTATTGTATATCTTACCAGCTTTTAAGTCCACAGAGGACATTCCCTTTTTCATTGTAAAATATTTCATCCATTACCTGTTGGATTAGAAAGATACCCATTCCACCCTCACAAAGGATATTAGCATCCTTCCGGCTTGAATATTTCTCTGGACAATATTCAAAGCCTTTTCCTTCGTCAGAAATTTCAATACGAATAGAACGATTATTTAATTTCCAAGAAACAGCAACATTACTATTCATACTCCTATTGCCATGTATGAAAGCATTATTTATACCTTCAAGTAAAGCAAGCCGTATATCATTTTTAGTTTCTTGGGGTACTTGAGCTTCAGAAAGATCTTCTAGTAGGACATTTACTAAATCTTGCTGTTCTCTTATGTTTTTCATTTTAAACTCTCGGATTTTTGTACTCATAATTCATGCTCCTAGTTAGTAATCTTTACTAAATATTACCACTTTTGTCCTTTGTGTAAACAATTAAACATTATATTCTTCTTTTTTATGATATCCTCTAGGTGTAATCATTTTGCCATTTTGAATTCTAGTCTCAGAATTACCTACTAAAACTACAGTTAACATATCTACTTTTTCATTAGGAAGGTCTTGGAGGGTTGTAATTACAACTTCCTCTTCTCCCCTTTTGGCATTTCTAACTAAGCCTACAGGGGTATCAGGAGACTTGTACTGAAGCATAATTTCTCTTGCTTCGTCAAGATGCTTCTGACGTCCAATACTTCTAGGATTATAAATAACAATTGCCATATCGGCCATAGAGCAGTGCTTTATTCTATCCATAATTTTTTCATAAGGAGTAAGCAAGTCACTTAGACTAATTAAAGCAAAATCATGCATCAAAGGTGCACCTAAACTTGCTGCCGCTGCAGTAGCTGCAGTAATGCCTGGAACTACTTCTATTTCTATTTCTGGGTCTGCTAATTCAAGAACTATTCCTGCCATTCCATAGACTCCTGGATCTCCTCCAGAAATTACAGCTACATTTTTCCCTTTTTTTGCTTCTTCTATAGCTAAATTAGCTCTTTCTATTTCTCTTTTCATACCCTTACTAATAACTTCTTTACCATCAAGTAAATCTTTAACTAAATCAATATAGAGACCGTAACCTGCCACTACATCTGCCTCCTGGATAGCCTGTACTGCTCTGTAAGAGAAGTGATTTCGATCTCCAGGCCCTAAGCCT
>CAZXPJ010000007.1:0-74973 GCA_964642925.1 uncultured Eubacteriales bacterium | reverse complement strand
CTTAAGAGATAAAGATGATATAATATGAAGGGGGTGTAGTGCCCCCTGATTATTAATAAGGAGGCATTTTTAATGATCAAACTAACTAAATTTCAAGGTAAAGAGTTCTATATTAATTCGGATTTGATAGAAACCATTGAAGAAACGCCAGATACCATGTTAACATTAATCACAGGAAAGAAAATCACAGTGCAAGAAAGTATAGATGAAGTTGTTAATATGATAATATTATTTAGAAAAGAAATAGCAGGAACACCAAGGGTAATTTGCAAATAAGAGACAAAAAGGGGTGCCCAATCAATGGATGTAGGTAGTTTAACCGGTGTTATATTAGGAGTAGGATTAATATTAGGTTCCATAATGATACAAGGTTCATTAGGAGGATTTGTTAGTTTATCTTCAATTTTAATAGTATTTGGAGGAACAATATCGGCTACCCTAATTAATTTTAATTTATCCCAAGTAATAGGATCTGTGAAAATAGTAAAAATTGCCTTTACTCAAAGTAAACATGATGAACCTAAAGAAGTAATTGACAACATTGTTAGGTTCGCAGAAAAGGCAAGAAGAGAGGGTCTCCTAGCTTTGGAATCAGAGGCTGAAAGTCTTGATGATGATTTTATGAAAAAGGGTGTAGAACTTATTGTAGATGGTACTGATGCTGAATTAGTAAGAGAAATCTTAGAAACAGAATTAAGTTTCTTAGAAGAAAGACATCGTACAGGGGCTTCATTATTTGATAGCATGGGTGCATCAGCACCAGCTTTTGGTATGATTGGTACTTTAATTGGACTTATACTTATGTTAGGTAACTTATCTGACCCTGATGCAATTGGCCCTGGTATGGCTACCGCTTTAATTACAACTTTATATGGTTCTTTCTTAGCAAATTTGCTTTTTATACCAATTGCAGGTAAATTGAAACTAAGAAGTGCAGATGAAATTTTAAACAAACAATTAGTAATTGAAGGGATTTTATCAATACAGGCTGGAGAGAATCCAAGAATTGTAGCAGAAAAAATGAAAGCTTTCTTAAGCCCTTCTTCAAGAAAAGCTTTTGAAAAAAATGAAGAGGATGAGTAAAAATGGCCAGAAAAAAAAAGGTTGTTCAGAATCCTCCAGGTGCTCCTTTATGGATGACTACTTATGGAGATATGATTACTTTGGTTTTGTGCTTTTTTATTTTGCTTTTCGCTTTTTCCTCAACTGATAGTGTAAAATGGAAAATGGTAGTTTCTTCTCTTAAAGGATCAATCGGGGTCCTAGATGGTGGTGAAACTTTAAATAGAGCTGAGCTTCTAAGTCAAGGGAAAGATCCTAATTCTATAAGTGAAAGCATCTTAACAGCTATGGAAGAAGCACAAACTAACGACATCGAAGAGCTATTAGAAATAGTTCAACAACTTAAACAAGAACTTAGTGAAGAAATAGCAAAAGGCGAAATAATTGTACAATTAAATGAAAGAGGAGTTTTAATAAGACTACAAGATACCCTTCTATTTGATAGCGGTCTTGCTGTTTTGCGAAAAGAAGCTAAAATGGCTTTAAATGAAGTATCTAGTACTTTAAGAGGCATGGATAGATATTACCGTATTGAAGGACATACAGATGATGTTCCTACGGACAGAAGGGTCTATGCTACTAACTGGGAACTTTCTGCTGCTAGAGCCACAAATGTTTTAAGGTATCTTGTAGAAAATGGTAATATGGATCCTTTCAGAATGTCTGGAGGAATTTATGGTGAATTTTATCCCTTAGTATTCAATAATGATGCAAGATCTAGACAGAAAAATCGTAGAGTTGATATTATTGTTTTAAGAAATGATATATCTTATACTGAAGAAAGGGTAGTTTTAGACTGATATATAGTTTAAAATTAAGGTATTATTAGATGGATGAAAAAGAGAATGTACAAAAGAAAGAAAAAAAAGGTATAAGTAAATTAATTATGGTCGGAGGTATCATTTTTCTTCTGATTGTTTTTGCTGCGGTTTTTATAGTAGGTTATAGTATGTTATCAGGGAAAAACAAAGATGAAAACCAAATAACTTTAGGACCTGTTTTCCAAACTGAAGAATATACTGTAAATATTCATAACGCCGGTGGAAAAAGATTTTTAAGAACCCAGTTTTCAGTTGAGGTGGATAATAAAAAGGTACTTACTGAAATAAAAAGTAAGTTACCTATCTTTAACCATACAGTGCTTAGAGTTTTAGGGAATCTATCCTTAGAAGAACTGGAAATGAAAGGCTCTAAAGATAAGATAGGAGCCCAACTTGTTGGGGCATTAAATGATATACTAAATGATGGCGAAGTAATTAATATTTATTTTGAAGGTTTTGTATGGCAATAATTTTTACCTTCAAAGATTAGAGAGGTGTAAAAATGGCTGATATCCTATCTCAGGAAGAGATTGACTCTCTTTTAAATGCACTGCAAAGTGGCGCTGTAGATGCGGAGGATATAAAAGAGAAAGAATCTGATAAGAAAATATCTCTCTATAATTTCAAGAGACCTAACAAATTCTCTAAGGATCAATTGAAAACAATTCAATTTATTCATGAAAATTTTGCTCGTTTAGTTTCTACCATGTTATCTGGAAAACTAAGGACGAGGGCAAATATTAAAGTTGCTTCTGTAGAACAGCTAACCTATGATGAGTTTATTCGTTCTGTACCCAATCCAACTATAATAAACATTTTTCAACTTGACCCCCTGGAAGGGAAGTCAGTATTGGAATTTAATCCTCAATTAGTTTTTTATATAATAGACAAACTATTTGGTGGGCCAGGAGTAACTAGTTTTAAATCAAGACCCTTGACAGAAATAGAAGAGATCGTGGTTAGTAGATTAATGAAAGAAACCTTGGAACATTTAAGAGAGTCATGGGAAAACATAATTGATGTTAATCCAATTTTTGAAACACTAGAAACAAACCCAACTTTTAGCCAGATTGTTTCTCCTACGGAGATGGTAATACTAGTTACTTTAAATATTCAATTAGGAGAAGATCTTGAAGGTTTTATGAATATTTGTATTCCTTGTTACAGTCTTGAACCAATTGGAAATAAATTAAATGCTAAATTTTTCTATGGGTCGGAAACTAAAACTCAAACAGAAGAAATAGTTAAAAGCTTAAATAAAAAAGTAAAATTGACAAAAATGGAAGTTTCAGCAGTCCTTGGTGAAACTTATATAACTATAAAAGATTTATTAGATTTTAGAGTTGGAGATGTAATTAATCTTGAAAAAAGAGTAGATGATGAAGTGGATATTAGAGTTCAAAAAAGAAAAAAATTTAAAGGCAAAGTTGGTCTTACAGGTAAGTCTATAGGTGTACAAATAACAAGACCAATATTTGATAATAATCATGAAGAGGAGGATGGCGTTATATGAGTGATGGAATATTATCTCAGGCAG
Source organism: uncultured Eubacteriales bacterium (assembly GCA_964642925.1). Classification (GTDB taxonomy): domain Bacteria; phylum Bacillota; class Peptococcia; order Peptococcales; family SKKY01; genus SKKY01. The sequence continues at coordinate 71,553 of CAZXPJ010000007.1, read as the reverse complement.
AAATAGATGCCCTTTTAAGGGGAAATGATGATATAGACTCTGACTTTATTCTTGATGATGTAACAGGAGATGAACTTAGTGATATTGAAAAAGATGCAGTAGGTGAGGTATCTAATATTACCCTAGGAACAGCTTCAACCACTCTTTCCACCTTACTAGGGAGAAAAGTTTCAATAACAGTACCTTCGGTTTCAGTTATTAGTGTCAAAGACTTTGAATTAGAATATGGATATCCTCATACTGTTGTAAATGTAAAATATACGGAAGGACTTGTAGGTAGTAATGTCTTAATTCTCAAAAATATGGATGCAGCTATAATTGCTGATTTAATGATGGGAGGAGAAGGAAAGCCAGATGTAGAAGAATTAAATGAACTACACTTAAGTGCAGTGAGTGAGGCAATGAATCAAATGATGGGTTCAGCTGCTACTTCAATGTCTACTTTGATAAATAAAACTATTAATATAGCTCCCCCACAGGTAGAAATTGTAAATATTGCTGAAGAGGGTGTAAAGTTTTTAGATCCTTCTCTTAATATTATAGTTTTAGTAACTTTTAATATGAAAATAGAAGGTCTAGTAGATAGTAAACTAATACAGATTAGTCCTTTAGCCTTTGCAAAGGAAATGGCTACATCTTTAATTGGTAATATTGGTTCAGCACCTTCAGGAGATTCACAAATACAAGAACAAGAAGAATATCAACCACAACAACAGTCAAGTGGTCAAATTGAAGATCCATATAATAAAGAGGAATATTATGAAGCACCAAAAGAGACCCATAGCAATAATCCTAAAAGTATTAATATTTCCCCTGCGGAATTTCAACAATTAGACTATAATATAAGTGTTACAGGATCTCAAAATCTAGATTTAATTCTTGATGTAGCCTTAAATGTTTCCGTGGAATTGGGTAGAACCCAAAAAACGGTAAAAGAAATTCTTGATTTTTCTACTGGGTCTATTATAGAATTAAATAAGTTAGCTGGAGAAGCTGTTGATTTAATGATTAATGGAAAATTATTTGCAAAAGGTGAAGTTGTTGTTATAGACGAAAATTTTGGGGTAAGGATACTCGATATTGTCAGTCCCATAGAACGAGTTAAAAAACTACAATAAAAAAGGGGAAAGATATAATGGCACAGAGAATTTTGATTGTTGATGACGCGGCTTTTATGAGAATGATGATAAAAGATATATTATCTAAAAATGGCTATGATGTAGTGGGAGAAGCAGAAAATGGTGCAGTAGCTATTGAAAAATATAATGAATTAAAACCAGATTTAGTAACAATGGATATTACAATGCCTGAGATGGATGGTATTGAAGCTTTGAAAAAAATAAAACAAGGGGATCCTAGTGCAAGAATAGTAATGTGTAGTGCCATGGGACAACAAGCTATGGTAGTTGAAGCAATTCAAGCAGGAGCAAAGGATTTTATTGTAAAGCCCTTCCAGGCAGATAGAGTTCTGGAGGCTGTTTCTAAGGCCTTATCATGAAAAAACTAATAATATTTATTAGTTTAATTTTAATAAATCCATTTTATGCTATGGCAAATCAAGATCTTAATTTGCCACCAGATACTACGGATGCGATAAATTTAACTGAAGGATCTCCTAACATTGGTTTTTTGTTAGCCAGATACCTTATAGCAGTTATTTTTGTTGTGTCCTTATTGTATTTTACTTTAAAATTTATTTCCAAGAAAAATGAACCCCAGTATCGTGAAGGAAATTGGGTAAATGTGCTTGATTATAATTATATGGGAAATAACCGAGGATTATATCTTGTAGAGATAAATAAAGAAGGATATGTTATTGGGAGTACAGAAAATTCATTAAATGTATTAACAAAAATTAGTGGTCAAGACTTTGAAAAAATTAAAAGTGAAATTATTCTTAATAAAGATTTTAATGAATTTACTATGAACCCATTTAAAAAGAAAGAAAAAGAATCTTTTCAAAACCATCTTAAACAAAATATTAAAATAGCTGAAAAATATTTTAATAAGAAAAGAGACTAAAATGAATAAAAAAGGTGTTTCCTTAATAATAATAATTTTTATATTTTCTTTTTTAATAACTGGAGCCTATGCTCAGGAGTTTGCAATTCCAGGTATTGAGATTGGTCTTAATAATGCAACAGAACCTCAGGATGTTGCACTTAGTCTGCAAATTGTATTTTTGCTTACTATTTTAACATTAGCTCCTGGGATCCTTATTTTAATGACCTCTTTTACTAGAGTAATAATAGTTCTTTCCTTTGTAAGACAAGGTTTAGCCACACAACAAATGCCACCTAACCAAGTTATAGTAGGTTTAGCTCTTTTTATTACTTTTTTTGTGATGAGTCCTGTTTTTACACAAGTTAATGCAGAAGCTATACAACCTTATATTAATGAGGAGATTAATCAAGGAGAGGCTCTTGAGAATGCTCTTGGTCCAGTAAGAAATTTTATGTTTAAATATACAAGAGAAGCAGATTTAGCTATGTTTATAAATGCTTCGGAAACTATAAGACCACAGACTAGAGATGATGTTCCTCTATATGTACTTGTTCCTTCTTTTGTTATAAGCGAAATTAAAACAGCCTTTCAAATAGGTTTTTTAATTTTTATACCCTTTTTAGTTATTGATATGATAGTAGCCAGTGTATTAATGTCTATGGGTATGATGATGTTACCACCTATGATGATATCACTTCCCTTTAAAATCTTATTATTTGTTTTAGTTGATGGCTGGCATATGGTTGTAAAATCTCTAATTATGGGTTTTTAAGAAAGGAGAAGGTAAAGAATGACTCCGGAATTAGTAATATACATAGGAAGAGAAGCGGTTTACACAGTTCTTTTAATTTCAGGACCACTATTAATAGGTAGCATACTGATAGGCTTGACTATCAGTATATTTCAAGCAACGACACAAATTCAGGAGCAAACTTTAACCTTTGTGCCAAAGATTGTTGCTATTTTTGTAATGATAGTAATTTTAGGACCTTGGATGCTTAATATTCTTCTTGCTTTTACTCAGAATTTATTTACAATTATGGCAAAGTTAGGAAGTTAATTATGGATTATTTACAGATTTTTTATGAAAACTTTCCAACATACTTAATTGTTTTTTTTAGAGTAATTGGATTTCTTATTATTGCGCCATTATTTAGCAGTAGGAATGTATTGTCATTGATGAAAGCTGCATTAGCCATGCTAATCAGCATACTGGTAGTACCAACCATTGTTGATACACCGTTATTAACCATTGACTCTTCCATACTGCTTTTTTTTATATATGGAATTAGCGAATTTGTTATAGGTCTTTCTATAGGATTTATTGCAACATTATTTTTTGATGCTATAAATCTGGCAGGTCAACTTATTGACATGCAAATGGGTTTTGGTATTGTCAATGTTGTAAATCCTCAATCTGGAGCACAAATGCCTGTAATGGGTACTTTTAAATATTTTTTAACAATGTTTTTTTACCTTTCAATTAATGGTCATGTTCTTCTATTGGATGCTTTAATGAAATCTTATCAGATAATTCCCTTGGGTGATTTTACTGTGGATATGACTTTAATGAATTTTATAATCTATGTTACAGGAAATCTTTTTGTAATTGGAATAAAGGTAGCACTTCCATATGTGGGAGCACTTTTTGCTACGGACTTTATTCTTGGGATTATAGCCAGAACAGTCCCTCAAATGAATGTGTTTATGATTGGTATGCCTTTAAAAATTGGTTTAGGCTTTATTCTTGCGATTATTATAATTCCCCTGTATATTTATATTTTAGGTTCTTTTTTTGAAAGATCTTTCCAAGATATATATACATTAATCAGGATACTATCATGAATAAATATTATGTAAATTTGCAACTTTTCTCTGGTGAAAAAACAGAACAACCTACTCCAAAAAAGCTTGAAGATGCGAGAAAAAAAGGGCAAGTAGCAAAAAGTAGTGAAATAAACTCAGCAGTAATTCTTCTTGTAACTTTAGTATTTCTTAGAATTTTCATGAGTGATATGATTAAAAACATGCAAGCTTTATTTATCACTTTTTTTCAATTTGACACATCTGGAGTAATAACCATAGAAACAATTCAACATATTTACATTACTACCTTAATGTGGTTAGGGAAAATTGTTTTACCCATTATGCTTCTAAGTATGTTGGCTGGTGTTTTGGCAAACTACGTTCAAATAGGTTTTCTTTTTACAACCGAACCCTTACAAATGAAACTAGAAAAAATAGATCCAATTAAAGGTTTTAAAAAGATCTTTTCCAAAAAGACACTAATGGAACTTTTTAAATCTATTTTTAAAATATCTGGGATACTATATTTGGCCTATTCAGTGATAAAAGACAGAACTATGTCTTTTCCTCAGTTTATGGATATGGATATTCAAGTATCCCTAGTTTTTATAGGAGAATTAATTTTTGCAATTATATGGCGGGTATTAATTTTTCTTCTTATTCTAGCAATTATTGATTTTATATTTCAGAAATATGATTATACAGAAGGTCAGAAAATGTCAAAGCAAGAAATTAAGGATGAGTATAAAAATATTGAAGGAGATCCATTAATAAAAAGTAAAATTAAAGAAAAACAAAGACAAATGGCCTTAGGAAGAATGATGCAAGAAATACCCTCAGCAGATGTTGTAATTACTAACCCGACGCATTTTGCCGTAGCATTAAAGTATTCTCAAGGAATGCCAGCTCCAAAAGTAATCGGAAAAGGTCAAGATAATATAGCTCTTAAAATTAAAGAAATAGCAAAAGAAAATGGGATTATTTTATACGAAGATAAACAACTTGCTAGAGCTTTGTATTATAATATAGAGATAGGACAAGAAATTCCTGGAGATATGTTCCAGGCTGTTGCAGAAGTATTAGCGTATGTTTATAAATTAAAAAATAAATCTATATAACAGGTGAATAAATGGCAGATTCTAGTAAAACTCCAAGTATATTAACAAAATACAGTGATATAGTTGTAGCTGTTGGTGTAATAATGATTGTTGTAATGATGATTATTCCTTTACCAACTTGGCTACTAAGTCTATTAATAGTATTTAATATTTCCCTTGCATTAATAGTTGTACTAGTCGCTATGTATAATGAAGACCCTTTACAATTTTCCATATTCCCTGCATTACTATTAATAATGACATTATTTAGACTTGCTTTAAACGTATCCTCCACTAGATTAATTCTTCTTACAGGGGATGCTGGTGAAGTAATTGAACAATTTGGTAACTTTGTTGTGGGGGGAAACCCAATTGTTGGTTTAATTGTCTTTTTAATCTTAGTAATTATACAATTTATTGTTATTACAAAAGGTTCTGAGAGGGTGGCAGAAGTAGCAGCAAGATTTACCCTGGATGCTATGCCTGGTAAACAAATGGCTATTGATGCTGATTTAAATGCAGGCTTAATTAACGATATGGAAGCTCGTCAGCGAAGAATAGATGTGCAAAGACAAGCAGATTTCTATGGTGCAATGGATGGTGCTACAAAATTTGTTAAGGGTGATGCTATTGCTGGTATAGTTATTACTCTAATTAATATAACTGGTGGTATAATTATAGGTACTTTCCAACTAAATTTAGGAAGTATTGGTGAAGTAGCAGCTAAGTTTACCTTATTAACAGTTGGAGATGGTTTAGTATCTCAAATACCTGCTCTTTTATTATCCACTGCTACAGGTATTATAGTAACTAAAGCAGCCTCTGACGCTAACTTAGGTAGCGACATGGTAAACCAGATATTTGCTAATCCAAAAGTACTTATTATTACGGGTGTTTTCCTAGTTGGTCTTGGTTCAGTACCAGGACTACCCTTTTTCCCATTTGCATCAATAGGAATTTTCTTATTTTATATAGCTTATATAATGAAAAAAACAACAAGAGAAAGTATTGCTAAAGATGAAATTGATGAAATTGAAGCTGAAGTTGAAGAAACTAAAAAATCTGAAAATGTATATAATTTATTAAATGTGGATACATTAGAATTAGAATTAGGATACGGCTTAATTCCTATGGTTGACTCTAACCAAGGCGGGGATCTCTTAGATAGAGTGATTCTTATCAGAAGGCAGATAGCTGTAGAACTTGGCATAGTGGTTCCTCCAGTAAGAATAAGAGATAATATGCAATTAGAACCTAATAAGTATTTAATTAAATTAAAGGGAGTTATTATGGCGGAGGGAGAACTTCTTCTTGACCGCCTTTTAGCAATGAATCCCGGGGAAGAACTTTTAATACAAGGTATAGAAACATTAGAACCCGCCTTTGGACTTCCAGCTTTATGGATTGAGGAGAAAGATCGAGAAGAGGCAGAAATTTCTGGTTGTACTGTAGTTGACCCACCTTCTGTTCTTTCAACTCATTTAACAGAATTTATAAAAACACATGCTACTGAAATAATTTCAAGACAGGATGTTCAAAACATAATAAATCATGTAAAAGAAACTTCCCCATCAGTGGTAGATGAAGTAATTCCAAGATTGCTATCTTTAAGTGAAGTCCATAGGATAATAATTAATCTTCTCAATGAGAGAGTTCCCGTTAGAGATATGGTTACTATTTTCGAGGCTATCGGTGATTACTCAGGTGTTACAAAAGATCTTGATATTCTAACAGAATATGTTAGACAAGCTATATCCAGGCAAATTATTAATGCTTATTTAGAAAATAATGTTTTAAATGTGATAACCTTATCTCCAGAATCAGAAACCATAATTAGAGATAGTGTTCAGGAAACAGATGGTGGAAATTATCTTGCCTTAGAACCAAGGTATGCTCAAGCAATTGCTACTGAACTATCTGATATAAGTGAAAGAGTTTCATTACTAGGGTTACAGCCAGCAATACTTACTCCACCAATTATAAGATTATATTTAAGGAGATTGATAGAAAGAAACTTTCCATCAATACCTGTACTTTCATACAATGAAATTCCACAGAATATAAATATTGAAGTTGTGGGGACGGTGAATATTAAAAAATGAAGGTAAAAAAATTTACTGGAAAAAACATACAAGAAATTTATCATCAAATAAAATTAGAAATGGGGAATGATGCTGTAATTCTCCATACAAAGAAACAAAAAAAAGGTGGTATTTTCGGTTTTTTTGCTAAGGAATATTATGATATAACTGCTGCAGTAGAAGAATTTAATTACGATGATGAAGAATCAATTGAAGAGAAAAGGTTAGAAGCTATTAAAGAAGATGAAAAATTAAAGATATTAAATCAGCAAATTTCTATTCCCAATAATATAAAGGAAGAATTAGATAAAGTGGAAATTGAAAAAGAAGATTTTAATTCGGAATTTTCTGAAATACAAAAAAAAATGGATGAAATGATGTCCATGATAGAGTCAGGGAATATAGCATTCAAAGGGGAATTTAAAAAAATATATGATAAACTTATTGAGCAAGAAGTGTCTTCGAAATTAGCTAATAGGATCTTAAAAAGAATTGAAAAAAAATATTCTGATAAGACTTCCACTAGTGCAATTTATGACTTATTAAACGAAGAAATTCATAGGATAATAAAAAACCCAAAACCTATTGAAAATAATAAAAACAAACAAACAGTAGTTGCTTTGGTTGGACCTACTGGTGTGGGTAAGACAACAACTATTTCTAAACTTGCAGCTAATTATACTATAAATGATAAAAAGAAAATTTCTTTAATTACTGTGGATACATATAGAATTGCTGCAGTAGAACAATTAAAAACAGTGGGAGAAATAATAGGTGTACCCGTTGAGGTGGTTTTCACTCCTCAAAATTTAAAAAACTCTATTAAAGATAACAATGATAAAGAAATAATTTTCATTGATACAGCAGGGAGAAGTCATAAGAACGCCATTCAAATGTCAGAAATAAAAGGCTTCTTAGAAGCTGCCGCACCTGATGATATATATTTAGTATTAAGCGCTTGTACTAAATATAAAGACATGATTGATATACTTGAACAGTATGAAGCTCTTAAGATAAAAAAAATAATATTTACAAAGCTTGATGAGACATCAACTTATGGAGCAATTCTCAATCTTATTGATAAAAGCAAAAAACACTTGTCATATTTTACTACAGGACAAAGTGTTCCTGATGATATTGAAATTGCAGACCAAGACAAATATTATAATTTATTGATTGGGGACTTAAAAGATGAGTAACCAACTAGATCGATTAAGAATACTAGCAGAAAACTTAAAAACGGATGTGGAAAATAAGATCAAAGGTTTGGAGAAGAAGACCAAAGTTATCACTATTGCTTCTGGTAAAGGTGGAGTTGGTAAAACCAATATATCACTTAACCTTGGCATTGCTTTGGGAGAGTTTGGAAAAAAAATTCTTATATTAGACGCTGATTTAGGTCTTGCAAACATTGATGTTTTATTAGGAGCTGCTCCAAAATATAATTTATCTCATGTAATAAGTGGAAAAAGAACTATTAAAGATATTATTATTAAAGGTCCAAATAATATTGATATTATACCAGGTGGATCTGGAGTTTTTGAATTAGCTCAACTACCTGAGGATGAGTTAAACAATTTTTTAACTCAATTATCTCAAATAGATAATGAATATGATTTCCTTTTAATCGACACAGGGGCTGGTTTAAGCAAAAGTGTTTTAAGTTTTTCTCTTGCTGCAGATGAAGTTTTTGTTATAACAATTCCAGAACCTACATCTTTAACTGATGCATATGGTTTAATTAAAACTATAAATCGAAACCGATATATGGGAAAAATTAAGTTAATTGTAAATAGAGTTGTATCCAAAGAAGAAGGAGAGCTTACAGGTAAGAAAATAAGAATAGTTGCAGATAGATTTCTCGAGAAATGCGATTTAGATGTTCTAGGTTTTATTCACGATGATAAAATGGTAATTAATGCAGTAAAAAGACAGGAACCTTTTTTAATATCTGCCCCTAACTCACAAGCTGCAGCTGATGTATATCATATTGCTGCTGATATTCTAGATATAAATTACGAAAAAAAGATAAACAAAGGATTAAAAGATTATTTTTCCAGGATATCTTCCTTGTTAAGAGGGTAAGAGTATTTTTAATTCTGCTTTATAGGAGGTTTAATAATGGAAAAAATAAAAGTACTAATTGTAGATGATTCTTCTTTTATGAGAAAAATGATAAGAGATATATTAGAAAAAGATTCTGAAATAGAAATAATAGATATAGCAAGAAATGGTAAAGATGCTTTAGAAAAAATAAGGAGATTAAAACCAGATGTAATAACTATGGATATAGAAATGCCAGTTATGGATGGTCTATCAGCCTTAACAATAATTATGGAAGAATGCCCAACACCGGTAGTTATGGTAAGTAGTTTAACAAAAGAGGGAGCGGAAGTTACCTTAAAAGCTTTAGAATTAGGTGCTGTTGAATTTATAGCTAAACCTGGTGGTTCTATTTCTATAAAAATGGATGAAATACAAGACCAAATAATAGAAAAAGTAAAAATAGCAAGTAAAAGTAAACCCAGAAAAGAAATTAAAAACAAAAGACTAATCCAAGTACCATCAATAAGGAAAGAAATCCCTATAGGCCTAGAACTTTCTCAAAAAAAGAAAAACAATCTTCCTTTTCCTGTTATACTTATAGGAACCTCAACAGGAGGGCCAAGAGCTCTTCATAAAGTTATGGATGACTTAAGTAGTAATATTAATGCTGCTGTATTTATTGTACAGCATATGCCTGCAACCTTTACCAAATCTTTAGCCATGAGATTGGACCTGATTTCTACTTTTCGAGTAAAAGAAGCTGAAGATGGGGATGAAGTCAAACCTGGACATGCTTATCTCGCTCCTGGTGGATATCAAATGGGAATAACTTTAACAGGTAGTCAGTTAAAAATTAAACTATCGAAAGATGAGTTAGTAAACGGTCATAGACCTTCAGTAGATTATTTGTTTAATTCCTTTGCAACTTATAATTTTTCTAAAGTAATAGCAGTAATAATGACGGGAATGGGATATGATGGTCGAGATGGAATGGTAAAATTAAATAATCAAGGTGCTATTACTATTGCTGAATCTGAGGAGACCAGCGTAGTTTATGGAATGCCTAAAGCAGCGGTAGAGGCAAATGCAGTTGACATAAAAGCGCCTTTAGATAATATAGCTTTTGAAATATTAAATGCATATAAAAGATTAACAAGATAGGAGGAGTTATTTTGAAAGAGTTGCAAATAGTTGGTTTTATGTTGGGTGAAGAGGAGTATGGAGTAGATATTCTCTCTGTAAATGAGATTTTAAAAATGATAAAAATTACAAGGGTACCGAAATCAAGTACTTATGTAAAAGGTGTAATTAATCTTCGAGGTAACGTAGTACCTATTTTGAACATAAGGAAAAAATTTAAAGGTGAAGAAAAAACTGTAGATGAAGCTACAAGAATTATTATTTTGACAGTAAATAATAATCGTTTTGGAATTATTGTTGATAATGTGACTGAAGTTATAAGAATAAAAGAAGAAGATATTGAAGAACCAAATTTAATAGATTCTATTGATAAAAAATTTGTTGATGGTGTAGGAAAATACGAGGGAAGATTATTAATTCTTCTTAAATTAGAAGAGATTCTTACCATTGCTGAATCTGATGAAAAAAAGGAATAGGAGAATATTATGAAATTTGAAGACTTAAACCCTTTACAATTAGATGCACTAAAAGAAATAGGTAATATTGGTGCTGGTAATGCTGCCACTGCATTGTCCACCTTACTAAACAAAAGAATAGATATGTCAGTACCTAAAATTGGTGTTCTTCCCTTTAATGAAGTAGTTGAAATAATGGGAGGAGCAGATTCATTAGTTGCCGGAGGATACTTAGAAGTAAAAGGAGATGCTCCTATGAGCATACTTTTTGCTATTCCTGAAAAAAGTGTTGCACTATTTATGAAAATATTAATAGGTAAAGAATTAAAAAGTTTTGAAGATTTCGATGAAATGTGCGAATCAGTAGTAAAAGAAGTAACTAATATTCTAGCGGGAGCATATTTAAATTCTCTAGGAATGTTTACAAATCTTCTTTTTGAAGCTACTGTACCAGCTTTAGCTTATGATATGTCAGGAGCAATCATTGGTAATGTACTACAATTATATGGGGAAGTTAGTGATTATGCATTTGTTATTGAAAGTGTCTTTAGAGAAGAAGAAATAGAGGTTAATGGTCATTTTTTTCTTCTTCCTGAACCTCAATCCTTAAAAAAAATCTTGGAAAGATTAGGAGTATCATAATAATGACACAACATAAAGTAGGAATAGCTGAAGCGGCTGTTTGTGGGACAAATGATTCTATAATAACCATTGGCTTAGGTTCTTGTGTTGGAGTTTGTTTATATGATTCTGTAAAAAAAATAGCTGGAATGGTACATATAATGTTGCCAGATAGTAATAATACAAAAAACAATTCTAATAGATTTAAATTCGCAGATACAGGTATAATGGATTTAATAATTAATATGGAAAAAATGGGCGGGGTTAAGGGCCGGTTTACCGCAAAAATAGCTGGAGGAGCTCAGATGTTTACCTCATCCAACGCCAGTGATATTATGAAAATTGGACAAAGAAATGTTGCCGCTGTTAAGGAACACCTAAATAATCATGGTATAAAAATAATAGCAGAAGATACTGGAGATAACTTTGGAAGAACTATCGAGTTATTTGCAGTTGATGGAAAATTAACTGTTAAATCAATAAAATATGGAGTAAAGGAAATATAAAATGGATGATAAAAATAAGCTTTGGGAATCCCATCTGAATAATAAAAATAGCCGGGCTAGAGAACAATTAATAATAAACTATGTTGATCTGGTAAAAACTCATGCTTATAAAATTTCTCAATCGCTTCCTAGTATGGTGGAAATAGATGATCTTATTTCTTATGGTACCTTTGGTTTAATTGATGCTGTTGATAAATATGACCCAAGCAGAAATGTGTTATTTGAAATTTATGCATCATTAAGAATTAGGGGAGCAATTTATGATGGACTAAGAAAAATGGATTGGGCACCTCAATCTCTTAGAAGAAAGACAAAAGCAATGGAAAAAGCTTATCAATATTTAGAAAAAGAATTTGGAAGGGAGCCAGAGGATGGGGAAGTAGCTGAATTTTTAGAAATGGATATAGAAACATATCAAAAAAATTTAAATGATGCAGCCTCCTTAACAATATATTCCTTAGAAAATTCTCTTGAATCAGGTAATGATGATACATTTATTTTAAAAGATTTTCTTGCTGATGAAAAGGAACCGGGTCCTCAAGTAGTAGTAGAGCGGAATGAATTAAAAAGCTTACTTATCAAAAAAATTGAGAAACTTAACGAAAAAGAAAAAATAGTAGTATCTTTAATTTATTTCGAAGATTTAACCACAAAGGAAGTAGCCAGAGTACTTGATCTTTCTGAAGGAAGAATTTCACAAATTCATAAAAAATCAATTATTAAACTAAAAGGAGCTTTACAAGAATACATAGATTGAGATAAAGAGATAGGAGGTAAATAAGTGAAGTATTATGATTGGGTTTTAATAGATGAAGAATTTTCAATAAAGAAAAAGGATATAACCAATGTAAATGAAAAACTAGGTTCTTATCTATCTAGAGAGATTAAAATTAGAAATATAAAAATCGACCAGTTATCTATTGCTAAATGGGCAGAGGGTAGTATTTCTGAAATAAAAATTGGTCATAAAGAAAAAATCGATACAAATGCAAAAGTGGAAATTACATTTAATGGAAAAATGACACAAGCTTTTATAACAACTTATCCGGATCTAATCACAGGATCCTGCCCTTCTCCTGATATGATAAACCAAGAAATTGCACGTCAAGGAATTAGTCATGGATTAATTGACGTAGCTCTCATTAAAATAAAGAATACTAAAGAAATTTTTATAGATGAGCTTTTTGCTGAAACAAGAGATGCTATTAATGGTGTTGATGCTGAAATAGTTTATAAAATTTACAATCCAGGTCCTGCTAAACCTAAACTCTTAAAAGATGGTAGTGCAGATTTCTATAATACAAATGTAATCGTCAATGTAAGAAAAGGACAAGTAATAATAGAAAAAATACCTCCAACACTAGGAGTTCCGGGCATAACTGTTAAGGGAAAAGCTATACATGCACTAAATGGGAAAAATGCCAAGCTACCCCCAGGTAAAAATATTGAACATACCCCAGATGGATTAAAAGCTGTAGCTATAATAGATGGAATGCTTTCTACATCAAGAAATCGTGTCTCAATTCTTCCTATATTTGAAGTAAATGGAGATGTGGATTTTTCTACAGGTAACATTGAATTTCTTGGTAATGTTGTGGTAAAAGGAAACCTAAAAAATGGTTTTACCATAAAATCAGGTGGAGATGTTCATATTTACGGTATAGTAGAAGGTGGATCAATTGAAGCTGATGGGAATGTTTTTATAACAATTGGAATTAGAGGATTAAAAAGAACTAGAATAATAGCTAAGGGATCTGTTAGTACTAAATTTATTGAAAATGCATTTGTAAGAGCTAATGTAGATATATTTGCAGATGAGGCAATAATGCATAGTGAAATTATTGCTGGTAATTCAGTTGTTTTAACAAAAAATAAAGGTCTTATTGTAGGTGGAATAACTAGAGCGGCTCTTTTTATAAAATGTAAAAATGTTGGAAGTAGTTTAGCTACTAAAACCGAATTTGAAATAGGAGTGGATCCAGCTTTAAAAGATGAGTTTCTTGTTGTTTCTTGTAAATATAATGAAGTAAAAGATAGTATAAAAAAATCTAAGCAAGGTATAAGAATTTTAGAAGAAACAAAAGAAAGACAAGGAGAATTATCTCCTTCAAGAGAAAAAATGCTGTTTGATTTTCTTTGTAATTTAAAAAAACTAGTTGAAAAAGAAGAGGAGCTAAGACAAGAAGTAATTGAATTTTCAGAAAAATTAAATCAATTAAAAGATGCTTTTATAGAAGTAGAAGAAGTTCTGAACCCAGGAACAGAAGTGCATATAGGGGAATACTCAAAAAAATTTGTAAATGAAAATTATAAAGTGAAGATATTTCTAAGTTCTGGAGATATTGTTACTAGCCCTTTAATATAAATATGAAAAGTGGTGTTTTATTATGTCAATAAGACCAATTGAGCTTCAACTAGCAATTCCAAAGTCTTTTGATGCTAGTAAAGAACAACAAAATATTTTAAAAAAGGGAGATATTGAATCTCAACAAAAAGCATTATCGGCTAACGAAGAAATAGCAAAAAGAATGAATAGTGTTAATGGTACAGATAAAAGTGAGAAAAAAGATCTTTTAAATGATTCTAAAGAAAATAAGAATGGACAACATGATAAATCTAAGAGTAAAACAAAAGAAGAAACAAAAATGGAAGAACAAATTCCATGCTTCACCCCTGGGAAATTAGATATTAAAATTTAATTGATTTAACAAGTATTATATGATAAAATTATCGACGGTATTAAAACACACGCTTTTGGATTGTTGTACTGTTGCTCTTTATGAGTTGTACAATAAGCTGAAAAAAGCGGAGGAAAAAAACGAGAGGAGGTGCCTAAATGGCGGTAGTTACTATGAAACAATTACTTGAAGCTGGTGTACATTTCGGACATCAAACAAGAAGATGGAATCCGAAGATGAGTAAGTATATTTTTGGAGCAAGAAATGGAATTTATATCATTGATTTACAAAAATCATTGAAAAAAATCGAAGAAGCTTATGAGTTTTTAAGAGGTGTAGCTGAAGAAGGTAAACCGGTTATTTTTATTGGCACTAAAAAGCAAGCGCAAAACACTATTAAAGAAGAGGCACTAAGATGTGGAGAATTCTATGTCAATGAACGTTGGTTAGGTGGAATGCTTACCAACTACAAAACTATCAAGAAAAGAATTGATAGATTATTTGAACTTGAAAGAATGCAAGAAGATGGAACAATGAATCTTCTTCCTAAAAAAGAAGTATTCCAACTTCAGAAAGAACAAGAAAGATTAGAAAGGTTTTTAGGCGGTATTAAGGATATGAAAACTCTACCTGGAGCTATTTTTGTTGTAGATCCTAAAAAAGAGAGAATTGCTATTCTTGAAGCTAAAAAACTAGGAATCCCTGTAATTTCTATTGTTGATACAAATTGTGATCCTGATGAAGCAGATTATGTTATTCCTGGTAATGACGATGCAATTAGAGCTGTAAACCTTATAACAAGGGTAATGGCTAATGCAGTGTTTGAAGCAAAACAAGGAATGATTAATAGCGCTCAAGAAGCAGCAGATGCAAAAGCAGCAGCAGATGCAAAAGTAGTTGAAGAGAAAGCAGCGGCAGAAGATACAGTAGAAGTTAATACTGAATCTGCAGAAGAAGTAAAAGAAGAAGAAAAATAAAAAACAATTTTGAATTATGAAAGGGGTACCATTAGGTGAATAAGCCATCAATGGCTACC
This sequence comes from uncultured Eubacteriales bacterium, assembly GCA_964642925.1. Classification (GTDB taxonomy): domain Bacteria; phylum Bacillota; class Peptococcia; order Peptococcales; family SKKY01; genus SKKY01. The sequence goes on along the minus strand of CAZXPJ010000007.1, from coordinate 56,083 downwards.
CTTTTTTAAATACAGGAGGTATGAAAATGTCAGTTACGGCGGCTATGGTAAAAGAATTAAGAGAAAAATCAGGAGCAGGAATGATGGATTGTAAAAAAGCTCTACTAGAAAATGATGGTAATATCGAAAAATCTATTGAGTATTTAAGAGAAAAAGGTTTAGCAGCAGCTCAAAAGAAATCATCTAGAATTGCAGCTGAGGGTATTGTTGAATCATACATTCACATGGGTGGAAAAATTGGCGTCCTAGTAGAAGTAAACTGTGAAACTGATTTTGTTGCTAAAACAGATAAGTTTAAGATTTTAGTTAAAGATATCGCTATGCAAATTGCTGCTTCAAACCCAAGCTATATTAGAAGTGAAGAAGTAGATCCTACAGAATTAAATAAAGAAAAAGAAATTCTAAGAGCACAAGCTTTAAATGAAGGAAAACCACAGCAGGTTGTAGATAAAATGGTTGAGGGAAGAATTAAAAAATATTATCAAGAAATCTGTCTTTTAGATCAAGCTTTTGTAAAGGATCCTTCAAAAACTGTTTCAGAAATGATTAATGAGGCTATTAGTGAAATTGGTGAAAATATACAAGTTAGAAGATTTACCCGTTATCAAATGGGTGAAGGCTTAGAAAAGAAGCAAGAAGATTTTGCTAGCGAAGTAATGGCTGAAATTAATAAATAAAAAAAAGAGAACACGAAGTGTTCTTTTTTTTTAAATAATATAGCTAGGAGAAATCAAAAATGGAAAAACCAAAGTTTAATAGAGTAATAATAAAATTAAGTGGAGAATCTTTAGCCGGTAAATTAGGTTACGGAATTAATCAAGAAACATTATCATCCTTTGCTTCACAAGTAAGTGAAATAATAGACCTTGGTGTAGAAGTTGCAATAGTTGTTGGCGGAGGTAATATTTGGAGAGGTGTTTCCGGTAGTAAGCATGGTATGGATAGAGCCACTGCTGATTATATGGGAATGTTAGCTACGGTAATAAATTCTTTAGCTCTACAAGATGCATTAGAGAATTATGGTGTTTCCACAAGAGTTCAGACAGCTATAGAGATGAGACAAATAGCAGAACCTTATATTAGAAGAAAAGCAATTCGTCACTTAGAAAAAAAACGAGTAGTAATTTTTGCTGCTGGGACAGGTAATCCTTATTTTTCAACAGATACCACTGCTGCCTTAAGAGCTGCCGAAATTGAAGCAGAGATCATTCTTATGGCAAAGAAAGTTGATGGTGTTTATGACTGCGATCCTGTTTTAAATCCAAACGCTATAAAATATGATCGATTAAGTTTTATTGAAGTAATAAATAAATCTCTAGGAGTAATGGATAGTACGGCTGCATCCCTATGTATGGATAATAATATTCCTCTTATTGTTTTCAGTATTATAGAAGAGGGTAATATTAAAAAAGTAATATTTGGAGAAAAAATAGGTACTTATGTAGGAGGGTAAAAAATGTTAGAAGAATTAAAACTTGATACAGAAGAAAAGATGGAAAGCGCACTAAGAGCTTTACAAAATGATTATTCATCTTTAAGAGCTGGGAGAGCCAATCCCCAAATGGTAGAAAAGATAACTGTAGATTACTATGGAGTAGATACTCCGATTAATCAACTATCAAATATCTCTGTACCTGAAGCTAGACTCTTAGTAATACAACCTTGGGATAAATCATCAATACCAATGATTGAAAAAGCTATTTTAAAGTCAAATATTGGGATTACACCATCAGGGGATGGCACGGTTATTAGATTAGCAGTTCCTCAACTTACAAGTGAAAGAAGAATTGAATTAGTAAAAGAATTAAAAAAAATGGCCGAAGAAATAAAAATAAGAATAAGAAATGTAAGAAGAGATGCCAATGATAAAGTGAAAAAAATGGAAAAAGATAAAGAAATTGCAGAAGATGAAGAAAAAGTAGCCATGGATGATATTCAAAAATTAACAGATAAGTATATTGCAGAAGTTGATAAAACATTAGAAATAAAAGAAAAAGAAGTAACTGAAATCTAAAAATTCATAATAAGCCCTCCAAAATGGGGGGCTTATTATCTACAATGGTGAATAATTATGACATTAATGGACAAGAACAAAATACCTTTGCATATTGGAATAATTATGGATGGCAATGGGAGATGGGCGGAGAAACGTGGTCTTCCAAGAACTGCTGGACATAAAATGGGTATAGAAACATTAAAAAAAATAGTCAGTTATTCTGGGGATATTGGTGTTAAAATATTAACAGTTTATGCTTTTTCAACAGAAAACTGGAAAAGACCTCAAGAAGAAGTATCTGTTTTAATGTCTTTAATTATTGAATATATTAAAAGAGAACTTAATGTTTTACATAAAAATGGTGTTAGAATAAATCCTATTGGAAATTATTCAGAATTACCTACCCAAACTGTTAAAGAAATTGAAAAAGCAATAGAAAAAACAAAAAATAATAAAAAGCTAATTTTGAACGTAGCTTTAAATTATGGAAGTAGAGCAGAAATTACCCATGGATTTAAGCTTTTAGCTAGTAAAGTATTATCTGGAGAAATATCCATAGATCAAATAAATGAAGAATTAATTTCTCAACATTTATATACTAGTGGTCAATCAGACCCAGATCTTATTATTAGACCTTCTGGAGAAAAAAGATTAAGTAATTTCCTAATGTGGCAAGGAGCATATTCCGAACTTTGGTTCTCAGATGTTCTTTGGCCTGAATTTACAGAGAATCATTTATTAGAAGCCATTAATGAATATAAAGATAGAGACAGAAGATTCGGAGCTGTTAAAGAAAAGGAGAAATAAAATTGATAAGCAGAATAATGACAGCGGTAATAGGTTTGCCGGTTTTCCTTTGGTTGCTTTATATGGGAGGATATTATACCCAAGTTCTAGTTTTAGTCATGGTGATCGTAGGGATTACAGAGTTATTTAAAATTATGGGAATAAAAGATCAGACAATTTTGTTCCTACTATATATTTTTTCAACTATAGTAGTTTTTCTGCCTGAGAATTTATCTTACTTTGGAATTTCCATTCTATTTATGCTTTCTATATTTATCTTTTATGTAATTAATTTTAAAGATAATATGGAAGAAAATAAAACAAAATTTTTAATAATTATCCAAAGTTTATTTATCTATATGTATGTGACTGTCCCTATGTATCATTTAGTTTTAATAAGGAATATTAAAGATGATTTTAAATATATATTCTTTATGTTTATAATTATTTGGATTACTGATAGCTTTGCCTACTTTACAGGAATGCTACTAGGTAAAAGAAAACTTGCACCAAGGGTTAGTCCTAAGAAAACTATTGAAGGCTCATTAGGAGGCTCTTTTTTTGCTATTGTGGTCTCTTTAATTATAAATTATAAACTAAATGTATTTATTGCTATATCTCCTTTCCTATTAGGCATAATGATTTTTGCTTTAACACTAGTATCTCAACTAGGAGACTTATTTGAAAGTTCTATCAAAAGAATTTATAATGTAAAAGATTCAGGGAAAATATTACCTGGTCATGGTGGTTTTTTAGACCGTTTTGATAGTACAATATTTGTAGCCCCGGTCTTTTATATTATATTAAGGATTTTAGTATTATAAGAAAGTAGGCTAAAAATGAAAAAAGTCGCTATTTTAGGATCAACTGGTTCTATAGGTGTTCAAACATTAGAAGTTATTGATGAGTTTAAACATGACTTTTCTGTAGAAATTCTTTCTGCTCACAGTAATTTTGAAATAATTTACAAACAGGTAATGAAATATAAACCTAAAGTTGTTTTTATTACTGAAGGTAATTGTTATAATAAATTAAAGGTTTTGGATCTATTAGATACAAAACTTTTTTTTGGATTTTCAAAATTATCACAAGTCTTAGACAACTTCAAAATAGACATTTGTGTTGGAGGTATTTCTGGTGCTGCTGGAATTAAGCCTACTTTAACTTTTCTTGAGAAGAAAATTACAGTAGCCTTAGCTAATAAAGAAACTTTAGTTAGTGCAGGAATCGTAGTAAAAAACATAATTAAAGATAAGGGTGGTAAAGTTATCACTGTTGATAGCGAGCATTCCGCTATTATGCAATGTATGGAAGATTCAAAAGCATTCCGTAAAATATTATTAACTGCTTCTGGGGGACCATTTAGAGAATGGTCTGTAAGAGATTTAGCAAGAGTAACCCCGGAGGATGCTTTAAAACATCCCACTTGGAAAATGGGTAAAAAAATTACCATTGACTCTGCTACACTAATGAATAAGGGACTAGAAGTAATAGAAGCAAATTGGTTATTTGATATTGATTATGATAATATTACTGTTGTTATTCATCCAGAAAGTATTGTACATTCTATGGTTCAATATGGAGATGGAAGTATCATAGGTCACTTAGGTCCAAAGGATATGAGGATACCAATACAATATGCTTTAACTTATCCTGAAAGAAGAAACAATGATTTTCCAAAAATAGATTTAACTGAGATCGGAAGTTTAAATTTTTATAAGCCAGATTTTGAAAAGTTTCCCTCTCTTTTACTTGCTTATGAAGCAGGACGAATAGGTGGAACTATGCCAGCAGTTTTAAACGCAGCTAATGAAATTGCAGTAGGATTATTTTTAAATAAAAAGATATCCTTTACTCAGATTCCACAAGTAGTAGAAAAAGTAATGGAAAAACATAAAACTGAATTTAATCCTGACTTAGAGGAGATTATAAAAATAGATTTATGGGCAAGAAAAGAAGCATTAGAAAATATAAAATAGATTAATTTGGGGTGATTTTTTGCAAACTTTTATAGTCAGCTTATTAGTATTTGGCATCATAATAATTGTCCATGAGTTTGGACACTTTGCTGCAGCTAAATCCGTAGGAATAAAAGTTGATGAATTTAGTATAGGAATGGGCCCAAAATTATTTTCCAAGCAAGGAAAAGAAACTCTTTATTCATTAAGAGGAATACCAATTGGTGGCTATGTTAAAATGGAAGGAGAGTATTATGAAGAAGGCTCTCCGGAAAGTAATAATCCGAGGAATTTTAACAATAAGACTATACTTCAAAGGATTTTTGTCGTTATTGCTGGTGTAATAATGAATTTTTTATTGGCAATAATTATTTTCACTCTTATTGCTCTTCAAAATGGTGTTCCTGCAGGAGATACTATAATAACTGAAATTGTAGAAGGTTCTCCTGCTGCCACAGCGGGTTTTTTACCAGGTGATATAATTAGAGAAGCTAATGGAAAGAAAATTAATAATAGAAGTGATTTAGATACAATTATAAAAACAAATCCCAATGAAGAACTAGAATTTAAGGTTCAAAGAGGAGACACAGAAGAATTAATAGCTCTTTATCCTATTATTGGAGAAGGAGAAGAGAAGCTTGGCTTTTTAGGAATTGTCGGAGAAGGATATAAACTTGAGAAACAAGGACTTTTTGGATCAATTAAATATGCTATTGGTGAAACGACAAGGTTAATGGTATTTATCCTTGCATCCTTTAAATTTCTCTTTTCAGGGCATATTGGTATTGAATCATTTTCTGGTCCAGTTGGTATAATAAAAATAATTGATGAAACTGCAAAAGTAGGATTTATGCCTCTTCTATATCTCACCGGGTTTATGTCAGCCAATATTGGTTTTATAAATCTATTACCTATTCCTGGATTAGATGGAAGTAAAATATTATTTATTTTATATGAAGGTATAAGTGGAAAGCCTATTGATAGAAAAAAAGAAGGATTTCTTACAATGCTAGGTTTTGCATTTTTAATCGGTTTATTTATATTAATAACTTATAATGATTTAACTACTTTTTTAGGTAAATGAAGGAAGGCCTTAATATGTTTGAAAGAAGAAAAACTAGTAATGTTTTTATTGGGGATATAGGCATTGGATCAGATTATCCGGTAACAATACAGTCTATGACTAATACAGACACAAGGAATGTAGAAAAAACCTTATCTCAGATTAAGGAATTAACTCAAGCTGGTTGTGAAATAATTAGAATTGCGATTCCAGATATGGAAGCAGCTGAAAAAACAAAAGATATAGTAAGCAGCTCCCCTATTCCAGTTATAGCCGATATTCATTTTGACTATAGATTGGCTTTAGAAACAATTAAAAATGGGATACACGGGTTACGAATTAATCCCGGCAATATTGGTAATGAAGAGCGTATAAGACAGGTAGTAGAAAGTGCAAAAGCCTATAATATTCCTATTAGGATAGGTGTAAATTCAGGCTCTGTAGAAAAAGAAATGCTTGAAAAGTATAAAGGAGTAAATAGTAATTCATTGATAGAAAGTGCTCTTAAGCATGTTAAAATACTTGAAAAGATGAATTTTGATCAAATAAAAATTTCTATTAAAGCCTCAGAAGTTCCTTTAATGATTGATGTATATCGAAAGCTTGCTAAAAAAGTAGATTATCCTTTGCATTTAGGAGTTACAGAGGCTGGTAGCGTCAATACGGGAATAATAAAAAGTGCTGTAGGCGTAGGTACTCTTTTAGCTGAAGGTATAGGAGATACGATTAGAGTCTCTCTTACGGGGAATCCAGTAAATGAAATTATAGTTGCTAAAGATATTCTAAAATCTCTAAAATTAAAAGAAGAAGGGATTCAAATAGTTTCCTGTCCAACATGTGGAAGATGCCAAGTTGATTTAGAAAAAATAGTTCTGGAAGTTGAGGAAAAAACTAAAGGTTACAAAGAGAATATTAAGCTTGCTATAATGGGCTGCGTTGTTAACGGACCAGGAGAAGCAAGAGAAGCTGACATAGGTATTGCAGGTGGTATTAATGAAGGATTATTATTTAAAAAAGGCGAAATTATTCGTAAAATCAAAGAAGAGGATATTGTTAAAGAGCTTCTTATAGAACTAGAAAAGATAAGGGGAGAAAAGAATGAGAGTATCTAAAGGGTTATTACCGACACTAAGGGCAGTTCCAGCTGAAGCTGAAATAATCAGTCATCAGCTTTTAGTAAAGGCCGGTTTTATCAGAAAGAGTGCAGCTGGCATATATAGCTATCTTCCATTAGCTCTAAGAGTTTTAAGAAAAATAGAAAAGATCGTAAGAGAAGAAATGGATAATTCAGATGCTCAAGAATTACTTCTTCCTATTATCCAGCCAGCAGAATTATGGGCTGAAAGTGGTAGATGGGATGTTTATGGAGACGAAATGTTTAGACTTAAAGATCGTCACGATAGAGATTTTTGTCTTGGACCAACTCATGAAGAGATGATTACGGATATTGTAAGAGGTGAGGTTAAATCCTATAAGCAACTACCATTAAATTTATATCAAATTCAGAATAAATATAGAGATGAAAGGCGTCCAAGATTTGGTCTAATGAGGGGTCGTGAATTTATAATGAAGGATGCTTATTCCTTTGATAGGGACTTTGCTGCTTTAGATGTTTCTTATCAAAAAATGTTTGATGCATATAGTAGAATTTTTGATAGAATGGGTTTAAATTATAGAGCAGTTGAAGCTGATTCCGGTGCTATTGGTGGGGACGATACTCATGAGTTCATGGTTCTTGCGGAAAATGGTGAAGCTACTATAGCCTATTGTGATACTTGTTCATATGCTTCTAATATAGAAATTACGGAATGTATATCTTTAGAAGAAGAAAAAGCTGAAAGCAAAGAGTTAGAAAAAATTGCAACTCCAGGTAAAAAAACTATAGAAGAAGTAGTAAAATTTTTAAATATTTCACCTGAAGAAACAATTAAAACATTAGTTTATAAAACTAATGAGCAACTAGTTGTTACAGCTTTAAGAGGTGATAGAGCATTAAATGAAATAAAACTTAAAAAAGTATTAAAGACTGATTTCTTAGAAAAAGCCGAAGAAGAAGAAATTATAGAATTATTTAATTGTGAGCCAGGATCAATTTCTCCAATAGGAATAAAAAACATTGTTGTTTATGCAGATAATGAACTTCAATATATGACAGATGGAGTATGCGGAGCTAATGAGGAAGGTTACCACTACCTTCATACACATGTTAAAAGAGATTTTCCGAAGGTAGAATTTCATGACTTAAGGGAAGTCACTGATAAAGATCCTTGTCCTAAATGTGGGGGTAAATTAATTTTTGCTAAAGGAATTGAAACAGGTCAGGTATTTAAGCTGGGAACTAGATATTCAGAGAAACTTAATGCTAAATATTTAGATGAAAATGGTAAAGAACAGACAATTGTAATGGGCTGTTATGGAATTGGTGTTTCTAGAACAATGGCAGCTTGTGTTGAACAAAATTATGATGAAAAAGGTATTATATGGCCTAAAAATATAGCACCTTACCAGGTTATAGTTATACCAGTTCAAGTAAATGATGAAATTCAATATCAAAAAGCAGAAGAACTATACCTAAAACTTCGTGAAGAAGGATTTGAAGTAGTTTTAGATGATAGGAAAGAAAGAATAGGTGTAAAATTTAATGATGCTGATCTTATAGGATATCCTTTAAGAATTACAGTAGGGAAAAAAATTACTGAGAATCTTGTAGAAATTAAAGGAAGAAAGGATTCAGAATCTGAAGATATAGATTTTAATAATGTAATATCAAAAGTAAAGGAATTTTATTTAAATGAATAAAAAACTACCTAGAGAATTATTTAATAAAGATAATAATTGTCAGATTTCTATCTTTCTTAAGGAATTAGAAATCTGTAAAGTATCAGTTTCCCAGGCTTTAAATGCCTGGGAAATATATTTTTATCCAAAAAAACAATTTGATATGGATATTTTAAAAAAAGGAGAAGACTTCTTATTAGAAAAACTTCCAAAACTAGATAAAATTAAATTAATTCCAGCTCTAACTTGTGATTGTTTAAATGATGAGAACAAAATAAAGCAATTTATCGATATAATCAGTAAAGAAGAAGCTCCAGTTTTAAGTAATTGCTTTAAAAAAACTAAGATAGAATATAATGATGAGAGAAATGAAATAAAAATAAAGACTGGGTCAAGCTGGGCCTATAATTATTTTACGAAGAAGAATGCAGGTCTATTAATTGAAGAAAAAATTAATGTTTCTGATAATAAAACAAGAAAAATTATTTTTGAACTGGATCCTGAATTAGAAGATATAGATACTCTACAGTCAATAGAAGAATTCTTACCAGAGGTTAAAGCACCTGAAATTAGTAATAAAGAGAGCAAAAAAGATACAAATAGTAATAGTAGCTGGAAGAAGAAGAGTAGGAAAAAAATTAATTTAAAGGGTTATCAAGGGGAGATTAAAAAAATTAACTCTCTCAGAGAAGAAGAAAATAATATTGTTATTGAAGGTAGAGTTTTCGATATCCAGAGAAGAGACCTAAAAACTGGCAAAGTATTAGTAACAATTTCTGTTACAGATAAAACTTCTTCAATAATAAGCAAATATATAAAGAAAAAAGAAGAAGCAGAAGAAATACTTATTGAAGTTAAAAAAGATAGTTTTTATAGAATGTCAGGGAATATTCGTTATGATCAATTTTCTAAAGAATATGTTTTAATGCTTTCTAGTCATGAAGAGTTAATAGTGGATGAAAAGAGAGATAATTATCCAGAAAAAAGAGTTGAATTACATCTACATACAAATATGAGCAAGAACGATGCGATGAATCAAATTGATGATTATGTAAAAAGAGCTGCTTTATGGGGTCATAAAGCAATAGCTGTAACAGATCACGGAGTAGTGCAATCTTTTCCTGAAGCATATTTTTCTGGAGAAAAATATGGGGTCAAAATTATTTATGGAATTGAAGCATATGTTTTTAAAAAGAACGAAGTAAAAGAGAAGAAAAAAAAGAAAAATTTTCATTTTATAATTCTTGTGAAAAACCGGATAGGTTTAAAAAACCTATATCATTTAATATCTGAATCTCAGTTAACTTACTATAAAAAAGTACCAAGAATTCCCATGGATCTTCTTGAAAAATATAGAGAAGGTTTAATATTTGGCTCAGCTTGCGAAGCGGGGGAATTAATAACATCTATAATTGAAGGAAAAACAGAAGAAGAATTAAAAACTATTTGCAAATTCTATGATTTTTTAGAAATACAACCTATAGGTAACAATGATTTTATGATTCGCAATGAAATAGTAAAAGGGAAAAAAGATTTAGAAAACATTAATATCAAAGTTATAGAATTAGGTGAAGAATTAAATATACCTGTTGTTGCTACAGGGGATGTTCATTTTCTTAACGCTGAAGATTCTATTTATAGAAGAATAATCCAAGCAGGACAAGGTTTTTCAGATGCGATTAATCAACCTCCTCTTTATTACAGAACTACAGAAGAAATGCTAAATGAATTCTCTTATTTAGATGATAAAAAGGCATATGAGGTAGTTATAACTAATCCAAATAAAATAGCAGATTTAGTTGATAATATCAGACCAATACCAGATAAGCTTTATCCACCTGAAATTGAAGGGGCAGAAGAAGAAATACGAGAAATGACCATTACAAAAGCAATAGAAATATACGGAGAAAATTTGCCTGAAATTGTGGCAAAAAGAATTGATAAGGAATTAAATTCTATAATTAATAATGGATATGCAGTTCTTTACCTTATATCACAAAAACTTGTTAAAAAATCAAATGAAGATGGTTATCTTGTAGGCTCTAGAGGTTCTGTAGGCTCATCTTTAGTAGCGACACTAACTGGTATCACAGAAGTAAATCCTTTGGCTCCTCATTATCGGTGTCCAACTTGTTATTATACTGAGTTTTTTATAAAGGGTGAGTATGGTTGTGGAGCAGATTTACCGGAAAAAAAATGTCCGAAGTGTGGCAAAGACTTAGATAAAGATGGTTTTGATATCCCCTTTGAAGTTTTTCTTGGCTTCGAAGGGGATAAAGTACCAGATATAGATTTAAATTTTTCAGGTGAATATCAAGCTACTGCACATAAATACGTAGAAGAATTATTTGGTAAAGATCATGTTTTTAGAGCAGGTACAATTGGGACAGTAGCAGAAAAAACTGCTTTTGGTTATGTTAAAAACTATCTTGAAGAAAATGATATTTACTATAATTCAGCAGAGTTAAATAGATTGATTAAAGGGTGTACCGGTGTTAAAAGAACAACGGGACAACATCCAGGTGGTTTAATAGTGGTGCCAAAAAGTAAAGAAGCTTCTGACTTTACGCCTCTTCAAAGACCAGCAGAAGATGTTAATTCTCTTACAGTTACAACCCATTTTGACTTTCATTCTCTTCATGACTATTTAGTAAAACTTGACATATTAGGCCATGATGATCCCACAATGATTAAAATGCTTGAAGATCTTACTGGAATTGATGCTCAAAAAATCACCTTTGATAATAAAGAGGTAATGTCATTATTTTCTTCTACTAAGATTTTAGGAGTATCAGAGAGGGACTTACAGTCCAAGATTGGCACTTATGGAATACCTGAGTTTGGTACAAAATTTGTAAGACAGATGCTTGAAGATACAAAACCAGATAATTTTTCTGATTTAGTTCGTATAAGTGGATTTTCTCATGGTACAGATGTATGGCTTAATAATGCTCAGGATTTAATAAAAAATAAAACATGTCAATTATCAGAAGCTATTTCCGCAAGAGATGATATTATGACATATTTAATAAATATGAATTTAGATCCCTTAATAGCCTTTAAAGTAATGGAAGATGTGCGGAAGGGTAAAGGGGTTAAAATTGAGTACCAGGAAGAAATGAAAAAATTCAAAGTTCCTGAATGGTATATTGCTTCCTGTAATAAAATAAAGTATATGTTTCCTAAAGCTCATGCTGTGGCATATGTTATGATGGCTTTTAGAATTGCTTATTTTAAAATCTATTATCCAATAGCTTTCTATACTGCTTTTTTCTCCATAAGAGCTGCAGAATTTGATGCTGAAATTATAGTAAAAGGGAAAGAGAGTATTTTAAATGAAATAAAAAAAATACAAGAATTAGGTAATCAAGCTACTCAAAAAGAAATAAGATTGATAATTGTATTAGAAGTAGCCTTAGAAATGTTTTTAAGAGGATTCACATTTCAAAAAGTCTCTTTAGAAAAATCTTTAGCTCATAAATTTATCATTGAAAATAATCAACTTATTCCTCCCTTTGTAGCTTTACCAGGTGTTGGTGAAACAGCTGCTATGAACGTGGAAAATGAAAGAAATATTAGAGAATTTAAATCCGTTGAAGACTTAAGAATTCGTACAAAAGTGAGTAAAACTGTAATTGAAACTATGCAAAGACATGGAATGCTTACAGAACTACCGGAAAATAATCAAATATCTATATTTGCTTAAAGATCTACAGCCTTAAGCTTTAAATTTGAAGAGGGTTATTATATAATATCAAGAAGTAAAAACTTATATTAATTAATTGGGGGAGTTTTAATGGATATCCAGCTTAATCTTAAAAAGGATCTGAAAAAAAAACCAGAAGGTGAACTTCATTTTGGCGTTTACTTTACTGATCATATGTTTGTCATGGATTATACTGAAGGTAAAGGCTGGCATGATCCTATTATAATGCCCTATGGACCAATTCAAATGGATCCTGCTTGTTGTACTCTTCACTATGGGCAAGGAATTTTTGAAGGCATGAAGGCTTATTATAATAAAAATGGCAAAATTAACCTCTTTAGGCCAATGGATAATTTTAAGAGGCTTAATCGCTCAGCTGAAAAAGTTTGTATACCTGAGATTGATCCGGAACTTGCTTATGAAGGATTAAAAAAGCTAATAGAAATAGATCAAGAATGGGTTCCGAAAAAACATGGAGAATCTTTATATATAAGGCCTTTTATTATTGCTTCTGACCACTTTTTAGGAGTGAACCCATCCAAGACCTATAAATTTATTATTATTTGTTCCCCTGTAGGGGCCTATTATCCAGAAGGCTTGAAGCCGGTTAAAATTATGGTAGAGGAAAATCATGTTAGAGCAGTAGCAGGAGGTCTTGGAGAAGCAAAAACAATGGCTAATTATGCTGCAAGTCTTTTAGCAGGAGAAAAAGCAAAAAAAATTGGTTATTCCCAAGTATTATGGCTTGATGGTGTTGAGAAAAAATATATTGAAGAAGTGGGAACCATGAATATTTTATTTAAGATAGATGGTAAAATAATAACACCAGCTCTTAATGGAAGTATTTTGGCGGGAATAACTAGGGATTCCGTTATAAAAGTTCTAAAAAAATGGGGTTATCCTGTTGAAGAAAGACGTATAAGTATCCAGGAACTTCTTAAAGCTTCTGAACAAGGGAAGTTAGAAGAAATATTCGGAATGGGTACAGCAGCTGTAATTTCTCCTGTTTCTGAATTAAAATATAAGGATGAAATAATAAAGGTTGGGGAATATTCTAAAGATAGTCTTGCAATGAAAGTATATGATTATATAACTGGAGTTCAATATGGTGATCTCGAAGATGAATTTAATTGGACTGTTGAACTGTAAAATTTACAGCTGGAGGTAAAATCCAGCTGTTTTTTTATAAAAATAAGCGGGGAAGGTAATTCAAATGGAGGAAAAAACTTTAAATGAAGAAATGATATATAAGGGGAAAATATTAAAATTAAAAAAAATTCAAGTACAATTAGAAAATGGGCTTAAATCTACCAGGGAGATAGTAGAACATAATGGTGCGGTGGCAATTGTTGTTTGTGAAAATAATAAATTCTTATTCGTTAATCAATATAGAAAAGCTTTTGAGGATATTTTATTAGAAATACCAGCAGGAAAACTTGAAGAAGGAGAATTACCTTTAGACTGTGCAAGAAGAGAATTAGAAGAAGAGACAGGTTATATTGCTAATAATTTAGAGCTTATTCAAGTAGTCTATCCTTCACCTGGTTTTTGTACGGAAAAAATATATTTATTCAAAGGATCTGATTTGAGATTAGGAGAAATAAACTTTGATGTTGATGAAAATCTTACCAGTGAGTGGATTGAAAAAGATAAGATTATGGAGATGATTAAAAAAGGCCAAATAAAAGATGCAAAAAGCATCGTTGGTGTAGTACTGTATACACTATTTTTATAAATAGTTCTTGTTAACAAAATGTTCAGAATATATAATCTATTATAAATGAGTTTGCCTAAAAGAACTTATAGCTTAAAGGAGGAATTATTTTGGAATTAATAACAACACTAAACAGTGCAATAAACAATATTGTTTGGGGACCACCAATGTTAATTTTGCTTGTAGGAACAGGACTTATGTTAACTATAAGACTTAAAGGGCTTCAATTTTCAAATTTAATTTATGCACATAAGATGATATTTAAGAAAAATGAAGGTTCTGAGGGAGATATAACAAATTATCAAGCTTTAACTACTGCTCTTGCTGCTACTATTGGTACGGGTAATATAGCTGGTGTAGCTACAGCAATAGCAGCAGGTGGACCTGGAGCAGTCTTTTGGATGTGGGTTACAGGATTAGTAGGTATGGCAACTAAGTATGCTGAGGCTGTTTTAGCAGTTAAATATCGCTCTAAAGATAAAAAAGGTGAAATGTCTGGTGGCCCAATGTATTACATAGAAAAAGGTCTTGGGATGAAATGGCTGGCTGTTATTTTTGCTTTCTTTGGTGCTGTAGCAGCCTTTGGTATTGGAAACATGGTACAGGCCAACTCAGTTGCCGATGCTATATACACAACCTTTGGTTTTCCCCATTGGGCAACAGGAGTTCTGTTAGTTATATTTACTTCAATTGTTTTATTAGGCGGAATTAAAAGTATTGGAAAAGTAACAGCTCTTTTAGTTCCAATAATGGCACTTTTTTATGTAATAGGTGGTAGTATTGTTATAATTAAAAACGGAGCGTTAGTTCCTGAAGCTTTTTATTCAATTTTTACAGATGCCTTTACAGGGAAAGCCATTGCTGGTGGTGCTATTGGAACAGTTATTAGATATGGTGTAGCTCGAGGAGTATTTTCTAATGAAGCAGGACTAGGATCAGCTCCTATAGCCGCAGCAGCAGCTCAGACGGATCATCCTGTAAGACAAGGTCTTGTAAGTATGACACAAACATTTATAGATACTATCGTTGTTTGTTCTTTTACAGCATTAGCAATTTTAACATCAGGACTTGTGGGAACTATAAATCCAGATACAGGAGAAGCTTTTACAGGAGCTGCTTTAACAACTACAGCTTTTAACAATACACTTCCTGGTATTGGTGGTTTAATAGTTGCTGTAGGTATAATTTTCTTTGCTTATTCTACTATCCTTGGTTGGTCTTATTATGGGGAAAAGTGTCTTGAATATCTTGTAGGGGAAAAAGGAATAATTTTTTATAGAGTAACTTTTATATTGTTTATTATGGTAGGATCAATGAGTGGTTTAAAATTTATTTGGGATCTTGCAGATACAATGAATGGGTTAATGGCTATTCCGAATTTAATTGGTCTAGTGGCTCTTAGTGGCGTAGTTGTAAAAGAGACTAAAGATTATATGAAAAATATAAAGGCCAAGGAGGAAATTTAAATAGGATTTTATTGGTAAATTTGACAAAAAAGTGAAATAATTATAAAATGTGAATCACATGGTTAGTATAAAAGGTGTGAATTATGAACCCTAAAGCAAAGTATGTTTTTATTATTATTATTGTTTTATTAGTATCTCTTTTAATGGGATGTACAAGTAAAAATACTATTGATAAAGATAAACTGGATTCAATTATAGAAACTTTTGTTAAAGAAACAGATACAGCAATAGCAAATAAAGATATTAAAAAAGCAAGAAAAGTTTGGAGTGAAGTAACTAAATTAAGTATCCAAGCTAAAGATTATAAAGAAATTTCAGAATCAATTGAAAAATTATCTACTAACTATGTAAAGCTAATTACTTATCTTGAAACTGGAGAAAATTATTTATTAAATGATTTTCGTAAAGAATTTGACGTTGCGTTGGAAGAACTTAAAGGTAATATATATTCAATGGCAGAATAAAGAGAAAAAGGCTGAGAAGCCTTTTTTTTTGTAAAAATATAAAATTATAAGGGTGGGATTCTTATGGCTGGACATTCAAAATGGGCAACAACTAAGCATAAAAAAGCTAAATTAGATGGTGCACGAGGTAAAGTTTTCACAAAACTATCAAAAGAAATTATGGTTGCTTCAAAGATGGGGGGAGATAACCCAGATGGAAACTTTAGATTAAGAATAGCTATCGAAAAAGCTAAAGAAAACAATATGCCAATAGATAATATAAAAAGAGCAATTCAAAAAGGATCCGGTGGAACCGAAGGAGAAAATTATGAAGAAATAGTTTATGAAGGTTATGGCCCTTCAGGTGTTGCATTAATTATGGAGCTAATGACTAACAATCGTAACAGAACCGCTGGAGAGATTCGCCATATTCTTGACAAAAATGAAGGTAATTTAGGGGAAACAGGTTGTGTGAATTGGATGTTTGATAGATTAGGATATATTGAAATAGAAAAAGATAAAGTAACTATGAACGAAGAAGAATTTATTCTCTATTTAATGGAAAAAGAAATCGATGATATTAAAGTTAAAGATGATATATATGAGATCTATGTAGAAGTAGAAAATTTAGAAAGTCTTCGTATGGAAATAATTAAAGATGGCATAGAAATTAAAGAAGCATCTTTATCCATGGTACCAAAAAATAATATTGTTGTTGATGATTTAGAACAAGCAAAGAAAATTATTAAACTCCTTGAGATACTTGAAGATCATGATGATGTTCAAAATCTTTATGTAAATGTTGAAATACCTGAAGAAATTCTAGAGGCTCTCGAATAATAAAACCTTTGCCAAAATTTAATATATAGTAGATAATATAAGAAAGAATGTTCGACAAAGGAATTTAAATTATGAGAATTATGGGGATAGATCCAGGTACAGCAATTACAGGTTATAGTATTTTAGATAAAGAAGGTAATCATCTTAAAGCTGTGGCTTATGGATGCATTTATACTGATAGTAAATTACCTCTATCTAAAAGATTAGATAAGATCTATAGAGAAATTTCAGATCTTATTCATAAATATAAGCCTGGCCATTTAGCTGTAGAAGAACTATTTTTTAATAAAAATGCAAAAACTGCTCTTAGTGTAGGTCATTCACGGGGTATTATTTTACTTGCAGGAGAGCAAAATGATCTTATTGTTGAAGGATACACTCCTCTTCAAGTAAAACAAGCAGTAGCTGGTTATGGAAGAGCTGAAAAAAGACAAGTACAGCAAATGGTAAAGACAATATTATGTCTTGAAAAAATTCCTAAGCCTGATGATGCGGCTGATGCTTTAGCTATAGCTATATGTCATAGTCAATCCTATTCCACAAATAAATTAATTCGAGGTATATAATGATTGGTTACTTAAAAGGTAAAATTATTGATAAAGATGAAAAAACAGTAATTATCCTAATAAATAATGTAGGATATACTTTGTTTATTCCTGAAAAAGAAATTAATTTTATAAAGATAGATTCAGAAAATGAATTTTATACGGAATTAGTTGTACGAGAAAATGAAATGACCCTTTATGGATTTTTGACTAGGGAAGAAAAAGAGATGTTTAATCTTTTAAACGAAGTATCTGGAATAGGGCCTAAAAGCAGCATGGCTATTATATCTTTTATGGACATAAATTCATTAAGCAAAGCTGTAATTAATGAAGATCTTAATATGCTTATAAAACTTCCCGGTGTAGGCAAAAAAACTGCTCAAAGAATAATTTTAGATATAAAAGAAAAGCTAATTAAAAGAGGTACTTTGGGTCAAGAAGAAACTTCACAAGATGGTTATCTTCAAGTTAAAAACGGAAAATTAACAGATGTATTTGATACCTTGGAAGCTTTAGGATACTCAAATAGAGAAATTTTAAAATTACTTCCTGAAATGGAGAATAATGAAGAATTATCAGAACAAGAGATAATCAAGAAAGCTTTAAAAATTCTATCCGGAAGGTAGGGGGAATTAATGGAAGAAAGAATTGTTTCTCCTGGATCACAGATGGATGAAGAAAATATAGAAATCCGTCCTAAATTTCTAGAAGATTATATAGGTCAAGAAAAAATTAAAGGATTAATGAAAATATATATTGAAGCAGCAAAACTAAGAGGAGATGCTCTTGATCATGTTCTTCTATACGGTCCTCCAGGTTTGGGAAAAACTACTTTAGCTAATATAATAGCTAATGAAATAAATTCTAGTATAAAAATAACCTCAGGTCCAGCTTTAGAAAGAGCAGGAGACTTAGCTGCAATATTAACCAATTTAGAACCTTACGATGTTCTTTTTATTGATGAAGTCCATCGTTTAAATAGTACTATAGAAGAAATTTTATATTCCGCAATGGAAGATTTCTCTTTAGATATAATAATAGGCAAAGGTCCAAGTGCTCGGTCACTAAGAATTGACTTGCCTCCTTTTACCTTAATAGGGGCAACTACTAGGGCTGGTTTATTAACTTCACCATTAAGAGCAAGATTTGGTGTGGTTTCAAGATTGGAATATTATACAGAAGAAGAACTAACTGAAATCGTAAAAAGAAGTTCTAGAGTTTTAAATACTACAATTAATAATATGGGAGCAAAAGAAATTGCTCGAAGGTCCAGGGGAACTCCAAGAATAGCTAATCGAATTCTTAGAAGAATAAGAGACTTTGCTATGGTGAAATCAGATGGTATTATTGATCTTCCAATAACACAGGAAGGTTTAGAATTATTAGAAATTGATAGTGTAGGTTTAGATCAACTTGATAAAAAAATGTTAGAAGCTATAATATACAAGTTTAATGGAGGACCAGTAGGCCTTGATACCCTTAGTGCTACAATAAGTGAAGATGCAGATACAATTGGTGATGTTTATGAGCCTTTTTTATTACAATTAGGATTTATAAAAAGAACTCCCAGAGGAAGAGTTTGCACAAAACTAGCTTATGAACATTTAAAGGTACCTTATGATGAAAATTTAGATCGTTTTTAATTATTAAATAAACAGGAGATGCTATGAAAACAAGGGATTTTGATTACTTTCTTCCTGAAGAGCTAATTGCTCAAGATCCCCTTAGCAAAAGGGATGGATCAAGATTGTTAATTCTTGATAGAAAAACAGGAGAAATAGAACATAAAAATTTTTATGATATATTAGATTATATAAATGAAAAAGATTTTTTAGTGATTAATAGTACAAAAGTTTTACCAGCCAGATTATTAGGTAATAAAGAGGATACAGGTGCTAAAGTAGAAGTATTTCTTCTTCAGCCTACAAAAGATGAAGGAGTTTGGGAATGTTTAGTAAAACCAGGTAAGAAAGTAAAAATTGGTACATTAGTTGTTTTTGAAGAAGGTCTTCTTAAGGGTGAGATTATATCTAGAAAAGATAGTGGAAGTCGGATTATAAAATTTACCTATGAAGGCTCATTTATGGAAACCATTAACAAAATTGGGGAAGTTCCGTTACCACCTTATATTAAAAAGAAAATAAAAGATCCAGATAGGTATCAAACAGTATATGCAAAAGAATCCGGATCAGTGGCAGCGCCAACAGCAGGGCTCCACTTTACAGATGAATTATTAAAAAAAATAAGTGAAAAAAATGTTGGAATAGCAGAAGTAACTCTACATGTTGGACTAGGCACATTCCGACCTGTAAATACAGAGATTATAACAGAACATAAAATGCATTCAGAATTTTTTTCAATTACTGATGAAAATGTTGATAAAATTAATAAAGCATTAAAAAGTGGAAAGAGAATTATAGCTGTGGGAACTACTAGCACTAGGACCTTAGAATCAGCAGTGGAAAATAAAGAAATAGTTAAAAAAGAGGGTTGGACAGATATTTTTATTTACCCAGGCTATTCTTTTAAAGCAACAGATGCTTTAATAACAAATTTCCATTTACCAAAATCAACTTTGTTAATGCTGGTCTCTGCATTAGCTAGTAAAGATTCAATCTTAAATGCATACTCTGAAGCAATCCTAAAAGATTATAGGTTTTTTAGTTTTGGAGATGCTATGTTTATTAAATAATAAAAATAATAAAAATAGGAGAAAAAAGTGGATTTTAAATTTGAATTAATAAAAGAATGCTCTAGAACAGGAGCCCGAGCAGGTATTCTTCATACTCCTCATGGAGATATTGAAACACCTATTTTTATGCCTGTAGGAACTCAAGCTACGGTAAAAACTATGAGTCCAGAAGAACTTGAAGATTTAGGAGCACAGATCATATTATCTAATACATACCATCTTTATTTGCGCCCAGGACACGAGCTAGTAAAAAAAGCTGGTGGTTTACATGATTTTATGAATTGGGTCCATCCCATTCTAACTGATAGTGGAGGGTTCCAGGTTTTTAGTCTTGGAGATTTTAGAACTATAACTGAAGAAGGGGTATTATTTAGTTCTCACTTGGATGGTTCAAAACATTTGTTTACACCAGAAAAAGTAATGGAAATTGAGAATGCTCTCGGAGCAGATATAATTATGGCTTTTGATGAATGTACTGCCCATCCTTCCACTTATCAAGAAGCTGAACGAGCTGTAAATAGAACAACAAATTGGGCTAAAAGGTGTAAAAAAGCCCATAATAACGATAAACAAGCCTTATTTGGCATAATTCAGGGTAATATGTATAAAGAATTACGTGAAAGAAGTGCAAAGGAAATTATTGAACTTGATTTTCCAGGCTATGGCATAGGTGGATTAAGTGTAGGGGAACCTGCAGAATTAATGTATGAGGTCCTGGATTATTTAACGCCAATTATGCCCCAAGATAAACCAAGATATCTAATGGGTGTTGGAGCTCCAGAAAACATAATCGAAGGAGTAAAAAGAGGAGTAGACATGTTTGACTGCGTTCTACCAACTAGAATAGCACGTAATGGTACAGTAATGACTAGTTTTGGTAAACTTGTTGTTAAAAATGCAGCATATAAAGAGGATTTTACAGCCCTTGATCCTGAATGTGATTGTTATACTTGCAAAAATTATACAAGAGCTTATATTAGACATTTGCTGAAGGCCGATGAAATCTTTGGACTTAGACTAACTTCAATTCATAACCTTCATTTTCTTCTTAATCTAACTAAAGGAATAAGAAAAGCAATTTTAGAAGATAAATATCCGGAATTTATTGAAGAATTTTACAAAAAACTATAGAATAATATATTAAAGGAGGTTTGATTAATGAGTCAAAATTTTATTTTACTAGCAGCTATGTTTGGATTTATGTATTTTCTGTTGATAAGACCTCAGAAAAAACAAATGGAAACTAGAAAAAAAATGATAGAAAGCTTAAGACCTGATGATATAATTTCAACTATCGGAGGAATTAAAGGTAGAATAGTCATGGTATTAGAAGATTCAGTTATATTGGAAATTGCTGATAATGTTCAGGTAGATTTGTTAAAGACTGCTGTAGGACAAGTAATTACAGATGACGAAGATGAAGAAGATTATGATGAGGAACTAAATGAAGTTTTTGAAGACGAAGAAGATGAAGAAAAGTCTCTTTAAAAAGAGACTTTTTTATTTGTATAATCTTTTGAACAGGTATATAATAACATGGTGTTATTACAGCATTAGGAGGAAATAAAAGATGCAGAAAAGAAGTTTAGTAATAGTATCAATAATAACCATTGCAGTTGTAGGTTTAGCATTTTTTTCATTTAATTTTCTAAAAAATGATCTCAGACTCGGTCTTGATCTAAAGGGTGGTGTCCAAGTAAGATTAGAAGCAGCTGAAGGTGCTACCTTAGATGATATGATCAAAGCAGTTGCTATTATTGATAACCGAGTTAACGCTTTAGGTGTTACAGAACCAGAAATCAGAAGAGAAGGAGATAACAGAATTCTGATTGAGCTTCCTGGAGTGGAAGACCCTGAAGAAGCAGTTGATCTTATCGGTAAAACAGCTTTACTTGAATTTGTTAGAGTAGACAATGGGGAAGTTGTTGTAACAGGAAGAGACTTAAAAAATGCTCAGGAAGGTAAAGATCCCTCTGGGGTAGCAGGAAAAATGTATAATGTTAGTCTTGAATTTAATAGTGAAGGCGCCAAAAAGTTTGCCGATGCTACAAGTGAGCTTGTATCGAAGTATTCAGAGACTGATCAGAATAGAATGATTGCTATTGTTCTAGATGGTAATATGATTTCTTCACCAATGGTACAAACATCAATTACTGATGGAAAAGCTTCAATATCGGGAGGTTTCCAAACATTAGAAGAAGCTAAATCATTAGCTTTACTCCTTCGTTCCGGTGCTCTTCCAATAGAAATGAAAATAATAGAAAAAAGAACAGTAGGTCCTAAATTTGGTATAGAATCATTAGAACAAAGTGCTAAAGCTGCTATATATGGTTTAATTGCAATAGCTTTATTTATGATTGCTTACTACAGACTACCTGGGATAGTGGCAGTAGTATCATTAATTTTATATTCAGTTATTGTTTGGATGATATTATACTCAATAAATGCGACTATAACTTTACCTGGAATAGCAGGATTTCTCCTCTCGGTAGGGATGGCAGTAGATGCTAATATAATTATATATGAGAGAATAAAAGAAGAACTTGCTAATGGGAAAAGCTTAAGAGCTTCTATAGATTCAGGTTTTAAAAGAGCTATATGGACTATTTTCGACTCAAATTTAACAACTTTAATAGCTTCTTTTGTTCTGATTTATTTTGGAACAGGAACTGTAAAAGGATTTGCTGTTACTTTAAGTATTGGAGTTATTACTAGTATGATAACGGCTCTATCCTTTACAAGATATTTTTTGAAACAAACGTCTCTTGTTGTGAGTAACACAAAATATTATGGAGCCTAGGAGGATAAAATAATGGATTTCTCAGGAAAAAAAATGCTTTGGTTTATTATTTCACTGGTTATTATTATCCCAGGCATAGTATCAATAATGATAAATGGTTTGAATTTCGGTATTGATTTCGTTGGTGGTAATCTTATTCAGGTTCAGTTTCAAGAAGAGACTGATGTTGATATAGTTAGAGATGCAGTAAACGAATCTGGCATAAGTGATGCTATGGTTCAAAAATCAGAAAACAATTCTTTTATCATAAAAACAAAAGTAATTGATGATGAACAAGAAAACTTATTACTTGTTTCAATTACTGAAAACGTAGGAAATTATGAAATTATGAGGAATGAAGGCGTTGGGCCAAGTATTGGAGCAGAGCTTAGAAGGAATGGATTAATATCTTTGTTTATAGCTTTAGCTTTAATGGTTGTTTACATAACCATACGTTTTGAATTTTCTTTTGCAATAGCAGCAATTTTAGCTTTATGTCATGATGTTCTAATTATGGTAGGTCTTTTTTCCATACTTCAATTTGAAGTAAATTCGGAGTTTATTGCTGCCGTTCTTACGGTAGTGGGTTATTCTATTAACGCTACTATTGTAATCTTTGATAGAATAAGAGAAAATTTAACTTCACTAAAAAAAGAATCAATTGAAAACATAGTCAATATAAGTATAAAGCAAACTTTAGCAAGGTCCTTAAATACTACAATCACAGTTCTTTTTGTAGTGGTAGCTCTTCTTGTCTTTGGTGGAGAAACTATTAAAAACTTCAATATAGTATTGTTTACAGGGGTAATAAGTGGTCTATACTCGTCAATTTTCTTGGCCTCCAACTTCTGGTTAGTATTTAGAAACTTAAAAGGAAAAAAAGCATAAAAAAGATACCTCTTATAAAAGAGGTATCTTTTATTTTAAGCAAAATTTATAATTAACATAGGTGATAAATTTGGAAAATATAAATAGAATAATAATTGATATTGCTTTACAAAGATGTGCACATCCAGAAAAATTAGAAGACTTTCTTTATCCTGAGAAAACAGATTTACTTGACCCCTTCTCTCTAAGGGGGGTTAAAGAGGCTTCTGAAAAAATTATTTATTCAATTGATAAAAATGAGAAGATTTTAATTTATGGTGATTATGATGCTGATGGTATTACTAGTACTGCTTTATTATACAAAGCTTTATCTAAAATTCACGATCAGGTATTTTATTATATTCCCCAGAGGGATGGAGAAGGATATGGACTTAATCGCGAAGCCTTATCAACAATCTTTAATCAAGGGATTAATCTTCTTATAACTGTTGACTGTGGTATAAAATCTTTTAACTTAGTAGAAGAATTTACTCAAAAAGGTATGGATTTTATTATTACAGATCACCATACTCCAGATGACAATTTGCCCCATGCTATAATAGTGAATCCAAAACTTTCAGGGGAAAAAGAATTCTTTGATTTAGCAGGAGTGGGAATAGCATATTTACTAGCATCAGCTTTAGGGGAAAAATATAAAGAAATTCAAGAAATCAATTCTAATTTAATTCAATTAGCAGCATTAGGAACTGTGGCTGATTTAGTAAATTTGAGCATGGAAAATAGAAAAATAGTTAGAAAAGGCTTAATTGAACTTAACATGGATCCAATTACTGGAATACAGAGTCTTGTAAATAAAAACAATATAGGAGAAATAAATTCTAAAACTATATCTTTTTTACTAGCCCCAATTATTAATTCCAGCGGAAGGATGGAAAATCCAGAAATTGCCCTTAAATTATTAATTGAAGATAATATTTTAGAAACGGATATACTAGCAGATGAGTTAATTCAATTAAATAATCAAAGGAAAGATTTAGTCAATAAAGTTTATAAAGAAGTTCAAAAAATCATTTTAGAAAAACATTATTTTTCAGATCCGATTATTATAGTGGATAACATTGACTGGCCTCAAGGAGTTTTAGGAATTGTTGCTTCCAAACTTTTGAATGAATATAAAAGACCTGTAGTACTCCTTTCAGAAAGTGAAAATGGTTTTTATAAAGGATCCGGTCGCAGTATAGAAAGTTATGATATATTTATTGCTTTAAAGAAACAAGAAGATATTATTGAAGAATTTGGTGGGCATGCTCAAGCAGCAGGCTTAAGTATTTTTAAAAAAAATATTAATATATTAAGAAATAAATTAAAAGAAGATATTTATAAACAATTAAAACATGAAGATTTTTATAATGAATATGTTTCAGATGCTGATCTTAATGGAATTGAAGAGATTACAGAAGATTTATATAAAGATTTAGCCTTACTTGAACCCTTTGGCATGGGAAATCCTGAGCCTCTTTTCAAGTTTAAAAAACCCATTAATTTAGTCCTAAAAAAAATTGGAAAATTAAAAGACCATTTGAGAATTAACATATCAGAAAACAAGAAAAAAATTAATGGTATATATTTTAACTACCTAGAATACCCTGGTGAAGAAGCTAAAAAAAACATTATTTTTTCTATAGGTATTAATGAATGGCAAAATAAAGTATCGTTACAACTTGAAATAAAAAAAATATTAGATGGTGAGAAAACAGAATCTCAGAAAATGGAACAATCAATCTATGGAGCTTTGTATTTTTCAGAGGAAAAGCTATCTAAAAATTTTACAATTGAAGGAAGAATAAAGTATAATGATGTTTGGGATATTTTAAATAATTCAAGAAACATAATATATTCTAATAATCAAAAATTTTTTCTAAATCAACATAAAAAGACAATCAGTCAAAATTTGTTTTTATATAATAATAATCGAGATTTCCCTGAAAACTTTAAAAACTTACAAAAATATTTAAATTTAGTAAAAGAAGGAACTCTTATAACAGATTCTTTTTTAATTAAAAAGGAATTATTAACGAACACAGATAATTATATATTTTTTGAAGAAGAGCCAAAAGAAAATATTTTATTTTTATTAAAACAATTAAATCCTGTAATTAATATATTTGTATTAGAAGAATCTAAAAAAAGAGATAATATTTCTAGAGAAGAATTATCCTCTCTTTATATTATTCTTAAGAAGTTATATTCTTCCATTGAATGTTATAATTTATCTGAAATATCTTTCTTTATCAAAAATAATAATAATATAGAAATGACTAATGAAAAAATTATCTTAGGAGTAATGATTTTTGAAGAACTTGGTTTTCTAGATTATTCTCTGAGGAACAATATTCTAGAAGTTAAATTAAATAAAAGGCCCCAAAAAAATAACTTAAAAAACTCAAAATTATACAATATGACAAACTATAAATGAGGGTGATATCTTGATTAATTCTTTTTTGGATCTAAAAGAAAAAATATTAAAAAAGCATCCTGAATATGATATTGAATTAATTGTAAAAGCTTTTAATTTTGCAAATAAATTTCATGATGGACAAATAAGAAAATCAGGAGAACCATATATTATACACCCTCTCTCTGTGGCAGAAATCCTTCTGGATTTGGGATTAGATGAGATTACTCTAACAGCTGCTCTTCTTCATGATATTGTAGAAGATACAGATGTAACACTAGAAGAAATAAAAGAGCTGTTTGGGGATGAAGTAGCATATCTTGTAGATGGTGTTACTAAACTAAGCAGAATTGAATATATTTCTAAAGAAGATCGGCAGGTAGAAAATTACAGAAAAATGTTCCTAGCGATGGCTAATGATATTCGTGTGGTTATTATTAAATTAGCTGATCGTCTTCATAATATGAGAACTTTAAAGTATCAAAGTTTCTGGAAGCAGCGGGAGACAGCAAAGGAAACTCTTGAGATTTATGCCCCTATAGCTCATAGATTAGGGATGTCTAAATTAAAATGGGAATTAGAAGATCTTTGTCTTCGTTATCTATATCCAGACAAATATTATAATTTAGTTGAACAGATTCAAATGAAAAGAGAAGAGCGTATTGATTATATAAATGAACTTATATCTGTTCTAAAAAAAGAGTTAGATGAATTAGATATAAAAGTAGATATAAGTGGTAGACCGAAACATTTTTATTCTATATATAAAAAAATGGAAAATAAGGGTAAGGAATTATCCGAAATTTATGATCTTGTAGCTGTAAGAATTATTTGTGACTCAGTAAGAGATTGTTATGGTATTTTAGGGATAATTCATACTCTTTGGAAACCTATTCCAGGTCGTTTCAAAGACTATATAGCAATGCCTAAGCCAAACATGTATCAATCACTGCACACTACAGTTATAGGTAAGACTGGGGTTCCTATAGAGATTCAAATTAGAACTTGGAATATGCATTTTACAGCAGAATATGGTATTGCGGCTCATTGGTTATATAAAGAGGGTAACAAATCACAAGATAAAAAAATTAGTGAATTAGCATGGCTAGAAAATATCAAAGAAATGCAAGATGAATTTCAAGATTCTAAAGAATTTGTAGAAACCGTAAAAATTGATCTTTTTTCAGATAGGGTATTTGTCTTTTCTCCAAAAGGTGATGTGTTTGAATTACCTCGGGGTTCAACCCCTATTGATTTTGCTTATCTAGTTCACACAGACGTAGGCCACAGGTGTATTGGGGCTAAAATTAATGGTAAAATTGTTACTATCGATTATAAGCTTAAAACTGGAGACATTATAGAAGTAATGACATCTAAACAAGCTCATGGTCCTTCTAGAGATTGGTTAAAAATTGCTCAAACTTCTCAAGCTAAAAATAGGATACGCCAATGGTTTAAAAGAGAAAATAGAGATGAAAATCTTGAAAAAGGTAAAGAAATGTTTGAAAAAGAAGTAAAGAAATTAGAATTAAACTCAGAAAAATTTTTAAAAAACTCATCATTGGAATTAGTAGTAGACAAATTAGGTTTTAAGACAGTTGAAGATATGTTTGTTGGAGTTGGTGAAGGGGGAATAAGTCCAAATCAAATTATCTTAAAATTAAAAACTGTTATTAAAGAACCAGGCAAAGTAATTAAAGAAATTAACATAGATGATATAAAAACAGATTTAAAAACAGTGAAACCTTCAGCACTCGGAAAAAGTGCTAAGGGAATTAGAGTTAAAGATATTGATGGGGTAGTAGT
The DNA here is from genome assembly GCA_964642925.1 of uncultured Eubacteriales bacterium. Lineage (GTDB taxonomy): Bacteria > Bacillota > Peptococcia > Peptococcales > SKKY01 > SKKY01. The sequence goes on along the minus strand of CAZXPJ010000007.1, from coordinate 28,228 downwards.
AAGATTTGGTAAATGTTGTAATCCTTTACCTGGTGATAAGGTAGTAGGTTATATAACTAGAGGTAGAGGGGTATCAATTCATAGGCAGGATTGTGTTAATGTTAGAGATTATGAATTGAATGAACCTGAAAGGCTTGTAGAAGCTGCTTGGGATGCGGAGGTAAAATCTGTTTATCAAGTAGAAATTGAAATAATTGCATTAGATAGGCCTAAAATTACTGCAGAAATAATGTCTACTATTAATGATTTAAAAGTTCACATTAGCAATATTAATGGACGCTCAAAAGATGGAAGTTCCTATGTAACTATAAATATAGATATAAATAGCCTTGATCAACTATATAAAGTAATGGATCAAATAAAAGCTATAAAAGATGTAATTGAAGTTAGGAGAGTAAAAACTAACTAAAGGTGATAAAAAAATGAAAATTGTTGTACAAAGAATTTTAAAAGCAGAAGTTAAAATTGATAATAAAGTAGTAGGGAAAGCTAATAAAGGCCTGCTTTTATTAGTAGGTTTTTCAAAAGAAGATGAATTAGCAGATCTTAAATATATTGTAGATAAAGTTCTAAATCTTCGGATATTTGAAGATGAATTTGGCAAAATGAATCTATCTGTATTAGAGATAAAGGGAGATATACTTTCTGTATCTCAATTTACATTATATGGAGACACAAAAAAAGGTAGAAGACCAAGTTTTGTTGAAGCAGCAGAACCAGATAAAGCAATTAATTTATATAATATTTTTAATGAAGAATTAAAAAAAACAGGTTTAAATATCGAAACAGGAGTCTTTGGAGGAGATATGAAAGTATCTCTTATAAATGATGGCCCAGTGACAATATTAATTGATAGTAAAAAATAATCTTAGGAGGTAAGAAAATGAAAATTTATACTAAAACTGGTGATACAGGTCAGACTAGCTTATGGGATGGAGAAAGAGTTCAAAAGGATAGTTTAAGAGTCGAATGTTATGGTACAATTGACGAATTGAATGCAACTTTAGGTATGGCAAGAAGTATTGTTGAAGATAAAGAAATGAAAGAACTTTTACTTGGTATTCAAAGAAAATTATTTTACGTAGGTGGAGAGCTAGCCACTAGAAAAGAAGACAAAAAGTTCTATATTATGCAGGAAAGTGATGTAGTTGATTTAGAAAATATTATTGATAATTGCATAGCAAAAATTGATGGTGTTAATAAGTTTATTATTGCTGGATCAACCTTAGCTTCTGCTCACTTAGACTTTTCTAGAACAGTAGCAAGAAGAGCGGAAAGACTTATATTACAATTAAGCAGAGAAGAAGAAGTAAATCCTTTATTAATAAAGTATGTAAATAGATTATCAGATGCAATATATGCTATTGAGAGATATCTTGAAGAAGATTTAATATATTTTGAAAGTGGGAGATAAATAATGCACATAAAAATAATGGAAGTTGGAGCCCTTGGAACCAACTGTTATCTTGTTTATTGTGGGGATACAAAAGAAGGAATAGTTATTGATCCAGGTGGAGATGGGGATCAAATTATAAGTGTTATTCAAAAAATCAAGATGGATGTAAAATATATAATTAACACTCACGGTCATCATGATCATATTGGAGCGAATAAAAAAATAAAAGAATATACAAAAAAAGATCTTTTAATTCATAAAAAAGACAGTGATATGCTAACTTCATCTAGAAGAAATTTTTCCATATTATCGGGGGAAGAAAGTAATGGTCCAGCTGCAGACAGATTCCTTGATGAAGGAGATTTAATAGAGTTTGGAAAATGTAGCTTAAAAGTAATATATTTACCAGGTCATACCCCAGGAGGGATCGGATTATATTCAGAAAAAGAGGGGATCCTTTTCTCTGGAGATACTTTGTTTTATGGTTCCATAGGTAGAACTGATCTTCCCGGTTCTGATTATCAAGAAATGACTAAATCTTTAGCAAGATTAATGGAACTTCCTGATGAAACCGTTGTTTTCCCAGGACACGGACCAGATACAACTATTGCTACAGAAAAACAAATTAATCCTTTTATTTAAAAATGTTTAGTTTAAGTGAAGATAACAGTAAGTATAAGACTGTTGTATTTGATGTTATTAGAATATTTTTTGGAGAATATAAGTGGGAAGATCTTCAAAATAAAGAATATCCTGAGATTAAGATCACTGTTATTGGTAATAAAATTAAGATAGAATTAGACAATTATTGTTTGGAAGAATTTGTGGAAAATTCTTCCGACAATAATGTCAAAAGAGTAATAAAAAAACTTCTTTATATTTTGATTAATAAAAATTATAGTAATAAAATCGATTCCTGGGGTATTATGACAGGGATCAGACCTACCAAAATTGTTCATAGAATGATAGATCAAGGTTTAAATGAAAAAGAAATTTTTAAAAATTTGACAGAGGAATATCTAGTAAAAAAAGATAAAGCAAATCTTATTTTAGAAATAACAAAAAAACAAAGAGATTATTTTTTATCAGAAAGAGAAAGCTATCGAAAGATAGCTATATATATTTCTATTCCTTTCTGCCCTTCAATTTGTTCCTATTGCACCTTCGGTTCATATTTATTAAAAAAATATGAACATTTACTAGCAAATTATTTAGATAATTTAATTTACGAAATTAAGAAAGTACTAAGTAAAGTCAAAGAAACAGCTTTAACAATTGATAAAGTATATATTGGTGGTGGAACTCCATCTATTCTTAATGCTGAACAGCTAGAAAGATTATTAAAAACCTTAGATACCTATATTACACTAGATTACATAAAAGAGTTTTCTTTTGAAGCAGGACGACCAGACACTATAGATGCTGAAAAACTGAAACTTTTAAAAAATCATGGGGTAAATAGGATTAGTATTAATCCTCAAATTATGAAGGATTCTGTACTAAAAAATCTTGGGAGGACTCATTTAACTGAAGATATTTTCACAACATATAAAATTGCTAGAGATATTGGATTTGAAATTATAAATATGGACTTAATCATGGGTATTGAAAACTCAGAGGAAGAATTTTATGAAAGTCTTTATAAAGTAATAAATCTAAATCCTGAAAATATAACAATCCATAGTCTTGCTTTTAAAAGAAAATCTAAAATGAAATTAGATGAGAATAAAATTCAATCTTTAAAAAAATCAGGACACTTTGATAATATTATTTCTAAAATGAGAATTGCTAATTATGAACCATATTATTTATATAAACAAAAACTAACTGTAGGTGGTCAAGAAAATATTGGTTTTGCAAAAAAAGGAAAATATTCTGCCTATAACATTCAAATGATTGAAGAAAGACAGGTCATACTAGGATTTGGAGTAGGGGCTACAAGTAAGTTAATAAATCAAAAAGATTTAACTTTAGAAAATGTTTTTAATCCTAAAGATTTATATTATTATAATGATAAAATAGAAGATGTTATAAATAAAAAAATTGGATATATAGAAAATATATTTAAGGAGTTCGAAAATGGAGATTAGAAAACCTAAAGGAACTAATGATATTTTACCTGAAGAAATTGGTAGATGGCATTATTTAGAAAAGTTGCTTAGAGAAAAATCAGAAATATATGGTTACGGTGAAATTAGAACCCCACTTTTTGAACACACTGAACTCTTTGTTAGAGGAGTAGGAGAAACTACTGATATAGTAGGTAAGGAAATGTATACATTTATGGATAAAGGAGACCGTAGTATTACTCTCCGACCTGAAGGAACTGCTAGTGTTTGTAGGGCATATTTAGAAAATAAAATGTATGGGGACGGAAATATAAGAAAATTGTACTATATGGGGCCAATGTTTCGTTATGAAAGACCTCAAAAAGGTAGATATAAACAATTTAATCAATTCGGTGTAGAATTTCTAGGTACTAATGAAGCAATTTCTGATGCAGATGTTATTAAATTTGCCGTTTTTATTCTAGAAGAAATAGGTCTTAAAGATCTAGAACTACATATTAACTCGGTGGGTTGTCCTACTTGTAAACCTATTTATAAAAAAGCGCTTATTGAATATTTTGAAGATAAAAAAGATAGACTTTGTTCCTCTTGTTTAGATAGACTTGAAAAAAACCCATTAAGAATTCTTGATTGTAAAAATGAAACTTGTAAGAAACTTACAGAGAAGGCTCCAATTATGACTGAATATCTATGTGACGAATGTTCACCTCATTATGAAGAGGTAAAAAGATTTTTAGGAATTTCTGACATTAAATATATAGAGAATCCTAGATTAGTTAGGGGTCTTGATTACTACACAAATACAGCTTTTGAAATAATAGCAAAGGACTTTGCAGCTCAAGGAACAGTTTGTGGTGGGGGAAGGTATAATGGCCTTCTAAGTCTAATTGGTGGTAGAGATATCCCGGGTATTGGTTTTGCCATGGGAATAGAGAGAATACTCATGTTAATGGAAGAGAAAAAAATAAAGATAGATTCGGATAAAACTTTAGATTATTATATTATTGGTATGGGTGATAAGGCTGAAAAATTGTCCTTTAAGTTACTTAATTTATTAAGAAAAAAATCATATTATGCTGAAACTGATTATCAAGGAAAAAGTTTTAAGAACCGAATTAAAACTGCAGATAAATTAAATGCAAAAAATTTAATTATTATCGGTGATAATGAACTTGAAAAAAATACACTAATCATAAAAGATATGACTTTAGGAACTCAAGAAGAGAAAGATCTTACTATTTTTATGAATAATCTCAAGGAGGAACAATAAAGAATGACAATGTTAAAAAGAACTCATAAAGCAATAGAAATGCAAGAGGATCTAATTAATCAAAAGGTAGTTTTAACAGGATGGGTTCAAAAAAGAAGAGATCATGGAGGACTAATATTTGTTGATTTAAGAGACCGTTCAGGAGTATGCCAAATAGTTTTTAATCCTGACATAGGCCCAAAAATTTTTTCTTTAGCAGAGCAAATCAGAAATGAATATGTAATCGCTGTAAAAGGTACTGTTAAAGGAAGACCTGAAGAAATGCATAATGAAAAGTTGAAAACTGGCAAGGTGGAAATCTATGTGGATTCAATTGAAGTTTTGAATAAATCGAAAACTCCCCCATTTCCAATTAGTGATGATATTGATGTGGATGAAAGTGTACGTCTTAAATATAGGTATCTAGATTTAAGACGACCAGAAATGCAAAAAAACCTTATTTTAAGACATAAAGTAATAAAAGCAATTCGTGATTTTCTCGACCAAGAAGATTTTTTAGAAATAGAAACTCCAATTTTAACAAAAAGTTCACCTGAAGGTGCAAGGGATTATCTTGTGCCCAGTAGAGTAAACCCAGGCAATTTTTTTGCCTTACCTCAGTCGCCACAGCTTTTTAAACAATTGTTAATGGTTGCCGGCTATGAAAAATACTTTCAAATTGCTCGTTGCTTTAGAGATGAAGATTTGAGGGCTGATAGACAGCCAGAGTTTACTCAATTAGATATGGAAGTTTCTTTTATGGATAAAAATGATATTTTAACCTTAAATGAAAATTTAATTTCCTTCGTATTCAAAAAAACTTTAGGAGTTGAGATTCCAGTTCCTTTTAAAAGGATTACTTATAAAGAAGCTATGGATAAATACGGTTCTGATAAACCTGATCTTCGGTTTGGAATGGAATTGAAAGATCTTACTCAACTTGCTGCTGGAAGTGACTTCAAAGTATTTGCTGAAATTGCAAAAAAAGGCGGAGAGGTTAAGGCCATTAATGCTAAAGCTTGTGGGCATTTTTCTAGAAAAGAAATTGATGATTTAACAAAATATGCATCTATCTATGGAGCAAAGGGTCTAGCCTATATGGTAATTACGGAGAATGAAATAAAATCCCCAATTACTAAGTTCTTTAAAGAAGAGGAAGTACAAGAAATATTAAATATTCTCGAAGCTAAAGCAGGAGATTTGCTTTTATTTGTTGCTGATAAGCCACAAATTGTTGCGGATAGTCTTGGGCATTTAAGAATTGAAATTGCAAAAAAATTAAATATAATTAATGAAGATGAATTAAACTTCTTATGGGTAGTGGATTTTCCATTATTCGAATGGGATGAAGATGAAAAAAGATATAGTGCTATGCATCATCCATTCACATCTCCTTTAGCTGAAGACATAGAACTAATGTCAACTAATAAAGTTGGAGAAATTAGAGCTGAAGCTTATGATATGATTCTAAATGGAGTTGAAATTGGTGGTGGAAGCCTTAGAATTTATAGAAGAGAATTACAAGAACAGATGTTTAATCTTCTTGGATTATCTAATGAGGAAGCAAAAGAAAAATTTGGATATTTAATGGATGCTTTTGAATATGGTACTCCTCCCCATGGTGGTCTTGCTTTTGGAATAGACCGAATGGTTATGCTTATGGCTAAAAAAGATAGTATCCGTGAAGTAATACCTTTTCCTAAAACTCAAAGTGCTACTGACTTAATGACTAATGCACCTTCAGAAGTATCGGAAAGACAACTTAAAGAATTACATGTAAAACTTAACTTAAAACAAAAGTAGCTTAATTGTTTAATTTGACTTAATATGCTAAAATTTATATTAAGAACCCTGCGATGTTCGTATACTCGCTTTTTATTTGAGCCAACACCTTTAATACGGGAGTCTAACTTCATTTGTGGAATAAAGGCCTTAAATGGACTTATGAAGCAAGTGGGAGGACACCCACCTGCATAAGCAGGTTCAAATAATTACGAGACAACGGCATTGCGGGGTTTTTTTATATTAGGTGGTTGAATACATATGGAAGATTTTCTAACAAGGACTAGGATTCTTTTAGGAGAAGAAAAAATTAATAAAATAATAAATTCTAAAATAGTTATTTTTGGAGTTGGTGGTGTAGGCTCCTATTCTTTAGAGGCAATTGTAAGAGCTGGAGTGGGAGAAGTAATTTTAATAGATTATGATACGATTAATATTACAAATCTAAATCGTCAACTAATTGCCACTATGGATACTATTGATGAATATAAAGTTAACAGTGCAGAAGATAGAATAAAAAAAATAAATCCAAATATAAAGGTAACAGTCTTTCCAGATAAAGTAGGAGAAGAAAATGTATCTAATTTTATTCCTCTTGATACGGACTATGTTATTGATGCAATAGATGATATTAAAGGGAAAAGAGCTATAATAAAATATTGTGTAAAAAATAATTTGCGAATAATTTCAAGTATGGGGACAGGAAATAGAACTGTATTTAAAGATTATATAATATCAGATATAAGTAAAACCTATGGTTGCCCTTTGGCTAGAAAGTTGAGAAAGAAATTAAAAGAGGATTTTATTTACAAAGGGGTACAAGTTCTTTTTTCTCCAGTTCATCCAGATATTATTGTAAATGATAAAATAATATCTTCAATTTCTTTTGTACCAGCCCAAGGTGGTTTGAAACTTGCTGAAAAAGTAATAAATGATATTATAAATTATTGACAAATTTAAAGAAGGATTGTATCATTAGTAATATACCGTATGGGGGTATAAAAGATGAATGAGAATGAAGAAAGTAAAAAGATTCAAACTAGATTAAGGAAAATAGAAGGACAAGTTCGGGGAGTTCAAAAGATGATTGATAATGAAGCTTCTTGTTCTGATGTGTTAATTCAAATAGCAGCAATTAAATCAGCTGTCAACAAAGTAGGCACTATTATTTTTGAAAAACATGCACAAGAATGTTTAAAAAATTCTTTTGAAGGTTATGAACAAAATGAAAGTGTTGAAGAGTTAATGGATATTCTATCAAAATTTATAAAATAGGGAGGCAATATAATGGTAAAAGAATTTACAGATGCAAGTTTTGAAAAAGATGTGTTAAAAGCAGAGGGTCCTGTATTAGTAGATTTCTGGGCACCTTGGTGTGGGCCATGTAAAATGGTTGGTCCGGTAGTAGCAGAATTAGCAAAAGATGTTGAGGGAAAAGTGATAGTAGGTAAACTTAATGTGGATGATAATCAATTATATGCTCAAAAATACGGTGTTATGAGTATTCCTACTCTTATATTATTTAAAGATGGTGCTGAATTCTCTAGGACAGTGGGCTTTACCCCAAAAGAAGAATTATTAAAATTTGTACAAAAAGCATTATAATTTTGATATTTCACGAGGAATCTAAGATTCCTCGTTTTTTTATGATAATTAGAGATAATATTTCTTCGACCCTATGGTCGGTTTTTTTATTTAATGGTAGAATTGAAAATACATAACTATAAAGATGGAGATGAATGTTTTGAGAAAAACTGTATTAATTACTGGGGGAGCAAAAGGTATAGGAAGGGCAATGGCAGAAATATTTGCTTTAAAAGGATATAATGTGGTTTTTAATTTTTACAGATCTTATAATGAAGCTAAAGATTTAGAAAGTAGATTAAGAGAGATGGGTTGCGAAGCCTATGGAGTTCAAGGTGATATTACTAACAATAATGATGTAGAAAAAATTTTTAATTTTATTGAAGAAAAATTTTCTGGTATAGATATTTTAATTAATAACGCAGGAATCAGTCAATTTAAACTTTTTACTGAGATTAAAGAAGAAGATTGGGATTTAATGATGAATGTAAATCTAAAAGGTATGTTTAATTGTTGTAAAAAAGCAGTCCCTTATATGATTAAGCAGAAAAAGGGGAAAATTCTTAATATCTCATCTATTTGGGGTATGGTTGGTGCTTCTTGTGAGGTTCATTACTCTACCTCTAAGGCAGGTATGATCGGCTTCACAAAGGCCTTAGCAAAGGAATTAGGTCCCTCTGGAGTCCAGGTTAATTGTATAACACCTGGGGTTATTGATACAGACATGAATAATTGTCTCAGCGATGAAGATAAGTGCTCTCTTAAAGACAACACTCCACTTATGAGACTAGGAACACCAGGAGATATTGCTAACTTAGCTTTATACTTATCCTCTTCAGAAGCGGATTTTATTACAGGTCAAATAATAAGCCCTAATGGTGGAATAGTTATTTAGAAGAAAAATAGGTGATAATATTGGATTTATTTGATTATAATAAGGAAATTAGTAAAAAAGAATCTCCTTTAGCAGATAGAATGAGACCGGATAAAATAAGTAATATTAAAGGACAAACACATATTCTAGGGCCAGGAAAAATACTAAATAGGATGGTAGATTCAGACCGTTTAAGTTCAATGATTTTTCATGGTCCATCTGGTACTGGTAAAACAACAATAGCTATGGCTGTTGCAAATTCTACCGGAGCAGACTTTAATAAAATAAATGCCGTGGTAAGTGGAATTCAAGATATAAAAAAAATAATATTAAAAGCAGAAGAAAATAAAAAATATTATAATAAAAAAACCATACTATTTATAGATGAAATTCATAGGTTTAATAAAAGCCAACAAGACGCACTTTTACCTTCTGTTGAAACTGGTTTGTTAATTTTAATTGGAGCTACTACTGAAAACCCCTATTTTTCTATTAATAGTGCCTTATTATCCAGATCTAATGTTTTTGAAATAAAAAAACTTAATGATAAAGAAATAATGAATATACTTGGTGATGCTTTAAAAGACAAGGAAAAAGGATTGGGAAATTATGAAGTCTCCATCTCCACTGAAGCATTAAATCATATCATTAATTTTGCCTCTGGAGATGCTAGAAAGGGTCTAAATGCCCTAGAAATAGCAGTAGTTTCTACTTTTCCAGATGAAAAAGGGCTGCGAAAAATAACCTTAAAAGAAGCAGAAGATTCTGTCCAAAGACCTGCTATAAGTTATGATAAATCTGGCGACCAGCATTATGATGTTATCTCAGCTTTTATAAAAAGTATGAGGGGCTCAGATCCAGATGCAGCTATTTATTACCTAGGATTAATGCTGGAAGCTGGGGAGGATCCCTTATTTATAGCTAGAAGAATATTAATTTTGGCTTCAGAAGATATTGGCCTAGCTGATAGCAATGCTTTAACGGTGGCCTTATCTGCCTATCAAGCAGTGGAGAGACTAGGAATGCCAGAAGGAAGAATCATTCTCTCTCATGCAGTATTATATTGTGCATTGGCTAATAAGAATAATGATGCCTATGAAAGTATTGATTATACCCTTAATCTAATAAGGAAGGGAGCAATTTATCCTGTTCCTGGTCATTTAAGAGATTCTCACTATTCAGGAAGTGGTGGAGCTACAAAAGAATATAAATATCCCCATAACTATCCTGATAATTGGGTAGAACAACAATATCTCCCAGATGCACTTTTAGGTGAAAAGTTTTATAAAAGGAAGGACTAATTCATGAAAAATGTAGCTTTAGGCATGAGTGGTGGAGTTGATAGCTCTGTAGCTGCTTATTTATTAAAAAAACAAGGGTATAAAGTAACAGGAATTTATCTTCAAATGACGGATAAAGAAAATGTAGACCAAAGTCTTATTGATGCTCAAAGAGTTTCAGAACAATTAGGAATTGAATTTAGACATTTTGATATAAGGGATCAGTTTAAAGAAAAAGTTATAAGTTATTTTAAGGACTCATATTTAAATAGCATTACTCCTAATCCATGTATAGTTTGCAATAGAGAAATTAAGTTCAAATTGTTTTTTGAACTAATAAAAGATTTAGATTTTGATTATATTTCCACAGGTCATTACGTTAAAATTTTACAGGATGAGGAATCTTCACTATATTATTTGGGAAAAGCAGAAGATGAAAAAAAAGATCAAACTTATTTTCTTTATTATTTAAATCAAGATATATTAAGTAAAGTTATTTTCCCCCTTGGAAATTATAAAAAAGAGGATGTTAAAAAAATAGCTAATGAAATAGGACTTAATGTAGCTCAAAAAAAAGAAAGTCAGGAAATATGTTTTATAGCTGATAATGATTATAAAAAATATTTAAGAAAAGCCTTTGGTGAAAGGACTTTTAATAAAGGACCTGTTATTGACATGGATGGTAATATAATTGGTGAACACCTGGGTTTACCTTTTTACACAATAGGACAAAGAAAAGGATTAGGTATAAGTTTGGAATACCCTGCTTACGTAGTGGGTTGGGATCAAAATAAAAACATTTTACAAATTGGTAAAAATGAAGATTTATTCTCAGACAGGTTAATTGCGGGAGAAATCAATAAATTAGATGGCAATCCCTTTGAAGAAGATCTAGAATATGATATTAAAATAAGATATTCTGTAAAAACTTCAAAAGGTAAAGTGAAAAACTTAAGAGACAATAAAATTGAAGTTCATTTTACAGAAGCTCAAAGGGCAATAACTCCAGGACAATCTGTAGTTATTTATAAAAAAGACCGTCTAATAGGTGGAGGAGTTATTCAATCTAGCAGATAAATAAATGATATTTTATGATATAATTATATAGTTACAAGAATCAGAGGAGGAGAAATATGCTTACGGCAAAAGAAATAAGAAGAAAATTTATAGAATACTTTAAAGAACATGGTCATGAGGAAGTAAGGAGTTCTTCATTAATTCCTTATAATGATCCTACCCTGCTTTTTAATAATGCAGGTATGAACCAATTTAAAGATGTTTTTTTAGGCCTTGAGAAAAGAGAATATTCAAGAGCTGTAACTTCCCAAAAATGTGTAAGAGCAGGTGGTAAACACAATGACCTTGATACGGTAGGAAGAACAGCCAGACACCATACTTTTTTTGAGATGTTGGGAAATTTCTCCTTTGGCGATTATTTTAAAAAAGATGCGATAAGTTTTGCTTGGGAATTTCTAACAAAAGAACTTGATCTTCCTCAGGATAAATTATATATAACTATTTTTGAAGATGATGATGAAGCAGGTGAATTATGGAAAGAGTTAACTCCAGTTCCAGCAGAAAGAATCTTAAAATTAGGAGAAAAAGATAACTTTTGGTCAATGGGAGATACAGGACCTTGTGGTCCTTGTAGTGAAATCCATATAGATCGTGGAGAAGATAAAAGTTGCGATGCTCCAATTTGTGCCTTAGGTGTTTGTGATTGTGATAGATGGCTTGAAATATGGAATTTAGTTTTCATGCAATATAATAGAGATGAAAATGGAGTTTTAACCCCTCTTCCTCGTCCAAGTATTGATACAGGTATGGGGCTAGAAAGAATTACTTCTGTAGTTCAAAACACTGATAGTAACTATGAAATAGACAATATAATACCAATAATTTCTATGGTAGAAAAAATTTCTGGAGAAAAATATGATAAAGGACCGAAAGGATTTCCTTTTAGAGTAATAGCAGATCATTCTCGTGCTTGCACATTCTTAATAGCTGATGGGGTACTTCCCAGTAATGAGGGCAGAGGATATGTTTTAAGAAGAATTTTAAGAAGAGCTGCCAGATTAGGTAAAGTACTAGGAATAGAAGGATCTTTTTTATACCAATTTCCTATATTGATTAATAAATTAATGGGAGAAGATTTCCCTGAAATAGGTGAAAAATTGTCCTATGTTCAAAAGGTTATCAAGATCGAAGAAGAAAGGTTCCAACTTACACTTGAAGATGGAATGAAAATTGTAAACGAAGTTATAGAAAAAATGAAAAAAGAAAATAGAACCGTGATATCAGGTGAAGAAAGTTTTACTTTTTATGATACTTATGGCTTTCCTATTGATCTAACAAGTGATATTGCTGAAGAAAATGGATTTTCAGTAGACTTAGATGGATTTAATGAACAAATGGAGCTACAAAGACAAAGGGCAAGAGATGCACAAAAAGATAATCGTGCCTGGGATCTAGCTCATACTGTAGCAAACAATTTCCAAGAATTACCTAAAACAAAATTCGTTGGTTATGATAGCTTAAATACAAAAGTTGTACTTCTTGGCGCTTTAGTTGAAGGAGAAAAGAAAGATGTTATTTACGAAGGTGAAGAAGCCTTTTTAATTCTTGACCAAACTCCTTTTTATGGTGAAGGTGGGGGGCAAATTGGAGACAAAGGACTAATAACTTTTAGTCATGGAGAAATTGAAATTTCTGATACAAAAAAAACACCCGATGGGAAATATGTTCATATAGGAAAAGTTAGAGGACAAATTACAGTTGGTGAGCCTGGAAATGCTAAAATAGCTGAATATTTCAGGAAAAGTACAGAAAAAAATCATACTGCTACTCATGTATTGCATAAAGTCCTTAAAGACGTTCTAGGAGACCATGTAAATCAAGCTGGTTCATATGTGAATTCTGATAGACTTCGTTTTGATTTTTCTCATTTTTCTCAAGTAACAGCTGAAGAATTATTAGACATAGAAAGAAAAGTTAATGAAACAGTATATAAATCAATTCCTGTGGATGCTTTTGAAACAGAGTTAGATAAAGCTAAAGAAATGGGAGTAACTGCTTTATTTGGTGAGAAATATGGAGAGATCGTTCGTTGTATAAAGATTGGTGAATTCAGTTTCGAATTATGTGGTGGAACACATATTAAAAATACAAGCGAAATAGGATTATTTAAAATCTTGTCTGAAGGTGCTGTAGCTGCAGGAGTAAGAAGAATAGAAGCAGTAACAGGAATGGAAGCATATAATTATCAAAAAGAAGATGAAAAATTATTAAATAAAGTTATTTATGAACTAAAAACTAATAAAATTGATTTAATTAGTAGAGTAGAACAGATTATCCAAAAAAACAAAGAATTAGAAAATGAAATTGAAAAATATAAAAATATACAATCTAAAAACGCTGTAGAACAACTTATTGAAAATGCTCAAGCAGTTTCAATCTCTGGCGTAAAGGTGTTAACAGCAGAAGTGGATAATCAATCCATGGAACAATTAAGAGAAATGGCAGATCAATTTAGGGATAAGTTAGGTTCTGCTGTAATTGTATTAGCTTCAGCTGTAGAAGGAAAAGTAAACCTTATTGCAGCTGCAACTAAAGATTTAGCAGGAAAAGTTCACGCAGGAAATATAATTAAAGAAACAGCACAAGTTTGTGGCGGCGGTGGTGGTGGTCGTCCTGATCTAGCACAAGCAGGGGGTAAAGATCCTGCTAAAATAAAAGAAGCTTTAGAAAAAGCTGAAGAAGTTATTCGTGAACAACTTAGTTAATAAAAATTAGGGAGGCATAGGTAATGAGTCGAAAATTTGATGAAACGGTTCATTTTAAGATTAATGCAGAAAAAGACAACTATATTAAAGAAGTTTTGGATAATGTGTATGAATCTCTAACAGAAAAAGGATATAATCCAGTTAATCAACTTGTAGGCTACATTATTTCTGGCGATCCTGCTTATATTACAAGTTATAATGATGCTAGAAATCAAATTAAAAGAATTGATAGAAATGAATTAGTGGAAGAAATATTAACAAAATATTTAAAAAAATAGTGAGGGATTATATTGAGAATTATGGCTCTTGATGTAGGTGACAAAAAGATAGGTGTGGCTATGAGTGACCCTTTGAAAATTACTTCTCAAGGGCTAGAAACTTATTTTCGCAAAAATGATAAAGAAGACTATAAATATTTTACTGATTTAATCAAAAATAATGATGTAGAATTACTTGTAGTTGGTTTGCCTAAAAATATGAATGGAACAGAAGGGCCACAAGCAGAAAAAGTAAAAGAATTTATAAAAGAGCTACAAAAATATACGGATGTGAAAGTAGACTTCTCTGATGAAAGATTAACTACAGTAGAGGCGGAGAGAATGCTCATATCCGGAGATGTTTCTAGAAAAAATAGAAAAAAAGTTATTGATAAAGTTGCTGCTAATTTAATATTACAAAATTATCTAAAAAGACATTATTAATGAATTTAATAATTCTTGCTTTTTAAATATATATTTGTTACGCTTTCCCTTGAAAGGAGTGGATAATTTTGACAAATAATCCTGAAAATGAAAATTTAGTTCTGATTGATGAAGATGGTAATGAAGTAGAATTTGGTTTTATTGGCAGCCTTGAATCAGATGGTAATGAATATGTTGTACTTTCTCCTGTAAATGGAGAAGATATTGATGAAATAATTATCTTCAAGGTAGAAAAAGATGGGGAAGAAGAGTTCCTAGTTGAAATAGAAGATGATGAAGAGTGGGAAAAAATAGCAGATTTATGGGATGAAAGCTCAGAAGATAACGAAGAAGAGTAATAAATAATGCCACCCCAAGGGGTGGTTTTATTTTACTGTGCAGAGGAGAAAAGATGAATAAATCACTTAAGATTTTAATAGTACTTTTTTTAACATTTGTCCTAGTAGCTGTTGGAGGATATTTTTATTACCAAAATAAATTATCTCCTGTTAATTCAGAAGAAGAAGTAAAAAAAGTGGAATTTCTAGTTGAGCCTGGTTCAGTTCCTGCAAGTATTGCAAAAAATCTAAAAGAGAACAAACTTATAAAAGATGAAAAATCTTTTTTAGCTTATATTAAAATTAATAAATTTGGATCTGAACTAAAAGCAGGTAATTATTTACTTACGGATAAAATGTCTGTTCAAGAAATCACAGATATTATAATAAAAGGGGTATCTATTCAAAAAAGGTTCACTATCCCAGAAGGATATACTATTTGGCAAATTTGTGAGCTATTGGTGAATAAAAATATTATGTCTGAAGAAACATTTTGGAATCTAGCTATTGAAGAAGATTTTCCAGAATATGAATTTCTTGCTGAATTAAAAAAAGATAAACATCGTTTAGAAGGTTATCTTTTTCCTGAAACATATTATATTTCCCAAACAGAAAATCCAAAAAGGGTATTTGAAATAATGCTTAATCAATATAGAGTTGTTTATGATAGACTTCCTGAAAACAATTCTGGTCTATCTGAACGAGAAGCATTGATCCTTGCATCTATAGTAGAAGCCGAAGCTATGGCATCAAAGGAAAGGCCTATAATAGCCTCCGTGTTCCTTAATAGATTAGATAAAGGTATGCGTCTAGAATGTGACGCGACTATTCAATATGCTTTGGGAGAAAGAAAAAAGATTGTCTTATATAGTGATTTAGAAATAGATTCTCCCTATAATACTTATAGGAGAACAGGATTAACCCCGACTCCTATTTGCGCTACAGGAGAAAGTGCTTTAAGAGCTGTTTACCAACCAGAAAATACTGATTACTTATTTTTCTTTGCTAAAAATGATGGTACAGGAGAACACGTTTTCAATAAAACTTATAGCGAACATGAAAAACAAATGAGAAATTGGGGTTATAGACAGTGAAGGATCTTTTAGATACAGAATTACAAAATTTTTTGAAGAACATTCTTCCAGAAAAAGATGATTTAGAATTAGAAATTCAAAAGTATGCTGATGAAAATCATGTTTCTATTGTGGAAGAAGAAGTAGGGAATTTTTTGAAAATAATTACAAAAATAAAAAAACCATTAAGGATTTTAGAAATAGGAACAGGTTTAGGTTACTCTACTATAAATATTGCTAAATCTATTAGTAATGAAGGGAAAATAATAACGATTGAATTATTACCAAAAAGAATGGAAAAAGCAGCCTATTTTATTGAAAAAAGTGGACAAAAAAATAAAGTAGACCTAATTCTTGGAGATGGTCGAAAAATTATAAATGATTTTAACGAACCCTTTGATATGATTTTTCTTGACGCTGCTAAAGGGCAATATGGAAAATTTTTACAAAAATGTGATACTCTTTTAAAAGATGATGGAATAATTATAGCAGATAATGTTTTGATAAATGGGTGGGTTATAAATCTTCAATATCCTGAGAGAAGAAAAAAAACTATGGTTATGAACATGAGAAAATTTCTTGAAGAGTTTAAAAACAACAAAAAATATGAATTAACATTAATTCCTCTTGGAGATGGAGTTGCTTTAATTAGAAAAAGGTGAATAAAACAATGAAAAAAGTTGAATTATTAGCTCCGGCAGGAAATATAGATAAATTAAAATATGCACTTAACTATGGAGCAGATGCTGTATATATAGGTGGTAAGTCTTTTGGGCTTAGAGCCTTTGCTGGGAATTTTACAATAAATGAAATAGATGCTGGAGTAAGATATGCTCATAAAAGGAATAAGAAAGTTTATCTTACTATGAACATCTTCCCTAAAAATTCAGATTTTGAAGGTTTAAGCACATATTTAGGTCAACTCCAAGAAATAGGTGTTGATGCCTTAATAGTTGCTGACCCTGGTATCATTTCTGTTATTCAGGATAAATATCCAGATTTTGAAGTCCACTTGAGCACTCAAGCAAATTGTACAAATTATCAAAGTGCTCTTTTTTGGAAGAATCAAGGTGTGAAAAGAGTTGTATTAGCAAGAGAATTAAATATTAAAGAAATAAAAGAGATAAAAGAAAAAACACAAATGGAAATTGAAACTTTTGTTCATGGTGCTATGTGTATTTCCTATTCAGGAAGATGTTTATTAAGTAATTATATGGCTGGAAGAGATTCTAATAAAGGTGAATGTGCTCAATCTTGTCGTTGGAACTACAATCTTGTAGAAGAAAAAAGACCAGGAGAGTATTACCCAATAGTTCAGGATGATAGAGGAACTTATATTTTCAATTCTCAAGACATGTCTTTGTTTAATGGTATTGATAAAATTATTGAAGCTGGTGTAGATAGTTTGAAAATTGAAGGCAGAATGAAAAGTATTTATTATGTTTCTACCGTTGTAAGGGCCTATAGAAAATTAATTGATAATTATTATAACCCATCTGAGGAATTTAACTTTAATTATTGGAAAAATGAACTGGAAAAAGTATCTCATAGACCCTATACTACAGGTTTTTATTTTGGAGAATTAGAAAAAGATTCAGCTTTTATTGATAGTTCAACATATATTCAACCCTATGATTTTGTTGGAATAGTCAAAGAATATGATCCTTTTAATAAAATGGCAGTTGTTGAACAAAGAAATAACTTTAAAGTAGGAGATAAAATAGAAGTTTTTGGACCAAATACAAATGATTTTACCTTTATTATAGATAAGATTTTCAGTGAAGCAGGTTATGAAATGGATGTAGTACCAACGCCAAAAACAATTGTAAAGGTTCCAATTCCTTTTCCAGTGAAAAGTATGGATCTTCTTAGGAGGGAATGCTCAAATGACGGAATCAGAAAGTTTATTAGTTAGAGTAGATTCTTCAGAGGTTTTCTATTTTAACAAAATAATTGAGAGTATGGACAATCTTGGAGTTGTAACAATAATAGATGGTAAAAAAGGAATAATAGAAATAAAAAGTCCTTTTTCTAACAGGGATGAGTTATTTGATGTTTTAAATAATATTGGGAAAAAATACGATTTGATTATTGAATAGGAGATAAAATGATAAAAAGCTACCTAACTCCAGATTTTTTAGTAAAAGATATTGAAAATATTGAAATTGAGTTTCTTATTAAAAATAAAATAGAAGGGCTTATCATTGATTTAGATAATACAATTACTTTTTATAACTCTAGAGACATATCTATTGAAGTAAAAAATTGGATAAATAATGTAATCGCCTCAGGTATTAAAGTAGTTATCCTTTCTAATAATAAGGCTCTTAGAATAGAAGAAACCATAAAAGATTTTCCCATTGATTATGTTGAAAGAGCAAAAAAACCTTTTAAAAAAGGATATATTAAAGCAATAAAAAAAATGAACATACCAAAAGAAAATGTTATGATGATTGGAGATCAAATCTTTACAGATACTTTTGGTGCAAAAAGATCCGGAATTAAGGTTATTTTGGTTAATCCACTCCCTGGAAAAGAATATTGGTTTACTTATGTTTCTAGATTTTTTGAAAGAAGGTTTAAATCAAATCTAATTAAAGATGTAACCTGGCTGAGGTGAGTATGGATAAAAGAAGAAATATAATTTTTATTGGAATAATGGGTTCTGGTAAAACTACTATTGGTAAAAAAATTGCTAGAATCTTAAATTATGATTTTATTGATACCGATCATGAAATAGAAAAAATTACTGGTATGACTATTCCTGATTTATTTAAGAGAGAAGGGGAGCTTCGTTTTCGTTCCGAAGAAACTCATGCCTTGAAAAGAATAAAAAACAGAAAGCCCGTTGTAATTTCTACAGGAGCAGGAATAATTCTCAATAAACAAAACAGGGAAATTTTAAAAGAATTAGGGATTATTATATTTTTAGATGCAGATGTTGATACTATAATTGAAAGAGTAAGTAGGAACACAAATAGACCCTTATTAAGGGTAGAAAACATAAGAGAAAAAGTAAAGCAGCTTATAAATGAGAGAAGAAACTTATATCTTGAAATAGCTGATATCATTATAGACACAGGTTCAGATAGATTTGAGAATATTATTAATCTTATAGAGAAAAAAATAAAAAATTTTTAAAATAAAAAATGGTATAAAAAAACTCCTTATGAATAAGGAGTTTTTTATTGGAGCCGAAGATGGGACTCGAACCCGCAACCTGCTGATTACAAGTCAGCTGCTCTTCCAGTTGAGCTACTTCGGCAAAAAATATGGCGGAGCTGACGGGAATCGAACCCGCGATCTTCGGCGTGACAGGCCGACGTGATAACCGCTACACTACAGCTCCAAATATCAACAAGAATTATTGTATAATCATTTCATCGAAATGTCAAACTAATAATTTAAAAAAATATTTAGCAAAAAACAGATTTCATGATAAGATAATACTAATAAAATCAAAAAATATTGGAGGTATTACATTTATGGAATTAACCTTTCATGGTAGCGCAGGTACAGTAACTGGATCCTGTTTTCAGTTAAGATCTGAAAATAAAAATATTTTGGTCGATTGTGGGATGTATCAAGGTAAGAAAGAATATGAGCAATTAAATTATCAGCCTTTCCGGTTTGATCCTAAAGAAATTGATGCAGTAATAATTACCCATGCTCATATAGATCATACAGGTTTATTACCAAAATTAAGTAAAGAAGGTTTTAGAGGAAAGGTCTATTGTACACCTCCAACAAAAGAGTTAGCTGGAATTTTACTCCCTGATTCTGCTTATATTCAAGAAATGGAAGTAGAAAGAAAAAACAGAAAAGCTATGCGATCAAATAGGGAATTAATTGAACCTATCTATACACTTGAAGATGCTGAAAGAATTCTTCAAAGTTTTATTCCTGTAGATTATGGTAAAGAAGTTCATATTAATAATGAATTTAAGGTTATCTTTAAAGATGCAGGACATATTTTAGGTTCAGCTATTGTAGAAGTTTATTTTAACAATAAAAAAGTTGTATTTAGTGGTGATTTAGGAAGACATAATCAACCATTGATTAAAGACCCTGAATATATAAAAGAAACGGATTATTTAGTTATGGAAAGTACTTATGGAAGTAGGTTCCATCTTCAAACGGAGAGTAAAAAAGATCAATTTATAAGGATCGTTAAAAAAACAATTCGCAAGGGTGGAAATTTAATTATCCCTTCCTTTGCCGTGGAAAGAACTCAAGAGGTAATTTACATATTAAAAACTCTTATGGATACGGGTAAAATTCCTCATTTAGATATTTACCTTGATAGCCCTCTTGCAATTAAAGCCACAGAGATATTTTCAAAATACCCTTGTGGATATGATGAAATAGCTTTAGAGATGCTTTCAAAAGAAGATGATAACGATTTGTTTAAATTTAAAAACTTAAAATTTAGCCTTACCGCAGAGGAAAGTCAAAAAATAAATACAGTTAAAAAAAATGCGATAATTATTTCTGCAAGTGGAATGGCAAATGCTGGAAGAATTAAACATCATTTAAAGCATAATCTATGGAGACCAGAATCTACAGTACTCTTTGTTGGTTATCAAGCCTATGGAACTCTTGGAAGAAGAATTCTCGATGGAGCTGACACAGTAAGAATTCATGGTGAAGAAATTTCAGTTAAAGCGGAAATTGAAATTATAGATGGATTTTCAGGTCATGCAGATCAAAAAGATTTATTAAATTGGGTAAAACACTTTGAAAAGATTAATGAAGGTATTTTTCTTATTCATGGTGAGGATGAAGCAAGAGAAACATTGAAAGCTATAATAGAAGAAGAAACAGATTATAAAGTTATTCTTCCTAATCTTTTTGAAATTATTGATCTTATTAATTTTGAAATTAGATACCAGGGAGAAACAATTGAAGCTGATCATAAAGTTGAAAAAATTATAGAAGATTTTAATTCTACCCTTAATGATTATTTGAATGATCCTGAAAAAATTAGGATTGTTAATGATTACTTAAAAGAATTAAAAGAAAAACTAGTGGGGTAAATTATGATAAAAAAAATATGGATATTAACAGTACTAACTCTATTTATATCAATAAATGCTTTTTCTATAAGTGACGTAAGTATTATGAGACATAATGAAAAAATGACATTAGATAATCGTCCACAAAATAAAATAGCAACTGATGTAAGAGGAATTTATTTAACGGGAAACACAACACATTGGAAACCAAGATTTGAGGAATTATATAGTTTTGTTTTAGATTCCGATATTAATTCAATGGTTATAGATTTCAAAGATGATTCTGGTGTTATTTCACTAAAAACAGATAATGAATATATTTTAGATGTTGATCCTAGATATCACAAAGGATCAGACTATGCTGGAATCATAAAGAGGTTAAATGATAATAATATATATACAATAGCTAGGATTGTAGTATTTAAAGATCCTCATTTGTCAAAGAAGAAACCAGAATGGTCTATCAAAAATTTTGACGGTTCTTTATGGAAAGATAGAAGGGGAACTACTTGGGTGGATCCTAATAATAGACATGTGTGGGAATACTCTATAGAAGCTTCTAAAGAAGCAGCTAAATTAGGTTTCCAAGAAATTCAATTTGATTATGTTAGGTTCCCTACTGATGGGAATTTAAAAACAATTAAATATACTGAAGGTAATGATGAGAAGATGAAAGATGTAATTCATAATTTTCTAAAATATGCTAATGAGGAATTAAAAGATTATAATGTTTTTTTATCTGCGGATGTATTTGGATTAACAACTACAACCCTTGATGACATGGGAATGGGGCAACAATATGAATTAATTGCTGAAGAAGTTGATTATATTTGTCCCATGGTATATCCTTCTCATTATGGTCCCTATGTATATGGCTTTGCTAACCCTAATGCCAATCCTTACGGGGTTGTAAGACAAGCTATGAGTGATGGTATGAAAAAAGGAGCAGGTAAAAGAGCTTATATTAGACCCTGGCTACAAGACTTTAGTATGGGTCAACCAAAATATGGTGTGAATGAAGTAAGAGAGCAAATAAAAGCTGTTTATGATTCGGATCATAGTCAGTGGATAATGTGGAATGCAGGAAATAGATATAAACAAGAGGCATATTATAATACAGAAGCACTTAAAAATTAAAAAGAAAAAACTGGGGGCACTGATTTTGAAAGTAATAATTATAGGAGCAGGTAAAGTAGGATTTAACCTAGCACAAGTATTATCAATAGAAAAACATGATGTTACAGTAATCGAGATAGATGAAGTAAGATCAGAAATAGTTCGTGAAAAACTTGATGTGAAGGTAGTAACTGGAAATGGTGCAAGTTTTCCTGTTCTTGATGATGCTGATGTTAGAGAAGCTGACTTATGCTTAGCTGTTACTCAAAATGATGAGTTTAATATTTTAGCCTCAGTTATTGCTAAGAGTTTAAATGTTAAAAAAACAGTGGCTAGGGTAAGGAACCCAGATTATGATTATAATGTGAACAATAAAATTACAAGAGAAAAATTTTTAGGTATAGATTTAATTATAAATCCAGAAAAGGTAGCAGCAAAAGAAATATCAAAATTAATATCTGTTCCTGAGTTAGTAGATATTGAATATTTTGCACAAGGGAAAATACAAGCTATTGAGTTTAAGCCTAATGAAGATTTTAAGTATTTTAACGTTCCCCTAAAAGATCTTGCTATGCCTGAAAGAAGTGTTCTTATTGCCTTATTAAGGGGAGAAGATATAATTATTCCTTCAGGTAATGATTATATTGATAAAGATGACCTAGTATTTGCCCTTTCCAGAACAAAAGATACCCATGAAATCACTACTTTCTTCGAATTAAAAAAGAAAAAGATAAATACGGTAACTTTACTTGGAGGAGAACGAGTATCCTTTTATTTGGCTCGAATTCTTGAAAGAAAGAAACTAAACGTTAAAATTATTGAAAGAGATCCTTTAAAATGTGAAGAATTAGCTAGAAATCTTGATAATGTTCTCATTATAAATGGTGATGTAAGCGATATAAACTTATTAAAAGATGAAGGAATAGATAAATCTGATATAATTGTTTCTCTTACAAATGACGATAAATTAAATCTTTTAGTAACTTTATTTTTAAAACATCTTGGAGTAGATAAAACCATAACTCAAATTAGAAGATCCGATTATCTACCATTAATAGAAAAAATAGGAATAGAAAATATTATCAGCCCAAGAAGTTTAACATCATCTGCTATTTTAAATTTTATCAAATCAGATAGTATTGTATCTTTATCACTTTTAGCTGGGGAAAAAGCCCAAATGCTTGAAGTTAAATTAATAAATAAGAAAAATCCTATAATAAACAAAAAGATTAAAGATATTAAATTTCCCACAGGAGTAATAATTGGTGCTATAACAAGGGATGATGCAGTAATAATTCCTAGAGGAAATGATAGCTTTAAACATGGAGATAATATAGTTTTGTTTATGCTAACAGAACGTTTTGAAAAAATGACAAAAATGTTTGAATAGACAGGAGTTTATTAATGAATAAGAAAGTTTTATTTCATATTGTTGGAATGAACTTAGCAATAGTTGGTCTAAGTATGTTAATTCCTGCAGTATGGTCTATTTATTATGGAACGAATGATCTTATCCCAATTCTAACTTCTTTTTTGATTACTTTTAGTGTAGGAGTTTTTTTGTTTTATTATTTCAAACCAGATATTAAAGAAAGAGATATAAGATATAAGGAAGGTTTTGCTATTGTAACTTTTACATGGATATTAGCTTCACTTTTTGGTACTTTACCTTTTATATTATCAGGAAGTATAGTGAATTTTGCTGATGCCTTGTTTGAATCAACTTCAGGTTTTACCACAACAGGATCAACGATTTTGGAAAATATTGAAGCTCTACAACCTGGAATATTATTTTGGAGAAGTCTAACTCATTGGCTTGGAGGGATGGGAATTCTAGTGCTTTTCATTGCCATTCTCTCCATTACAGGGTCAGGTGGACTCCAGGTTTATAAAGCTGAATCGACTTCTCTTCTAGATGAAAAACTTAGACCTAGATTAAGCGAAACAGCAAAAATATTGTGGTTAACTTACTTAATTCTAACTGCATCTCTAGTAATGTTTCTACTCGTTGGTGGTATGAGTTTCTTTGATTCACTATGTCATGCCTTTAGTACAGTAGCTACTGGAGGATTTTCTACTAAAGATTTAAGCATTGGTTACTACAATAGTAGTTATATAAATTGGATAATAACAATATTTATGTTTTTATCTGGAATTAATCTTGTTTTGTATTATCCTGTTTATAAAAACAAAAATCTTAAATCCTTTTACAATAATTCTGAATTTAAATTATATTCATTAATAATAAGTATTACTGTGGTTTTTACCACAATAGTCCTTTATAAATATTATCCGGAAAATAGTTTACTAACAAGTTTGTCAGATTCAGCTTTTCATATAATCTCTATTATTACTTCTACAGGTTTTTCAACATTAAATTATGATTTATGGCCAGAAGTGACAAAGGTACTTTTATTTACAATTATGTTTATTGGAGGTTCTACTGGTTCTACTGTTGGGTCTATCAAAATAGGCAGGTATCTTATTTTATTCAAAGAATCAGCTCAGGAAATAAAAAAAATACTTCATCCAAAAGTTATTACAAAAACAAAAATAGGTGATAAAGTAATTAAAGATAAAATGATCCTTAATATTCTTCAATTCTTTTTTTTGTTTATGCTTATTTTTATAATCAGTGCTATAATAATTTCTTTTCAAAAAATAGACTTTATAACAGCCTTAACAGCATCAGCAGCTTCTTTAACAAATGTTGGACCTGGTTTGAGTATGGTAGGACCGATAGAGACATACTCTCATTTTAATAATTTTAATAAAATTTATTTATCATTTTTAATGTTATTAGGTCGACTGGAACTATATACTGTCTTAGTATTATTAAACCCGGGATTTTGGAGAAAATAGTATTTATCATAATTTTTTTGAAAAGAAGGCATAAAGATGAATACCAGATTAGTATTTTATATTGTTAGTATGAATGTTTCCATTATTGGCTTAAGTATGTTATTACCAGCTTTTTGGGCTATTTATTATGGGACACCAGATTTAATAGGTATTTTACTTTCTTCTTTGATTACCACTATTTTTGGTCTTGTTTTGTTTTTTTTATTAAAAACTAAAGAAGAACATGAAATAAGGTATAAAGAAGGATTTGCAATAGTTACTTTTACCTGGGTTTTTGCTGGAATTTTTGGTTCCCTTCCTTTTTTGTTAACTGGTTCTTTAACTAATTTTGCAGATGCATTTTTTGAAACAATGTCGGGCTTTACCACTACGGGAGCTAGCATTTTTACCGATGTGGAAGCTGTACTACCAGGAGTTTTATTTTGGCGGAGTTTAACCCATTGGCTAGGTGGAATGGGAATAGTTGTTTTATTTGTAGCAATTCTTTCAACTATTGGTGCAGGTGGCTTTCAAATGTTTAGGGCTGAATCTACCGGATTAACTCCAGACAAAATCAAACCAAGAATAAGTTCTAGCGCTAAAATTCTATGGAACACCTATTTATTAATGACTGTTGCCCAGACGTTTTTATTATATATAGGTGGAATGACTTTTTTCGATTCTCTTTGCCATACTTTTGGGACAATGGCCACAGGAGGTTTCTCAACAAAAAGATTAAGTATTGGATATTATGATAGCTATTATATTCAATGGGTTATTATTATATTTATGTTCTTAGCAGGTATTAATTTTGCACTTTATTACACTATATATCATTTTAAAAACTTTAAAGTATTTTTAAAAGATTCTGAATTTCGATTATATGCCTTAATAGTATCAGTAACAACGATCTTAACAGTTAGTATGCTTTATTATGAAGGTTATGGTCAGAACTTTCTTAAAACATTTACAGATTCTGCCTTTCAGGTTGTCTCGGTTATAACTACAACAGGATATGCCAGTCTTGATTATAATAATTGGCCTACTGTAACATTAATAACATTATTTGCATTAATGTTTATAGGTGGTTGTGCAGGTTCTACAGCTGGGTCTATTAAGGTTGGTAGAATTTTGATATTATTAAAATATATGCTTCAAGAATTTAAAAAAGCTATTCATCCTAAAGCAGTTACAGTTACTAAAATTGGTGGTAAAGTAGTTGAAGAAAAACAATTATTAAATGTTATGATATTTTTCTTTATATTTATTTCTATTTTTATTATTTCAGCCTTAGTGATATCGTTAGATAACGTAGATTTTGTTACGGCTCTTTCCGCCTCAGCTGCTACATTATGTAATGTTGGTCCTGGCTTTAATCTGGTTGGGCCTGCAGAAAACTATAGTTTTTTCAGTAATTTTAGTAAAATATATATGTCTTTTACAATGCTTTTAGGAAGATTAGAGCTTTATACAGTATTAGTTTTATTAAATCCTATTTTTTGGAAAAAATAGTCTCGGGGGTAGAAAATGGCAAATAATCAATCAGTTAAATTGCTTAAAGAAATGCTAATAAATTCAGCAAAAAATTTGGAAAAAGAAAAAACAATTATTGATAATTTAAATGTTTTTCCGGTACCTGATGGTGACACCGGGACAAATATGTCTCTAACTTTAAGGTCAGCCGCTAATGCAATTACAGAAGATTTAGATACTTTAGAAAAAGTAAGTTCTAGGTTCTCTCATGGGGCATTAATGGGGGCAAGAGGAAACTCAGGGGTAATATTATCGCAACTAATTAGTGGCTTTGCTAAAGGTTTGAAAAACCAAGAGGACTTAAATAATTTTGTTTTTGTAGAATCTCTAAAAAAAGGAGTAGAGGCAGCCTATAAAGCTGTGTCAAATCCAGTGGAAGGTACTATTTTAACAGTATCTAGGGAATCTATTGAAAATCTAAATATGGAAGATTATAAAGATTTGACCACTCTTTTAGAGAAAATAATTTCTCAAGGAAAAGAAAGTCTTGGGAGAACTCCTGAGCTCCTTCCTATATTAAAACAATCAGGAGTAGTGGATGCAGGTGGAATGGGTTATCTAGTCTTCTTAAATGGAATGTTAATGAGTTTAAAAGGTGAAGAGATCCCTTTTATGGATGATTTTCTTTTAGAAGTTGAAAAAGGAAATACATTAATAAATAATACCTCTTTTTCTTTTGTTGATGACTTCGATCACGAGAATATTAATTTTCAATATTGTACTGAATTATTACTTGCAGTAGATGGTGAAAAAGAATTTGACACAATATCTGCAAAAGAACTTCTAAATACTATAGGCGATTCAGTATTAGTTGTAGAGTCCGAGGGTGTTGTAAAAGTACATACACATACAAATGAGCCATGGAAAATTTTAGAATTTTTCGGGAAGTATGGATCTTTAAATGATATTAAAATTGATAATATGAAAGAACAGAGTAGAAAAAAGCATGAAGGAACTGAAAAGGATTTTGTAATAATTTCAGTAAGTTATGGAGATGGTTTTAATGCTATTTTCACAAGTCTTGGAATTAATTATATTATCAGCGGTGGACAGACAATGAATCCAAGCACTGAAGACATCCTTGAAGCTATGAAAAAAAATCCTGCTAAAGAATATATTATTCTTCCAAATAATAAAAATATTATCTTAGCAGCAGAACAAGCAGCTAAAATTTCTGAAAAAAAACTATACATTATATATTCAAAGACTATTCCTCAAGGGATTACATCAATGATGTCTTTTAATCCAGAAATACCAATTATTGAAAATCAGGAAATAATGAACGAAAGTATTAAAAGTGTAAAATCCATTGAAGTAACGAAAGCAGTTAGGGATACTAATATTAATGGACTTGATATAAAAGAAGGAAATTTTATAGCTATTAGTGATGGAGAAATATCTTTTAGTGACCAGGATCTTAAAAAAACAGTTTTTGAAAGTATAAAATCAGAAATTAATGAGGATTCTGAAATAATTACAGTATATTATGGGGAAGATGTTAAAGAAGAGATAGCAGAAGAATTATTAAATGAATTATCAGAGATTTATGATGAAATAGACTTTGAACTTCACAATGGTGGTCAGCCTTTATATCCCTATATAATTTCTATTGAATA
>CAZXPJ010000006.1:0-79895 GCA_964642925.1 uncultured Eubacteriales bacterium | reverse complement strand
ATGGACAAAATGTACTTAAACATACTGTGGAAGTATCTCATCTTGCTGGCTTAATGGCAGGTCAGATGGGTCTCGACATTACCCTTGCTAAGAGAGCGGGCTTACTTCATGACTTAGGAAAAGCAGTGGACCATGAGGTAGAAGGATCCCACGCTACTATTGGTGCGGATATAGCTCGAAAATATAATGAGAATCCTCTAGTAGTAAATGCTATTGAAGCTCACCACGGTGATGTTGACTTTATGAGTGTTGAAGCAGTGTTAGTTGCATCTGGTGATGCTATTTCTGCTGCTAGGCCAGGAGCTAGAAGAGAAACTTTGGAAACTTACCTTAAACGACTTGAAAAGCTTGAAAAAATTTCCAACTCTTTTGATGGAGTTGAAAAATCATTTGCAATACAAGCTGGCAGAGAGGTTCGGATTATAGTTAAACCAGAAAAAATCTCCGATGATGAATCAGTACTTCTATCAAGAAATATTGTAAAAGAAGTAGAAAAAAATCTTGAATACCCAGGTCAAATAAAAGTAGTAGTAATTAGAGAAACACGAGCAGTAGAATACGCTAAATAAAAAAACGGTCCTTCGGGATCGTTTTTTCTGTTTATAATTAAAAATGTGGTATTATATATATAGTAATTAAAGAAAATATGTATAGGATGATTGTAAATTGAAAATTTTATTTTTTGGTGATATTGTCGGAAAAGCTGGAGTATCCATCGTAGAAAAATTTTTAGAGCAAAATAAACATAAGTATGATTTTATTATTGCTAACGGAGAAAATGTCACTGGTGGAAAAGGAATTAATAAAAATGATTCTGATATTCTTTTTGGTTTAGGGATTCGAGCTATTACTATGGGAAATCATACTTGGGATAATAAAGAATTTGAAAAAATTGCAGATGACTCAAGATTTATTAGACCTTTAAATTTCCCCCCTGGAACACCAGGAAAAGGATTAAGAAAATTTAATTTAAGAAATAAGAAAATATGGGTACTCAATTTATTAGGAACAGTATTTATGGATAATTTATTTCCCCCTTTTCAAACTATTGAAAAAACAATATCCGATTTAGGAAAAGAAGATATTATAATTGTTGATATACACGCAGAAGCTACCTCGGAGAAAAAAGCCCTTGGTCATTTTTTAGATGGTAAAGTATCTGCAGTTTTAGGAACTCATACCCATGTGCAAACAGCTGATGAAGAAATACTTGAAGGAGGCACAGGTTATATAACTGACATTGGAATGTGTGGTTCAAACAATTCAGTATTGGGTATAAAAAAAGAAATAGCTATTAAAAGATTTATTACAAAAATGCCAGTACGCTTTGAGGTGTCCGATCAAGATTTAATGGTAAATGCCGTTGAAATGGATTTTGATGAGTCAGGTAAATGCATCATGATAAGCAGAATAAATCAAAAACTTTAAATAACATTTATCCATTATCCTTATATTAAACAAATTTTTAATTTGGGGAGGTAGTTGTTAAATGGAAGTTTTAAGGGTTTCAGCAAAATCCAATCCTAATTCTGTTGCTGGTGCTTTAGCTGGTACAATAAAAGAAAAGGGTTCCGCTGAAATACAAGCAATAGGTGCAGGAGCATTAAACCAGTCAGTAAAAGCAATTGCCATTGCAAGGGGATTTGTTGCCCCAAGTGGAATTGATTTAATCTGTATTCCAGCATTTACAGATATTATTATTGATGGTGAGGAAAGAACTGCTATTAAACTAATAATAGAAGCAAGGTGACTTACACTGGGTCTGCTGTTGTGAAAAATAGCAGACCTATCTTTTAGGGGGTATTGATTATGAGAATAGACTTACATATTCACTCTCGATATTCTGACGGATTACTTTCGATGAAAGAGATAACCCACTCTTTAAGTAATAATGGAGTTAGAATTTTTTCAATTACAGACCATGATACAGTAGATGGTATTGATGAAGGAATATATGAGGCAAAAAAACATTCTCTTGAATTTATCCCGGGTATAGAAATAAGTACAGAATTTGAAAATAGAGAAGTACATATTCTTGGATATTTTATAGATCATAAATGCCCAGAACTACTAATACAACTTGAAAAATTCAAAGAGCAGAGACAGAACAGAGGAATAAATATAATCAATAAACTTGAGAAAGAAGGAATCTCATTAAGTGATATAAAGTTACAAAAGGCTACAAATAAAGGAGTAATTGGACGTCCTCACATTGCAGATATGTTAGTAAAAAAAGGATATGTAAAATCCAGAAAAGAAGCTTTTGATAAATTTTTAAGTGAAGGAAATATTGGTTATGTTCCAAGGGATAAGATTAAAGTTGTTCAAGCAATTGATCTTATTAAAAAAGCTAAAGGTATTCCTGTAATTGCTCATCCAGGAATTGGTTTTTTAAATAATCAGTTAGATATAATTGTTAATATGGGTATTCAAGGGATTGAAGTTTGGCATCCAGACCATAATTTAACATTAATTGATTATTTTTTTAAATATGCAGAAAAAAATAATTTAATTATGACCGGTGGAACAGATTGGCATGGGGATAAAAACTATAAAAATTTAAATTATTTTGATGTTCCTTATGAAAATGTTCAAAGAATGAAAAAGATAAGGACTGAAAATCTTGATTCTAAATGTCAAAATTGTTAAGATAATATTAGCATTTTTTGGATTCTTTAGTATTGCTAAAGAATTCTTTCTTTTTTAAGAATTTTGGAGGTATTATGGTAACTTTAATTATTGGAGGAACAAGAAGTGGAAAAAGCTCCTTTGCAGAAAAATATTGTTTAAAAAAGTCCAAGAAACCAGCATACATAGCAACAGCAGAAATTTACGATACAGAAATGAAAAGTAGGGTTGAAAAACATCAAGAAAGAAGGAAAAAAGATTGGATTAATTACGAAGAACCTTATAAGGTAGCAAAGTTATTAGATGAGATTACTCCCCTCCATGATGTAATATTAATGGATTGTTTGACTATTTACATAACAAACTTAATGCTAAAAGATTTTGATTTTTCAGGAAAAGAGCAAGAAAAATTTATGGATAAAAGAGAAAAAGAAATTGAAAAAGAAATTTTAGCAATTCTTAAAATAATTCCTGAAGATAAAGAATTAGTAATTGTATCAAATGAAGTAGGGATGGGGATTGTTCCTGAAAACTTTATTTCTAGAGTGTTTAGAGATATTAGTGGAAGAATGAACCAATTAATAGGAGAAAAATGTGACCAAGTCATTATTACAATTTCCGGCATTCCAATTAAAATAAAACCAGAATTAGAAAGGGTTTAAAGGGCCTAGATGAAAAAACTAAGAGAAGGCTATACAACTGGTACTTGTGCCGTTGCAGGAGCAAAAGCAGGGGTTTTAGCCCTGTTAAATAGTAACACCATGGAGTATATAGAAGTAAAATTAATTAAAGGTGAAATCTTAAATATCCCTTTAAAAAACATCGATATTGTAGATAACCAAGCAATAGTAACAGTAGTTAAAGACGGTGGGGATGATCTCGATGTTACTCATGGCCACGATATAATTGTTAAAGTATCTATTATCAAAAATATACAGAAAAAAGAAGATGTAATTTTTTCTGCAGGAATTGGTGTTGGAATTATTACTAAACCTGGTTTGCCAATTCCTCCTGGTGAACCTGCTATTAATCCAAAACCTAGAGAGATGATTATAAATAACTTAAGAGAGTTTTTTAAAGAAGATCTTGAGTTTCATATAGAAATAAGTGTTCCTGAAGGAGAAAAATTAGCAAAAAAAACACTTAATCCTCACCTGGGAATAATTGGGGGAATATCAATATTAGGAACAACAGGTATCGTGAAACCTATGTCTGAAGAAGCCTTTAAAACATCTCTTGTGCCGCAACTAAAAACCACTAAGGCATTAGGTTATGAAGCTGTAATTCTAACTCCAGGCAATATCGGTATGGAATCAGCAATAAAAGTTGGAATACCTAAAGATGCAATAGTTATAACTAGCAATTTTATTGGTTATATGTTAGAAAATGCTTTAGATATAGGCTTCAAAGATATTATCTTATGGGGTCATATAGGTAAATTAGTTAAAATAGCAGGAGGAAATTTTTATACCCATAATCGTATTTCCGATTCTAGAATGGAAATTTTAGCTACACATCTTGCTTTAGTTGAAGCACCTTATGATTTAATTAAAAAAGTTGTAAAAGAAGTAACAACAGAAGGTGCCTGGGAAGTCATATCAGCAAATAATTTTGAATTTATCAAAAAAGAAATAGCTGAAAATGTTTCTAAAAGAAGTGAAAAATATTTATTTTCACAAGCAAAAGTAGGCACTGTTTTGTTAAAAAATAGAGAAGATATTTTATATATTAATGAGAGATCAAGAGAGATTGGAGCAAAAGCAGGATGGGACATTTCACAATTGTAGGAACAGGACTAGGCATAAAAGATTACATTTTACCTCAAGGGATCAAAGCTATTGAGGAAGCTGATATTCTTCTAGCTGGTGAGAGAAATTTAGAACCATGGTTATATTTAAAAAAAGAAAGCTATATTATAAAAAGCAATCTTCAAGAAATAATTTCTTTAATAGAAAAAAATTATATTAATAAAAAGATAGTTGTTCTTGTATCTGGAGATCCAGGTTTTTATAGCCTTTTAAATTATATTTCAAGATTTTTTTCAAGAAAAGAAATTAAAGTCATTCCTGGAATCAGTTCAATGCAGATGGCTTTTGCTAAAGCTAGTGTGAGTTGGCATGATGCAGTTCTTTTAAATCTTCATGGTAGAAAAATAGAAATTATTGATGAACATCTTAAGAAAGAAAAAATTGGTTTATTAACGGATCCGGTAAATAACCCTATTTTAATTTGCCAACACGTGCTCTCCCAAACACAGATAAATTTCACAGTATTTATATGTATTAATTTGGGTTATAATAATGAAGATATTTTGGAATTTAAGTTAAAGGATTATAAAAATATTAAAATAGACAAACAGTTACCTGCTGTTATGATCTTAATTGATGAGGAGAAAAATGACCTACAGACAAATTAAAGACGATGAATTAATAAGAGGGAAAGTACCAATGACCAAATCTGAAATCAGAACTCTTTCTATTATAAAAATGAAGATATCTGAAAATGACGTTATTTGGGATATTGGAGCAGGAACAGGGAGTATTTCTTTAGAAATAGCAGTAAATTTCCCTAAGACAAAGATTTTTTCTATTGAAAAGAATCTTCAAGGAATTGATCTAATTAAAGAAAATATGCAAAAGTTTGCTAGAACAAATATTATTCCTATAGAAGGCTCAGCACCAGAAGTTTTTTCTAAACTTGAAGCTCCAAATAAAGTAATAATTGGAGGTAGTGGAGGAAATCTTGAAGAAATTCTTGAATATCTTTGGGCATTAAAAACAGTAAAGACTATTGTTCTAAATGCTGTTACTCTAAATACCGCTTTTATTGGAAACAAGTTTTTTAGTGACAAAAATGCTTCTTTTGAAGGAATACAAATTAACATTACTAATATAGAAATGATTAAAAACTATCAAATGTTAAAAGCGCAAAACCCTATTTTTATAATTTCAGCAAATAAACAGGAGGAAATTTAATGAGAAAAGTATATATTGTAGGAGCAGGACCAGGAGATCCAAAATTAATTACAGTAAAAGGATTAGAAACACTACAGAGAGCTGACGTTGTTATTTACGCAGGATCTCTAGTTAACCCTGAATTGTTAAAATATTGTAAGAAAGATGTGGAGATACATAACAGTGCATATATGACTCTTGATGAAGTTCTAGATGTTACCGTAAAAGGTGTAAAATCTAGAAAAAATGTAGTAAGACTACATACAGGTGATCCAAGTATGTATGGAGCTATACAAGAACAAATTAAGCCTTTAAACGCTCTTGGTATCGAAGTTCAGGTAATTCCTGGAGTATCATCAGTTTTTGCTGCTGCAGCAGCTTTAAACTTAGAATACACACTTCCTGATGTATCTCAAACCCTTATTCTTACTAGAATGGAAGGAAGAACACCTGTACCAGAAAAAGAAAAACTACACCTATTAGCCCAACACCAAGCCACTATGGCAATCTTTTTAAGTGTAGGTATGATACAAGATGTTGTTGATGAATTATTAAAAGGTGGCTATCCTTTAGAAACACCAATAGCCGTAGTACAGAAAGCTTCCTGGCCTGATCAAAAAGAAGTTGTAGGAACCCTAGCCGATATCGCAGAAAAAGTAAAAGCTGAAGATATTACCAAAACCGCTTTAATTCTTGTTGGTGAAGTTTTAAATAAGGAATTTGCTTTATCAAAGTTATATGATCCATCATTTTCTACAGAATATAGAGATGCAAAAAAGTAATGAAAAACTTGGCTATCATAGCAATTACTGATAAGGGTTATCTATTAGGTGAAAAAATAGCTTCAGAGTTTCCTACTATTGATCTTTTAACGATAAAAGAAAGAGAAAATTGGCACTCTGAATGGGAAAACTTATCTTCTTTAATAGAGAAAAATTTTAATAAATATGATGGAATTATATTTATTATGGCTTTGGGAATTGTTGTAAGGATGATTTCTAAACATATTGTAAGTAAAGATTTTGATCCTGCAATAATAGTTGTTGATGAACAAGGAAAAAATACAATTAGCCTTCTTTCTGGTCATCTTGGTGGAGGCAATCAATTAACGGAAGAATTATCTTGTTTTCTAGGCAATAATCCTGTAGTCACCACTGCTACAGATGTAAATAATATTTATGCACTAGATTCCTTTGCTAAGGATTTTGGATTAACAGTTGATCCTGTTAAAAATATTAAAATATTTAATTTAGCTCTTCTTAAAGGAAAAAAAATTGATATTCTAATCGATCAAGGTATAGAAATATCTGATAAAGAAGAAATAAAAGAATTTTCCTTTTATAAAATAGATGACTATATCAAAGAAATAAAAAAAGAAAATTTAATTGGAATAATTACTAATAAACTAGATGTATCTTTAAAAAGCGAAATTTTTCTTAGACCTAAAAATATAATTTTAGGAATAGGATGTAAAAAGGATTTTCCAGCTAATCTTTTTGAAGCTAATCTTTTAAAACACTTTGCCGAAAAGAACCTATCAATTAAATCCGTTAAAGAAATAAGAAGTATTCATTTGAAACAAGATGAAAAATGTATAAAAGATTTTTCATCTAAATATAAGATCCCCTTTAAAACATTTTCAGCAAAGGAACTAAACAAGGTTT
Source organism: uncultured Eubacteriales bacterium (assembly GCA_964642925.1). Taxonomy (GTDB): domain Bacteria; phylum Bacillota; class Peptococcia; order Peptococcales; family SKKY01; genus SKKY01. Next base: position 72,649 of record CAZXPJ010000006.1, on the reverse strand, counting down.
TTGAAAAGCATCCTGATTTATTAAAATCAGAATTTGTTTTTAAAAACACAGGAAGTTATGGAGTTGCTGAACCCTCAGCGCTTATTTCTGGAAATGGAAAACTTAATTTGATTTCAAGAAGAGGCGAAATTGATGGAATGACAATTGCTATTTCTGAAGAAGTTTCTATCGTTTTGTCAAAAACAAATAAAAAATGGTTAAGGGGAAATTAGAAAATGATTTTACTTCTTGGAGGAACCATTGATTCCAGAGAAATAGCTAGAAAACTGAATGAAAAAAATATAGATTTTATAACTACTATTGTAAGTGAATATGGTAAATTTCTTGCATCAAAGAATTCTGAGAATGTTGTAAAAGAAATAATGGATAAAGATAGAATAATTTCTTTCATAAAAGAAAACTCCGTTGATCTTATAATTGATGCAACACATCCTTTTGCAAAAAACATATCTGAAAATGCTATAGAAGCTTCTAAAGAATGTGATATTGGATATTTTAGATTTGAAAGACCTGATATTAGTTTTAGTAAAAACAACAAAGTTTTTTTTGTAGATAATCTTTTTGAAGCTTCTAAAAAAGGAAAAGAGATTGGAACTAATATATTATTAACTATAGGTTCTCGAGGTTTGAGTGAATTTAGGGAATTAATAGAATTTAAAAATGTTTATGCAAGAGTTCTACCAGAAATAAATTCTATTAAAGCCTGCGAGGACTCTGGTATTACAACTGGAAATATTATTGCAATGCAAGGTCCTTTTTCTTTTGAATTTAATAATCTTATTATTAGAGAAAAACAGATTGATTTAATTATAACAAAAGAAAGTGGTAGCGCAGGGGGAACGATACAGAAAATTACTTCTGCTGAAGAATCAGGAATAAATATAATTATTATTAAGAGACCAGAGGTCTTATATCCTATAGTCTTTAAAGATATAGAAAAATTAATAATTAAAATAATGGAGGATAATATATGAAAAAGCAAGAATATGAAATTAACCCAATGGGTATTGAAAACAAAAGTATGGATATAATCGAAGGTTTAATTGGTTCGGAATCATGGGACCCCTTAGTTAAAGCTATTGTTCATAGAATTGTACATACATCTGGGGACCCAGAATATGCCCCAATTATTAAAATACATCCAGAAGCTATAAATAGTGGGATGGAAGCTTTAAAAAACGGAGCATTAATTATTACTGATGTAAATATGTTAAGAGTAGGTATAAATAAACCTGCATTAAATAAAGTTGGTTCTGAAGCTATTTGTATTGTGTCAAATAAGGAAGTAGCAGATGAGGCTAAAAAAACTGGCGAGACTCGGTCCATGACAGCAATGAAAATGCTAAAAGATAAAATGAATGGAAGTATTATTGCTATTGGAAATGCTCCTACAGCTTTATTTACTGTTCTAGAATTATGTAAAAATGAAAATATTAAACCAGCTCTTATAATTGGAACTCCAGTAGGTTTTGTTGGAGCAAAAGAAAGTAAGGATCTTTTAATAGCAGAAGCTCCTGTACCTTATATTACTGTAACAGGTACAAAAGGTGGAAGTCCAATAGCAGCTTCCGTAATTAATGCACTACTTTATTCAATTGTTGAAAGGGATTGATCTTTTGAAAGCGAAAACTTTAATGTTCCAAGGAACCAGTTCTAATGTAGGAAAAAGTGCTTTAACAGCAGCCTTTTGCAGAATATTACTTCAGGATGGTTACCATGTAGCCCCATTTAAAGCTCAAAATATGGCTTTAAATTCCTATGTTACAAAAGATGGAGGGGAAATGGGTAGAGCTCAAGTTGTTCAAGCAGAAGCTGCAAAATTAGAAGCAGATGTAAGAATGAATCCAATATTATTAAAACCTACTCAGCATGCAAGAAGTCAAGTAATTGTTCTTGGCAAACCCACTGGTAATTTAAGTGCAAAAGAATACCATTTAGAATATAAGACAAGAGCTTGGGAAGTAATTAAAGAAAGCATGGAATATCTCACTAATACTTATGAAGCCTTGCTTATTGAAGGAGCAGGAAGCCCTGCAGAAATTAATCTAAAAGAAAATGATGTTGTTAATATGAAAGTAGCTAGAGAACTTAATTCTCCCGTATTATTAATAGCTGACATTGATCGTGGTGGAGCTATTGCATCGGTGGTAGGTACTTTAGAATTATTAGACGAAGAAGAAAGACACCTTATAAAAGGAATAATTATAAATAAGTTTAGAGGAGACATAGATCTTCTAACTCCTGCCTTAGAATTTATAAAAGAAAAAACAGGGAAACCCGTTCTTGGAGTTGTTCCATATTTTGAAGATATTGCAATTCCGGAAGAAGATTCCGTAGTAATTGAAAAGAAAAGCACTAAAGAAAAAAAAGATCATCTTCTTGATATAGCAGTTATAAATCTTAAACATCTATCAAACTTTACTGATTTTGATATCTTAAATGATGAGGTAGATGTAAATCTACGTTATGTAAAGAAAGTAGAAGATTTGGGAAGCCCAGATATGATAATAATTCCTGGAAGTAAAAATTCAATTGGGGATATGCTATTTTTAAATGAAGCAGGCTTTGATAAAGCTTTACTAAAAGCCTCAAAAGAAGGAACTTGGATAATGGGAATATGTGGTGGGTATCAGCTTTTAGGTAAAATGATATACGATCCCGAAAAAACTGAATCAGATTTAGTGGAATTAGAGGGATTAGGTCTTATAGATACTACTACCATATTTAATAATGTAAAAATAACCACTCAAGTATCTGGAACCATTATTGGTGATGAAGGTATACTAAAAGGATGTAAAGGGGAAAAGTTTTATGGATATGAAATTCATATGGGAACAACAGATTTTGGAAATGAAAAAACAAACCCTTTTTGTATAGAAAATCGCTTCGGTAAAGAAACGGAAGTTATTGATGGCGTAATGAACTCTAATAAAAAAGTATTTGGGACATATATTCATGGTATTTTTGATGCTGATTCTTTAAGAAGAAAAATATTAAATAATCTTCGTATAGAAAAAGGATGGGAAGAAATAAAAGGAAATACTATTAATTATAATTTGGAAAAAGAAAAAGCATTTAATGAATTAGCTGATGTGGTAAGGAATAGTTTTAATATGGATGAAGTTTATAAAATAATGGGTTTAAAATGAATTATATAATAGTTACTTTAGGTTATCTATGGGATTTAATATTTTCAGAGCCAAAAAGAATAATCCATCCAGTTGTTCTTATAGGTAACTTAATATCTTTAATAGAGAAATTACTTTATAAAGAGGAGAGCTCTAATAAAGCAAAGTTTATAAAGGGAATTGTTTTAAATATTTTAGTCTTATATATAGTTTTTTTTGCTGTATTTATAATAGTAAAAGTAGCTTTATATATTAATTTTTATTTTTATATTCTAATATCAGGGATCTTAGTATCCTTTACAATTTCAACAGAATCTTTGAAAAAAGTAGCTATGGAAATCCATAATCTTTTAAAAGATGGGAATATTATTGAAGCTAGAGAAAAAGTGGGTATGATTGTTGGCCGTGATACAGAAAACTTGGATGAAAAAGAAATCTCAAGAGCTGTTATTGAAACTGTAGCAGAAAATATTGTTGATGGTATTACAAGCCCTCTTTTTTATGGAATGATTGGAGGTGCACCTTTAGCTTTCCTTTATAGAGCCGTAAACACATTGGATTCAATGGTAGGTTATAAAAACAATAGATATTTATTTTTCGGTCGATTTTCTGCGAAAATAGACGATGTTTTTAATTACATACCTGCAAGGATTACTTCTTTATTGATCATCTTAGTATCCTATATATATCCTAGTTTAAATGGTAAAAATGCTTTTAGGACGGTTATTAATGATGCTAAGAAACATCCAAGCCCTAATGGAGGATACACAGAAGGGGCAGCAGCAGGAGCCTTAGAAATTAGATTAGGTGGAGAAAATTATTATTTTGGTGAAAAGAGCACTAGAGAATTTATGGGTGAAAATATACAAGAGATAAATAAAGATAAAATTACCCAAGTAGTTAATATTATGTATATGACAACATTTACTTGGGTAACATTAACACTATTAATAGGATTATTAATCGATTATATTTAATAAATAGAAAAGGTGAATTAATTTGAATCCAAGAATTGTAATAGCTGGAATAACTAGTGGATCAGGGAAAACAACAATAACTAGCGGTTTAATGAGACTTTTTAAAAATTTAGGAATCAATGTACAAAGCTTTAAAGCTGGTCCTGATTACATAGACCCAAGTTATCATACAATTGCTACAGGTAATTTTTCTAGAAACCTGGATACTTGGATGCTTGGAGAAGAATTAGTAAAAGAACTTCTTATTAAGAATAGTAAAGATGCAGATTTAAGTATTATTGAAGGTGTTATGGGATTGTTTGATGGAAAAAGTGGTAGTGATGAATTTGGAAGTACTTCTCATCTAGCAAAAATAACAAATACTCCCGTAATTCTTGTTGTTGATACAAGATCCATTGCTAGGAGTGTCGCTGCTATTGTTTATGGTTTTATGAATTATGATCCTGATTTAAATGTAAAAGGGGTTATTTTAAATAAAGTAGCCAGCCCAAGACATCTTAAAATATTAATGGATGCAATAGAACCCTTGGGAATTGAAGTAGTGGGCCATGTAATGAGAAATGAAGCCCTGAAAATGCCAGAGAGACACCTAGGCCTAATACCAGCATCAGAAATGGAAAATTTAGATTCCCAATTAGATTTTATAGCAGAAGAATTAGCTAAAACTATTGATCATAAAAAGTTATTGAAGATTGCATCCACGGCAGGAGAGCATAATTACCCTAGAGAAAAAGTATTTAATGATGTAAATTTAAACAAATATAAAAATGAAAAAATTAAAGTAGCCTACGCCTACGATAAAGCTTTTTCTTTTTATTATCATGATAGTCTTGATTATCTTAGACATTTAGGAATAGAATTAGTACCAGTTAGTCCTCTTAAAGATAAGAAACTACCTGATGATATTTTTGGATTAATTATAGGAGGAGGTTTCCCTGAATTATTTATCGATCAATTGGGAAACAACAAAACGTTTCTTAAAAGTATACAAGAATTACATACTAAAAAAATGCCCATATTAGCAGAATGTGGCGGTTTTATGTATCTTAATAAAACAATAAAAGATTTTAATGAGGAAACTAAAATTATGGCCTCCTTAATTCCAGGAAAAACAGAAATGACCAAAAAACTAGTTTCAATGGGATATAGGCAAGCAGAATTAATAAATAATTGTATTTTAGGGAAAAAAGGAAATATTTTAACGGGTCATGAATTTCACTATAGTAGATACATACCATCTGAAACAGCAGAAGGTATGTCAGCTGTAAACTATCTAGAAGGAAATATAAATGATGGATATATTAAAGATAATCTTTTTGCATCTTTTTTACATTTTCATTTTGCAGCAAATATTGAAGCAGCAGAATATTTTATAAAAAGTTCCTTGTCCTATAAGAAAAACCAGGGGGCCTTAAAATGAAAAGCTTTATCATAGCTCTTCAATTTTTAACAAGAATTCCAATAAAAACAAAAAATGAAATAAGCAACGAAGATTTTGGATCTTCTCAAAAATCCTTTGTTTTTGTGGGCATTCTTTTAGGAATAATAATTACTGGAACTTTTTATTTTTTAAATAACCGTATTCCACCTTTTGTTTTAGGTGCTATACTTTTGCTTATGGAGGTAGGTCTAAGTGGTGGATTACTTTTAGATGGTTTTATGGATACCTGTGATGGAGTTTTTTCTGCTAGACCAAGAGAAAGAGCTCTAGAGATTATGAAAGATAGTAGAGTTGGAGCGCATAGTGTTACCGCAGTAACCATATTATTTATAATAAAATTTTCTGTGTATGCCTCTTTACAATATATAAATAATCCATACATAATAACCATGCTATCCCCAGCTGTTGGCTTATGCTTTCTATTATTTACAATTGTTTTTTTCCCTTACGCTAGGAAAGAAGGAATTGGAAAATATTTTAAAGATAGAACAAAAAATCTTTACTTTTATATAAGCATTATAATACTTTTTGTTTTATCTTATTTACTTGCTAATAATTTTTATCCGATTATAGGAATTATTATCACTTTCTTTTTAAATATATCAATTGCTATAAAAATTAATAATTTTTTAAATGGACATACTGGAGATACTTATGGAGCAATGGCTCAAACTGCTCAATCAATTTTTATGCTGGTAATGTTTTTTTTATTAACTTAGGAGTGAATTTTATTGCAAGTTACTGTAAAAGTTCCTGGAAGTTGCGGAGAATTAATTCAGGGGATAACTGGGGATATAAATTTTTTAGTCACTTGTCCTGTGGATTGCTATTCTGTTGTTTCCATGAAAAAAAATAATACAAAAGAAATAACTATTAATAAACCAGGGAAAATTAAATTGCTTTCTGCAATAAAAGAAACCCTATCTTTTTTCGACCTGGACCAAAAATCAGGTTATGAAGTTTTGCTTAAATCTGACTTACCTATTGGAAAAGGGATGGCTAGTAGCACAGCAGATATGACAGGAGCTATAATAGCAACTGGAATTTTAAATAATAAATTTCTAACAGAAAAAGAAATATCAAAAATTCTTTTAAAAATTGAACCATCAGATGGAATATTTTATTCTGGAATAGTTGCCTTTGATCATATTAAAGGATCCTTCTATGAAAAAGTTGGAGAAGCTTTTCCTGCTAATTTTCTTGTTTTTGATTATGGTGGGGAAGTAGATACTATTAAATTTAATTCTGATCCTGATTTAGAAAAAAAGAATATTGAGAAAAAGCCTATTATTGAAAAAGCTTATTCTTTAATTAAAGAAAGTTTTATTGATAAGGATATAAAAAAACTTGGTAAAGCCGTTACTTTAAGTTCATTAGAAAATCAAAATATATTATTTAAAGAAAATTTAGAAGAAATAATAAAGATATCTTTATCAAAAGGAGCTTATGGAATTAATGTAGCTCATAGTGGAACTCTAATAGGTATATTAAATGATGAAAAAACTAATTTAGAAAATCTAGCAGAATATATATTAAAAGAATATCCTAATCTTACTTGTTTAGGAAATTTTAAAATGGTAAATGGCGGATATGATTATGTTATAAGGAGGTAAAGATATTTGGAAAAAGGTATTCATGGTGGTAATTTAAAATTTTATTCAGAATATTATAATATACCTCAAAACTTACTTTTAGATTTTAGTGCAAATATTAATCCATTAGGACCTAATGAGAAGCTTCAAGAAATTTTACGGAATAATATTGTAAATATAAAAGATTATCCAGAACCGAATTCAGAAAATTTATTGAAAATCGCAGAGAAAAAATTTGGTTTAAGAAAAGAAAATTTTATTTTTGGAAATGGAGCAACAGAACTTTTATTTTTATTATTAAATTACCTAAAAGCAAAAAATGTATTCATTCCTGCCCCATCTTTTTCTGAGTATGAAATAGCTTCCAAAGCAGCTGGTAGTAAAGTTAATTATTTTAATCTAACGAAAAACTTCCAAAACTTTGATCCCTCTTTTTTAAAAAAAATCACTCCTGGTGATATAGTTTTTATCTGCAATCCTAACAACCCAACAGGTACATTTTTTAATAAAAACATTTTGGAAAATATAATATTTGAAGTAAATAAAAATAAAGCTTATTTATTCTTAGATGAATCCTTTATTGATTTTATAGATTATGAAAAAGGGTATACTTTAAGAGATAGGATAGGGGAAGAAAATAACCTTTTCATTCTTTATTCTTTAACAAAAATATACGGGATTCCTGGACTTCGATTAGGAATGCTTTTTGGAAAACCAAGTATTATTAAAAGCTTATATAAAAGAAAAGACCCTTGGAACGTAAATGTTTTTGCACAAAGTGCTGGAGAGTTTCTTTTACAAGACAATGATTTTGTTGTTAAAACAATGAATTATTTTAAAAAAGAAAGAGATAGAATGTTAAGAATGCTTTCAGAGATTCCTGAAATTAAAATATTCATTCCTTCTGCTAATTTTATTTTTATCCAATTAATTAATGGATCGAATGTAGAAGAGTTACAAGAATACCTAATTAAGTACAATATAATAATTAGAAATTGTAGTAATTATCCAAACTTAAATAATAAATATTTTAGAATTGCTATAAAAAAATCAGAAGAAAATGACTTTCTTTGCTTTAAATTAAAAAGTTTTTTCTTAGAAAGTGAAGGTTTGATAAATGACTAGATTAATTTTAGTAAGACATGGATATACTTTTTGGAATGAAGAAAAAAAATATCAAGGTTTTAGTGATATTAATTTAAATCCTCAAGGAATTGAAGAAGCAAGAAAATTAGCAAAGAGATTATCCTTTGAAAAAATTGATATGATCTATTCAAGTCCTTTAAAAAGATCCTTAGAAACGGCAGAAATTGTTAATGAAAATTTTAAACAAAAAATTCATATAAGGGATTGTCTTAAAGAAATAAACTTTGGAGATTGGGAAGGATTTACATTCGAAGAAATAGTTAGTCACTATCCTGAATTAAGTGATGAATGGTTAGCTAAGCCAGCTGATATGAGACCACCTAACGGCGAAAACTTTCGAGATCTTCAAGAAAGAGCAATAAAAGTACTTCATGAAATTTATGATTTAAATAAGGGTAAAAATGTTTTAATTGTAACTCATGGTGGTTTGATTAGTGTTATAGTTTGTCACATACTAAAAATAGGTTTGGACGATTTATGGAAGTTTATTTCTTCCAATACAGGAATAACAATTCTTGAAGAACTTGATAATAAATTATTGCTTACAACTTTTAATGAAGCTGGTCATTTAAAATATTTTTAAAAAATTTGACTAGATTGATTATTAATCACTCATTGTGGGTAAGTACATATAAGGAGGTATAAGATGGATTTTGAAAAGAAATATAAAGAAGATTATTATGAAACCTTTGAAAAAAAAGCCGAGAAAATAATCAGCAACACGGAAAAGACAAAAAAATTGATAGATGATGCTATGGAAAAAGTTAATAAAATAAGTAAAGGTCCGGTTGAAGAGGTTTGGGGAAGCATTCTTATTTTTTTTGATTTACTTACAGATTGGTTAAAGGGTAATTATAAGAATGTACCCTTAGGATCAATTATTATGATTTTAGCATCAATTATATATTTCTTAACACCTTTTGATATAATTCCGGATTTTATAGTTGGACTAGGATATATTGATGATATGGCTGTAATATCTTATACCTTTAGACAGTTACAAACGGATATAGATAAATATCTAGTTTGGAGAAGCATTAGAGATATTGGAAACACATTAGATTAAAAAAAACAAGGAGGCAGAAATTATGTTTTATACTGACAGGAAAAGAAGAGAATTAGAAGAATATTATCAAAGTAAGGCTCAAAGAGATCAAGCTGCTAGTGCTGCGTGGGGTGCAATTATTGGAATAGCAGCTGGTGCTTTGGCAGGATTATTATTTGCTCCAAAGACAGGTGTGGAAATGAGAAAAGAAATAGCTCAAAAAAGTAAAGAAACTTATGAATATGCAAAAGATACAGCTCAAGAGGTAAGGGAATCTGCTATGTTAACTGCAGAAGAAATTAAACATAGAACTGAAGAAATAGCTGCAGATTTAAAGGAAAAATCTATTGAATTTAAAGAAAATTTAACATCATCATATGAAGATATTGAAGAAGAAATACTTGAAGAATTAGAAGAGCTTGAAGGCAAAGGAAAAGAATTTAAAGAAGATGCAAAAGAAAAAGTTGATTATGCAAAGGCTAAAACAAAAGAGGTAGTTGAAGATGCAAAAGATGTAGTAGAAAACACTAAAAAAGATATAGAAAGTAAAATCAGTAAATAAAATGGAGTTGAGAAAATAATGATTTCTATAATAGATCTTGGTTATTTTATTCTTTTTGCTTTATTAGCAGCTCTTGTTATTTATCTGATTATTACTTTGAAAAATATCAACGAACTTCTTAAGGAAGCCAAAAGGATTACTATTAATAATGAAAAAAGTCTACAAATAACTTTAGAAAGTGTTTCATCAATAACAAATAATATTGATTCTATAACTAAAGATATTAACAGTATGAGTAGCTTAGTTAAAGGTGGTTTTCAAAGAGCGGATCGAACCCTTGGTGTTGTAGAGAAAAATATAAAAGGTTCAGCAGAAAGTGTAAAAGACAATGTAGATCAATCCCTTAATGCAGTTAGAAGAAATGTAGAAGAATTAGCATCATATGTTGGGCTTTTAACTAAAACAGTAGAGTCAGTTTTAGGAATTTTTGTTCGGCGTAAGAGATAAAATTTTAGTAAGCCGTGTTTCTATATTTGGAAATACGGCTTATTTATTGTAAAATATAATTAATACAGGATTTAAATAAATGGGGGAATTATGTTGTCTAAGTATCATATTATTACTTTCGGGTGTCAAATGAATGAAAGAGATAGCGAATATATTGCGGGTATTCTCGAAGGTATGGGTTATAAATTTACTGATAATATTGATGATGCAGATATTATCTTCTTAAATACATGTACCATCAGAGAAAAAGCTGAAAATAAAGCATTGAGTTTTATAGGTAAATTAAGAAAAAATAAAATTAAAAATCCGGATTTAATTATAGGTGTGGCAGGTTGTTTAAGTCAACAAGAAGGTAAAGCAAAAAAAATAGCCTCAACTCTTAACCATGTGGACTTAATTTTAGGTACCCATAATCTTCATGAATTATCCGAAATGTTAAATAAAGTTCTGCAAAAAGAAGGTCAACAAATAAGAGTATGGGATAAAGAAGGAAAAATTGTTGAGGGTATAACAGATCATCAAGCATATCCATTTAAATCCTTAGTAAATATTATTTATGGTTGCAATAATTTTTGCACCTATTGTATAGTTCCTTTTGTAAGAGGTCGCGAAAGAAGTCGTAAGCCCGAAGATATTATTAATGAGATCAAAAGAAAAGCAAATCAAGGGGTCAAAGAGGTAATGCTTATTGGGCAAAATGTTAATTCTTATGGAAAAGATTTTACTGATAATTTTTATTATTTTCCTGAATTAATAAGAGATTTAAATAAAATAGATAATTTAGAACGAATTCGTTATATGACTTCTCATCCTAGAGATTTTAGTGATGACTTAATTAAAGCTATAGGAGAAAGTGAAAAAGTAACTGATCACTTTCATCTACCAGTACAATCAGGAAGTAATAAAATATTAAAAAGAATGAATCGTGGCTACACTAGAGAGTTTTATTTAGATTTAATCAAAAAAATAAGAGAAGTCAGACCAAATGCTGCAATTACTACAGATATAATAGTAGGCTTCCCTGGAGAAACAGAAGAAGATTTTCAAGATACTGTAAATTTATTAAATGAAGTTAAGTTTGCTTCTGCCTTTGCATTTATTTATTCACCCAGGAAAGGTACACCAGCAATAGAATTTAAAGATCAAGTTTTACTAAAAGATAAAAAAAGAAGAATACATTTACTCAATGAAATAATACTAGAACATGAGTTAATTTATAATAAACAATTTGAAAATAAAATTATAGATTGTTTGGTAGAAAATAAAAGTCGTAGCTCAAATAAATTATTTGGAAAAACTTCTGGATACAGAAGTGTTATAATTGAAGGACCAGAAGACACAATAGGTCAAATTGTAAAAGTAAAAATAAATGATGTAAGCAAACAGTTAAAAGGTCAAATTGTCCAGGAGGAAGAATTATGATATTAGAAAAAGCTATAGAATTATCTAATTTAATAAAACAATCAGATGAACTGCAAAAATATAAAGATGCAAAAAAAATCTTATCGGGAAAACCATCCTTAGAACATGATTTAGAATATTATATGAATTTATTAGAGAGTCTTGATGATGCAGAAATATCCTTTGAAAATTTAGAAGAAGAACAAAGAGAAGAAATCGAAGAATTAGAAAAAATGTTAGGAGATAGTCCAGAAGTAAGAAATTATCTTGCCAGTGAGGCTGAAATAAAAGAAATATTACAGATTATTAATAAGATAATTAATCAAGGTATAAATAATTAATCTATTCTAAAAGCCAGCTTTTGCTGGTCTTTTTTGAAATAAATTTGGAGGTAATTATGTTTTCTAATACACCTATGCTCCGGCAATATAAAGAGATAAAAGACCTTCATATGGATTGTATTTTATTCTTTCGAATGGGAGATTTTTACGAAATGTTTGGTGATGATGCCCTTTTAGCTTCGAAAGAACTAGAAATAGTTCTTACTGCCAGGGATGCAGGTGCTGGTAATAAAATACCTATGTGTGGCATTCCCTACCATTCTGCTGAAAATTATATAGCAACACTTATACAAAAGAATTATAAAGTAGCAATTTGCGAACAAACAGAAGACCCAGCCTTAGCTAAGGGGATAGTAAAAAGAGAAGTTGTAAGAATAATAACTCCAGGAACGCTCATAGATGGTACTTTACTAGATGATTTTAGTAATAATTTTTTAATCGCTATTCATAAAAGTAGAAAAAATACTTTTGGCCTTGCTGCAGTAGATATTTCTACAGGAGAATTTTATACCACAGAAGTAATAAGTGAAAAAGAACTTTTTAATGAAATAACCAAGTATAATCCTTCAGAAATTATTGTATCAGAGAAAGAAAAAGATTATTTTATTACATTAATGAATAATAAAAATATTAAATATACAGTTAATTCTCATTTTGATTACGCTTTTAATTTTGAATTCGCAGAAAAATGGATTTTAAATCATTTAAACATACAATCTTTAACTAGTATCGGTTTAGCTGAATTCTCTAATGCAATAACCGCATCAGGTGCAGCCCTTGACTATTTAAAATATAATCAAAAAAACACCCTTTCTAATCTTTTCCGAATAAACTATTATCAACCTAAAGACAAAATGATTCTTGATTATCCAACTAGAAAAAATTTAGAAATCTTTGAATCAAACAATATTAATAAAAAAGACGCATCTTTACTACATGTTATTGATTATACAAAAACAGCAATGGGGTCTCGAAAATTAAAATCTTGGATTTCTCAACCCTTAACAGATATTGAAAAAATCAACTTAAGACTTACATATACAAAAACATTTTTTAAAAACTTTGATATTACTGTAGAAATAAGATCTCTTTTAGAAGAAATTTATGATCTTGAGAGAATTGTAGCAAGAATAACTTTTGAGAGTGCAAATGCAAGAGATTTAATAGCTTTAAATAATTCTCTAAAAGTTATTCCCCTTATTAAAGAAACATTATTTAATTCTAAGTCTCAAATACTTTTAACCTTAGGTGATAATTTAAATTCTTTAGAAGAACTTACTAGTCTCCTTGAAAAAAGCATTGTTGATGATCCTCCTTTTACTTTGAGAGAAGGAAATATTATAAAATCATCTTTTAATCAAGAGTTAGATGAATTAAGAGAAATTACCTTAAATGGTAAAAAATGGATATCTAATCTTGAAAATAGTGAAAAAGAAAAAACTGGTATTAAAAATCTTAAAGTTGGATTTAATAAAGTATTTGGTTATTATCTTGAAATCACTAAATCTAATATTGGTCAAGCACCTGATTATTTTATAAGAAAACAGACTTTAGCTAATGCAGAGAGATATATAACACCTGAATTGAAAGAAATGGAAGCTAAAGTTATAGGTGCAGATGATAAAATTAAAAAATTAGAATACCAGTTGTTTTCAGAAATTAGGAAGAAAATAAAAGAAATCTATTCACAAAGAATAATTACAAGCTCTGAAGTATTATCTAAATTAGATGTTTATATTTCACTAGCTTTTGCTGCTCAAAAAAACAATTTTACATGTCCTATAATGAATAATAAAGATAGGTTATCTATTGAAGCCCTTAGGCATCCTGTAGTTGAAAAAAGCCTTGTGGGTGAATGGTTTATACCTAATGACGCATTTATGAACCAGGATAGTCATAATTTTCTTTTAATAACAGGACCTAATATGGGTGGTAAAAGTACATATTGCCGTAGTATAGCAATTGCTGCAATATTAGCTCAAATAGGTTCTTTTGTACCAGCTAAGTATTCGGAGTTACCTGTATTTGATAGAATTTTTGCAAGAATTGGAGCTAATGATGACCTAACTACAGGACAAAGTACTTTTATGGTAGAAATGAATGAAGTATCAAATATTATAAACAATGCTACTGAAAAAAGTTTAATAATTTTAGATGAAGTAGGAAGAGGAACAAGCACTTACGATGGATTAGCATTAGCCTGGGCTCTAACGGAGTATTTAAGTCAAAAAGTAAAAGCAAAAACATTATTTGCAACTCATTATCATGAATTAACAGAATTGGAAAGTAAATATAATAATATAAAAAATTTAAATGTTAAAGTAGAAGAAGAAAAGTCAAAAATAGTTTTTCTTCATGAAATAACTTATGGGAAAGCTAATAGAAGCTATGGTATTCAAGTAGCAGAACTAGCAGGTATCCCCAGAGGAATAATAAAACAAGCAAAAAAGATCCTATTGGAATTAGAAAAAGATACAAATAATTATCGCCAAATATCTTTAGAAAACTTATTATCTGATAAAGATTTTTTGGAAGAAAAAACTGAAAAAGAAGAAAATATTATAATTAAAGATATATCCAATTTAGATATAAATAGTTTAACACCCTTAGAAGCTCTAAAAATATTAGCTTCTTTAAAAGAGAAAATTGAAAAGGAGGATTAGGACATGATTCTAGGTATTGATGTAGGTGGTACGTACTCTGATGGTGTTTTAATCTCTAAGAACAAAATAGTAAAAGAAATTAAAGTAAAAACAAATTCTGAAGATCTAATAGAATCAATAACGCAAATTAAAACAAAATTAGATATAAAAGAAAAGGATTTGGAGAAAGTTATTGTTAGTACTACTTTAATGACAAACTTCATTGTAGAAGAAAAATATGAAAAAGTAGGCTTACTACTTGTGCCAGGTCCAGGAATGAAATATTCTGAAGAAATATTTCCATTTCCTTATAAAATTGTAAGGGGAGGAGTGGATTTTCAAGGAAGAATAATTGAAAACTTTGATGAAAAAGAAGTTTTACAAAAAGTAAATGATTTTAATAGAGATGGAATAGATAAAATAAGCATAAATTGCAAATTCTCCCCTAGAAACCCCCTTTTAGAAAATAATATTTATAAATTAATTAAAAAAAAGTATCCAAATATAAAGCTAGAAAAAGGAATAGATTTAACAGGAAATCTTAATTTTATAAGAAGATCTGTTAGTTCAGGTTTGAAAATAGCTTCTGTAGATATTTTTGATAATTTTTTAAAATCCTTACAAGCAGTCTTCCCAGTAGCTAAAAATATTTATATATTAAAATCTGATGGTGGTGCTATACCCATTGAGCAAGGAAAAGAAAATTCTATTGAAACAATATTTTCAGGACCTGCCGCTAGTGTTTTTGGAGCCTATTCTCTAATGAGAGATATCGATTCAGCTTTAGTCATTGATATTGGTGGTACAACTTCAGATTATAGTTTGATCTTAAATAATGAACCATTATTTGCTTCTAAAGGCATTAAGATTAACAATTTCTATACTACAGCTCGTGGACTTAGTGTTTATTCTCTTCCTTTAGGTGGCGATACAAAAATAAAATTTCATTCAGAAGGTTTTATTTTTACTAAGAATAAAACTATTCCAGCAATGAATGGGGGAAAAGATCTTACTATTTCTGACTGCCTCTGTTTTTTAGATGAAATAGACATTGGAGATAAAAAACTTGCTTCTGCATCTTTACAAAGAGAAGGTGAAAAATTAAATCTTTCCCCCAGAGATCTTTCTCTAAAGATATTAAATCAAGCAGGAAGAATTATTTCAGATAGTTTAGATGAAGTTATCGCATATTGGGAAAGAGAACCGAAATATAAAGTATGGCAAATTGAGAATCAAATGAAAATTCATCCAGAAATATTATTCTTAATTGGTGGACCTGCAAAAGGATTAAGTAAATATATTCAAAACAGTATTAATATTCCAGTAGTAGTAGATGAAAGAGCTATGACTGCAAATGCTTTAGGAGCTGCATTAGCAAAAAACAGTTTTTCATCTTATGTAAGAATTAATACTTCTGAAGGTAATTCAAATTCAGGGTGGGGTTTTTACGAAGATAAAGATTTTAAAAAAAGAATTCACCCCGATGAGGCAGCAGAATACGCTTTAGAAATTACTAGGAAACACTTGCAAGATAATGGAGTTTATGAGGAACCAATAATATTTCAACATGAAATATTTAGTATAGTTAGAAGTAGTTATACAAGCGGGCAAATCCATGAAATACAAATAGGGTTAAAACCAGGAATTCAAGGAGGATTAAAATTATGAAGAAAACAGGATTAATATTTTTTCCGGCTTTTGACTGGTCAATTTCTCCAACTCATCCGGAAAGAGAGGAACGACTTTTATACACCAAGGACCAACTTCAAGAAGAAGGCTTTTTAGATTTAGAAAATATTGTAGAGTATAAAGCAGAATTTGCTGAAGTAAAAGATATATTAAGAGCCCATTTTTGTATTCCAGATCACCAAAGCGTGGTTACTTCACCGCATTTAATAGCTGCAGGATCTTGTATCTTACTGGCCGATGAATACATGAAGGGAAATATAAAAAATGCTTTTTCTCTAGTTAGACCTCCAGGTCATCATGCCATGCATGTGACATACGGAAATAGAGGTTTTTGTAATATAAATAATGAAGCAATAATGATTGAATATTTAAGAAGAACATATGGAATTAAGAAAGTAGCAATTATAGATTCCGATGTTCATCATGGAGATGGAACCCAGGATATTTTTTATAATGATCCAGATGTGCTTTTTATTTCCTTTCATCAAGATGGACGAACTCTGTATCCAGGATCTGGTTTTATAGAAGAAGCAGGGGGGGTTAATGCTTATGGTAAAACTATAAATATACCTATGACACCAGGAACCGGAGATATCGGTATTCATAGAATTATAGATCAATTAATACTTCCTATTCTTGAAGATTTCCAACCAGAAATAATCATTAATTCAGCAGGTCAAGATAATCATTTCACAGATCCCTTAGCTAATATGCGTTTTACTGCAAAAGGTTATGGTCTTCTAACTGAAAAACTAAATCCAGATTTGGTAGTGTTAGAAGGTGGATATGCTGTTGAGTCAGCCTTACCTTATGTTAATATGGCTGTTATTCTTGCATTAACAGGGCAAGACTATTCTAATGTAATAGAACCAGAATTAAAGCCATCACTAATAAATGAAACAAAAGAAGTATTAAAATATACGGACGAACTTATTCAAATTATTAAAAAATTATGGGCAGATTCAAAAACCTACAACAAGGATAAAATTTTTGGTAAAGAAAAGTTTTATATTCGAAGAAAACAAATTTTTTATGATACAGATTATTTAAGTGAAAGTCAGATAGAAAAAGTAAAAAAATGTAATGAATGCCCAGGCTGGATTGGAATTCATTCATATTTAGATAGTGGTGGTTACGATAAAAATTCATATTGTATTTCAATTCCAATATATACTTGCCTTAGTTGTCTAGACGAAGCTTTAAAAGAATATCAGGAGAAATGTGAGAATAAAAAATATGATAATGTTTATCTTCAAGATAAAAAAAATGATTCATATCTTTTAAATGGGAAGGAAATAATATAGTGAGAAGAATTACTCTCTTAGATAAAAAAGTATTTGAAAAAATTGCAGCAGGGGAAATAGTAGAAGGACCAATTTCTGTAGTAAAAGAACTTCTTGAAAACTCTCTTGACGCTGGATCAGATATAATTGAAATAAATATTGAAAATTCAGGTATGTCTTTAATCAGAATAATAGATAATGGTTTTGGGATTCATAAAGAGGATTTAGAAAAAGCTTTTTTAAGCCATGCTACAAGTAAGATATACACAGAAAAGGATCTAGATAATATATCTACTTTTGGGTTTAGAGGAGAAGCTTTAGCCTCGATATCTGCAGTATCAGATATTGAAATTGTTTCTAAAACTAAAGAAGATATTACAGGAAAATATTTAATTATTTCTGAAGGAAAAATAAAAGAAGAAGGTATTAAGAATATTCTTCAAGGGACAAGAGTTGAAGTAAGGAACCTTTTTTTCAACCTACCAGCAAGAAAAAAATTTATCAATAATTTAAATTTAGAAAACTCAAAAATATCAGAAGTAGTAATAAATTATTCTTTAGGACATCCTGAAAAAGATTTTATATTAAAGAGAGACAATGAAGTTATTATAGATACTAGAGGATACAGAGGGTGGGAAAAAAGAACAAATTATATCTTTAAAAGAAAAAAAGAAGATTTCTTTGTAATATCTGAATTTAATCAGAATAGCAACTTAGAGGGCGTATTATTTGCTCCGCAAACATCTAAAAATAATAGAAAATCACAGATCTTTTTCATAAATGGGAGATTAATAAAAAGTGTTTTTTTAAACAATGTTATAGATGAAGCATATGAAGGTTTTATGGGTCGGGGCCGCTTCCCAATTGTAATTTTAAACATTAAACTAAATCCAAGGGATATAGATGTTAATATACATCCTGCCAAGACAGAAATAAGATTTTTACAGGAACAAAATCTCCAAAAAAATGTATTACCTGTTTTAAGAGAAGTATTGCTTAGTGGAATGAAGAAAAAAAATACAATCAACAAAATAGCTGTATTTAAAGAAGAAAATCATGCCAAAGAAATTATTAATTTTGAGCCAAAAGTAGAAAGTTTTATAGCTGAAATTAATGGTTCTTATGAAGCCCAAAAGATTGATTTTCCTATTTCTTTTAAATTTACCGAAACCACAGAAACCAATGAAGAAAGTAAAGCTATAAACGAAGTAACAAATGAGAAAGAGCTTTGGCTAAATGGTCTAAAAATAATAGGACAATTTAAAAATACTTTTATTTTAGCAGAAGATGAACATGATCTTTATATAATTGATCAGCATGTTGTTCACGAAAGGGTATTATATGAAAAGTTTGTAAATGAAGTTAACGATAATAGAATAATAAAATCTCCACTACTTTCTCCTGTAGCTCTTAATTTAAATCCTTTAGAAGAAAGTGTATTGATTAATAACATTATTGTTTTAAATGATCTAGGTTTCGAAATTGAAAACTTTGGACCACAAACCTATTTAATAAGAACACTACCTAATACTCTGGAAATCGAAAATCCAGAACAGTTTTTTTCCGATTTAATAGAAGACTTGCAAAATACTAGTAATAGTTCCATTGCTAAAATAAGAGACTCTGTTATAACCAACGCCTCTTGTAAAAAAGCAATAAAAGCAAATGATAGATTGTCTATTGAAAAGATAAGCTATCTACTGGAAGAATTGTCAAAAACTGAAAACCCTTATACATGTCCTCATGGTAGACCTATTTTTAAAAAAATCTCTATTAATGAGCTATATAAATATTTTGATAGAGGGGGATATAGTGATTAGATTTATAACTACAAGTCTAAAGTCTAACCCATCAGATGTTTTTCTTGCAAAAAATATGACAAAAGAACATTCTTTAAGATATTTAAAGCGAGAGGAACTTTCTTTAGATGAAATTTTAAAAATTAGTAAATCTAATAGTTTTTTTATAATAAGAAATAAACAATTAATATTAATAAATCAAAATAAGAAAGAATTGTTTTTCCATCCTGGTACAGGATTAATTAGAACGAAATCTCTTGAAAGACTTGAAAATGATTTGCTTATAGATACTCTTAAAATTAAACCTGAAGATTCTGTATTAGATTGTACAGGGGGTCTTGCTAGTGACAGTATAGTAATCTCATATTTTTTAGAAAAGGGTAAATTAACTACTTTGGAAAAAAGTAATGACTTATTTTTAATTACTAAATATGGATTGGAAAATTATTCTGAAGGTACTAAAAAATTTAGAGATTCTTTAAAAAGAATTAAATTAAAAAATATTGACTATAGATTATTTTTTGAAAAATTAATAGCTACTAATATTAAAGACTATTTTGATAGTATTTATTTTGATCCTATGTTTGAAAAACCAGTTTTAAAATCACCAGGCATTTCCAAAATTAGAGAATATGCATGC
Source organism: uncultured Eubacteriales bacterium (assembly GCA_964642925.1). Taxonomy (GTDB): domain Bacteria; phylum Bacillota; class Peptococcia; order Peptococcales; family SKKY01; genus SKKY01. The sequence continues at coordinate 52,516 of CAZXPJ010000006.1, read as the reverse complement.
TATGATATTTTGAATAAAAAAGATATTGATAATGCTTTATTACTTGCCAAAAAAAGAGTGGTAGTAAAAATAAGAAACAATAACTATTCTTTTGTAAAAAATACTAAACCTGATATGGTATCAGGTAGTTCTCATAGTAGAATAAAATATGCTGTTTTTGAAAAATAGAAAATAGGGTATGAAATAATATAAATCAATTTTAAGAGGGTTGTCTAATGAATACAGAATATAATAAAGGATACATAAAAAGCATAAGAGGTAGTGTAATCGAAGCTGTTTTTCAAGATGAAATACCAAAAATGAATAACAAAATAATAACTGGAGAAAATAATGATATTATTCTTGAAGTAAATGCTTATATTGATGAAAAAACTATCAAAGCTATTGCTCTTACCTTTACTGCGGGCTTGTCTAGAGGGGATATAGTATACGACACAGGACAACCTGTAATGGTACCTGTGGGTACTCAAGTTTTAGGAAAAATGTTTGACCTCTTTGGTAATAGATTAGATTCTGGAGAACAACTTATAAAACCTGAGCTTCGTTCCATTCATCAAGAACCTGTTCCATTTCATAAGAGGACAGGAACAGATGAATTATTCCTTACAGGTATAAAAATTATTGATATGTTAACTCCCCTTCCTAAGGGGGGGAAAGCAGGCCTATTTGGTGGTGCAGGAGTTGGGAAAACAGTATTAATAACCGAACTAATCAATAATACTGCTCAAAAAACAAAGGGCTATAGTATATTTTGTGGTATAGGTGAGAGATCAAGAGAAGCTGAGGAATTATTTAGAGAAATAAAAGAAGCCGGAGTTCTCGAAAATGCTATTCTTATATTTGGTCAAATGAGTGAACCCCCAGGAGCAAGATTTAGAGTAGGTCATTCAGCTCTTACTATGGCGGAATATCTAAGAGATACTGAAAAAAAAGATATTTTACTTTTAATAGATAATATTTTTAGATTTATTCAAGCAGGATCAGAAGTATCTGGTTTAATGGGTAAAATGCCTTCTAGAGTAGGATATCAACCCACATTAAGTACTGAATTAGCTGAATTACAAGAACGTATTTCTTCTACTAAATCAGGATCTATTACTTCTATTCAAGCAGTTTATGTTCCTGCTGATGACTTTACTGATCCATCCGCAACTCATACTTTTTCCCATTTATCCGCTTCCGTTGTTTTATCAAGAAAAAAAGCTAGTGAAGGTATTTATCCTGCTATTGATCCTTTAAATTCCTATTCAAAAATGTTAAATAAAGAAATAGTAGGAGAAAGGCACTATACTGTAGCTTTAGAAATTAAAAGAACATTAGCCAAGTATGAAGAATTAAAAGATATCATTGCCATGTTAGGACTTGAAGAATTATCTGGTGATGATAGAAATATTGTTTTTAGAGCTAGGAGACTAGAACGTTTTCTTACTCAACCATTCTTTACAACAGAACAATTTACTGGCTTAGATGGGAAAATGGTTGACTTAGAAGAGACTATAGATGGTTGTGAACGCATACTTAATGATGAATATGAAGATTACAATGAAAGTGATCTTTATATGATAGGAAATATCCAAGAAGCTGATATAAAAAGGAAAGAAAGAGAAAATAAAAAATGAAAATAAAAATTCTTCTTCCATACAAATCAATTCTGGAAACTGAATGTTTAAAAATAACTGCACCAGGGCAAGGAGGTTCATTTCAACTTTTGCCAAGACATGTTGATATAACATGGACTCTTGAACCTGGTATTATTGAGGTCTTTTATAAGGATCATGTAGATTATTTTGCAGTAGATTATGGTGTTTTAGTTAAAAAAAGTGACCAAGTTTATATTTCTGTTTTTAGAGGTATTAAAGGTGATTCTTTAGAAGAACTAGATAAGTCGGTAAATGATGTTTTTAATAAATTAAGTAAAAAAGAAAAAGAAGCAAGAATGATATTAGCAAAACTTGAAACGGATACCATAAGGAAGTTTATCGATTTGGAAAAATAAAAAGTAAAGGGTATGATCCTTTTGGTAAATAATCAGGATAAATTTAAAGAAAAAATAGAAAATGAATCATTAAAAAAAATAAAAGCAAGAAAAGAAGGAGACCAAATTTTATTTGGACTCGGTGCTTTTGGTATTGTAGGATGGTCTATTGCAGTTCCTACTTTAGCCCTTACTTTTCTAGGCCTTTATCTTGATAGAATTTCTACAACAGCAATTTCATGGACTATTACCATGATGTTACTAGGTCTTGGAATAGGCTGTCTTAATGCTTGGTATTGGATTAAAGAAAAAAGTAAAAATAAATAATGATACTTAGGAGTATAAACTAATGATTTTTTCATTTATAGGTGGTATTATTCTAGGTCTTATATTTTTTGGAGGTTTATATTATACTACAAAGAAACTTTCCATTGTAAAAAGACCAGCATTATTTGTTATTGCCAGTATAGTATTGAGAATGGCTATTTTAATCGGAGGATTATATTTTATATTTTCTGGAGATATAATAAGACTTTTAATTGCTATAGTAGGCGTTTTTATTTCTAAATATATTGCTATATATTTTGTTAAAAAAGAGGTGATATAAAAATGAGTATAGATCCAAGTGATATTGTTTATTTTCAATATGGATTTATTAGAATAACAGCAACTTTAGTTTACACTTGGGTTTTAATGTTATTTTTAATAATAGGCTCCATCTTTATTAAATCTTCCATTGGAAAAAGTAAAAGCCCATTAACTGTGACAAAATCACAAAATATTTCAGAAGCTGTTATTACAACGGTAAGGGGTCAAATTAGGGAGGTAACTCAAGAAGATCCTAGTAGGTATTTGCCATTTATTGGAACAATATTTATATTTATATTGTTTGCTAATGTTATTTCAATTATTCCAGGATTTATTTCTCCTACAGCTTCATTAAATACAACTACAGCATTAGCTATTTGTGTCTTTTTAGCAGTTCCTTATTATGGAATAAAAAGTCAAGGTGTTGGTAATTACCTAAAACAATATATTAAGCCCAATATAATAATGCTTCCTTTTAATTTAATTGGTGAAGTTTCTCGCACACTTTCTTTAGCAGTTCGTCTTTATGGAAATATAATGAGTTCTGGTTTAATAGTAATTATATTGTTAGGAATTTTACCTTTATTTTTTCCTGTTTTAGTAAATGCTTTTGGATTATTAATGGGTGGAATTCAGGCTTATGTATTTTCAATTTTATCTATAGTTTATATTGCGTCAGCAACGCAAAAAGAATAAGAGGAGGTTTTTTAAAATGGATAATATAGCGTTAATAGGAATGGCTTCAATTATTACAGCAGGATTAACAATTGCGATAGGCTCAATAGGACCTGCTCTTGGAGAAGGAAAGGCCGTTTCAGAAGCATTAAGATCCATCGCCCAGCAGCCGGACGAATCCAACACAATTACAAGAACATTGTTTGTTGGTCTTGCAATGATTGAATCAACTGCTATTTATTGTTTTTTAGTAGCAATGATTATTATTTTTGCTAATCCTTTCTGGAATTTTGTAGTGGGCTAGACCTATGCAAATAAATTGGTTTGAAGTATTTGCCCAAATATTAAATTTCTTTATTCTTCTTGCTTTATTAAATAAGTTTCTTTTTAAACCTGTAATGGCTGCCATGGAAAAAAGAGAAGAAGAAATAGCAAATACAGTTATAAATGCTGAAACAAAATTTGTTAATGGAGAAAAACTTGTTGCAGAATATGAATTAAAAATATCAGAAATTAAAAACAAAGAAGAAGAGATAATTAACCAAGCTAGAAAAGAAGCTGAGGAAAAAAGAGATGTATTGTTAAGTCAATATAAGGAAGAAATGAAATTAAGAAAAGATAATTTTGAAGCTGAATTTAAAAATGAACAAGCTGATTTTATAAAAGCATTTAGGGATTTTTTAGCAAATTATACACTGAAAATCTCAAGAAAACTTTTATTATCAGTTTCTAAAACCGAACTGGAAGATAAAGTATTTGAAGGACTTTTGAAAACTTTATCCAATGTAGAAGAAGATATTTTAATCGAAGAAAGAAAAAATCACAAGGGAATTGTGCAAATTGAAAGTACCAATACAATTACAGATTCTCAAAAGAAAAAAATTTTTGAAATAATAACAAGTATTTTAAATAAAGATTCTAAGGATTTAAATATTGAATTTCAAATTAATCCAGATTTAATTTATGGATATAAAGTTGTCTTCAATACTTTTACTGTAAATGAAAATTTAGATTTTTATTTACAAGATCTTGAAAAAGAAGTTTCTAAACAACAAAAGTTCTAAAAACGGAGGAATTTCCATTATGCCTAATATGATCAATGAATTAAAAATAACGGAGAATACCTTCGATAAAATCTTGCAGGAAGATATTCATCCAAATAAAATAGAAGAAAGCGGAACTGTTTTGTCAGTGGATAGTGGAATATCAGTAATTCGTGGTTTAAATAGGGTTAAAAATGAAGAACTAATCAGTTTTCCTGGTGATGTAAAAGGTATTTCCTTTAACCTTGATGCGGACTCCGTAGGAGTCATACTTCTTGGAAATTATGATCATATTCAATCTGGTGATAAAGTTTCAAGAACATATGAGGTTGCCAAGATACCAGTATCTGAAAAGTTTATTGGTAGAGTAATAAATCCTCTTGGAGAAACTCTGGATGAAAAAGGAGAAATTGTAACATCCGAATATTACCCAATAGAAAGAAAAGCCAGACCAATAATGCATAGAGCCCCAGTAATTAGGCCTTTGCAAACAGGTATAAAAGTAATTGATTCAGTCGTTCCTGTAGGTAAGGGTCAAAGAGAATTAATTTTAGGGGATAGGCAAACAGGTAAATCCACTATAGGAATAGACACAATAATAAATCAAAAAGGCAAAAATGTTATATGTATTTATTGTTCTATCGGTCAACAATCAAGTTCTGTTGCTAAAGTTATTGAAACTTTAAGAAAACATAATGCAATGGAATATTCTATTATTATGGTTGCAGATCCAAACGATCCTCCTGGTGTTTCTTACTTAGCACCTTATTCTGCAGCATCAATGGCGGAATATTTTATGGAAAAGGGGGAAGATGTATTAGTTATATATGATGACCTAACTAAACATGCAAGAGCTTATCGTGAAATATCATTATTACTTGAGAGACCACCAGGAAGAGAAGCTTATCCTGGAGATATCTTCTTCGTACATTCTAAATTACTTGAAAGATCAACACAACTTAGAGATGAGTATGGTGGAGGTAGTTTTACTGCTCTTCCAATAATTGAAACTCAAGGTGAAAACCTATCAGCATATATAGCTACAAATTTGATTTCTATAACTGATGGGCAAATTTATTTATCACCCAAACTTTTCCAAAAAGGTAATATGCCTGCAGTAAAAATAGGTGACTCTGTTTCTAGGGTAGGAGGTAAAACTCAACTTCCTTCTTATAGAAAAGTAACGAATGATTTAAAATTAACATACTCTCAATTTGAAGAGTTAGAATCTTTTGCTAGTTTTGGGACCAGACTAGATGAAGATACACAAAAAACTCTTGAAAGAGGAAGAAGAATTAGAAGTGTACTTAACCAAAGGGAAAATACTCCCCTTGATGTTACAGAACAAATTGGAATATTATTAGCAGTAACAACGGGAATTTTTGATAAGGTTCCTCTCCATGAGATTGAAGAAGCAGAAGAATTAGTAAAAGAAATCGTTAACAATGATCAATCTTATAAGGATGCTATTTTCCATGATAAAGGCATTTCTGAAGAAAGAAAAAACATTTTTTTAAGTAAAGTTGAGGAAGTTTTAAGCAAAAAATGGGGGTAAAATTATGTCAAGCACCCAAAATATTAAGAGAATGATTAATTCAGCAGAAAATCTTAAATCTATCGTAGGTACTATGAAAGCATATGCCTCTTCAAATATAGTACAATTTCAAACTGCAGCAAAAGCCTCAATGGAGTATAGTGAAATCGTTGATATGTCTCTTTTTGTTGTATTATCAGATCAAAGTGAGACTAAAAAAGACTCAAATAAAGATAAAGATAAAGATAAAGGATTTCTCTACATAATATTTGGTTCTGATCATGGATTAGCAGGCAGATTTAATGAAAACATCTCTGTATTTGCAGAAGATATTATTACATCAGATACTGTAAATAGTAAGATAATAGTAGTAGGTCAACAAGTGTATTCTCGTTTAGAGCATACAAAGAGAATCACTAATTCCTATACAGGACCCCAATCAGTTGAGGCTATAACTGAAAGTGTTTTAGATCTTCTTTTTAAAATTGAAGAATATAGGGAAGAAACAAGAGAAATTATTATGATTTATAATATGCCTGAGGAACATAGTTCCTTCAAAGTAAAAAAAGAATCACTTTATCCTGTAGACTTTAATGAAATAACAAAAAGAGTTGCTACTTGGGATTCTAACTCCCTTCCAGTAATTTTAATTGATAAAGAATTAATTTTGTCAGAATTACTAAAGCAGTATTTTTTTATTACACTTTACAAAACATTCTGCTATTCATTAGCTGCTGAAAATGCTAGTAGATTAGCATCAATGCAATCAGCAGAAAAAAATATAGAAGAAAGATTAGAAGGTCTTCTCTCAGATTTTAGGAGAAAAAGACAAAATGATATTACAGAAGAAATTAATGATGTAATATCAGGTTTTAAAGCTATCAGAAAAAACAAAATGGAAGAGGACCAAACATAAATGTTAAAGTTTTATAAAAAAAATAAAATACTATTTTTTATGATAATACCAGCTTTATTGATACTTATATCTTTTTCCATAGGCTTTTTAAAAATTTCAGATGAGATTAAAGGTAAGGAAATAGTATTAATATCTTTATTGGTAATTACTCCAATTTTATTTTTTTTAAATGGAGTATTCTCAAATAAGTTTAAAATAAATTTTATATTTTTTTCACTGCCATCATACTTAGCTTTTTCAATAGTTTTTTTTATTTGGCTTAATTCAACAGCTTTAATTTATTTTCTTTTTTATATTGCTGCTAATTTTTTTGGTTACTCTATATCAAGAATAGAACAAAAAATAGATCAAAGGAAAGAAAATAAAATTAAACAAAATAAGTTTTATAGTAAGAAAAAGTAGAAATGATTAGAAACAATACCTAGAGGGTATAATGAGGTTATAATATATAGTAATATTAAAAATAAAATGGAGGTGTTTGGTAATGAATTTTTCTAAAGCATTAATATGCATAGATTTTTCTGAGCCATCAAAAAAATTAATTGACAGCATTCCTGACCTAAAAAAAATAGGTATAAAAGAAGTTGTTCTAGCAAGTGTTATTAATGTACACCCAGCAGATGAAAATGTTCCTTTTATTAAAGAAACATACAGTGAAAAAAGACAACTTACTTTAGAAAGACTAGAAGAATTAAGTGAATTAGTTAAAGTTCATGGAGTAGAAACAAAAGAAGTAGTAAGTTTTGGTTTTACAGGAAAAGAATTGTTAAATATAGCTGTTCAAGAACAAACAGATTTAATTGTGGTTGGTTCTCATGGTAAAGGAGTAGTAAAAACTATACTTCTAGGTAGTACTTCTTTTGAGATAGCAAGAAAAAGTGAAATACCTGTACTAATAGAGAAGTTTATAGATGTTGAAAGAGATCAATTTGATCTTGTAAGTAAAGAAAAATTTAAAAAAGTAATTTTACCAGTAGATTTCTCACAATCATCCCTTAAAGTAGTTGATTTTGTTAAAGAAAAGGAATTTATAAAAGATATTATTTTAGTTAAAGTTGTAGCACGGGGAGAAAATATAGAGGATTTAGATCAAAAAACCAATGAAATTCAAGAGAAACTAGAAGTTATTAAGAATGAATTAATAGCTGCAGGTAAAAATGTAGAAGTAAGGTTAAAACAAGGAACACCATCAGAAAAAATTATGGAAATAGCTGAAGATGAAGGTGTAAGTTTGATTATGATATCTAAAGGTGGAGCTGGAAGCATTACAGAGCTTCTTATTGGTACTACAGCAATTGACATTGCTAGATATTCAAAAGTACCAGTTCTTCTTTTTCCTAAATTCATATAAAAGTAAATTTTATACAGAAGGTTGTCTTTAAGAGAGAACCTTCTGTATTTTACTTTTTTGATAAAATAATAGAGGTAAATCCAGAACCTATAATAAAAGCTGTAGTAATTATTATATAAATAAATTGATTATTATAGAAAAAAATATGTTTATAAAGTATTCCGCTTGATGCCCAAAGAAAAACAAACATAACAAATATATCCCGTCTTGTATGAACAAATAATGAAAAAATTAAAAGAGCTAAAACTAGAATTATATTTGTCCAAAAAACATCAGAATATCCAAAACGATTCCAATTTATAGTGATTAAATATATTGATGCATTAGCTATGGTAGCTACCATAATCCAGCCTAAATAGATTGAAAAAGGAAGAGTAACTACATAATTTTTTTTTCGTAAATAATTAGATTTACCATTTATTCTTAAGTATATTATGATAAGATTTATTAATAATGCAGCAATTAAACATAAACTAAGAAGAAATAATTTATAATGCCAGGAAATTAACCAAGCAATATTTAGAAGACAGCTAATAATAAAGTAAATTCCTATTTGATTCCTATAATAATTTAAATCTTGTTCTTTTCCAACAAATCCCATTTGATAAAATACGAAAATTCCTAATAAAACATAAATTACACCCCAAATAGCAAAAGTATAAGCTGCAGGGGTAAAAAGGCTAGGAATATTATTGGACACCTCACCTGTTGTTACATTATTAATGGGGAGTTTATTTGCAAGAAAATTAACCATAACCATTAATAAAAATGAAATAAGATTTAAAAAAGGTAAAACTTTTTTCAAAATTACACACCACTTTTCATATTAAGATAATATATGTATATATTTCAAATTAAAGTATATCAAAAGAAAATGCATTGATATATACAATTAATTATAAGGAATGATTTTTTAATGAAAAAAAACAAGAAACCTCTAGTTGTAATTGCTGGACCTACAGCTGTTGGTAAAACAGAACTGAGTTTGAGAATAGCAAAAGAAATAAATGGTGAAATAATTTCTGGAGACTCCATGCAAGTATATAGAAATTTAAATATAGGAACTGCAAAAATTAGCAAGGCTGAAATGGAAGAAATTCCTCACCATTTGATTGATATTATCGACCCTAACGAAGATTATAATGTGTATAATTTTCAGGATGAAGCAAAGAAAATAATTAAAGATATATATGTTAGGGGGAATATACCAATTATAACTGGTGGTACAGGACTCTATATCGATTCATTAGTATATGACTATTCCTTTATTGAAGAAGAAAAAGATACCAAAATAAGAGATAACTTATGGGATGAATATCGGAGATTGGGAAATGAATATTTAGTTGAAAAATTAAAATCAAAAGATCCAGATGCTATTAAAATGATTGATATATCAAATACTAAAAGATTGATTAGAGCATTAGAAATAAGTGAAAAAGATAATATTAAATTTTCAGAAAGGGAAAAAGATTCTCGTATAGATAAAGAATCCCAATATGATCTTTTTTATTTTGTAATTACGATGAAGAGAAATGATCTTTATGATAGAATAAATAGAAGAGTAGATTTGATGTTTGATAATGGATGGGTAGATGAAGTGAAAGAATTAATTAATGATACTCCATCTATTGTAAATTACCGTTCTATGCAAGGTATTGGTTATAAACAAATTATTCAATATATTAATAAAGAACTAACTTATGAGGAATGTCTAGAAAAAATTAAACAGAATACAAGAAGATTTGCTAAAAGACAATTAACATGGTTTAGGAAAAATAAGGATGTTGTTTTACTAGATAAAAGTATAAAAACATCTGATGAAATATTTAACACAGTAATTAAAACATTTTCTAAGGATTTTTAAAATGGAGGATTTAATATGTCAAAGAACCCAATAAATTTTCAAGATGTTTTTTTAAATTTAGTAAGGAAAGAGAATAGGCTAGTCACTATTTATATGGTGAATAAATTTCAATTAAAAGGATATGTAAAAGCCTTTGATAATTTTGTAGTTATACTTGAAAATGAGGTAGGACAACAAATGATTTACAAACATGCAATCTCTACTATTTCACCTATAACAAAAACCGATGTTTTAAAAGAAATACAATCAGTAGGTGGGGATAATTGAATATATTTTTACGAGAGATTATAAAGGATTTTAACATACCTAAAGATTATGAAAAAATTATTATAAGTTCATTTAAAGAATGTAAAATGCATTTTGATTCAATAGAAGAAATATCCGGATTTAATCAATATAAAATTTTAAAAGCTTTCCAAAATAATCGAGCTACAGATTTTCACCTTCATGGATCTACAGGTTATGGCTATGGTGATGTAGGTAGGGAAGTTTTAGAAGGAATTTTTAAAGATATATTTAAGGCTGAAAAAGTATTAGTAAGATCAAATATTGTGTCTGGTACTCATGCTATTGCTATTGTTCTTTTTGGTCTATTAAAACCAGGAGATTCTTTTTTATCAATTTCAGGGGATCCCTATGATACTCTATTAAAATTAATAGGAAAAAATCAGGAACCAGGTACATTAAGTGAGCTAAATATTAATCATCAGGTAATTGATTTGGATGATAATAGTCAATTTAAAACTGAAATAATAATTAAAGAAATAAAGAATAGGCACTATCCTCTAGTATGTATTCAGAGATCAAAAGGTTATTCTTCAAGAAAATCTTTATCCATTAAAGAAATAGAAAATATTTGTAATGTTATAAAAGAGAATTCTCCAGATACAATTATTTTTGTAGATAATTGTTATGGAGAATTTGTAGAGGTCTTAGAACCAGTAGAAGTTGGAGCTGATATTATAGCTGGATCTTTAATTAAAAATCCAGGAGGTGGACTTGCTTTAAGAGGTGGTTACGTTGCTGGTAAAGAAGAATATGTAACTAGAGCCTCCTATAGGTTAACTGCTCCGGGAATAAATGAAGATGTGACCTCTGCCCTTGATTTTAATAGAACAGCTTACCAGGGGCTATTTATGGCTCCTTTGATTGTTGAACAATCTTTAAAAGGGGCTTTTTTTACATCAATTCTTTTTAATAATCTAGGTTTTGAAACCAGCCCTAGTCCTATTGAAGTAAGAACTGATATAGTCCAAGGGATTATATTAAAAGATCCAGAATTATTAAAGGAATTTTGTAATGCAGTCCAAAATTCTTGTCCTCTTGATTCTTTCGTTAGACCTATCCCTAGTAAACTTCCAGGTTATGATGATGCTGTAATTATGGCTGGCGGTACCTTTATTCAAGGATCCTCAATAGAATTAAGTGTAGATGGACCTATGAGAGAACCTTATACAGCGTTTTTACAGGGTGGTTTAAGCTTTTATCATGTAGTAATCGCAGCAATTAAAGCAGGTAAAGAATTATTTATAAGGGATGTGAAAAAGGATGATTAGAGTAATCTTGATTTTTGGTGGTAAATCTGAAGAACACGAAGTGTCATTAAAATCAGCTCAATCAGTATTTAAAGGATTTGATAAAAATAAATATATTGTTTTTCCAGTTGCTATAGCAAAAAGTGGAAAATGGTATGGTCCTATTTCTGAGAATGATATAGCAACTTTTCTTGAGGATAATTACCTTGATAAAGAAATCATTCCTCTGCCTAAACCTGGTAATCTAATATATAATTTAAAAGATTTTTCTATAGCTTTTAAGGGGGATATTGTATTCCCTTTAATTCATGGTAGTAATGGGGAAGATGGAACCTTACAAGGGATACTTGAATATATGGAAATCCCCTATGTTGGTTCAGGAGTTTGCGGCAGTGCAGCAGGCATGGATAAATTAATTATGAAAGATATTTTCAAAGCTCATTCCATACCTCAGGTAAAATATGTTGGAACGACAAGCCAAGAAATTTATACTGATAAAGAAAAAGTAGTAAAAAGCATAGTAAGAAATCTTAAATATCCACTTTTTGTCAAACCTGCTAATTTGGGATCAAGTGTAGGAATTAGTAAAGTAAAAAATGATCAGGAATTGATAGAAGCTTTAAATATTGCTAGTAGTTACGATCGACGAGTAATTATCGAAGAAGGAAAGAATGTTCGAGAAATTGAAGTATCAGCTCTAGGGAATCATAATATAAAATTATCTTCCTTTGGAGAAGTAATTCCTGGAAGTGAATTTTATGATTATGAAGCAAAGTATATAAAAGATACTTCGGTAACAAAACTTGCTGATGACCTTTCTCAAAAAACAATTGCTGAATTAATAAGATTGTCAGAAATAGCATTTAAAGCTTTAGATTTATCTGGGTTTACTAGAATCGATTTTTTTATTGATAAAGAGACAGAAGAGATATTATTAAATGAAGTAAATACTTTACCTGGTTTTACATCTATAAGTATGTATCCTAAACTATGGCAATATGAAGGTATAGAATTAAAAGAATTATTAAATGAATTAATTAACTTAGGATTTGAAAGATATAATGAAAAAAAGAAGTATAAAAAGGATTTAATATAAAAACAACAAAAAAAACCACTTAAAATCGTTATTTTGAAGAATAATCATAGGGATTTAAGTGGTTTTTTGATTTAAAGCATTTAAATTCAATTTTAAGAGCATTAAACTATAATCACTATAAAACATAAGAGGGAGGTAAATAAAAAGGCTTAAAAACATCATAATTTAAAATCTTCTAAAAAGGCCAACAACTTTTCCAGCAATATTGACATCATTAGCTATAATTGGAAGATAATTGCTATTTTCAGCATGAAGTTCAATATGCCCATCTTTTTTATAAAATCTTTTTACTGTTGCTTCTGATTCATACCCATCATTAACTATAGCTACAACAATTTCGCCGTCTGAAGCATCTTTCTTTTGTTCAACTAATAAATAATCATTTTCAAAAATACCAACATTAATCATACTATCTCCTTTTACTTTTAACATAAAAAGTGAGTTGGTAGAATGAAAAAAATCTAGGGGAACAGGGAAGGTGTCTATAATATTTTCCTCTGCAGTAATTGGAACCCCGGCAGCTACTTCACCTATAATAGGAACATTTATCATTTCTTTTCTAGTAAAGATTTCTTCTTCATCAAGAGAATCTTTTTCATCAAGAATTTCAATTGCCCTAGGTTTACTAGCATCTCTGCGAATGAACCCTTTTCTTTCTAAACTAGTCAAATGACCGTGTACTGTAGAACTTGAAGTAAGTCCAACAGCCGAACAGATCTCCCTAATAGAAGGAGGATATCCTTTTAATTTCAAATCATCTTTTATAAAATTTAAAATTGCTTCTTGTTTTTTAGTAATAGGCTTAGCCATTATTATCACATCCTGAGTTTTTTTATTAAAGATATAATATCATAACTTAAGAATTTATACAAACAAATATTCGACTAGTTAGTTGACAAGAATATATGTTCGTGTTATTATTTAATTATAAAGCGAACATACATTCTTGTGAATAGAGGTTATTATTATGGTTTATTATGCAAATGATTTTAAAATTAGGCGTATTAATAAGAAGAATGAAAGAGATAATAAATTTGCATTATTAAAAAAGAAGTTGTTTTTATCTAGTATAATTTTAATATTGATTCTTATAAGCGGTTTTTATATTACAACATATGCAGATGCTAATAACACTTTAGTAGCGAATCACCAAGTTCAATCAGGAGAAACATTATGGCAAATAGCTAGTATGTATGATCATGGTAATAAAGATATAAGAGAATTTATATTTAATATAAAGAAAATAAATAATTTAGGATCTGGACTCATAAAACCAGGACAAATATTAGAGATACCAATATATTAAAGTACTAAAATGGCTGGGGATTTAAACTCCAGCTTTATTAATACATTTGCAACTTCCGATAATATATATTATGTAAACCTAATTAGGAAATTTTAAAAGCTAGTTTACGATATAACATCTAGCTACTCCATTAGTATAATAATCTTACTAAAATAAAACTGCTTATGGAAACTAATAAGAACAATATTGTCCCCACTTTTAATCCAATAATACCTGTTCCTAATACATTTTTTAAATGTAATGATAAGCCCATTGATGTCATTGTCATTAAAAATAATTTTGTACTTAGGTTTCCTAAAAATGAACTTACTTTCAACTGTACTTCCTAATATAACAATAATAAGTACTAGGATAAATCCTGATAACTTTTCTTTAAAAAGATCAATAAACATTATAAACATCCTTAATAATTTAATCTTTAATATATGAATCTAAAAATTTTAAAACAAGTTTTCCTGTTTCCTTTGCTGCTAGAATTTCATTTTGTTTGTAATACTCTCTAGCAGATTCATTGGCAGGATCAGAAATACCTCTAAAAGAAATAAAGGGTGTTTTATTTATATAACAAACATGAGCAATTGCTGCTCCTTCCATCTCAACACAAAGAGGGTCATATAAATTAATTATTTTTTGTTTTTTACTTTGTGTTGCAATAAAAGAATCTCCACTTACAATTTTACCAAAATGCACCCTATTATTAATTGGTTTTTGTAAAAAAATATTATTAGCTATTTTTAAAAGATTTGGATCTGCTGGATATTCGATCATATATGGGAAACAACCCTTTAATATGTAATCAGCAATATCATGATACTGTATACAAGTAGAGATAACTATATCCATTACATTTACATTAGAATTTAAAGAACCAGCTATACCAGTATTAATAATAGTTGTTGGATTATAATTATTAATTAATATTTCAGTACATAAAGCAGCGTTCACTTTTCCTACACTAGTAGTCCCTACAACTATTTTAAGACCATTATAATAACCTTCAGTAAATCTATAGCCTTTGATTTCTAAAGATTTTGTTATTTTAATATTATTAACAATTTCTTTTATTTCTCTTCCTAAAGCAGATAAGATTCCTATTTTACTCATTTAATTCACCCCAATAAAAAGTTCCTGTTAAACAGGAACCTAATAAATGCCGGGCTCTTCTTCACCGGTAAGAACTCTCAAAGCTCCTTCTGCTAAAGATTCCATTTCTTTTTCACCTGGAATAACTTCAACTTTACTGATAAAACTTACCCTGTCTTTTATTAAATTAACTAACATACTATCATTTGCTATACCGCCAGTAAGGATAATTGCATCTACTATACCTTTAAGTACTGTTGCTGCCCCACCTATTTCTTTAGCAGTTTGATAAGCCATAGCTTTATAAATCAATTCGCTTTTTTTGTCTCCCTTTTTAATATTCTCAACTACTTTTTTAGCGTCGTTAGTACCTAAATATGCAACTAAGCCACCATTGCCATTAATCTTTTTATACATCTCGTTTTCTGTATATTCTCCAGAATAACATATTTTTACTAAATCATGAACGGGTATTCCACCTGATCGCTCAGGGGAGAAAGGTCCTTCTCCATTTAGGGCATTGTTAACATCGATTACCCTGCCTTTTTCATGGGCACCAATGGAAATACCCCCCCCTAGATGAACTACTATAAGGTTCATGTCTGTATATTTCTTATTAATGCTTTTTGCATAATTATAGGCAACAGCTTTTTGGTTCAATGCATGAAAAATACTAACTCTTTCAACTTCAGGCATACCAGATATTCTAGCAATATCATCCATTTCATCTACTACAATTGGATTAACAATAAATGCTTTTATTTGACAATCTTTGGAAATATCATTTGCTATAATCCCACCAAGATCAGCAGCATGTTCACCAAATTTATTAGTTTTTAAGTCTTCTAACATTTTATCATTTATAAGATAAGTGCCGCTTTTAATAGGTCGTAATAAACCTCCTCGACCTACCACAGCATCAAGACCACACTTTAAAATATTATTTTCTTTTAGATATTCATAGATTACTTCTTCTCTTAGTTGTTTTTGGTCTACCACTCTTGTATATTTCTTTAATTCATCAGCAGGATGAAACAGATTTTTTTCTAATACTTTTTTTTCATTTTCAAATAATGCTACTTTTGTTGATGTGGATCCAGGATTTATTACAAGTATTTTATAATTTATTATAACCATCTCCAGTTTCAAGTAAATATTTTGCAAAAACAATAGAATTGAACTTACCATTTTCGTCATCTGATCTAGAGGTTAAAACTACAGGAGTTTTTCCACCAACAATTACACCTCCGTGTTTCGCTCCTGAGCAAAAAGCAAAAGCCTTATACAAAATATTACCTATTTCAATATTAGGAACCATTAAAATGTCAGCATGGCCTGCAACAGGATGGGTAATACCTTTAATTATAGCAGCTTCCTCATAAATAGCATTATCTAATGCTAAAGGACCTGCAACTATACAATTTTTTATAATGCCCTTTTCATTCATTTCTTGCAAAGCTCTAGCTTCAACAGTTTCCACCATTTTAGGATTTACTTTTTCTATAGCTGCTAAACATGCAACTTTTGGAGTCTCTATTCCCATTTTTCTCGCTACATCAACAGCATTATCAATAATTTGTCTTTTTTGGTCTAAATTAGGATCAATGTTCATAGATGCATCTGTAACAAATAATATCTTACTATAATTTTCCGGATTAAAAACTGCTACATGACTCAATAATTTCCCTGTTCTCATTCCAAACTCAGGTTTTAAATAAGATTTTAAAATTAAAGATGTATCTACATGACCTTTCATGACAAAATCTGCTTTTCCTTCAGCTACTAATTGTACCGACATATCACAAGCTTCTTGATCATCTTTTATATCAATCATTTCTATCTCACTTATATCAATATTGTATTCTTTAGCTACTTTGTCTATTTTATCTTTATTTCCAATAAATATTGGATCTGCTATTCCTTGTTTTTTTGCTAATAGTGATGATAATAAAGCTGATTTTTTATAAGGACAAGCAACCGTTAATTTTTTTGGACCTTTAATTTTAGCTATTTCTATCATTCTTAAAAATTCATTTTTCATATTATATATCTCCTCCGTTTTAAATTATTTCATACATTACTTATACCCTATATTACATGAATGTAATATTATTTAAATAATTGTCATAAGCTAGAATGGTTATCATTAATGTTGCTTCTGTAACATCTTCTTTTGATAAATTATTATTTCTAAAATATTCTCCAGATGTATTTAGTGTTTCTATAATAAAATTTGAAAAATTTCTATGATCTTTATTCTTCTTTCCTAAAAATGTAATCAATTCAATTACACTATTTACTAGATCTAATTTGTATAATTCTTTTTCAGGCCAATTTCCTTGAGTTTCAAAAGAAAAGTTATATTTATCTTCTGAATAAATTAAGTCTAGGAAGAAATGAATATCTTCTGGTGACGATTCTTCATGATTGAAAGTAGAGGAATCATTTTTTTCATTTACTAAAATTTCAAGATCTTCAATTTTAATATTTTTTAAAAAGAGTTCAAAAGCTTGGGAATGTTCTGAGTTATCAGTTTCTTGATATACTTTAAAAATATAATTTGTTAATAATAAAACTTGAAGAAACACTGGATCGTATTCATTGCTTTCCTCTTTATATGTAAAATAAAAAGCTTCATTATAGTTATACATTCCTATCTCTAAGAATATATTAGAATCTTGGTTTTTCATATAATCACCTTAACTTTCTGATAGTATTTTTTTATATTCTTTCCAATTAGGAATATTTTTCTCCATATGAGTATAAAACTCTTTATTATGTAACCTTTCTTTTAAATGAATCATTTCGTGAACTATTACATATTCAAGGATATCTTCATTTTTTTTACTAAGACTTAAATTAATACATATTCTTTTAGTATTAATATTACAACTACCCCATCTTGTTTTCATTAATCTAGAATACCAGGAATTAACTTTAACATTTAAAATTGGTTCCCACTTTTGTATATAAAATGGTATTTTTTCTTTAAGATAATTTTTACCTTGTATTATTTCCTCTTTAGTCCAATCTAAATAATTTATTTTTTTATTAATCATCTTGCTTCGTTTATCCTTTATCCAATATTTTTTGTTGGAAATAAATTTTACGATATCTTCATTTTTTGTTTTTAATGGTGCGGTAATAATAACATCACCATTTGGAGGGTATACTTTCAAATAAATATTTTTTATTTTTTTCCGTTTTATAATTATTTCAAAATCTTCAATACGAAATCTCTCTATCAAAACTATCATCCTTTATATTTGAAATATGATAAATAATTGTTATAATTTTATATAAATTAAAAGAGGTGTTTTTATGTATGATTTTTTAATTGATATTTTCAATGAGTCTCCTCTTCTAAAAAAACTTTCTGATAAAATAATATCACAATCTTTTGAAGATGGTTCTATTTTACTTAATAAATTTAAGAAAAATGAAATAGTTCATCTTGAAGGTGATGTTTGTACATCAGTTGAAATCGTTTTAGACGGAACCCTTTTGGTTGATAATATTAATAATCAAGGTGAGATCTTAAGGATAACAGAATTTGAAAAAGGAGATCTTATAGCAGGTAATATTATTTTCCTTGAAAATCCTAGATACCCAATGACAATAACTACCTTGTCAGAGGTAACACTTGCAGAAATAGAAAAAGAAAAATTGCTTAAATTACTTAGTGAAAACAGAACTTTTCTTTTAGAATTTTTAAGATTAATGGCCTCTAATTCTATGATATTAAATAAGAAAGTAAAGGATAACGACAAGACAAGCTTAAGAGAAAAAATTATTGATTATTTAAAATATGAAGAGATAAAACAGAAAAAAAAAGATATAGAATTATCATTTTCAAAAAAAGTTTTAGCAGAAAAATTTGGAGTTCAAAGAACCTCTTTATCAAGAGAACTTAAAAAAATGGAAAAAGATAAATTAATAATTTTAAATAAAAGAGTTATCCAAATATTATTTTAAAATATGGATAACTCTTTTAGATTAGTTTGTTTCATAAGGCCAATCATAAATTCCGCCTAAATTAAAGACATTTGTATAACCTATTTTGTTTAAGATTCCAACTGCTGTGGAACTTCTACTTCCAGTTCGACAATAAACATAGATTATTGTATTTTTATCTGGAATTTCTTTTTCCACATTATTTTTTAATGAATTCAATGGAATTAAAAAACTTCCTGGGATATTTTTTTCGCGGTACTCCTCTACTGTTCTAACATCCAATAATATAATTTCAGGATTTAATTCCATATTTTTCTTAGCTTCTTCAGGGCTTATTTTATCAATTTGTCCTGTATTAATGAGCTGATAAATAAAGAATATTGCAACTAAGAATATAAGTAGAAGAATAATAGAGTTAATTGGTTTCATGGTTTACTCCTTTTTTTTAGAATAAGTAATCGCTCCTGTGGGACAAACAAATTTGCAATTAGAACATTGTAAACATAAACTTTTATTGATTATAGCCTTTTTGTTTTCCATCACTTTTACAGCTAAAGTAGGACAACTTTTCTCACATTTCTTACATCCTATACATTTATCAGTCTCAACTCTATGGCTATAGATTGCCTTCCTGCCAAAGAGGTTTTGGAGATAACCAAAGGGGCATAGATGATTATGGAAGAGCTCTTGTTTGAAAACTATAGTAACAAGAACTGATAATATAAGAAAAACAACAAGTATAGGTAAGTTTTTATTGAAGACAACCTTTAATATGATATTTACAATAATTGTAAGAAAAAAAATAAAAGCCGACATATGCTTCCATTTTAAAAATTTTGGAATTGTGTCTTTTTGTATTCCGAGTTTTTTTGATATTTTTTCCGTATATATCATTAATGTATTCATTGGACATATATAGCCACAATAGAATCTTCCAAAAACAAGTGCCAATATTAAAGTTAATGCAAATATTTTAAACCAATTTTGAATATTACCTCCTACCATTAAAAATAGAAAAAAACCTAAAAATATTAATCTTATAGATGTTTGTATTGCTTTCATATAATAAATCACCTCTGGAAGCAACTATAGCAAATTTTTCTCTGGATTGTAGTTACCAAGGTAACTTTCTGAATTAATTAAAAATTTTCTAGATTAGTTAATATATGATATTATATTAACTAATCTAAAAGAAGAGGTTCTTATGGAAACATTTATTAATTATCTTTGGTTTTTTGTTATATATTCCTTTTTAGGATGGGTTGTTGAAGTTTCATTCCAAACTATTAAGAAAAAAACTTTTATAAATAGAGGCTTTTTAAATGGTCCCTATTGTTCTATCTATGGTATAGGAATGTCTTTCATAATTTTTATTTTTTCACCTTTTGATAATTTATTATTACTGTTTTTAGGATCTGCATTTTTAACTACTGTTTTAGAATATATAACCGGATATCTCCTTGAAAAACTTTTTAGTGAAAAGTGGTGGGACTATTCTAAGGAACCTTTTAATATTCATGGATATGTAGCTTTATTTTTTTCCCTTCGATGGGGAATTGGTGTTGTTTTTACAGTAGTTTTTATTCATCCCTTTATCTTATTTATAGTAAATCATAGTCATAACTTAATTGGATATATTTTTCTTAGCCTTATTTTAATATCTATTTTTGCTGATTTTGTAGTTACCATATTTGAACTTCTAAATATTAAAAGACATTATAACACCTTGAATGATATTGTCTATAAACTAGAAAAATATTCAGACCAAATAGGCATTAATATTTACGAAAAAATTTCTTCAGCAATAGTTACAAAAGAAAATATATCAGATTTGTTTGAAGAACCAAAAGAGTCATTATTATTAATTTTGGAAAAATATGATCTTCTTAAAGATAAAAAATCATATATTCAAAATCGTTTAGAAAAAGCTTATCCTAATTTATTGAAAAAAAATAAAAAAGAATCTTAAAGATTATTATAATAATACATCAATAAATTTTTTTTCTTTTTCGGAAATTTCAACTTGATTCTTTGTTAAATCAATTATCCATTCTTTAAAAGACTCTTCTTTTCCAACATCTACAAGAATAGATAAAATAACAAAATCTTCATATCTGATATTATCAATCATAGCGCCAATATCGTTTATATCATTTTGAATTTTTCCTAAAAATGTATAATCTATTTTAACTTCATAATCTTGTATTAATTTTCTTTGAATTATTTCAGCTGCGTCTAAGGTCTGAGCAGCTGTACTTGAATAAGCTCTTATTAAACCACCAACACCTAATTTTATACCACCAAAATACCTTGCAACAACAATAACAGTGTTTTTTAATTCTCTTTTCTTTATTACTTCTAAAATAGGAACACCTGCTGTTCCTCCAGGCTCTCCATCGTCGTTAGATTTTTGAATTTCATCATATTCACCTATGATATAAGCGTAGCAATTATGTCTAGCATCATAATGTTTCTTTTTTATGATTTGAATAAAATCTTGAGCTTCTTTTTCTGTCTCTACATTTTTTGCATAACCAATAAATCTTGATTTTTGTATTGTTTGTTCAGAATAGCTTTCATTATTAATGGTAAAAAAATTTTTCATAATATATGGTTTCTGCAATTTTAATTCTTCTCCTTTGCAAGTCCATTTATTCAATTATAACCTAAAATGTTAAAAAAAGGTTACATTGAGATTATATCTAGGTTATAATTAAGGATGGATATTTTAATCTGATTAGGGGGAATTTTAATGATAAGAACTGTTGGAACCACAACAAGAGGAATAATCATACCTATAATAAAAAAAGATGATAATTTAGTTCCAATTGTTGTTGATTCTTTACTAAATGCTGCTGCTGGTGAAGGTTTTCAAATACAAGATAATGATATTCTTGGGATAACTGAATCAATTTTAGCTAGAGCCCAAGGCAATTATGCATCAACTGATGATATAAAAAAAGATATAGAAAATAAATTTCCAGGAGATTTTGGCCTTATATTTCCTATATTAAGTAGAAATAGATTTTCCATAATTTTAAAAGGTATTATGGCAGCTAATCGGAAGGTCTATCTTCTTCTTAGTTATCCAGCTGATGAAGTAGGAAATCACTTAATGGATATTGCTAGGATGGATGAAGTTAATGTAGACCCATATATTGATGTTTTAGATGAAAAAAAATATAGAGAAGTTTTTGGCGAAGAAGTCTCCCACCCTTTTACCGGAATAGATTATGTGAAATTGTATAAAGAAATTGGTGGAGATAATCTTGAAATTATTTTCTCTAACAATCCTAGAACAATTTTAAATTATACTAAAGATGTTTTAATCGCAAGTGTACATGATCGTTTTAGAACGAAAAATATTCTAAAAAAAGCTGGAGCAGAAAGAATTTATGGTCTTGATGATGTTTTGGTTTCTCCTAACAATGGTTCAGGATACAATCCTGAATATGGCCTTTTAGGTTCTAATTTGTCTAGGGAAGATGAAGTAAAACTATTCCCCCGTGACTCTCAAGAATTTGTTGAGGCTGTACAAAAAGAAATTAAAAAGCAGACTGGGAAAACAATAGAAGTTTTGGTTTACGGGGATGGTGCTTTTAAAGATCCTGTTGGGAAAATTTGGGAACTTGCTGATCCCGTTGTTTCTCCTGGTTTTACACAAGGATTAAATGGAACACCAAATGAAATAAAGTTAAAATATCTTGTTGATACTGAGCTAAATCATTTGTCAGGTAAAGAAGTTATTGAAGCTGCAAAAAACAAAATAAGAAGCAAAGATAAAAACTTAATCAATCAATCTGATTCTCTTGGAACTACTCCTCGACAATTAACAGACTTACTTGGAAGTTTGTGTGATCTTACAAGTGGAAGTGGAGATAAAGGAACCCCAATGGTCTACATACAAGGATATTTTGATAATTTTGCTTCAGAAAAAAAATAAATTAGAAAGATCCTTGAGAATTAAATTCTCAAGGATCTTTTATTTAAAGTAATCAAATAATTGAGCAAAATCAATACCAGCTATATTTCTATTTATATAATCACGACTAATGCTTTCTGAGCCTTTATCTAAATAAACTGAGGTTATACCATGAGAAATAGATATACGTGCTTCCATAAAGGCAGCAAGATGATCACATCCTTTAATAATCTCCCCATCAATAGCTTCATAAATATTTTCATTATAATTTTCATTAATAATATTTGATGTTGTTTTTATAACTTTGCCATCTTTTAATATTTTGCTTGAAAATTCGTCTTCGATATAATATTTAAATTTAGAATGCCATGAATCTGGTAATAAAGGAAAAAACTTATCTTTCATTTGTTCTCTTTCAATATCTTTTATTATATTATCAAGGCCATCAACAGATTTTTTTACTGGGGATATTATATCTCTTGTTAAAATTTCAGGTAAGTCATGAAAAAGTGCAGTAAAATAATTATTTGTTAATCTTTTATCGCAAGCACCTACTTCTAAGGAACAAAGATATGACATTATTGCTACAATAAGCATATGTCCCATTACTGATGTTTCTGGAACTCTCGGACTTTGCGCCCATCTTTGTTGAAATCTTAATTGACCAATTAAATCTATAAGATCACTTATTTTACTACCACCTTTAATCTTTTGTACACCTAATAAATCATTATGTTTTTCTAATTCTTTTTCAATAGTTTTTTTTGTCTCTTCGATTCCATAGATAGCTGAGTTCATAGGATAAATTATTTTAAATTCCCAATTAGTAGCTAGATAATGTGATGCTTTAAGAATCTTTTTTTCAGTAAGGGAATAGTCAGGATTGTCGAAATATTCTTTGAACTTATCAAAAAAATCTCCTTTTATGTTATTTAGATCATCACCCAATTGTTCATAAACCCAATGATTAATTTCTTTTCCTCTTTCTTTCATAAGTTTATGATAAATAGGAGGTTTAATATCAGTAAGGATTATTCTGTGAAGATATTCAAATATACCCCCTTCAATTAGCTTTCTCCAATTAATCCTTTCTTCTTTTTCCTCTTCTTCAAAAGTTCCCAGAATATATGCTATTATCATTTTTTGAGCTTGTTTATCTAATTCTGTAAAACCTTTTGGGCGAATGTGATCATTCCACCTTTGTATATGTGCACCTTGATATATTCTCTCTAAAATTGATTTTCTTATCATATTATCCCGACTTTCTATAAATTAAATAAAACCCCTATAATTACATATTAATGCAATAACAGAGGTTTAAATATTAAACTATTTTTTTAAGCTTTTCTATAAATAAATCAATATCTTCAAATTTGGTATTAAAAGAAGTTACAAATCTAACTTTCCCTTCCATAGGATCATTTATATAAAAATAATCTTGGGGTAAAAGTTCATCTATAACATGTTGTGGGAAAATTGCAAAAACAATATTTGCATCTACATTCCCAGCAATTTTAACACCAGAAATATTTTTCATTTGATCTTTTAAATATTCTGCAGCTTTATTTGCTGCCCTAGCATTTTCGAGCCAAAGATCGTTTTCTAGATAGGCAAGAAATTGAGCTGAAATAAATCTCATTTTAGAAAGGAGTTGCATTCCTTGTTTCCGTATATATTTTGTATTTTGAGATATTTCAGGATTCAAAATTATTATTGCTTCACCTATCATAAGCCCATTTTTAGTCCCCCCAAAAGAAACGATATCAGTACCAGTATCTGTTAACATTTCTTTTACTGTCAATCCCGTAGATATTAAAGCATTAGCAAGCCTTGCTCCATCGAGATGGAGAAACATCCCATTGTCATGGGCAAAATCTGCTAGAGCTTTGATTTCTTCCCGGGAATAAACAGTTCCTGTCTCTGTACATTGACTAATGCTAATTATCTTTGGTTGATTATGATGCTCATTTCCTTTAATTAAAAGCAAGTGTTTTAATTGTTCAGGGTATATCTTACCATTTTTATTTTTTACAGTTAATATTTTAGCTCCAGTAAATTTTTCAAAAGCACCACATTCATCTGTATTAATATGAGCAGTATCGCCACAAATAACTGCTTCAAATGAAGATAGAGCAGAACTTAAACCAATAACATTAGCACTGGTACCATTTATAGTAAAATAAACAGAAACTTTTTTTCCAAATAATTCAGAAAACTGTTTTTCAGCTTCTAAAGTGTACTTATCCTTACCATAAGGAAAAGTATAACCAGTATTAACTTCGGATATTTTCTGTAATACTTTATCATGTACCCCTGAAGAATTATCACTTAAAAAAATGGGAATCACTCCTTGTTTTAAATGTTTTTAATAATCTTTTTTCCTCGATGGACTTCTTTTTGGCTTATAGTCAGTAGTTTTTTTTGATTTACTTGATGGCCTTCCAGAAGACTTGCCTGATCCAGAACTACCTGAATAGCTTCTTCCTCTGTTTTTTCTATCCGAGGAATAATTTCTTGGTTTTGAGTATCTTTTTTCATCAATATATACTTCTTTAATTGGATCGCTCTTACTATTAGTGGAATTAAGGTTACCCAGTTCCATTTTAAGAAGAGCAGCAGCAATTTCAATAGAACTGTGGTCATCGCTCATAATATTGTCTAAAATAGCAAGATAAGGCTGTAAATTGCCTTCATCAATAGAGCTTTTAATTTTCTCCGTTAAAGCATCGGTTTTGATAGATTCAATATCTTTAAGGTTCGGGATACTGATTTTCTCTATTTTTTGTTTAGTATAAACCATAATATTTTTTAAAAGATAAAACTCTCTCATAGTTACAAATGAAACAGCTAAACCATCTTTACCAGCTCTTCCAGTCCTACCAATACGATGTACATAATATTCATCATGAGTTGGTATATCATAATTAAATACTGATTCAACATCATTTATATCTAATCCTCTTGCTGCAACATCAGTTGCAACTAGAATCTCAATATCACCTGTTTTAAATTTATTAATAACACTAAGTCTAGATTGTTGTGTCATATCACCATGAATCTTGTCTGTAGTATAACCTCTAGTTTGTAGATCACCAGTAATATTATCTACTTGTCTTTTTGTATTACAAAAAACTATAGATCTTTTTGGTTCATAAGCATCTAGAAATCTTCCCAAAACATCTAATTTATCTTTTTCATGAATCATAACATAATGTTGTTTGATATTAGGAGTAGTCAATTCTTTTCTAGTCACTTTAATTATTTCAGGATCTTTTTGAAATTTATTAATTATATTAAGAATCTCTTTCGGCATAGTAGCTGAAAAAAGAAGAGTCTGCCTTTCCCCTGTAGAACTTTCAAGGATGGTTTCAATATCTTCTCTGAAACCCATATTTAGCATTTCATCAGCTTCATCTAAAACAAACATTTTTAAATTATTAATTTTAAGAGTTTTTCTTCTTAAATGATCCATTATACGCCCAGGAGTTCCTATTACTACTTGAACACCTTGTTTTAATCTTAGAATTTGTCTATCTATAGATTGTCCCCCAAAAACAGGAA
Organism: uncultured Eubacteriales bacterium; assembly: GCA_964642925.1. Taxonomy (GTDB): domain Bacteria; phylum Bacillota; class Peptococcia; order Peptococcales; family SKKY01; genus SKKY01. Next base: position 26,113 of record CAZXPJ010000006.1, on the reverse strand, counting down.
GAACTTTTATATTTTCTTTATATTTTCCTATTTTTGCAAATTCTTCGGATATTTGAATTGCTAATTCCCTAGTTGGGCATAATATTAAAGCTTGTGTGCTTCTGTCTTTTGGATCTACTTTTTCTAACACTGGTATTGCAAAGGCTGCTGTTTTGCCTGTACCTGTCTGTGCCTGTCCAACAACATCTTTACCCTCTAAAATTAAAGGGATGGTTTGAGTTTGAATGGGAGTTGTTTCTTCAAAACCCATTTCTTTTAATCCCCTGATTATTTCAGGAGAGCAAGTTAATTCTGTAATTCTAATTTTATTCACCTCTAAAAAATTTTTATATTTCTGTATGACAACAGTTTATTATAACATCGTTTTACGATATTTACAATCATTCTAATTTCATTTAGGCTTTTCCTCATTTTTATTTATTACATGTACTATGTTTTCTGGTAGATCTTTTATAATTTTACGAAGGCATTTAGGATATAATTTAATGTTTTCTACTTGATCTAAAGGACACCAGAAGAAAACCAATGTATCTTCACCTTCTTTACCATAGAAATATTCTTGACTAGGTTCAAAATGATTATCCATTTCAATTTCATAAAAAAATTCAATTTCGTGATTTGGAATATTTTTTTTGAAATATAAATTCTCTACTATAAAAACTAGTCTTTTAATTTTTATATTTGCATCAATTTCAGAATGATATTCCCTCTCTAAAGCATCTGTAGTTGTCTCATAAAATTTACATCCTCCACCTGGGAAAGTCCAATAGTTATCTTTCTTTCTCCTGTGGATTAAAACATGATCATTCTTTATTGTTATTCCAGCTACCCTACATATTCTTTTTTGAGCCATACTTTAATGTCCTCCTTTTATAAGCTCCAATTAATCTCGGGCAGATTTTTTTCTTTCAAAAATTTATTTGCCTTAGAAAAATGTTTGCACCCAAAAAAACCCCTTTTTGCTGATAACGGACTAGGATGAGCTGCTTTTAAAATTAGATGGTTTTCATTTGTTATGAATATCTCTTTCTGTTGAGCATATTTACCCCATAACATAAACACTTTAGGTTCTTTAGATAAATTAAGTTCAAAAATTAATTTATCCGTAAATATTTCCCAACCTTTGTTTTTATGAGAATTAGCTTCTCCTGCTCTAACAGTAAGAACGGAATTTAAAAGAAGAACTCCTTGTTTTGCCCAAGGTAAAAGGTAACCTTTATCTGGTATATGTATACCTAAATCAGTGGAGAGTTCTTTATATATATTATTTAAAGATGGTGGTATTTTATTCTCTGGTTTAACTGAAAAAGCTAAACCATGAGATTGATTCTCCCCATGATAGGGATCCTGCCCAATTATAATAATTTTTGTTTCTTTAAAAGATGCATAATTAAGAGCAGAAAAAACTTCCTCTCTCTTAGGATAAATTTTATGTTTAGAATATTCTTCATTTAAAAAATATTTTAATTCAATATAATATTCTTTATCAAATTCTTCTTCTAATATTCTTTTCCATTCATTATCCATAGATTTATCCTCCGCACAAACTCTCCTTCTTCATTATATCAATATATGTGGTTTTGTACATAAATAAAAGGAAGCAACAAGTTGCTTCCTTTTATGATTCACATTAAATTAAATTCTGTTTACACCTTGTTCTTTTGCTTTATCTGCTACTGCTTTAGCAACTGCATTAGCTACATTTTTATCAAGAGCCTTTGGCATTATATTTACATCTGATAATTCGGAATCAGGAATATAGCTTGCTATAGCATAGGCTGCTGCAATCTTCATTTCCTCAGTTATATCTTTAGCACGTACTTCTAAAGCACCTTTAAAAATACCAGGGAATGCTAATACATTATTTACTTGGTTAGGGAAGTCTGAACGACCTGTTCCAACTACTTTAGCACCTCCTGCTTTAGCCTCATCAGGATATATTTCAGGAACTGGATTAGCCATAGCTATTACAATAGAATCTTTATTCATAGTTTTAACCATCTCTGTAGTTACTAAACCAGGAGCACTTACTCCAACAAATGCGTCTACTCCTTTAAGAGCTTCAGCTAAATCTCCACTTCTTTTATCTGGATTGGTTTTTTTAGCCATTACTTCGTGTTCTGAGTGCAACATAGTTTCTTTAATATCTGGATTTAAGATACCATTTTTATCTACTAAATACATTTTTGTTATACCAGCATTTAATAAAATATTTGCTATAGCTGTTCCAGCAGCACCAACACCATTTATTACTACTGATAGATCTTCAATTTTTCTTTCTGTCACTTTACAAGCGTTGATTATAGCTGATAGAACACATATTGCTGTACCATGTTGGTCATCATGAAAAACAGGAATATCAAGTTCTTTTTTAAGTCTTTCTTCAATTATAAAACATCTAGGAGCAGCAATGTCTTCAAGATTTATTCCCCCAAAAACTGGGGCAAGGTATTTAACTGTTTTAATAATTTCTTCAGTATCTTGAGTATCAAGACAAATTGGAAAAGCATTTACTCCAGCAAACTCTTTAAATAAAATTGATTTACCTTCCATTACAGGTAATGCACCTTCTGGACCTATATTACCTAATCCTAAAACTGCTGATCCATCAGAAACTACTGCTACCATATTACCTTTTGCAGTATATTTGTATACATCATCTTTATTAGCATCAATTTTTTTACAAGGTTCAGCAACTCCTGGTGTATAAGCTAAAGCAAGATCTTCAGGAGTATTTATTGCTACTTTAGATTCAACACTTATTTTTCCTTTATTATCTTCGTGAAGTTTTAAAGCCATTTCTTTAACATCCATTAATAAACTTCCTCTCTAAAATTAGTTTTTTATTATATAGCGTAATCAGATTTGCCTATTTTATACTGATCATTTCCTTCAATATCAATTGCAACAACTACTGGAAAATCCACTACTTCAAGTTTGTAAATTGCTTCTGGTCCTAATTCAGGATAAGCTATTACCTCAGATTTTTTTACAGATTTAGCAATTAAAGCTCCCGTACCACCAGTAGCGGCAAAATAAACAGCTTTGTTTTTTTTCATTGATTCAATTACTTCAGCACTTCTAGGACCCTTGCCAATCATACCTTTTAAGCCAACACTTAAAAGTGCATCTGTAAGAGAATCCATACGACCACTGGTTGTAGGTCCAGCTGAGCCCATGGCATGACCCGGTTTAGCTGGGCAAGGTCCTACATAATAAATAATTTGATTTTTTAGATCGAAAGGAAGCTCCGTACCTTCTTTTAAAGCTTTAACTATATTTTTATGAGCCGCATCACGACCTGTATATATCGTTCCAGTAATAGTAGCTTGGTCACCAGCTTTTAAACCAATAATTTGGTCTTCTGTTAATGGAGTAGTTAGTTTTTTAATCTCTGACATTAATACACACCCTTTCTAATTATATAATTGCTTCTTTGTGTCTTGCAGCATGACAATTAAGATTGACTACAACAGGCATTGAGGCTATATGAGCTGGGAAATATTCTATATGAACAGCAAAAGCTGTAAATCTTCCTCCTAAGCCTTGAGGGCCTACGCCTGATTTATTTATTTCTTCAAGAATTTCTTCTTCAAGCTTTGCATATAAAGGGTTTGCATTAGGTTTACCAGCTTCTCTAATTAAAGATTTTTTTGCAAGATACGCAGTTTTCTCTATGGTTCCCCCTACACCAACTCCAACAACTACTGGAGGACAGGGGTTTCCACCTGCATTAACAACAGATTCTACTACAAATTTTTTAACACCTTCAACACCTTCAGCAGGTTTAAGCATTTTCATTTGACTCATATTCTCTGCTCCCCCGCCTTTAGGAACAACGGTTATTTTAATTTTATCCCCTGGAACGATGTCTGTATAAAGTAATGCTGGAGTATTATCTCCTGTATTTTTTCTTTCGAAAATTGGATCAGTAACAGCTGAATTTCTTAAGTAACCATCTTTAAAGCCTTGTCTTACTCCTTCGTCAACAGCAGTTGTTAAATCCCCTCCAGTAAGATGAACATCTTGACCAATTTCCATAAATATTACTGCCAAACCTGTATCCTGACAAATAGCAATATTATCATCTCTCGCAATTTTTATGTTATCCATTACTTGCTGCATAGAATACTTTCCAAAAGGAGATTCTTCTTTTTCATAACCTTCTTTTAGCTTGCATTCTACGTCTTCTGGTAAATCAAAGTTAGATGTCATGCATAATTCTCGAACTTTTTCTGTAATTAAATTTACATTTACTTCACGCATCAGAACACCTCCACATAATTTTAAAATATTTAATTAATTTACAATGTTAATTTTATCATAAATTTTTATTTATTAAACAAAGATTTTATTCCTGACCAAGTTACATCAGATTTAACTTTTGCTATAGATTGTCTTAAAGGAATACTCTTAGGACAAGAGGGAATGCAGTTTTGAGAATTCCCACATTCAAATATTCCGCCTTCATCCATTAATGCTTCTAATCTTTCTTCCTTATTAAATGCTCCATTAGGGTGGAGATTAAAGCTTACTACTTGAGGAGCAATATGAGGTCCAAGAAATTTTGTATTTGAACTATAATTTGGACAAACCTGTCCACATACTCCACAAGTCATACATCTTGAAATGTCATACCGTAATTCTTGTACTTGTCTTGAATATCTAGGTCCTTGGCCTAATTCCTGACTACCATCTATATCAACCCATGCCTTAACTTTTCTTAGAGCGTCAAAAAAAGCTTGTCTATCAATGTATAAATCTCTAATAACCTTAAATTTATCCATTGGCTCTAATGTTATAGGTTGTTTTAAAGTATCTATCAGGGCGGAACAAGCTTGTCTTGCTTTACCATTGATAACCATTGAACAAGAACCACATACTTCTTCAAGACAATTACTTTCAAAAGCAACCGGAGTTGTAACTTCACCTTGGGCATTTACAGGATTTTTTTGAATTGCCATAAGACAAGAAATAACATTCATTGCCGGTCTATATGGAATTTCAAATTCTTCCCAGTAACTTGAAGCATTTTCATTTTCTCTTCTTTTTATCTTCAAACGAACAGTCTTCATTCTTTACCCTCCTCACATGCAATTTCTTCCTTGTCTTCTAGTTCTTTTCCTTTGCCACTAGTATTATCAACATCATATACTCTTTTTACAGGTTTAATATGACTTAATTCAATCTCTTCGTAAGAAAGGATTGGTCCATTTTCTGAATATGTTCCTATAGTAGTTTTTAGCCATTCCTCATCATTTCTCTCAGGGAAATCCGGTTTATAATGAGCGCCTCTACTTTCATTTCTCGCAAGAGCACCGGCTGTTATTAATTCAGCTAAATTTATCATATATTTAAGTCTTCTTATATGAAGAGCTGTTTGGTTTCCCATAAGACTTTGATCAGTACAATTTATATTTTTATATCTTTCTTTAAAATCTTTTAAAATTTCCAAGGTATTAGCTAATTTTTTGTTATCTCTAACTACAGTTACATTTTCAGTCATTATAGTACCCATTTCATCATGAAGAACAAATGGATTTTCTGTTCCACGCATGGCAAGAATATCAGTATATTCTTGTTGGTATTTTTTCTCTTCAGCTGCTAACAAATTTGCATCTGCGGCTGCAGACTTACTAAGTCCTTTAATATATTCTGCTGCAGCTGGTCCTGCTACTGAACCAGAATAAATAGCTGATAGTAATGAATTAGCTCCTAAACGGTTTGCACCATGATAAGAGTATTCACATTCTCCACAAGCAAAAAGTCCAGGAATATTTGTCATATGAGTATTAAAATCACTCCAGATTCCTCCCATAGTATAATGCACTGATGGGAAAATTCTCATAGGTACTTTTCTAGGATCATCACCTACAAATTGTTCATAAATTTCCAAAATAGCTCCTAGTTTCCTATCAAGTTCATGGGAATCAATATGAGTTAAATCAAGATATACTTGATTCTCTCCATTAATTCCTAACTTTTGATCTATACAAACAGAGAAAATAGCTCTAGTTGCAATATCTCTTGGTACTAAGTTACCATAGGCTGGGTACATTTCTTCTAAGAAATACCAAGGTTTTCCATCTTTATAAGTCCAGATTCTACCACCCTCGCCCCTTGCTGATTCAGACATTAATCTGTTTTTATCATCTCCAGGAATTGCCGTTGGGTGGATTTGTATAAACTCAGCATTTGCATACTTAGCTCCTTGAGCATAGACAATTCCAGCTGCACTACCATTATTAATAGTTGAATTTGTACTTCTGCCAAAAATAACTCCAAGACCACCTGTGGCAACAATAACCGCATCAGCAGGAAAGGCTTTAATATCCATGGTAAACATATTTTGGGCTACAATACCAGCACATTTATTATCTTCTATAATTGTCCCAATAAATTCCCAATTTTCATATTTTTCAACTTTACCCTGATCTTCCAGTCTTCTAATTTGCTCATCAATAGCATACATTAATTGTTGCCCTGTTGATGCTCCAGCAAAAGCTGTTCTTGCTAGTTTTTGTCCTCCGAAGTGCCTGAAATCAAGGTTCCCTTCAGGAGTTCTTGTGAAAGGAACTCCCATTCTATCAAATAATTCTAATATTCTTGGAGCTGCATCACACATATTCTTAGCTGCTGTTTGGTTGGCTAAAAAATCCCCACCATAAATTGTGTCATAAAAATGTTGAGCCGGATTATCACCATCACCCTTTGTATGTAATGCACCGTTTATACCACCTTGGGCACACACTGAATGGGATCTCTTAACTGGAACTACTGAAAATATTTGAACATCCATACCAGCCTCTACAGCCTTTAAAGAAGCCATAAGGCCGGCAAGACCGCCACCAATGACTATAACTTTATTTGCCATTATTTAACCCTCCTCTAACAATAGATTTTTAAAACTGAACAAGACCTAAAAAGCCTAACATCACTAATAACCAAAAACCGGAAAATCCTGCAAATAAAAGGACTGTAATTCCTTGCCAAATTTTTTGAAATCTTTCTCCTCTGGCAATACCCCAATTTATTGCAAAGCCATACAAACCATTCATTAAGTGGAATGAGGCTGATATAACAAATATAAAATATAAGAAGAAAAGAAGTGGATTAGAAAATTGTCCTTGTAAAATATCCACATAAGTTGCTCCGGTTAAATAAGCATGAATTTTTACTGAATAAATATGATAAATAAGGAATACAAATAAATATAATCCAGATAATCTTTGGACTGTAAAGAAGATATTACTAGGGTAAGCATAATTCTTAACATTATGCTTTGCTTGTAAAGCAAAATAAACTCCTAATAGTCCGTGAATTAATAATGGTATAAAGATAATAACCCACTCAAGAACCCAAATAAATGGTGTGTTCTCAAGAAAATTTACTATTGCTTCAAATTTATCAATACCAAATAGAACTGAAGCATTTGCAATGAAATGTTCAGTTAAAAAGATTCCTAAAGGTATTACACCTAAAAGAGAGTGAATCTTTTTAAGAACAAATTGTTTTTTATTTACCGTCATTTCTACACCTCTTTCAATTTTGTTTTATTTAAAAAATTATAGTTCTAACTAAAAAAAAGCAACCCTTAACAGATTATGTCTAGAGTTGCTTAATAGCCTCACTTTTTCGTTTCTTACTAAATTGATTAAATATATTTAGTGCTTTGATCAATCTTTTCACCCCCGTTTATTTATTAAACTTAATAATAAGCTATAAGTTTTTTAAAATCAAGGGGAATTAATAGAAATTTCTGAAAATTTATACAATCCTAGGTGTTAAGCCAAAATAGACAAAAGTTAACTTCCTAAATATGCTTTTTTTACTTCTTCATTTTCTGCTAATTCTTTTCCTGGCCCTTGTAAAACTATCCTTCCTGTTTCAAGAACATAGCCGTAATCTGCAATATTAAGAGCAGCGTTAGCATTTTGTTCAATTAAAAGAATAGTCATACCATCCCTATGAATTTCTTTAATAATATTAAAAACATCTTTTACAACTAAAGGAGCCAAGCCTAAAGATGGTTCATCCATCATTAATAATTCTGGTCTTGCCATTAAAGCTCGACCAATAGCTAACATTTGCTGCTCACCACCAGAAAGAGTTCCTGCATGTTGCCATAATCTCTCTTTTAATCTTGGGAAAAGATTATATATATATTCTATATCTTTATCTATTTCTACTTTATCATTTCTTAAATAAGCACCTAAAAGAAGATTTTCATAGACAGTTAAATTGGAGAAAACCCTTCTTCCTTCTGGAATCAATGTTATACCTTTTTTTACTTTTTCTGTAGTTTTTGTTTTTGTTATATCTTCACCTTTATAAGAAATAATCCCAGAACTAGAATTTACTAGACCAGAAATAGCTCTTAATGTTGAGCTTTTACCAGCACCATTAGATCCTATTAAAGTTATAATTTTATTTTTTTCAACATCTAAAGAGATACCTTTTAACGCATGTATCCCTCCATAATGAACATGTAGATCTTCTAATTTAAGCAACATTCAATCAACCCCCAAGTATGCTTCAATAACTCTTTGATTATTCTGAATTTCTTCGGGATTACCGATGGCTATTGTCTGTCCATAGTCTAATACTGTAATCCTTTCGCAAATTCCCATAACAACTTTCATATGATGTTCTATCATTAAAATTGTTAAAGAAAATTCATCTCTTATTTGAGCTATAAAGTTCATAAGTTCCATAGATTCCTGGGGATTCATTCCCGCTGCTGGTTCGTCTAATAATAATAATTTTGGTTTAGTTGCTAGAGCTCTTGCAATTTCAAGGCGTCTTTGCTTACCATAAGGTAGTGAAGTTGCTAATTCATTAGCTTCTTTTTCTAAATCCACTGTTTTAAGAAGTTCCATTGCTTCATCATAAGAATCATTATGTTTTTTTCGGTATGAAGGTAACTTTAAAATTGCTTCAGATAAGTTTGCTCCCATTCTTAGATGTTTAGCAACCATAACATTATCTAAAACAGACATGGTAGTAAATAACCTAATATTTTGAAAAGTTCTAGCTACTCCTAAATTAGTTATTTTATTTGGTTTATATTTTGTGATATCAATATCATCGAATATAACATCTCCCAATGTGGGCATATAAACACCAGTTATCATATTAAATGCAGTTGTTTTTCCAGCACCATTAGGTCCAATTAATCCGTAAATAACATTTTCTTTTATATCAAGATTTAATTTAGAAACTGCTGTCAAACCACCAAAAACCATTGTCAGGTCTTTTGTTTGAAGAATACTCTTTTCCATTACTATTCAGCAGCCTCCTCTTTAATCAATTTTCCAAGTCCTATTTTCTTTAATATCCATTTCCAGTTAAATTCATTGGTGCCCATAATTCCTTTTTGATAAAAAAGTATTACAAAGAGAAGAACTAAACTATAAATAACCATTCTCATTCCAGGAACACCAGGAATAACAAATGAACCTATATTAATAGGTTGCTCTACGAATCTTAATACTTCCATCATAATAGTTATAAAAATACCACTAATTACTGATCCTGTTAAACTACCAAGTCCTCCTATTACAACAATCATTAAAAATTGATAAGTGAATACGAATCTAAACATTAAAGGATCAATAGTTGAAAGTAATACAGCTAATAATCCTCCACCTATTCCAGCAAAGAAAGCACTTATAGTAAAAGAAATTAATTTATACTTAAATATATTAATTCCCATTGATTCTGCAGCTATTTCATCATCTCTAATTGCTTTAAAGGCAAAACCATAGCTGGAATCTAATATATTTTTTACTATTAAAACTACTAAAGCTGCTATTCCCCAATTCCACCATAGATTTGTTACTCCAGGAATTCCTTTAAGTCCTAAAGCTCCGTTAGTAATAGAATGAGAATTTGTAAAAATAACTCTAATTATTTCTCCAAAACCCAAAGTAGCTATGGCTAAATAATCACCTCTAAGTTTTAATGTTGGTGCACCAATAAAAAGAGCGAATATAGCTGCTAAAATACCTCCTAATAATAAAGAAGGGATTAAATGTAATGAAATTCCTTGTAAAGGTTCCCACAGATCGTACATATAGAAATTCATTTTTTTTGTTTTTTCACTCATTAAAAATAATGCCGTAGTATAAGCACCTATGCTCATAAATCCAGCATGTCCTAAGGAAAACAAACCCGTAAAACCATTAGTAAGGTTTAAGCTTACTGCTAAAATTACATATATTGCAGATAAGTTTAGTATTCTGATTGCATAATCATTTAGAGAGTTAGTAGCAAAGAATAACAGTGCAATCAGAAGAATTAAACTTGAAAATGTTAATATTTTCTTTAATTTATTAAATTCCATTTGATCACACCTTCTCTGTCATTTTCTCACCGATAATACCTGTTGGTTTAACAAGGAGAATAATAATTAATAAGATAAATGCAAAAGCATCCCTATAGCCTGAAAATTCTGGGAAAAAAGCAACTAACATAATTTCTGATAATCCTAGGAAAAATCCTCCAATAACTGCACCAGTTATACTTCCAATTCCTCCGACTACAGCTGCTATAAAACATTTTAATCCTGGAAGAAGTCCCATTAGAGGATCAATTCTTGGGAACTTCATTCCCCACATAATTCCACCTACTGCAGCTAAAGCTGAGCCAATAAAGAATGTATAAGAAATTACTCTATCCACATCAATACCCATTAATCTTGCTGTTTCAAAATCTTTTGAGACTGCTCTCATTGCCATACCCATTTTAGTTTTACTAACTAAGAAAATTAAAATTGCTAGAAAAATAGCTGTAACAACAGGAATTACAAATGTAAGATTCATTATTTTTATTCCACCGAAATCATGCATTCTCGCAAAAAAATCAGGTCTTGGAAAAGTTTTTGGTCTTCCAGTAAAAATAACTAAACCAAGATTCTGCAAGAAAAAAGAAATACCAATAGCAGAAATAAGAACAGACATTTTAGGAGATTCTCTTAAAGGACTATATGCAGCTTTCTCTATTAACACACCCATAATACCTGTAAAAAGAATCGCTAATAAAAAGGATAATTGCCATGGTAAGGTGAATAATGCTACTCCATAAAGAGCAACATAAGTACTTAACATAAAAATTTCTCCATGAGCGAAATTTATAAGTCTTAATATCCCATAAACCATAGTATAACCGATGGCTATTAAAGCATATAAACTTCCAAGAGATATTCCGTTAGCTAAATGTTGCAAAAAAGCGTCTAATGTCAATTTAATCCTCTCCATCTACTTGTGTCATAACATAACATAAAAATACTTCTCCCTGATCTATGCAGGGAGAAGATATTTTGCTTAAAATAAAAGATTTTTCTTACTTAGGTTCAATAATAAGTTTAAATTTAAACTCACCATCTACTACTTGGTTTACAACAGCACTCTTAGTTGCGTCACCATTTTCATCTAAAGTAATAATACCTGTAGCACCTATAAATTCTTTAGTATCTGCTAATGCAGTTTTGATAGGTTCACGCTCTGAACTGTCTGCTCTATTCATTGCATCTAATGCTAATATATATGTGTCAAAACCTAGTGCTGCAAAAGCATTTGGATTTTCGTTAGGATATTCTGCTTTAAACGCATCAAGGAATGTTTGAGTCATTTCTGTAGCAGGTTCGTCAGCAGTAAAGTGAGAACTGAAAGTTGCTCCGTTTACTTCTTTGCCACCAAGTTCAAGGAATTCTCCTACTTCCCAAGTGTCTCCACCTAAGAATGGAAGCTCAATACCCATTTCTCTTGCTTGTTTAATTAATAATGCACTTGGACCGAAATCTCCTGGTGCAAAAATAACTTCTGGTTTAGCACTTTCTATAGAACCTAATTGAGCAGTAAAGTCGTTGTCACCTTTTTGGTAATCGATATCAGCAACAATTTCTCCACCAGCTTCAGTAAAAGCATTATAGAAGAATCTAGCTAATCCTACTGAATAGTCACTACCATTTTCTTTAATAATAGCAGCTTTAGTAACACCTAACTCATTAATTGCATAGTTAGCCATTACTGCTCCTTGGAATGGATCAATAAAACAAACTCTAAAGTAATAATCATTATCTAAAGTTACCAGTGGGTTAGTTGGTGAACAACCAATTACAGGTACTCCTTTATCTTTAGCAATCTGTCCGCCAGCCATTGATAAACCAGAGCTGTAACTTCCTAAGATTACTGATACATTGTCATTATCAATTAATCTAGCAACAGCATTTGCAGCTTCTGCTCTCTCAGATTTATTGTCAACTAAAACTAATTCTACTTTTTTGCCAAGAACTTCTGGATATAATTTGTTAGCTAGCTTCATACCATTTAAAGTAAGTTGACCTCCTGCGGCATTATCTCCTGTTAAAGGTTCAAAAATACCAACTTTAATTACATCTGAAGCTGTGTCTCCTGGTTTTGGAGCTTTATTGCCACCACAACCAGCTACTACTAGAGCAAAAACTAAAGCTATAGAAAGTAGTGAAAACATTTTTGATCTTTTTGTCATTTTATTTCCCCCTTGTGAATTATGAAAAGACATTTTGTGGATTTATGTATAAAAATGTCCTTTGCAAGAACACTAAGTTCTATACATGGTAGACTATCATTTTTTATACTAAAAATCAATTCTTTTTAACCCTTTGTATACATTAAATGAATAACTTTTTTTAACTCTGAATATATGATAAAATAATTCGGAACTTTTGCTCTTTAAAAATTCAATATTAAAAATAGGAGGTTTTTGCAAAATGACTGATTATGCATTAAAAGTCAGTATCAGTTTTTTTATCTATTTAAGTATTCTTCTTGGTATAGGATATTTCTTTTATAAAAAAACAACTACAATTTCTGAGTATATGTTAGGTGGACGCCAGCTTAATGGGTGGGTAACTTCTTTAAGTGCTCAGGCATCTGATATGAGTGGCTGGCTTCTACTAGGTCTTCCGGGAGCTGCGTATCTTGTGGGACTTGAAGCTTCTTGGATTGCTATAGGGCTTGCAATTGGTACATATCTAAATTGGAAATTTGTCGCTAAACGTTTAAGACAATATACACAAATTTCTAATGATTCATTAACTTTATCTGATTTTTTTGAAAATCGATATCGTGATACTACTAAATTATTAAGAATTGTATCCGCATTTTTTATCTTGGTTTTTTTTATTTTTTATACATCATCAGGCTTTGTAGCGGGAGGAAAATTATTTAACTCTATTTTTGGAATTTCTTATGTATCAGCGTTAACTATGGGAGCATTTTTTGTTGTTTCCTATACTTTCTTAGGAGGGTTCCTTGCAGTTTCCTGGACAGATTTATTCCAAGGAATTCTTATGTTTTTCACCATATTAATAGTTCCTTTTATAGGATTTAAAAAAATGGGGGGAATTAGTGCTACCTTTGATCACCTTAGAGAAGTAAATCTTGATTTACTTACCTTTTCTACTGGCATGGATGGCAATCCTCTTGGAACTATGGCCCTGGTTTCTTTAGTAGCCTGGGGACTTGGCTACTTCGGACAACCTCATATTCTTGTAAGATTTATGGCTACTAAATCTTCATCTGAAATTAAGAAAGCAAGGATAATTGCCATGACTTGGGTTGGTTTTTCTCTTACAGGAGCAGTTTTAGTAGGATTAGTTGGAAGAGCTTACTTTGGGGAATTACTTATGGATGGTTCTCATGAAACTGTATTTATGCTTCTTGTGCATGACTTATTTTTCCCCCTTGTTGCGGGTTTTTTACTAGCAGCAGTTTTATCTGCAATAATGAGTACAGCTGATTCACAACTTCTTGTAGCATCTTCAGCTGTAACTGAAGATTTTTATAGAACTCTCTTTAATAAAGATGCAACTGATAAAGAACTCATTAGAGTAAGTCGTATTTCTGTTATAATAATTGCCATAATCGCCTATATTATTGCTCTAAACCCAACTAGCTCAGTTCTAGATCTCGTAGCTTATGCCTGGGCAGGTTTCGGTTCAGCCTTTGGACCTCTTATACTTTTTTCTCTATTTTGGAAAAGAACTACTAGAAATGGAGCTTTAGCAGGTATGATAAGTGGTGGGCTAACAGCAATAATTTGGCACAATTTAAATGGTGGTATTTTCGAATTATATGAAATAGTTCCTGGCTTCTTTATTTCATGTTTCTTTATTCTAATAATATCTTTATTTGATAAAGAACCAAGTCAAGAAATCCAAGATGAGTTTGATTCAGTTCTTGAGAGTAAAATATAAAATTTTTTAAAAAATAATCATTAAAAAAAGCTATTGGAGTATTAATCCAATAGCTTTTTTGCTTCTGTATAACCTTTTTCAAGGGCTTGTATATTTATTTCATATACTTTAGGGAATCTTATTTTAATTGCTTCTTTCATTTTATCTATAGATATTATTTCAGTTATACCAACTACTGCACCTAACATTAAGATATTAGCATATAAAGGATTGTCAAATTCTTCTCTCGCTATTTGAGTTATGGGCAAATTATAGATTTTAGCTTTTTGATTTTCAAAATTTTCTACCATACTAGAATCTATAATAATTATTCCACCTTCTGTAATTTCCTCACCATATTTATCTGCAGCTTTTTGACTCATAGATATCAAAACATCAGGAATAATTATTTTAGGGTAAAAAATTTCTTCATCGCTAATTATTACTTCACATTTACTAGCTCCGCCCCTTGCTTCTGGACCATAACTTTGAGATTGAACTGCTAATTTACCATTTTGAATTGCAGCCTCTGCAAGAATTATTCCTAAGGTGATAATTCCTTGACCGCCTGAACCGGAAATCCTAAAATTTTCTGTACTCATAAAGAAGAATTCCCCTCCTTTTTAAGTCTAGTGATTATATTATTATATAAATCATTATACGAAGGTTTACTTTCATTATATAGCTCTCCTATGATATGTTTTCCTTTTACTTTATCTGCGCCTAGTTTTTCTGCCGCTTTAATATTAACACTATTTTCTTTTTGCCATAGGATCATATCGGCACCATCACCATATTTGTTTTTTCTTCCATAAGATATGGGGCACATTGTAATTGCTTCTGTAAGAGAAAAGCCTTTGTTCTTAATTCCTTCTTTTATTAAAGTAACTAAGAGTTTGTCATGATATGTTGTACTCCTACCTACGTATGTTGCTCCGGCAGCTATTGCTAGCTTGGGAATATCAAAATTATTTTCCACATTACCATATGGTGATGTGGTCGCAAGCTCACCTTGAGGGGTCATTGGAGAATATTGTCCACCAGTCATACCATAAATATTATTATTAAAAAGAATTACATTTAGGTCAATATTTCTTCTAGCTGCGTGTATAAAGTGGTTACCACCAATTGCTGTAGCATCTCCATCTCCTGTAATAACAAATACATTAAGATCAGGTTCTGCAGTTTTAATCCCTGTTGCAAAAGCTAATGCTCTTCCATGAGTCGTATGGACTGTATCAAAATTCATATAACCTGTTGATCTAGAGGAACAACCTATTCCAGAAACAATAACAGTTCGGTCCAAATCTATATCAGATTCCTTAATTGCTTGAGCAATTGTTCTCATTACTATTCCATTCCCACAACCAGGACACCAAATATGGGGGAGCTTATTCATCCTAAATAATGGTTTTAATTCTTCTTTCATAAAATATCTCCCCCTCTTACTTTGTCTATTATTTCTTCCGGAGTAATTATTAAGCCGTTTGATTTTAGTGCTGTATCGAAATCTACATATTTAACAACTATTCTTTCAATTTCTAGAGATAATTGTCCGTAGTTCATTTCTGCTGAAATTATTTTTTTACAATTTCCTTGAACAATTTCACGAAGTCTTTTTTCTGGGAAAGGCCAAATAGTTTTGGGTATAAAAACTCCTACTTTTTCCCCAGAATCTCTTAATTTTTTAACTGCCGCAATAGCAGATCTAGCAACACTGCCGTATGCAACGATTACAGTTTCTGCATCTTCTATTTCTAGTTCTTCGTACATAATAATTTCATCTAGATGATCATCAAATTTCGTCATAATTCTATCTAATAAATTTTTCACTTCTTTTGTGCTATTACTTGGGAAACCAGTTTCATCATGAATTAAACCAGTAACATGCCATTTATAACCTTTACCAAAATCAGCAAAATCCGGAACTTTAGACCCCTCTTCTACTGCATAGGGCTTATATTCTCCTGGTTTTTTTGTTGTTCTTTTTCTATCTACTATTTCTATATCTTCTTTATTTGGGATTACAATTCTTTCTCTCATATGGCCAATTACTTCATCCATTAAAAGATAAACGGGGGTTCTAAATTTTTCAGACAAATTAACTGCTTTAATTGTCATACTAAAACATTCTGGAACTGAAATAGGACATAGTGCTATTATCGGACTATCACCATGGCTTCCCCATCTTGCTTGCATAATATCCCCTTGCGACGGTAAAGTTGGCCCTCCAGTGCTTGGTCCTAATCTTTGCACATTTACAATCACACAAGGAGTTTCAGTGATTTGAGCATAACCCACATTTTCTTGTTTTAATGATATACCTGGTCCACTACTAGCAGTTAATGATTTTTTACCTGTTAATGAAGCACCAATAATAGCTGCCATCCCTGCAATTTCATCTTCCATTTGAATAAATTTTCCACCATTTTTGGGTAATAACTCGGCAAGTATCTCAGCTATTTCAGTAGAAGGTGTGATAGGATACCCTGCAAAAAACTTTACTCCTGCGGCAATTGCACCTTCTGCAACTGCTCTATTACCTTGTATAAGTCTTGGTTTATTTTCCATTATCATTTCTCCTAACCATTATTGCATAATCTGGACAATGGTCTTCACAGATACCACATTTTATACACTTTTCAGGGTATTGAAGAACCACCTCCCCTTTTTCATTTGATACAATAGCACTTGTGGGACAAAGTCTATAGCAGATACCACAGGCTTTACATAATTCAAGATTTATTATAATTGGTCTTTCACTCACTTTTAAATCCCCCTTACAATCTTTTTATATCAAAATAGATTTAAATTAAAATTTTTTCAATTATAGTTTCTGGAACATATACTCCACCTAATTTGGTACGAGTAATATGACCGTGATAATCACTACCACCGGAACATACTTTACCATAATCCAAAGCCATAGTTTTATATTTTTTAATCCAATCATCTCTTTGACTACCATAATAATAATAGTACACTTCTAAACCAGTATCAAATTTACGCAGAATTTCTTCTACTATTCTATCATCCATAATTAAACCAGGATGAGCTAAAATAGCTTGTCCTCTATTACTTTTTACAATTTCAATAGCTTCTGAAATTGGATTGTTTTTATAAGGCAAATAATACTTACCAAAGGGACTAAAGAAATTGTAATAAAACTCATCATTTTCTATATTAAATTTTGCTAAGGAACTAATAATATGCCCCTTGGTTACTGCAACATTTAATCCAGAATTAATTAATACATCTTCCCATTGTAATGGAATTCCATATTTTTGAATTCTTTTTACTGTTTCATAGGCAATTTCCGTTCTTTCTTTTCTTAATCTTTTTAGATAAGAAACTATATCTGAATTCTCATGATTAATTCCATAAGCTAATAAATGCACTTCATTATTATCATAAAAAGTATGAAGTTCTACACCTGGAATAATATTTAAGTTATAAATATTCAATGCATTAATATTTTTATAAGCTTCCATACTTTCGTGATCAGTTATACTTATATAGTTTAACCCAATATCTGAAGCCATTTCAAGTATTTTTTTAAGACTGTCTGTTCCATCTGAATGTTTTGTATGAATATGCAAATCTACTGTATTAGTCATGTTCTCTCCTTGACAAAAATGTTAATTCTATTATAATATAAATATTGTTTAATATATAGGGGTATAGCTCAACTGGTAGAGTAGTGGTCTCCAAAACCATTGGTTGCGGGTTCAAGTCCTGCTGCCCCTGCCAAAAAACAAAGGACAGGAAAACCTGTCCTTTGTTTTTTTTATTTAATTTTCTTCTTTTTTGTTTTCTTTAATAATATCTTCTGCTAACCTACCTGTAATTTCTTCATAATCGGAAAACTCCATCTTAAAGTTTCCTCTTCCTTGGGTCATAGCTTTAAGATTAATAGCATAGCTATACATTTCAGCTAAAGGTACTTTGGCTTTAATTATTTGGTTTTTACCTTGAGCTTCCATTCCCATTATTCTTCCCCTACGACCATTTATATCTCCCATTATATCACCCATATAAGCTTCAGGAATTGTTACAGCAACATCCATTACAGGTTCTAGTAGAACTGAATTAGCTTTAGCCATAGCATTTTTAAATGCAAGGATACCTGCCATTTTAAAGGACATCTCATTAGAATCTACTGGATGATAGGATCCATCTACAAGGGTAGCTTTAATGTTAATTACAGGATATCCTGCTAAAACACCATGTTCCATTGCTTCTTGAACGCCTTTTTCTACTGCAGGGAAATAGTTTTTTGGTACAGAACCACCAAATACATTTTCCGCAAAAGTGAAGGTTTCTTCATAGTTTGGTTCAATAGTCAACCAAACATCACCATATTGTCCTGCGCCACCAGATTGTTTTTTATGTTTTCCTTGGGCTTTAATAGTGTTTTGGATAGTTTCTTTATATGGTACTTTTGGAGTTTTTAACTCTACATCAAGATTATAAGAATTTTTTAATCTCTCTTTAATTATTTCTAAGTGTAAATCCCCCATACCAATAATTATACTTTCTTTAGTATCTGGATCTTTTATATATTTAAGAGAAAGATCCTCATCTAATATTTTATTAATTGCTGCGGACACTTTATCCTCATCACCACGATTTTTAGAAATAATAGCATATTGTAATATAGGTGTTGGAAAATCGATACCTTCTAGTATAACGGGATTGTTTTTATAACATAAAGTATCTCCTGTTTCTGTATATTGTAATTTTGCTACTGCAGCAATATCACCAGCAAAAACTTCATCTATATTTTCACTTGTTTTTCCTCGCATAATCATAAAATGACTAATCTTCTCTTCTTTTTCTTTGTTAGCATTGTATATATTTTGCCCTGCTTTTAATGATCCCGCCATAACTTTTATGAAGTTTAATTTCCCTACAAAAGGATCTGCAATACTTTTAAATACCAAAGCGGAATCTTTATCTGTTTCTTGGGGGAATTCTGAAGCTTCTGGAATAATTTCTGCTATATAATCTAATAATAATTCTGGACCATAATTTTTATATGCTGATCCACAGAAAACAGGAAACAAACATGCTTCTCTGATTCCAGTTTTAAGTCCTTGAATTAATTCTTCTCGACCTAATTCTTCACCCTCTAAATATTTCATTAATAATTCATCATTACATTCTGCAATACTTTCTATTAAATTTGCCTTGTGAATTTCAATCTCATCTACCATTTCTTCTGGGATTGAAACTTCTTTTAACCCATCTGTAAAATCATAAGCCTTATTTTTTATAATATCAATAATACCAGTGAAATTATTTTCTTTACCTATAGGTAGCCAAATTGGTACTACCTTGTTTCCAAACTTGTTTTTTAAATCTTCAATATTTTTTTCAAAATTAGAGTTTTCTCGATCTAGTTTATTTATAAAAATAAATCTTGGCTTTTTTAACTCTTCAGCATAATCCCATAAAATTTCTGTTCTTACTTCAATTCCCGAGACACTACATACAACAAGTAACATATTGTCAGCGACTCTTAATGCTCCGTTAACTTCACCAGCGAAATCCGAATACCCAGGAGTATCAATAAAATTAAATTTAAAATCTTTCCACTCAACTGGAGCTAATGCAGTACTTATAGTTACTTTCCTTCCGGTTTCGGATGGTAGATAATCTGTTGTAGTTGTTCCATCATCAACTCTACCCAGCCTTTTTAAATGTCCTGCACTAAATAATAAGGATTCGGTCAGTGAAGTTTTACCGGCCCTAGCATGGGATACTATCCCTATATTCTTGATTTGTTCTGCTAAATACGTTTTCAATATAAGTTCCTCCTCTTTTTAGATTTGTAAAAATCATATAAAACTATTACACAAAAAAAACAATTCTCTAACTAAATAGAAAATTGTTTTTATTTTTTTTATAAAAGAGAAAAATCCGTTAAATCTACATTTAATGGAGTGATGGAAATAAACTCATTATTTACGGCACCTGTATCATAATTAGTATCATTTGCTGGAATTGAAACAACGTTTCCACCAAGCCAAAAATAATCATTACCCCAGGGATCTTGTCTTTTTAAAAATTCATTTTTATATAACCTCTGGCCTAAGCGAGTATTTTTATATCCTTTAAATTCTCCAATAGAAATATTAGGAATATTAACATTATATAACACTTTTTTCTTAAATTTTTTATTTAAAATTTTCTCGGAAACAATATCTCTAATAGCTTTTTTTGCCAATTCATAGTCAATTATATTAGATGCATCAATAGAAAATGCTATTGAATCAATACCATTAATATAACCTTCAATTGCACCTGCTACTGTTCCTGAATACATAACATCTGTTCCTAAATTAGCTCCCCTATTCACTCCAGATAAAACTAAATCAATATTTTCTTCCACAAGAAATTGTTTAGCTATTTTCACGCAATCTGCTGGAGTTCCTTCCACCCCGTAGGATTCTACTGCCAAATCATATAAGGTCTTCTTGTATATTTTAATAGGTGACCTAACTGTAATTCCATGACCACAAGCACTTTTTTCTTCTGTAGGCGCTGCAACATAAACATCACCGAAAAGAGATGCTTCTTCCACCAAAACTTTAAGTCCTTGAGAATATATTCCATCATCATTAGTTACCAAAATATTCATGCAGTTTCTCCATTCATAATAATTTAAAATTTTGGTGTTTTAATATTACTAACCATAAAATACGATAAACTAATTGTTATAATTGCTAAGAAATAAGGTGGTAAATTTATTCCAAATAATATAAATAGAGCCATTAAGCCACCAGCAATTGTTATTGGAACTCCTATAAAATGTGTGGTTATATTTAGTACATTAAATCTAGCTAAGCGAAAAGCTCCCGCTGTTATATAAATTAATGAAATTATAATCCCTATAATGTTGTATTCTTGAAGACCTACAGCATAAGCTAATATTCCTGGAGCTACTCCAAAAGAAACTAGATCGCAGAGAGAGTCTAATTGTTTACCAAATTCTGAAGAAACATTAAGTTTTCTAGCTGCTTTCCCATCTAGTCCATCGAGAAAAGCTGCTATTATAATGTATATACTAGCTATTTTAAAATCTCCTTTAAACGCCGAGATTATAGCAAGAATGCCTAGCCATAAATTTCCTGCCGTAAGAAAGTTGGGAATCATTGCTTTTAAGCCGATTTTCTTCATAAAAAACACTCCAGATTTAAATTTATGTTACTATTCTAATACTTTTAATAGATATTTGTCCATTTCAGGGATAGAGTTAATAAAAATCTTACCATAATTTTTGCTTATTAACCTACTATCTAGTATATAAAAATTACCTTTATCCCTTTCTGTCCTAATTAATCTACCAAAACCTTGACGAAATTTAATTACTGCCTTAGGTACACTGTAATCATAAAAATTATTACCACCACTTTGACTGATTTTTTCTAGAGTAGCTTCTACTATGGGGCGATTAGGAGGCAGAAATGGTAATTTTGTCATTACAAGATTGTTTAATTTATCTCCCTCTAAATCTATTCCTTCCCAATAGCTGTCTGCTCCTAAAAGAATTGAATTTTCCGATTCTCTAAATTTTTTCAAAATATTTCTACGGGAGCCACTTATTCCATCGGCAATAATTATTCTTTCAGGGTATTTATCTTGAAGATAATAATAGGTTTTTCTTAAAAAATCATGATTAGTAAACAGGATCATACTCCCACCTGTAAATTTTTCTGAAAGTTCTCCTATATATTTCATTGTTTCATCAAGAGATAGGTCATCTTTTAGGATCATACATCGAGCCTGTTCTTTAAAATTAAAAGGGGAACCAGCTTCAATAAAAAGCAAATCTTCTTTTTCCAAACCAAAGGATTCTATAATAAAATCAAACTTTTTATTTACAGTAAGTGTAGCTGAGGTAACTATTACAGATCTTTTAAGTACAAAAAGAGTTCTGTTAATAATTTCTGATACATCAAGGGGTGCTGAAAATACTGATGTATCTTTTTTCCAGTAAACATTTTTTTGAAAATTAGGTTTGATAAAATCATTTAGTATTAGAACTCTTTCAGTAAGTTGTTGATTAGTCATTTTAATTTCCAAGAAAATCTCTTCAAATAAGTCTTCTTCTTCAATAACTTGGGTTATTTTTAAAAACAAATCTGTTATCTTCTTAAGTTTTTTCATAAGCTCTTTTATATTAATTGTTATTTCTAAAAAATCATCACTTTGAAAATATTCTTCTGTTATTCTTTTTTCAGAAATGAAACCACTATATTGTTCTTTTAATAATTCACTGCTTTCTCTAAGTTTTTCAGAAAACTCCGGTAAGGATAACTTTAAATTATCTATATAAATTGATAAATCTTTATAAAAAATATTTTCTGAAAAATTCTTTTCTAGTCTTCGCAATAGACTATTTCTACTTCTATAAAGAGAATCTATAAAATAAGCTTGTTTATAAAAATCAAATTCACTAGTGTATTGGTTTATAAATTCATCAGAAAAATTATGTCCTTCATCAATAACCAAGTAATCATATTCAGGTAAAAGTTTATTATTCATTTTTATATCTCTAATTAACAAGGAATGATTGGTTACAATTATAGAGCTTCTTTCAATTTTTCTTTTTTGCTTAAAATAAAAACATTCTTTATATTTTTGGCAAGCCGAACCAAAACAATCTTCAGAACTTGAAGATACTTTTAACCATAAATATTTTTCTTTATAAGTTAAACTAAGCTCTTCTCTATCTCCCTCAGTTTTATTTTCAGCCCAAACTTTTATCTTATTGAAAAATTCTTTTTCCTCATTTGTTTGGGTATCTTCATTTCTTTTTATAAAAGTCTTTCTAAGACAAAGATAATTTCCTCTTCCTTTGGCAATAGCCTTTTTTAGACTAATACCAAGAACCTTTTCAAGATAAGGCAAATCCTTTAAGTAAACTTGTTCTTGCAATGCAATAGTTTGAGTGGAAATTACAACTCTCTCATCATTAACTATAGATTGCAAAATTCCAGGATAAAGATAAGCATAGGATTTCCCTGTGCCTGTACCTGCTTCAGCAAAAAGATGTTTGCCTCTAGAAAAAGCCTCAAAAACTTTTTCTGCCATTTCTTTTTGTTGAAGTCTTAACTGGAAGTCAACTTTTTCTTTTTTTAATAAACCTTCTTCTGAAAAAAAGATATCAGGAGATTCTAAATCTAATAGTTTATCCGGCTCCATAATCACGGTATTGCCTCCAAAAATAAACCCACCGAATGGTGGGCTATTTGTTTAAAGTTGCCAGCTTGAAAGATATTCTTCTTGTTCAGCTGTTAAATTATCAATCTTTAATCCCAGGGAATCAAGCATTAGTAAAGCAACTCTTTTATCTATTTCTTCTGGAACATTATACACTTTAGCTGGTAAATTTCTGTTTTTAGCTAAATATTCAAGGGATAAAGACTGTAATGCAAAAGTCATATCCATAATTTCTACTGGATGACCATCACCACAAGCTAAATTAACTAGTCTTCCTTCACCTAACAAATATACCTTTCTTCCATCTTTAAAAGTATACTCTTCAATATTATTTCTTACAGTTTTTTTAGAAATACTTAATTCATCTAAAGCAGTCTTTGAAACTTCTATATCGAAGTGACCTGCGTTACTTAAAATGGCACCATCCTTAATCACTTCAAGGTCTTTTTTATCAATAACATGTTTATTACCTGTTACAGTAACAAATATGTCTCCTATTGTTGCAGCTTCTTTGATTTGTTTAACCTCATAACCATCCATCCAGGCTTCTACAGCTTTAATAGGGTCTATTTCTGTTATAACTACTTTAGCTCCAAGGCCTTTAGCTCTCATTGCCACACCTTTACCACACCAACCATAACCTACAACAACTACTGTTTTACCAGCTACTACCAAGTTTGTAGTTCGGTTAATTCCATCCCATACTGACTGTCCCGTACCATACCTATTGTCAAATAAATATTTACAATTAGCATCATTTACTGCAATCATTGGCTTTTCTAGAATATTGTTTTTTTCTAAAGCTTTTAGTCTTACTATTCCAGTTGTAGTTTCTTCATTTCCACCAATAAGATCAGGAAGAAACTCTTTATATTTTGAATGTAATAGGGCTGTTACGTCTCCGCCATCATCTATTAATAGATTCGGTTTAAATTCTATTGCATTTTTAAGATGCTCATCATAAAGCTCATCTGAAGCTCCATGAACAGCATAAGCAGTTATTCCACTGTCTACGAGAGCGGCAACAACGTCATCTTGAGTTGAAAGAGGGTTACTTGCACTTACACATACTTCAGCTCCTCCACTTTGAATAACTTGAGCCATATATCCAGTTTTAGCTTCTAAATGTAAACAAATAACCACTCTTAATCCCTTAAAAGGTTTTTTTTCAGAAAATTCCTTTTCTAAAATTCTCATAACAGGCATATGGGCCTTAGCCCAAGCTATCTTATTATGTCCTGAAGGTGCTAAATTAATATCTTTAATCATACTTTTCATAATAGTATTTCCTCCTTAAGTTTTATGGTGCGCCCGGTAGGAATCGAACCTACGCTACTGGCTCCGGAGGCCAGTACTCTATCCACTGAGCTACGGACGCATAACAGTTATATTCTATACAAATTTCCAATAGATTAATAGTATCAATATATTAAGTGAAACTATAAACCTTTGAAATCTAATTGTCTTAATGCTTCATAAAGGATAATTGATACTGAATTAGAAAGATTTAAGCTCCTAGCCAGAGGGTGATGCTTCATAGGAATATTTATACATTTTTCTTTATTATCTTTAAGTATTTCTTCAGGAATGCCTCTACTTTCTGGTCCAAAAATAAAAAAATCATTTTCTTGATATGTGAAATTAGAATATTTATTTTCTGTTTTAGTAGTAGCAAAATATAAGTTTTTAGTTCCATTTTCACTTATGAAGTGATCCCATGAATCATATATACATAAGTCTATACTTTTCCAGTAGTCCATTCCTGCTCTTTTAATACTTTTATCATCGATTAAAAAACCTAAAGGACGAATCAAATGAAGCTTTGCTCCAGTAATAACACAGGTTCTTCCAATATTTCCTGTATTTGCCGGGATTTCCGGTTCAAGTAATACTATATTTAAAACAGTAAACACCCTTTTCTTAAAATTATTTTTCACTTAATCTATAAATATAAGCAAGTACTTCAGCTACCGTTTGATATAGATCTTCTGGTATTTCTTGATTTATATCTAATTCAATCAATTTTTCAACTATTATAGGGTCTTCATAAAGAGGGACACCATTTTCTTGAGCTTTTTCAATAATTTTTTTCGCAATATTGCCTTTTCCTACAGCAACTACCCTAGGTGCCCCTTTTTGATCTTTTCGGCTATATTTTAAAGCCGCGGCTTTTTTCATTGTTCAAAGCTCCTTTTGACTTAATTATAAATACACTAAATAGAGATATCAATATTATTCAAAATTATTCTTTCAGCTTTTAAAGGTTCTTTTTTTGTTTTTTCTTGATTATGTTCTATATTTATATTTATGTTTTTTACTTTTAAATTATCCTTTAATTCACCTATTGTACTTTCAAGAAGACTTACTGTATTAATATCTTCACAATAAAAATCTAATTTTAAAAATTCAGTCCATTCTAGATCAACAAGAATATCCCCTAATTTATCAGATTCATAAAGAATTGAAAAATCATAACTTTTTTCTCTTCCTTCTTTTTTTACTTTTCGTTTTTGGTAACCTTTAATTAAAAATTTATCGTTTATATTATTAAGTTGATAATATAAACCCATTAAAAGGTTTTGATTAAGCAATAAATCCATTCCAGTTCTAATATCTCCAGGGAAAAAACTTATAAAGTGCTGGGTTGATCTAATATTTTCTTTTGTT
>CAZXPJ010000005.1:18861-81350 GCA_964642925.1 uncultured Eubacteriales bacterium | reverse complement strand
ATGGTGACGCGTACGGGATTCGAACCCGTGGATGCCAGCGTGAAAGGCTGGTGAGTTAAGCCACTTCTCCAACGCGCCATTAATTGGTGAGCCATCCGCGACTCGAACGCGGGACACCCTGATTAAGAGTCAGGTGCTCTGCCGACTGAGCTAATGGCTCTTGATACCAACATTTTTAAATTATACACACACCTTATTTTCTTGTCAACAGAATTCTTATTCTTTGTAATTTTGGTAAGATATTATTAAAAGCAAAGTAAAATAAAGGTCTATATACCTTATCTATTTCACCAATATATTCAGTAGCACCATCTTTATCACAAAAACCAATTTTGAATTCATAAAGGCCATCGCTTTTATCTAAAGCTAACACACCACCAAAATCATATTGTTCCCCTTTCTCTTCAATCCCCCATGAGATCATATGGTAATTCATTAGTTGATTAGAGCCTAGATTTCGTTTTACGTCTGTACTACCTGCATATAAATAATATAACTTACCATAATAATTTATTGTAATACCAGCAGAAATCTCATCCTCTTCATGTTTAGCAATATAAACGCGAAGTCCCTCAAAAGAATCTCGCATTTTTACAAAATATTCAAAGGATCTGGCCGTCAACTTATTACGATGGGTCATTTCAACATAAATTTTATAGAACTTTTTTAAGAATTCATCTGATCTACCATGAATTGTATAAACGCCTTTTTTCGCTGCTGATCTAATCCGGTTTCTAGTTTTCCCCGTGAATTTACTCATAACACTCTCTTCGTCGTGATCATCAAACTTTAAGATCATATTGTATCTAGGCTGTATTAAAGCGTCCTTCTCCACACCTTTATTTCTAACTATAAAACCTGCTTTTTTGTATTTTTTTTCCAGATCCTGGGAATAATCTACTTCAGGATCCATTTTTAAAGCAAAGGCTTTATACTTTTTGATTAAAGGCTCTGCTTCTTTTATCAAGTTATTAACACTTTCCATATCATTAATATCGCAAATAGGACCTCGGGGAGCATAAAGTAAGGACCCAGCTATTGGAAGTCTTTTTATTAAAAGTGAAAGTGCTCCGGTGATCTCTCCATCTTTTTCCGTATATATCTGTTCATTCTCCCAATCCCATTTAACATCTGACCAGTTTAAATCCTGAGTTAAAGTTCTGTGCTTTGAACTCCTGATAAAATTAAGATACCTTTCCACTTCTATTGGATTTTTTTTATCTAATATTGGCAATCTTACATCTCCTCAAAATTTTTGCTAATCCTTTTTAACAAAATATTTTTCATATCTTCTATAATAATCTTTATAGTAATTGTTTAGTTTTAAAGTTCTTAAAATATTCCGATCCTTATTATAATAAAGGGTTGTTGAAGCTTTTTTTTCTTTAATTAGCCTGGCTACTTGTTTTTTTAAGTCCTCATCCATGGTATATCTTAGAAGTAAATCCTGAGGAATACTGTGCCATAAATATTCATTTTCTCCATATTCAATTGGTAAATCTTTCTCATAAACCCTATCATTAACAAGATATTTGGCTAAATTATAGCCGCTAGCTGTAACAAAAAAGCTACTTCTTCCTTGTCTTATATTAAGCTCAAATATTTTCATTTTCCCATCTCTACGATCATATTTTAGGTCAATATTAGCAAAGCCAGTAAATTTAATATCTTCTAAAAATTTTTTATATTTAGCATAGAGTTCTTTATTATATTCCGAAACAATACCAACATAATTACCTATCAAAATAGGAGTATGGTCTTCTAAAACTATCCTTCCAAGGCACATCATCCGTACTTTATGATTTCTGTCTACATAGGCATTTAGGACCCTCATAACAGTATCATCTCCAGGGATATAATCCTGAACAATTAAAGTATCTTTATAAGAAGAGTTATATATGTTTTTAATTACTTCCTTAAATTCTTCTCTATCTTGAATAATGTAGGCTTTTTTCTTTTCCTCAAATTGAGCATTGAAATAAGTCATACTATCAGAAGCTTTTACTACCACTGGGAAGTCAAAGGGCAAATCTAGATCTGGATCCATGTCTTTCTTAAAAATTAAGGTTCCTGGATAATCTAAATCATGCTCCTGACATAATTTATAAAAATTTTCTTTATAAACTACTTTATTCATTAAGTCTTCCTCGATAAAAGGTACTATATAATCTGTTTCAAGAGCCTTACGATTTCTAATACATAACTCAGCGTAGTTTTCGTTGCTAGCTATCAAAATAAGTTTCTTAGCTCTACCCTTTAATTCTGGAGCCAATGATTTTAAGCGACAAACAAAATTTTCAATGTCATCAAAGCCTGGCACCATTCTCTTTTCTATTATTTTACTGTGAGCTGTTGGTAAAAGATGCCCTTTAGTAATTACAATACTTTTTATACCATACTCTTCATGAAAAGATCTGGCCATACCGTAAGCATTATCATCTGAACCTAATATTACAGGTAAAAATTCCATCTTTTGAGCCACAAGACCACATCCTATACTTAAAAATTATTTTATAATTTTGTTGCTAAATCTCTCGCTACTGCAATACCATTAACAGAAGCTTGCATCAGGCCACGAGTAACTCCAGCTCCATCCCCAATAGTATATAGGTTTTTTATCTCTGTCTCAAAATTGCTTCCTAAATTAACCTTGGAAGAATAAAACTTTACTTCTACTCCATAGAGCAAAGTATTTCTTGAATAGAGACCTGGAGCAATTTTATCTAAAGCTTTTAATGCTTCTACAATTGAAGTAAGGTATCTAGCTGGCAATACATAGCTTAAATCCCCAGGAACAGCACTTTTTAGAGTTGGAATTGTGGAGGATTTTGCTAGTCGAGAGTAATCTGTTCTTCTTCCTTTTAATAAGTCTCCCAGGCGTTGAACCATAATTCCTCCCCCCGTTAACATATTCCCCATTCTTGCTACATATTTTCCATATTCAATAGGCTCATTAAAGGGCTTTGTAAACTTAGTTGAAACCAAGAGTGCAAAGTTTGTGTTCTCTGTTCTTAATTTTTTATCTGAGTAACTATGGCCATTTACAACAGAAATTCCTTCGTAGGATTCTCCGGAGACTACCCCACCTGGGTTCATACAAAAGGTTCTTACTTTATTATCATAAGTATCAGAATAATAAACCAGTTTAGCTTCATAGAGGTCTTTGGTAAGATGGTCCATGATTGAATTTGGAACTTCTACTCTTACACCAACGTCTACTTCATTATTCTCTGTCTGGATATTTAATTTGATAGATTGTTCGTTTAGCCATTCAGCTCCACTACGACCAGGAGCAACTATAATTTTTTTTGCCTTAACTATAAATTCTTTATTCCCTCTTTTTAACTTAGCCCCAATAGCCTCATTATTTTCTACAATAAGATCTTCAGCTCTTGTTAGTGACCAAAACAAAACATTTTCTTTTGCAATTAAAAAGTCGTGCATGGCTTTTAAAACTGTGAAGGCTTTTTCTGTGCCTAAATGCCTTACAGGGCAGTCAACTAGTTGTAGGTCATATTTTGAAGCTTCATATTTTATATCATCTGTCTTAGCAGTGTTTAAGCCATAAACAACATTATTTGCTCCAAATTCTAAGAAGATGGTATCTGCGTAGTCAATTAAATCCTGACTTACTTCTTCCCCAATATACTCTGTAATTCTACCCCCTACATTAGTAGAAAGGCTCAGCTTTCCATCAGAAAAAGCCCCCGCTCCACTCCAACCTGAAGTAATGCTACAAACAGGACATTTTATGCAATATCCTTTTGTTTTTTCAGGACATTTCCTTTTATCTATTTCCAAACCTTTATCTATAATTAAAATCTTTAGCCCAGGTTTTTTTCTTTCCAGCTCTAAGGCTGTAAATATACCTGCTGGACCTGCTCCAACAATTAAAACATCTACCTCATGTGTGTTCATAAATTTGCCTCCCTTATTAAACGCAAAATGACCTGGCTATTCATAGTTAATCTTATTTTTTTGAAAGATTGCCGAACCTAGTATATTCTCCAAAGAAAGCAAGATCTACGCTCCCCACTGGACCATTTCTATGTTTAGCGATAATTATTTCTGCAATAGCTTTTTTTTCACTTTCCGGATCATAATATTCTTCTCTATAAATAAACATTACAATATCCGCATCCTGCTCTAAAGCCCCAGACTCTCTAAGATGGCTGAGGCTAGGACGTTTATCCTGAGTCTGTTCTGTTGCACGGGAAAGTTGAGATAAGGCCACGATAGGAATATTTAATTCCCGAGCCAAAGCTTTTAAGGATCTTGATATGTATGATATTTCTTGTTGTCTTGACTCGGATTTAACCCCACCACTCATAAGCTGAATATAGTCTACAAAGAGTATATCAAGGCCACGTTCCGCTTTTAATCTTCTTGCTTTGGCCCTAATTTCCCTTACGGATATGGCAGGAGTATCATCAATAAAAATTCTAGCTTCAGAAAGGGGGCTGACAGCATCAATTAACCTGCTCCACTCTTCAGATTTAATTTTCCCTGTTCTAATAGCAGTTTGATCAATAGCTGCTGCTGAAGAAATAATACGTTGAACTAGTTGTTCTTTGGACATTTCCAAACTAAAAACCGCAACGGAGAGGTCCTTTTTTGTGGCAACATTTTGAGCTATGTTCAAAGCAAAGGCAGTCTTACCCATTCCTGGACGCCCTGCAACTATAACTAAGTCCGACCTTTGAAATCCCGATGTCATCTTATCTAAATCAATAAAACCTGAAGGTATTCCAGTAATATCCGTTTTTTTGTCATACAATTCTTCAAGCTTTGTAATTACATCATTTACTACACCTTTAATTTGAACCAAGCCGGAACTTTCTCTTTCTTTAGAGATTTCCAGTACTTGCCTCTCTGCATCATCTAAGATACCTTCCACATTTTCTGATTCTTCATAGCATCTATTGAGAATCTGGGTATTTATCCTAATTAGCTGTCTCAAAGTGGACTTTTCTTTTACTATTTCTGCATATCTTTCCACACCTTGCGTAGTAGCTGTAGAGTTAGCAATCCTGGCAATTTCAGATAAGCCTCCTGCTTTATCTAGGAGGCTTTTCTTTCTGAGCTCTTCTGCAATGGTGAGAAGCTCTATAACCTCTCCCCTATCACTTAATGCTGCTATTGTTTCAAAAAGAATTCCATTTTCATCTCTATAAAAATCTGTGGCTTTAAGAGTTTGAACAACTTGGTTGATAACCTCTTTATCTAAGATCATTGCAGCGATTATTGCCTCTTCTGCTTCTATATTAGCAGGCTGCCGTTTCTCAAAAGTAACTGCTTCCATAAGTTAACCTTCCTATTCTTGTTCTATTACTTTGATTTTAAACTCAAAACTTACTTCCGGATGAAGTTTCGCTGTAACATTATAAGTACCTAGAGCCCTTATAGGTTCGTCAATAGATAACTTTCTCTTATCTAATTTAATTTTATATTGATCTTCAATTTCTTGGCCTATTTCTTTAGTAGATAAGGATCCAAATAGTCTCCCTTTATCTCCTGCCTTTACCTTAAAGATAAATTCTTTATCCCTAAGAATTTTCCCTATCTCTTCCGCTTCTTCTTTTCGTTTTTTCTCTTCATTCTCTTTTAATTCTTTTTCTCTTTCCACGGCTGCAAGATTTTGCTTGGTAGCTGGTGCTGCTAAGTTTTTGGGAAAAAGAAAATTGTATGCGTATCCATCTTTAACTTCTTTTATATCTCCTTTTTTACCTATCTTTTTTACATCTTCAAGTAAAATTACTTTCATTTTTTATCTCCCCTTCTTTGAGCAATTTTTTTTCTTGTATCAAGTAACATATCAATAAGACCCACAAAAGCGGTAATTACAACAATGCTTTGAAGTAAGAAAAAAATCAGAAAAACAAAAACTATTCTTAATATAGGCGATATCTCAGCGTTTTTAAAAATGTAAGCCATGGTAGAAAGACCCATTATGAAAAATGCTACCCCATAAGCGATTAAGATATTTTGTCCAATTATAAGAATCCATGAATTACTTATTAAATCTCCAAAAAGAAGCACACCCCAGGCGACAATAAAACCCCAGATATAGTACCATGGCAGTCTCCATTCTGTAAACTTAGGAAAAGAGGGGACCTTATAATGAAACTTTTTAAGTAACATTCTAGAAAAAATTAAATTTAAAATAGCTGTAACTGCACTGGCTATTACAATTAGAGTAGGAATAATATTTGTAATAAATTTAATCATATTATTCAAGAGTTCTCTGATTTCCTCTTTTGTATATCCTTGACTTTCTAACTCCTTAAAAAGACCTGCTTTTTCATATTGAATTATAGTTCTTTCCATGGTTTCATCAAATACTGCTTTTTGGTCATCGAAACTTAATTGACCTGTAACCATGATTAGTAAAAAAACAAGGATTGTACCAGCTACGGAGATTAAGGTACCTACGGAAAGCATTTTTGCAACAGAGGCTTCCTTTTTAAAAAGGTGTCCATAAGCTAAGGCCATAAACATAAATTGTATATAGAAAAAAAGTGCTGTTATTGGTCCTGCTATTACCCCTACTAAAAATCCTGCTACTATAGTAGACAAGACTCCAGTGGAAAAATTATTTCTTACTATTACAAAAATAATAGGTGCCGTTATCACCATTACTGTCAGAGTGTTAATAAGAGGAATAAAAGTTCCTATTAAAGCGAATACAGCTGTGATAACGGCCATAATTGCACCCTCGGTTAGTTGTTTTGTTTTAAATGCCGAATTCATTAAGTCACTCCTTCTATAATATACTAATAGTATCATTAATTTGAATAAAAAAAAACAAGGACCCTAAGCTCCTTGTCTTAATAATTTAAAAATTAATCAATCATGTAAGGCATTAATGCGATAAATCTAGCTCTTTTTATAGCTACTGTTAATGCTCTTTGATGCTTAGCACAGTTACCAGTTACTCTTCTTGGTAAAATCTTGCCTCTTTCAGAAACATACTTAGAAAGCTTGTTTAGTTCTTTATAGTCAATTACACTTCTCTTATCAGCACAGAAGGTACATACACGTTTTTTCCTTCTTCCGCCACGTTCACGTTTAACCAATTTATTTCATCTCCAATCAAAAGGGGATTTCTTCACTAAAGTCTCCTTTAAATGAATCTTCCTCTGAATCTTTAAAATCATCATTTCTAGAACCTTGACTGCCAC
The DNA here is from genome assembly GCA_964642925.1 of uncultured Eubacteriales bacterium. Lineage (GTDB taxonomy): Bacteria > Bacillota > Peptococcia > Peptococcales > SKKY01 > SKKY01. The sequence continues at coordinate 74,169 of CAZXPJ010000005.1, read as the reverse complement.
CTTTCGATCCAAGGAATTCTACTTGGTCCGCTACAACATCAGTTCTATATACTCTTTGTCCTTCTTTATTATCATAACTAGAAGTCTGAATTCGCCCATCTACAGCGACTTGACTTCCTTTGCTTAAATATTTCGCCACATTCTCAGCAGCTTTTTGCCATACAACAACAGGAATAAAATCAGCAGAGGGTTCACCCTCACGGGCAAATCTTCTATTTACCGCAATCGTAAAATTAGCAACGGCTATCCCTGTTTGAGTATATCTTAACTCAGGATCTTTTGTTAATCTACCAACCAATACGGCTTTATTCATCAGTTTGCTCCTTCTGTTATTAATCTTCTACTCTAACAATTAAGTTTCGAATAACTTCATCAGAGATTTTCATTACTCTGTTAAGTTCATCCGTTACTTTTGAATCACCCATAAAACGAGCAAGAACATAAAAACCATCATTCTTCTTGTCAATTTCATAGGCTAGTTTGCGATTCCCCATTTTTGTAAGGTTTTTTAATTCACCGCCATTTTCAGCAATTATATTACTATATTTTTCAATATTTGCTTCAATGACAGCTTCCTCAGCTGGGTTTAATATAAACATCATTTCGTATTCGCGCACTAGTCTTCACCTCCCCCCATGGACTTCGGCTCCTTTGACAGAGCAGGGTCTTCGACGTTAAATTTTAGCACATTACATTTTGAAAGTAAAGAAAATAGCCTTATTCCTTAGGAATTATTTCTTTAACGGATTTTTCTAGTTTCACCCTAGAAATCCATGTTTGGTGTTCACACTTTTGACATCTTATAATAAAGTCTGCCCCTGTCCTAAGAACTTCCCATTTATTTCCACCACAAGGGTGGTTTTTTTTAGTTATTACTATATCACCTGGGTCAATTTTTAAAGGCATTTTATCCTTCCTCCTTTGGATATTTACAATTAACCGCACTACCATACAAATAATTAAACTTTTTTCCTTGGAAGGTATCTTTTTCCACAAGTTTTGCTTCTATCATGTCTTTTATCTTCCACCAGCTAGTATCCCAATTTGCAAAATCTAAATTTTTCTGAGGCCCTTTCCCTACTATTCTTTGGATAACTATCTTAGGGTCAAGATATTCTAAAAAAGTTACTACCCTTTCCACATAATTTTCTAAGGAGATCATAGAGAATTCATTATTATTATATTCCTGACTCATAATTGTATTACTAACAATATATAAAGAGTGAAGCTTTACGTAATCCGTACCTATTGCAGATACTATCTTTGCATTTTCTATGACATCCAACATATCATCATAGGGTAGATTTAAAATTAAATGAGTAACGCTTGCAAGACCTCTCTTTTTAATTTGAGAAACTGCATCTATATATTCAGCTAGTGTATGACCTCGATTTGTTTTTACCAGGGACCGATAATTAACAGTTTGGAGGCCTAGTTCTATATCTATATCCAAATTGTATTCATCTTTTATTTCTTTTAGAAAATCTAAGTAAGTACTAGGAAGACAATCCGGCCGAGTAGAGATAGAAATCCCTAGGATTTCTTTATCAGAAGCTGCCTCATTAATGCACTTTTTAAAACTATCTAGATCCATATAGGTATTTGTAAAGGCTTGAAAGTAAATAATAAAACCTTTTGCATTAAATCTTTTAGTAAAAAACTTTTTATTTAGAGCTATCTGTTTTCTGATAGACATCTCATTGGGTAGACATTCAAAGCCTGAGCCATCTTCATCGCAGAAAGTACACCCTTTAACGGAAACACTTCCATCTCTATTAGGACATGTTCCAGGTAGGTTGATTGGTAATTTATATACTCTTTCTTGATATTTCTCTTTTAAATAGTCCGAGTAGTTATTATATCTTTTTTTCAAGTCCTTCTCCTTTTACAGCAATTTAGTTCCTTCGTTGATTATCAAACCGTACACATAATATAAATATTCTTTTAATTGAGAATCATTAATCATCTCTTTATAAGTATCAAGAATTCCACTATCTTTAAGAACAATTAAATTCAAAATGTCAAAAGACACACCTACTACAAAAGCTAAAACAAATATATAAATTCCAGCACCAAAAAGGAAGCCTAGTATTTTATCCACAAAGGTAGCAAAACTGGAGAGCCCAATGACTTTAATTAAAAAGGATCTTAATAAAGAGAAGCCCACCAAGAATACTAAAAACAATACAATGAAGGATAAAATATTAATTATATAATTGGCCAAAATTAAAGACATCATGTCTCCTATTGTTTCTAAAGAAAGGTTTTTCCCTATCTCATATAAATGTTCTATTTCCCGGGAAATATTTTTTCCCATTATTTTAGCGAACATATTTTCTTGTAAGTAGGGGGCGGAAAAATCTATGCCTCCATTTTTTATATTTACATTTTTTATTTCCTCCGTTAAAGGAATATAGTCCCTTACTATCTTTATTGTGCCTTTTAAAAAGGTTTCCTTAATGTTGAACGTTTCAATAAATTTTTCTAAAAAACGAAGGGTTAAAAAAGCAGAAAGTATCTTTCCGGCGAAGTTAAGTAAACTAAAAACGAATCCTTTATAAGCCCCGAAAAGAGCCCCTGCGGAAACAATAAAAACCAAAGCAATATCGAACATATTATAATCAGCCATAAAATACCTTCTTTCCTTTTAATTCTAACATTTTCAAAAGAAAAAGGGCAGATAATCTGCCCTTAAAGTTTTTATTTTTTATTTTTTTCATTCAGCAGAGGGGGTTTATCCTCAGATTTATCCATTTTACAGTAGCCTGTAAATTCAGAGCCTTCTTCAATTACTACATATTTAGAAGTTATATCTCCTATTAGCTTACCATTTTTATTTATTTCTATTTTTTCAAAAGCATTAACATTTCCCTTAATTTTTCCTGCTATTACAACACTTTTGGCAGTTACTCCACCCTCTAAGAAGCCATGGTCACCTACAATAAGATTACCTTTTATGTTTACATCACCTTGTAATTTTCCGTCAATTCTTACAGATCCTTGGGAAGAGATAGTTCCTTCCATTTCAGTATTTAACCCTATGATGGTTTCTATTACATCTGGTTTTATTTGTGAATCTTTTTTTATATCCTTTGCATTAAACATTTTTTCATTCTCCTTAATCTATATTACAGTTTTAGGATCAATTGTTCTTCCATTATAAGTAACTTCATAATGAACATGAGGCCCTGTGGCTCTACCAGATCTCCCCATTCTTGCTATTAACTGGCCCCTACTTACCTTGTCTCCAACTCTTACATTTAGGGAGGAGCAATGAGCGTACATTGTTGTGTAACCATAGCCGTGATTTATCATAACCGTATAGCCAAAGCCAGCTCTATACCCTGAAAAAGTAACACGACCGGAACCTGTAGCTACAATCTTTGTTCCATAAGCTGCAGCTATATCCAGACCTGAATGAAATTCAGAACCTCTCCCACTAAAGGGATTATTTCTCCATCCATAGGGAGAAGTGTATCTTCCTGCTGATGGGCGACCATTAGGTTTAGCCGCTAAATAATTAATCTTATCTTTTGTTTCTTTTTCTAAGCTAGAAAGCACTTTCTCCTGTTTCTCTACTTCCTCATTAATGACAGATAGCATAGCCTTTATTTCACTTATATCAGCTAAGCCTTCGTTGTTCTTCTGCAAATCTTTATTTGGATTATTTTCCATATTATATGTAGTATTCATTAAGTCGTAATTTTCTGTAGTTAATCCTCTAGACGGATACCTGCTGCCGCCACTATCTCCTCTAGATACATTTATATTAGCTTCCTCATTAGTTTTAAGTCCTACTAATTCTCTAACTTTAGCGTCAGTGGTTTTGATTTCTTCCAGTGCCCCCAAAGCTTTTATTGTATCTTCTTTCAAAGCTTTAATTTCTTCACACTGAATTGAGTTTACCGTGAGCAATTCTTCATTCTCCAATAACTTAGCCTCTAACCTTGCCGAGTTAACAAAAAGTGTTCCAACAACAACTAAAGATATAAGTCCAAAAGCTGCTAAAGAGTTTATTAGAATTGCAGGTATCTTAACACTTTTAACATTAGAATTATTATGAGGAATAAACATTAATGTGTATTTATGATTTTTTAACTTAAACTTCATTTTATGCAACAACTCCTATAATATCAAGCATGTACATTTTACTTCCTTTTTAGTTAATAGTAAACCTCAAATTTGTTTACAATTTAATAAATAGACCTTTTCGTCTCCGAAGGCCTTATTTTTCTTTTTAAGGAGCCATAGTTACTTAGCCTTATATTACTATGTGTTTTTTCTGGTTTTTTTGTTTCACGTGAAACAAAAAAAGATTTTTACCCGTGTTTTAAAAAAGAGAGATAATGTTTCACGTGAAACATTATCTCTCTCCTAAAATCTCTAATATTCTATTAAGATCATCCATGTTGTAATATTCTATCTCTATTTTTCCTTTTTGTTCGTTGCCTTTTATTATCACTTTTGTGGATAGTAGTTCCTGAAGATTCTCTTTGATTCTTTTAAGCTCAACATTTTCCACTTTGAATATTTCTTCCACATGTTTTTTCTCTAATATTTTTTTTACTAAAACCTCTGTTTGCCTTACACTTAACTCCCTGTCTTGGATCTCAATGGCACATTCCTTTATTTTTTTTGCTTCTTCTAGGGGAAGGAGTGCTCGTCCGTGACCCATTGATAGGGACCCTTCTCTTACCATTATTAAAACATCTGCGGGAAGGTCCAAAAGCCTGAGGGAGTTGGCAATGGCAGATCTGCTTTTTCCTAAAACTTCTCCTAGCTCACTTTGCTTTAGCCCGTGTTCTTCAATTAATCCTTTGTAAGCTAGGGCTTCTTCTATGGGATTTAAGTCTTGCCTTTGAATGTTTTCGATTAAGGCAATTTTGCTGGTTTCTTCATCACTGAAACTTTTTAAAATAGCAGGAATTTCTTTTAGTTTGAGAAAAGAAGAAGCTCGAAACCTTCTTTCTCCCGCTACAATTTGATATTTATCCTTTTCTTTTCTAACTATAATAGGCTGGATTAATCCGTTTTCCTTTATTGATTGAGCCAATTCTTCAATTTTTTCTTGGCTAAAGTCTCTTCTTGGTTGGTTAGGATTTGAAATAATCTTATTCAAAGGAATATATAGTATCTTGTCCTGGAAATTTTCTTTAATTACTTCATCCTTTATATCTATAGATATGTTCCCGGGAATTAAAGCTCCTAAGCCTTTTCCTAAACCTTTTTTAGCCATTTCCTAACACTTCCTCTCCTAGTAAGAAATACATTTCTGCTCCTTTAGAATGAGGAGCATATAAGATAACCGGTTTCCCATAGCTAGGGGATTCGCTTACTCTAACATTTCGAGGAATAATAGCACTAAAAAGTTTGCTCCCAAAATATTTTTTTACCTCATCTACTACTTGTACTGATAAGTTGGTCCTTCCGTCAAACATGGTCATAAGGACACCTTCAATTTCTAATTCCTTATTTAACCCACCTTTAACTAGGTCAATGGTGTTTATCAGTTTGGATAGTCCTTCTAAAGCATAATATTCACATTGTATAGGGATTAAAACGCTGGTTGCTGCTACTAGGGAATTTAAAGTTAAAAGCCCTAGGGAGGGGGGGCAGTCTACTATTATGTAATCAAAAAAGTCCTTAACCTCAACTAAAGCTTTTTTTAATAGAAACTCCCTGTCTTCCAAGTATACTAGCTCTATTTCTGCTCCCGCTAATTGTATGTTGGATGGCAACACAACTAGCTTGTCCACCTCTGTTTTGTGAATAGTGTCAGATATTTTTCTACCATTAATAAGCACATCATAAATAGAATACCCCAGCTGATCAGTCTCAATTCCTATTCCACTACTGGCATTTCCCTGGGGATCCATATCAACTAATAAAGTTTTTTTTCCCGATAATGCTAAAGCTGCAGCTAGATTTATCGCCGTAGTAGTTTTTGCTACTCCACCCTTTTGATTTACTATAGAAATCGTTTTCCCCATAATGGTCACCTCAGATTTGATTTTATCACAACGGCTTCCTCAAATACATGATATTGCTTTATTTAAATATTTTTATTGTTACCTCAAGATAATCCTCGTGAAGAGTATCCTTGTACTCTGCTTTAGCTCCAGCAAACTCGATATCTTTTAATGCCTTTTTTAATGTGTTTTGAAATAATCTAAAATCTGAGAGATTCCCTGGCTTTATAAGATTTTTGTTTTTTTCACTTTTGTCTTCAGGACTTAATATACTATTAATTAGCTCCTCTGTTTGTTTAACATTTAGGTTTTTCTCATAAATTTTACTTAAAACAAGTAGTTGTTCATCTTCCTTTGATAGTCTTAAAAGGGCTCTTAAGTGTCTCTCCGTAAGAATCTCTGTAGAAATTTCTTTCATCACTTTAGGGGAGAGCTTTAAAAGTCTTAGTTTGTTTGCTACAGATGATTGAGACTTACCTACCTTCTTCGCTACTTCTTCTTGAGTTAAGTTAAACTGTTCTATTAAATTTTTAAAGCCCTCTGCCTCTTCAAAATAATTTAAATTCTCTCTTTGTAAGTTTTCTATTATAGCTATTTCTGCCATTTCATTTTCATCTAAATCTTTTATAATAGCGGATATTTCTGAAAGTCCAGCAATTTTTGCTGCTCTAAATCTTCTTTCCCCTGCTATTATAATATAACTTTTTGGAGATGTTTTTTTTAAAATTATTGGTTGTAAAATACCATATTGTTTTATTGATGATGCCAGTTCCTCTAATTGTTGTTGATCAAAATGCTGTCGTGGCTGATAAGGATTTTTTTCAATAGAACTAACTGGGATTTTCTCAATTACATCCTGTTTGTTTATTGTAAAGCCTAGTAACGAATTGATTTTATTCATACGTCCTCCTTTATAAAGGTTTCCTTTGGGGGGTCCCCGCTGGTCTAGGATATTTATTTGGCGTGCTTTTATATTTTTCAAAGATAATAATATTTCTTTCTATTGTCATCTCTTTTAATTTAAAGTTTTTAATAGAATGGAGTCGTCCCCCCAATATATCCAAGGCTTTCTCCGACTCTTCCAGCTCTACTTGGTAATCCGGTCCTTTATAGGCGATAAAAAAGCCTCCTGGTTTTACAAATGGTAGGGTATATTCTAGCAAGGTAGGAAGTTTAGAAACAGCCCTAGCGACAGCCAAATCATATTGCTCCCTATAAGTTAAATCTTTTCCCAGGTCTTCAGCTCGACCCCAGGCAATATCTACATTGTTTAATCCTAAATCCTGGGTTACAACGTCTAGAAAAACCAATCTTTTTTTTAGGGAATCTGTTAATGTTACTTTTAAGTTTTTATTAGCAATAGCTAATGGCAAACCTGGAAAGCCAGCTCCTGTTCCCACGTCAATCATGCTTTTACCCTCTAGATTAACTTCTGTAACCTTCATAATTAGGAGAGAATCTACAAAATGCTTGTAAAAAATCTCCTTAGATTCTAATATAGAGGTCAAATTAATTTTATTGTTCCATTCTACTAATAATTCTTTATAACCGTAGAATGCTTTTACACTCTCATCACTTACTTTTAATTTTTCCTTGGCAAAAGACTCCCTACTGAATATTTTATCCATTTTCTACCCTTCTCTTTTTTTCTAAATATACCATTAACACAGACATATCCGCAGGAGATACACCTTGGATTCTTGATGCTTGACCAACAGAAACTGGTTTTATAGCATTTAATTTTTGGACAGCCTCTTTTCTTAGTCCCGATATCTCTGAGTAGTTTATTTCTTGAGATAAAACCTTTTTTTCTAGTTTATTAAATTTCTCAATTTGTTTTAATTGTTTATTTATATATCCCTCATATTTAATTTGAATGTTAATTTGCTCTTGGATATCTTTTCTAGATACTCCTTCTATAATTTCATATTTTATCAGATCTTTATAATCAATTTCATTTCTTTTTAAGACATCATATAATGAAGAAAGCTGTTTAAATTCAGGGCTTTCTTTATCTTCAATTAATTTTCTTAACTTTTCGTTACTAGGTAGAATTTTTTCTTCTTTTAGATATTCTATTTCCCGGGAAATAATATCGATTTTTTCTGTAAATTCTAAATATCTTTTTTCGGAAATTAAACCCAACTTATATCCTTTATCCGTTAATCTTAGATCTGCATTGTCCTGTCTTAAATAAAGACGATGTTCGGATCTTGATGTTAGCAAGCGATAAGGCTCCACTGTATCTTTAGTTAATAAATCATCAATTAAAACACCTAAATAAGCCTCTCCCCTTGATAAAATAAATGGTTCTTCTCCTTTTATCTTAAGGGCAGCATTTATCCCTGCTAGAATACCTTGAGCTGCAGCTTCTTCATAGCCAGAAGTTCCATTAATTTGTCCTGCTGTAAACAGACCGGAAATTTCTTTTAGTTCAAAATTCAATTTTAATTGAGATGGTTTTACCGCGTCGTATTCTATAGCGTAACCTGTCCTTAGCATTTCAGCATTCTCTAGTCCCGGTATTGTTCTAATCAATTCTAACTGTACCTCTTCAGGCAAACTTGTGTTCAATCCTTGAACATAGATTTCGTTTGTTCTTTCTCCCTCTGGTTCAATGAATAATTGATGTTTTTCCTTATTCTCATACCTTACTATTTTGTCCTCTATCGAAGGGCAGTATCTTGCTCCTGTTCCTTGAATAACCCCTGAGTACATAGGTGATCTGTGTATATTATCTCTAATTACTTGGTGTGTCCTAGCATTAGTATATGTTAGCCAACATGAAATGTTTTTTTCCGCCTTGTCTCTCTTATAGTTATCAAAGGAGAAATAAAAACCTTCTTCTGAACCTGGCTGAACAGCCATCTTGGAATAATCTAAAGTGTTCCCGTCTACTCTCGCTGGAGTCCCTGTTTTCAATCTTAGTAGTTCTATTCCGTGTTCTTTTAAAGATTTAGAAAGTAAATCTGTAGTTAAATAGCCTTGAGGTCCTGACTTAATTACGAGTTCTCCTGTAATAATTCTAGAGTCTAAATAAGTTCCCGCTGTTATAATAACGGCTTTCCCGTGGAAGATACCTCCAGTTTGAATTTTGACACCTTTTATCTTGGCTTCTTCTACTATTATATCTGTCACTATCCCTTGCTTTACCTTAAGATTTTTTTCCTTACTTAAAGTATGATACATTTCTTCTTGATATTTCTTTTTATCTGCTTGAGCTCTTAATGCGTGAACAGCGGGACCTTTGGATGTATTAAGCATTTTTATTTGAATATAGGCTTTGTCAATATTTCTTCCCATTTCTCCACCTAAAGCATCTATTTCTCTTACTAAATGTCCCTTAGCTGGTCCTCCAATTGATGGATTGCAGGGCATCAAAGCAATACTATCTAAGCTTGTTGTGAAAATTATTGTTTTAAGTCCCATCCTTGCTGAAGCTAAAGCCGCCTCACAGCCTGCATGGCCAGCTCCCACTACGATAACATCAAATTCTTCACCTATATATGACACTATTTAACCTACTTTCCTATACAAAATTTACTAAATATTTGATCCATAACATCTTCGTTTATATTATCCCCTAGTATTTCCTCTAGGGATCTCTTAGCATCGTATAAATCAATGGTAATAAAATCATCTTCCATTCCATTTAGTACAGATTCTAATGATTGGTTAATATATAACAATGCTTTTTCTAAAAGTCCCTTTTGACGGACATTAGTTATAAAAGCTCCTTCGTTGTAATCGTAATCTGAATCTACAAAGGTGTCCTCTATTTCTTTTTCTAAATTATTAAGATATTCCTTTTCCATCGTTGAAAAGTTTAATACTTTTTCCCTTGGAAAACAATTCTGAATCTTATTTACTTTACTTTTATCATTTATAGCATCAATTTTATTTAATAATATAATTTTGTTCTTCTTTCCTATTAACTGTATTATTTCATCATCTTCAAAACTATATTCTTTTGTTAAATCAATCATATATATAATTAAATCTGCTTTTTCAATACTTTCTTTGGCCTTTTCTATTCCTAGTCTCTCAATCATATCATCGCTATGCCTTATTCCAGCAGTATCTATTATTTTAGCAGGTATTTTTCCAATGGTTAAATATTCTTCAATAATATCTCTTGTTGTACCAGGAATATCAGAAACTATTGCTCTTTCTTCATCTAAGAGTAAGTTTAAAAAACTAGATTTCCCCACATTAGGCTCTCCTAGTATTAAGATGCGTATTCCTTCATTAATATATTTGCTTTTTTCGTTTCTTTGAAGAAATAATTGTATGCTATTTCTAATTTTAGTAATTTTAAATTCTTTTTCTTCTGTTGAAAGGCTAGGAACATCGTCCTCCGGGAAATCAATACTTGCTTCTAGATAGGCAAGTATTTCAACAATGTCAGAAATCAAAGATTTTAATTCTGTGGAGTTTTTTCCTCCTAATGAATCTGCAGCGAATCTTAAGCTTTGTTTATTCTTAGCCTCTATCAAATCAATTATCGCTTCAGCTTTTGTTAAATCCATTTTACCATTTAAAAATGCTCTTTTAGTAAATTCTCCAGCCTCAGCATGTCTAGCCCCATTTTTTATAAGAAGTTCTAAAATATAATTAACTCCAAGGAAACTTCCATGAACTTGTATTTCTACAACATCTTCTCCAGTATAAGATTTAGGAGCTTTCATTACGACAAAAAAACCTTCATCAATCATTTGATTAGTAAAATTATCATATATTTTTCCTAATACAAGCTTATGACTCTCCATTTGAGATAATTTAGTTTTACCTCTCCAAAGTTTTTCAGCAATTTCTATAGATTCATCTCCACTAATTCTAATAATAGATACAGCAGATGCACCAATTCCTGTCACTATTGAACAGATAGTATCATTATACTTCATCAATTTTATCCTCCTTGTCAAAAAAGCCAGTAATCAAAAGATTACTGGCAAATTTTTACTAATTTCGCTTAGGAGCAATTACTACTTTTCTGAAAGGTTCTTCCCCTTCACTATAAGTATTAATATTTAAATTATCCTGTAAAGCCATATGAATAATTCTTCTCTCTTGAGGACTCATAGGTTCTAAAGAAATTTTTCTCCCTGTTCTTTTTACTTTATGTGATAATTTTTCTGCTAAACTATGAAGAGTATTTTCTCTCTTCTTTCTATAGTCCTCAATATCAAGAATAACTTTCTTGTAATTTTCACTAGACTTGTTAACAAATAAATTTACTAAAAATTGAAGAGAATCAAGAGTTTCCCCTCGTCTTCCAATTAATATTCCTAAGTCTTCACCTGTAAGGTTGACTAATATGTTTCCGTTTTCTTCTTTAAGAGAAACCTCTGGTCTTAATCTCATTTTTTCAAAAACAAGATTAAGAAACTCATTAATTTTATGATGATTATTTTGTTTTACTGTAACTCTAATTAGAGCATCTCGCCCACCGATAAAACCTAAAAAACCATTTTTTGGTTCTTCCAATACTTCTATTTCAACATCATTTTCTGTTAAATTTAATTCTTTTAGAGCTAATAAAGTAGCCTCTTCAATTGTTTTTCCTGATTTTTCTATTATTTTCATTCTAATGCCTCCGTTTTTGGTTTAGGGTCAGGAAGACGGTTAATAATATATTGTTGTAATACACCCATAACGTTAAATACTACCCAGTATAAGCATAATCCCGCGGGAAATTTTAAGCTAATGTAACCTATCATTACGGGAAGAAAATATAACATCATTTTATTCTGGCCAGCTGGTCCTGCACTGGCAGATGTTAACTTACTTTGGAAAAAAGTTGCTATTCCTACTAAAACAGGAAGAATGTACAATGGATCTGGATTTGTTAAATTATTGATCCAGAAAAAAGTTGCATGTTCTACTGGTTCAAAGGGATAAGTTCTTAATGAATTAAATAAAGCATATAATATCGGCATTTGTACTAACAATGGCAGGCAACCTGCAGCAGGATTAATATTATATTTTTGATATAAATCCATCGTTGCTTTATTAAGTTTTTCCTTATTATTTTTATATTTTTTCTGAATAACCTGAAGCTCCGGTTGAATCATTTGCATATGCTTCATGGATTTCATCTGTTTTAGACTTAATGGAAATAAGGCAATTTTAATTAAAATAGTAAGTATAATTATTGCCAAAGCATAACTTGGAAATCCTAAATTTACAGAAATGTTATAAAAATATGTAATTAAGGTCATTACAAAATCTTTTAAAATACTCAAATTGAACACCTGTATTAAACAGGCTCCACCTCCCGATAAAATTATTACTTTCAATCAATATTTAGATAGGGTCATTTCCTCCGGGATGAAAAGGATTACATTTTACAATTCTTTTTGCTGCCATAAATCCCCCTTTAAAAAAACCATGTTTTTCCAAAGCGATAATAGCATATTGAGAACAAGTTGGATTAAATCTACAATTTTTTCCAAGTAAAGGAGATATAAATTTTTGATATCCTTTTATTAGGATAATTAAAAATTCTTTAATCAATTAGCCCAGATCCCTTTAAAGCATGATTAAGAGATTTTTCCATTAAAAAATAATCCGTTTCTTTAACCGATTGTCTTACAATAACGATAATGTCATAGCCTAAAGACAATAAAGATTCGTTTTTTCTTAATATTTCTCTTAGTCTTCTTTTAATTTCATTTCTTTTCCAAGCTTTGCCAACTTTTTTTGAAACAGAAAATCCTATTCTGCTAAATCCATAAGGGTTTTTTTTATAATAAATCACAAAATCTCTATTTGCATAAGATTTACCTTTTTTATAAATAATTTTAAAATCTTTATTCTTTTTTAAACGATTTTCTGTTTTAAGCAACGTTTCCAACTCCAAAAAAAAGTCCTTCTATTATAAAGGACTCAAAAAACTAATTTATGCAGATAAAACTTTTCTTCCTTTTGCTCTTCTTCTTTTTAATATATTTCTTCCACCAACAGTTGCCATTCTTGCTCTAAAACCATGAACTCTTTTTCTCTTTCTTTTACTTGGTTGAAAGGTTCTTTTCATTTTTTATTACACCTCCACTAAAATAGATCATATATAGTATGAATATTTATCATTCCTATTGACCATGAAATTATATACTAATCTTCACCAATTATCAAGAGTTTGAAATAAAAATTCTTTACCCTTGTGGATAACATCTATCTTTATTCTTATACTTTGTTGATAAAGTAATTTTATTCTGATAGTATTATATTACAATTCTTAACTTATAAACATTATTTTAACAAATTGTTTATAATTATTTTCGGAGGTATCTTAATGATAAAATCACAATTAGACGAAATATGGATAGAAACTTTGAAAGTTATCCAAAACAAAATTAACAGACCTTCCTTTGATACATGGTTTAACCAGACAGAACTTGTTGCCTACTATGATGAACATTTTATCATCAAAACTCCTAATGACATAGTAAAAGATTGGCTAAATAATAATTACATAGATGTTATTAACGATTCTTTTCAAGAGATTCTAAAAAGAAAAGTAATTGCCAAGTTTGTAGTTTCTAATGATTTAGAATTATTACCTATTGATAAAATGTCTTCTGATAATATAAGGAAGGAATCCCTAGAAGAAAAAATAGCAAAATCAAATATTAATCCAAGATATACCTTTGAAAACTTTGTTGTTGGTAATAGTAATAAGTTTACTCATGCCGCTTGTATGTCTGTAGCAGAAGCTCTTTCTTCTAGATATAATCCTTTATTTATTTATGGAGGAGTTGGCTTAGGAAAAACTCACTTAATGCAAGCTATTGGTAATTATGTATTAACGAATTCCAATAAAAATGTTTTATATGTTTCTTCGGAAAAATTTACTAATGAATTAATTAATGGTATTCGTGATGACCGAACAGAAGCATTTAGAAATAAATATAGGAATATTGATTTTCTTTTAATTGATGATATTCAATTTTTAGCAAAAAAAGAAAGAACCCAGGAAGAATTCTTCCATACATTCAATGCCCTTCATGAATCAAATAAGCAAATTATAATTTCCAGTGATAGAACACCAAAAGAAATACCAACATTAGAAGAAAGATTAAGAACAAGATTTGAATGGGGACTTATAACCGATATACAATCTCCAGATTATGAAACTAGGGTAGCTATTTTAAGAAAAAAAGCAAGAGTTGAAAACTTTGATATACCAGATGAAATAATGTCTTATATTGCAGAAAAAATAGATTCCAATATTAGAGAGCTAGAAGGTGCTTTAATTCGAGTAATAGCCTATGCTTCTTTAAGTGGAAAAAATATTAACTTAGATTTAGCAAAAAAATCATTAAAAGAAATAATAACAGAAAAAAAACCTGTTGTTATTACACCTGAAATTATCCAAGAGATTGTATCTGAAAATTTTAACATCAGAGTTGAAGATTTAAAATCAAAAAAAAGAAATAAAAATATAGTTTATCCTAGACAAATTAGTATGTATATTTGTAGAACTTTAACGGATTTATCTTTACCAAAAATAGGGGAGCATTTTGGAGGAAGAGATCATACAACAGTAATACATTCTTATGATAAAATAAGTTCAGAAATTATTAAAAATCCATCACTTTCAAATACAATTAACTCTTTAATTGAGAAAATAAAGAAAGTTTAACCAAATTTTATTTATATTTTTTTATCTTTTTTTGTGGATAACTTTATAATAACCTGTTATTTCCTTGTGGATAAAAAAATAATTATACTTAGCCTGTTAACTTGTGGATAAACACCTCTTGTTATCAACAGGATTTTAAACATGGTTTCTTTCATATATAATATAAGTCTAGAGCACTTTTCAACTTATCAACAGTGCTTACTAACACTACTACTAAAAATCAATAAAAGGAGATCAATATGATAATTAAATGTTTAAGAGAAAACCTAAGCTATGGATTACAAAATGTACAAAGAGCAATTAGTATGAAAAAAACAATACCTATCTTAGAAGGTGTTTTAATAAAAGCTATTAATAATCACTTAATAATTACAGCAACAGATTTAGAATTAGGTATTGAAACAAGAATACCAGCTGAAGTTATAGAAGAAGGAGAAATAGTTATACCTTCTACAAAATTTATTGAATTAATAAAAAAACTTCCAAATATAAATATTGATTTACATAAAGAAGAAAAAAATCTAAAAATAAAGTATTTAAATTCAGAAGTGGAAATAAAAGGTTTTAATACAGAAGAATTCCCTTTATTGCCTGAGATTAAAGATGATTTTAATTTCTTTATTAAAGCAATTAACTTAAATTCTCTTATTAAGAAAACAATCTTTGCTAGTTCCCCCGATGAATCACGACCAGTTTTTAATGGAGCCCTATTAAATATAGCAGATAAAAATATAAAAATGGTTACTACAGATTCCCATCGATTAGCCATTAATACTTTAAAAATAGATAATGAAAGTAATAATATTAATATTATTATTCCTAGAAAAACTTTAAACGAAATTCAAAAAATCTTTAAAGATGATGAGGAAATAATAAAAATTTATGGAAATGAAAACCAAGTATGTTTTGAAAATTCAGATACTAAAATAATTTCAAGAATTATTGATGGAAATTTCCCTAAATTTGAACAGGTAGTGCCTGTAAACTTTCAAACTGTTATGAAATTAAACAGAAAAGATTTTATGGAAACCATAGAAAGAGCAAGTCTTTTTGTAGATTCAATAGATAATTTAGCAATAGTCAAATTAAAAATAAACAACTCTAATGTTAATATTTCATCAAAATCAGAAACAGGTTATTTAAATGAAAATTTAAATGCTTTTATTGATGGAGATGAATTAGAAATTACTTTTAACTCAAGATATCTTATTGAAGCTTTAAAAGTAATAGAAGCTAAGGACATTGAATTTAAATTTTCTGGTAATTTAAGCCCAGCAATAATAACAGAAAATAACGACAGCTATATATATTTAGTATTACCATTACGAACTGTCTAAAAAAAAGAGTCATTATTTTAATATTAAAATAATGACTCTTTTTTATGATATAATTTTATTAAAAATTGGTGACTTTATGATCTTAAATAAAATAAAAATTAAAAACTTCAGAAATTACGAAAATGAAGAAATACTTTTTTCTAAAAATATAAATTATATTCTTGGAGATAATGCTCAAGGAAAAACAAATTTACTAGAAAGTATTTTTTTTGTTTTAAATGGGGAATCTTTTAAAAATATAAAAGAAGAAGAGTTATTTAATGAAAATACAAATATTAAAACTTTTAAATTAAGCTTAGAAATTTCCCATGATAATAATTTAAAAATTTTAGAATTAGAAAAACTTGATAATAAAAAAATATTTAAAATAAATAATATTAAGAAAGAATTAAGAAATAACTCTATAAAAACAATAGTTTTTTTACCCGATGATCTACAAATAATAAAAGAAGGTCCTGGAAAAAGAAGAGATTTTTTAGATAGTGAAATAAAAATATTATTTCCTAATTATAAAAATTTAATTAAAAACTATTATAAATTAATTTCTCAAAAAAACTTCCTTTTAAAAAATAAAACAGATATAAATTTAATTAAAACATTCAATAAACAATTATCTAAAACTGGAAGGGAGATAATAAGGTACCGCCTTTTCTATTTAAAAAATATAACCCCAATAGCTAGAAAAATTTATAGCTCAATAACTGAAAATAGTGAAATATTATCAATAAGTTATAAGCCAAGTTTTAATTTTAATAAATATGAAGAAGAATTAGAGGAAAATTTACATAATGAATTAACAAGAAAACAATCAATTATAGGAGTACATCGAGATGATATTGTTTTTTATATAAACAAAAAAAATATAAAAACCTACGCATCTCAAGGTCAACAAAGGTCAGTTATCTTATCACTAAAAATAGCTGAATTAGAATATTTAAAAAAATTCTATAATTATTATCCTATTTTATTACTAGATGATGTTTTTAGTGAATTAGATGAAAAAAGAAAAAATATGCTAATAGAAATACTAAGAAGTAATAAGATCCAATCATTTATTACTCTTGCTAATATAGGAATTATAAAAAATCAAGTAAATAAGGGGGACAAAATAATCAAAATAAAAAAAGGAAAATTTCAAAATTCATAAAAATAGAAATAATTGATATTGTTTGTTATAATAAGTGATTGAAAATTATATTAAATAATATAAGAAGGAGACCAAGTATGGGAGAAGTAAAAGATAAAAATATATATACAGCTAATGAAATACAAGTATTAGAAGGTTTAGAAGCTGTTAGAAAAAGACCTAGTATGTATATTGGAAGTACTGGGCCTAGAGGATTACATCATCTAGTTTATGAAATCATTGATAATTCAATAGACGAACACCTAGCAGGTTATGGTAATAAAATATCAGTAACAATTCATAAAGATAATTCCATCACTGTCCAAGATGAGGCTAGGGGAATTCCCGTAGATACCCATGAGCAAATGGGGATACCTGCAGTAGAAGTAGTAATGACAGTTCTTCATGCAGGAGGAAAATTTGGTGGCGGTGGATATAAAGTTTCTGGGGGTTTACACGGCGTTGGAATGTCTGTAGTAAACGCCCTTTCTAAATGTCTAGTAGTAGAAGTATCAATAAATGGAAATATTTACTCACAAAGATATGAAAAAGGTATAAAAAAAACAGAATTAGAAATTATAGGTAAAACAAAAAAAACAGGAACAAAAATATACTTTAAACCAGATCCAGAAATATTTGAAATTTTAGATTATGAATTTGCTATTTTAGCAAATAGAATAAGAGAACTCTCCTTTCTAAATAAAGGATTAGTAATAGAGCTTTCTGATGAAAGAGATAATAAAAAAGAAGTTTTTAAAAATGATGGTGGAATTGTAGATTTTGTTAGCTATTTAAACAAAAATAAAGATCCTATACATCCTAAAGCAATTTTTATGGAAAGAGAAAAAGATGAAGTAATAGTAGAAGTAGCTATGCAATATACGGATTCCTATTCTGAAACCTTGTTTTCTTACGTAAATGATATAAATACCCAAGAGGGTGGAACTCACGAAGCTGGCTTTAAAGCAGCTTTAACTAGAGTAGTAAATGATTATTCTAGAAAATATAATCTTCTAAAAAAAGACGAGCAAAATTTATCCGGTGATGATATAAGAGAAGGATTAACAAGTATTTTAAGTATAAAAGTTCCCGATCCTCAGTTCGAGGGACAAACAAAAACAAAATTAGGTAATAGTGAAGTAAGAGGTATTGTAGATGGGGCTGTTAGTGAAGGTTTATCTAATTTCTTAGAAGAGAATCCATCTATAGCAAAAAAAATAATTGAAAAAACAATTCAGGCTCAAAGGGCTAGAGAAGCAGCTAGAAAAGCCAGAGATCTTACAAGAAGAAAAAATGCTCTAGATAGCAATTCTCTTCCTGGAAAACTTGCGGATTGTTCCAGTAAAGATCCTACTATTTCTGAACTATATATTGTTGAGGGAGACTCAGCAGGTGGTTCGGCTAAAATGGGAAGAGATAGACATTTCCAAGCAATACTACCATTGAGGGGTAAAATATTGAATGTGGAGAAAGCTAGGTTAGACCGAATATTAGGTAATGAAGAAATTAGAGCAATGATTACAGCAGTAGGAGCAGGTATTGGAAATGATTTTGATATTGATAAAATAAGATATCATAAAATCATACTTATGAGTGATGCTGATGTAGATGGAGCTCATATTAGAACACTATTGCTTACATTCTTTTATCGCTATATGAAAAAATTAATAGAAAATGGAAATATTTTTATTGCCCAACCTCCTTTATATAAAATAAAAAAAGGGAAAAAGGAAGTTTATTTATATAATGATAAAGATTTAGATGAATATATTACTAAACACGGTAGAGACTTTTCACTACAAAGATATAAAGGTCTTGGTGAAATGAACGCCGATCAACTATGGGATACAACCATGGATCCTGAGCAAAGGACTCTTCTTCAGGTAACTTTAGAAAATGCTATTGAAGCGGATAATATGTTCACTATTTTAATGGGAGATAAAGTAGAACCGAGAAGAGAATTTATTCAAGAAAATGCAACTTATGCAAGAAACTTAGATTACTAAAATAAATTGAAGGGAGATAATCAAGTGGATAATTTCAATCATGGTAAAATGACGCCAATAAGAATAGAAGATGAAATGAAAAACTCCTATATCGATTACGCAATGAGTGTAATTGTGGGTAGAGCGTTGCCAGATATAAGAGATGGTTTAAAACCAGTGCATAGAAGAATTCTCTTTTCAATGTATAAAATTGGCTTAACTCCAGATAAAGCCTTTAAAAAATCAGCCCATGTGGTAGGTGATGTTTTAGCAAAATATCACCCTCATGGAGACATGGCAGTTTATAATTCAATGGTAAGGATGGCTCAAGATTTTTCAACCAGGTATCCCCTAGTTAATGGGCAAGGAAACTTTGGATCAGTAGATGGTGACTCTGCTGCAGCCATGAGATATACAGAAGTAAAAATGGCTAGAATAGCTAATGAACTATTAGATGGCATAGAAAAAAATACAATAGATTATGTTGAAAACTATGATGGTTCTTTGGATGAGCCAGTAGTTCTTCCTTCAAGATATCCTAACCTTTTAGTTAACGGATCCTCAGGTATTGCAGTAGGTATGGCAACAAATATACCACCCCATAATTTAAGGGAAGTTATTAATGGAGTTATTGCATATATTGATAATCCGGAAATAGAAATAGAAGAAATAAATAAAATTATAAAAGGACCAGATTTTCCCACTGGGGGAATTATTCTTGGCCGAGATGGAATAAAAAAAGCTTATCAGACTGGCCGAGGGGTTATAAGGATAAGGGCAAAAACAGAAATAGAAGAAATGAAAAATGGTAAGAAGAAAATAATAGTAAATGAAATACCTTATATGGTAAATAAGTCCAGATTAATAGAAAAAATAGCAGATTTGGTTAGAGAGAAAAAAATAGATGGAATTACTGATTTAAGAGATGAGTCAGATAGAAAAGGTATGAGGATTGTAATAGAGCTTCGGAAAGATGTTAATGAACAAGTAATTTTAAACCAGCTTTATAAAAATACTCAATTACAAGATTCCTTTGGTATAATTTTTCTTGCTATTGTAAATGGCGTTCCAAGAGTATTAAATATTAAACAAATTATACAGGAATATGTTCTTCACCAAGAAAATATTATAAATAGAAGAACTCAATTTGACTTGGATAGGGCAGAAAAAAGAGCTCATGTAGTTGAAGGATTAAGAATAGCTATTTCAAATATTGATGAAGTAATAAAAACAATAAAGAAAGCACAAAATCCAGATGAAGCTAGATTAAATTTAATTAGTAAATTTTTATTAAGTGAAATACAAGCCCAAGCAATTTTAGATATGAGACTGCAAAGATTAACTTCTTTAGAAACAGAAAGACTAGAAGCAGAATTTAAAGAATTAGTAAAAACAATAAAAGAATTAAAAGCAATTCTTGCTGATGAGTCTAGAATCTTGGAAATTATAAAAGATGAAATGCTAATAATTAGAGATAAATATGCAGACTCAAGAAGAACAATGATCGGTCTTTCTGATGAAAATATTGATATGGAAGATCTAATACCAGAAGAAGAAGTAGTTATTGCCGTTTCAAATAGTGGTTATGTAAAGAGGATGAATATTAGTAATTACTCTAGTCAAAAAAGAGGTGGAAAAGGTGTTCGAGGAATGAACACCAAGGATGAAGACGCAGTAGTAAAAATTTTCTCAACAACAACTCATAATTACATTTTGTTCTTCACCAATAAAGGTAAGGTTTATCGAATTAAAGGCTATCAAGTTCCTGAACACTCTAGAATGGCAAAAGGGATGCATATGAAAAACCTTATTAATTTAGATCCTGGAGAAAAAGTAACCACAATAATGCCAATAAAAGAATTTACAGAAGATTTATTTATGGTAGCCGCTACAAAGCAAGGTATGATTAAAAAAACAGATCTTCCTAAATATAACACCCAGCGGAAAGACGGAATAGCTGCTATTACCTTAAATGAAGGTGACGAACTTGTAGGAATTGAGCTAACTGATGGTACTAAGGATATAATGATGGTTACCAAGTTAGGTTTTGCTATTAGATTTAACGAAACGGATGTCCGTACTATGGGTAGAACAGCTAAAGGCGTTAAAGGTATTAATGTAACTAAAAACGATGAAGTTATATCCGTGGGTACTGCAGAAGAAGGATCATCCTTATTAGTGGTTTCCAACAAAGGATACGGAAAAAGAACTCCTTTAACACAATACAAAGTTCAAGCAAGAAGTGGTAAAGGCTTGATAACTTTTAATAGGAATAAGAAAAAAGATGTAGAAATTATTGGATCTATAATTTTAGCTGATGATGATGAAGTAATGATGATTTCTAAAAAAGGAATAATCATAAGATTTGCAGCAGACGATATATCATCTATGGGTAGGGCAACTAAGGGTGTACGCCTAATGAATATGACAGAAGATGATGAGGTTGTATCTATTACCTCAATAATAACTACAGAAGAAGATTTATAACTTGATATAAAAGTAGCAATATTGTAAAATATCGTAAATTAAATAAAACAAATGTAATGATCAGGAAGTTTTAAAAATCTTGTTTAAAGAGAGTTGATGGTTGGTGAAAATCAACACAAGTTTTTAAGATTCCGCCTGTAAACAGAGTATGAAGAATATTTCCGTTGGCAACGTTATAGCTAGTCAAGTGAAATAATAAGATCCATTATTATTTAATTTGGGTGGCAACGCGGGTTAGACTCGTCCCATTTACAGGGACGGGTCTTTTTTATTTTAAAGGGCTTGATATAAAAGGAGTGTTTTATTTTGAAAAAAGAAAAATTATTAATGATTCCAGGGCCAACTATGATTTCTCAAGAAATTCTTAACGCTATGAATATTCAGGCGGTGGGTCATAGAACAGAGTACTTTGAAAAAATAATTGAAGAAGTAACAGAGAAATTAAAAAAAGTATTTAGAACAAAAAGAGATGTATATATTCTCACCTCCTCAGGAAGTGGTGCTATGGAAGCTGCTGTAGCTAACTTTATTAATGAAGGAGATAAGGTCCTGGTTCTTATTAATGGTAAATTTGGAGAAAGATTTGCAAGTTTAAATAAG
This sequence comes from uncultured Eubacteriales bacterium, assembly GCA_964642925.1. Lineage (GTDB taxonomy): Bacteria > Bacillota > Peptococcia > Peptococcales > SKKY01 > SKKY01. The sequence continues at coordinate 52,021 of CAZXPJ010000005.1, read as the reverse complement.
ATATATGGGGCAAATCTTAAAGAAATAAATTATCCCTTAGGAAAACAGGCAAAGCCTGAAGATGTTAAAAAGTTCCTTGATGAAAACCCAGATACAAAAGCAGTTTTCATGCAGCAAAATGAAACATCCTCAGCTATTCTAAATGATGTAGAGAGTATTGCTAAAGTTGTAAGAGATTATGAAGCACTACTTATCGTAGATTCAGTCTCTGGACTAGGTGTTACTGAAATGAAAATGGATGAATGGGGAATAGATGTTGTTGTAGCTGGTTCCCAGAAAGCTTTCATGTTACCTCCAGGACTAGCTTTTGTAGCAATGAGTGAAAAAGCTGGTAAAAGACTAATTACTTGCGGAAATAAAAGATTCTATTTTTGTCTTAAAGCTGCAAAAAAAAATCTAGAAAAATCAACAACACCTTTTACCCCTAATACATCTTTAATAATAGGATTAAATACTAGCCTAAATATGATTCTTGAATATGGCATAGAAAATAATTATAAGAAGCAAGAACTTTATACAAAAATGCTAAGAGAAGCTTTTAGGGAAATTGGCTTATCCTTAGTTGTTGAAAATGAAAAAGCAGCATCACGGGCTGTTACAGGGGTTTATGTGCCTGATGGGATTAAATGGTCAGAATTTGAAAAAATATTAAGTGAAAAATATAATGTTTTAGTAGCTGGTGGCCAAGATGACTTAAAGGGAAAAATTTTCAGAGTAGGCACTATTGGATACTTGGGAGAATTAGATATAATATCTGGTATCGCAGCAATTGAGATGGCTCTATATGAATCAGGATATAAATTCGAACTTGGTAAAGGGGTAAGTAAAGCCCAAAAAATAATTATTGAAAGAAGGTAAAATTAAATGTTGGATTTAAAGTTTATAAGAGAAAATAAAGAAAAAGTAGAAGAAGCTTTAAATAAAAGAGGAACTAAGCTTGATATAGGAAGAGTCTTAGAATTAGATGAGAAAAGAAGAAAGAATTTAACAGAAGTAGAAGAAAAAAAGAACATGAGAAATAATATCTCTAAAGAGGTAGGTCTTTTAAAAAGAGAGGGTAAAGATACTTCTGAAATTATGGAAACCATTGGAGATTTAGGAGAAAATATAAAGTTATTAGATAATCAAAGAAGAGAAGTGGATGAAGAACTAAATGCTCTATTGTTATTAATACCTAATATTCCTCATGCAAGTGTTCCTGTTGGATTAAGGGAAGAGGATTTTAGGTTAGAAAAAACAGTAGGTGAGCCTAAAAAATACGGTTTTGAAGTAAAAGCTCACTGGGATTTAGGAGAGGATTTAAATATCCTTGATTTTGAGAGAGCAACAAAGGTTACAGGGGCAAGATTCACCTTTTACAGGGGTATGGCAGCTCGTCTGGAGAGAGCCTTAGTCAATTTTATGTTAAATACCCATACAAAAAATGAATATACAGAATTATTACCACCTTTCATGGTTAATTCAACAAGTATGATTGGAACCGGGCAACTACCAAAATTTGCAGAAGATATGTTTAAATTAGAAAATACAGATTATTACCTTGTTCCCACCGCAGAAGTGCCTGTAACAAATTATTATAGAGACGAAACCCTTAAGGAAAAGGATTTACCTATTTCTTATTGTGCATATACTCCTTGTTTTAGAGCAGAGGCTGGATCTTATGGTAGGGATACTAGAGGAATTATAAGACAACATCAATTTAATAAGGTGGAATTAGTTAAGTTCGCTCATCCAGATAATTCTTATGAAGAACTTGAAAGACTTACTAGAAGTGCAGAGTCAATTCTTGAGATGTTAGAAATTCCATATAGAAGAATAGCTCTTGCCACAGGAGACCTTGGATTTTCCTCGGCAAAAACTTATGATTTAGAAGCTTGGTTACCAAGCTTTAATGGATATAGGGAAATATCCTCTTGTAGTAATTTTCAAGATTTTCAGGCAAGAAGGGCTAATATAAGATTTAAGGGATCTGATGGTAAAGTTAGGTTTGTTCATACTCTAAATGGATCTGGTCTTGCAGCGGGTAGAACAACAGCAGCTATTATGGAAAATTACCAAAATGAAGATGGAAGTATAACCATACCCAAAGCCCTTGTTCACTATATGGGTGGAATAGAAAAAATTACAAAATAAAATAATAAAAAATTTGATCCGTGATTGACAGATAAGCTTATTTTTGTTAATATTACTAATGGTTTTACTTTGTGAAATCATTAGGAGAGGTGTCCGAGCGGTTGAAGGAGGCGGTCTTGAAAACCGTTGAACTCTTGCGGGTTCCGTGGGTTCGAATCCCACCCTCTCCGCCATTTTTATTTTAGGTGTAAGTTTTATTTAGGGAGAAGTGGCCGAGCGGCTTAAGGCGGTCGCCTGCTAAGTGATTATACGGGGAAACCTGTATCGGGGGTTCGAATCCCCCCTTCTCCGCCATTATTTGCGCCCGTAGCTCAGCTGGATAGAGTGGCAGACTACGAATCTGAAGGTCGCAGGTTCGACTCCTGCCGGGCGCGCCAGTAGACAATATATCTCAACGCATATGGCGTTGAGTTTTTTTATATATTATTACGCGTCTGTAGCTCAGCAGGATAGAGCGATGCCCTCCTAAGGCATAGGCCGTGGGTTCGAATCCCGCCAGGCGCACCAAAGAATCCGTGATTCAGCATTATTCTGAACATGGATTTTTTAATAGGAGACATTAAAATGAATAATAAAGAATTAAAGATCTTAGAACATGAAAAGTATATGAAAATAGCCTTAGAAGAAGCCAGAAAAGCCTTGGATCAGGACGAGGTTCCTGTTGGGGCAGTTATCCTTAAGGATGGCATTATAATTGCAAAGGCTTATAATCAAGTGGAAAAAGAAGGATCTGTTTTATGTCATGGAGAGATTCTTGCAATTAAGGAAGCTTCAAAGGTCTTAGGGAGTAAATTTTTATTGGGCTGTACCCTTTATGTGACACTTGAACCTTGTACCATGTGTTCTGGAGCTATACTTAACTCTCGGATAGATACTCTTGTGTATGGGGCAAATGAAGAAAAAACTGGAACAGCAGGAACAGTTTTAAATCTTCTACAATTTCCCAGTTTCCCTAACTTTGTACATATTGTTCCAAATATTTTAGAAGATGAATCAGTAAAACTTCTTCAAGAATTTTTTAGAAAAAAAAGATAAAAAGATAAAAAGTTTAAATTTTTATAAAGCATGGTAATTAAGTAAGTAAATATAAAGAGAAGGTGGAATAAATATGCAAAAGAAAAAATTAAGTATATTACTTGTTTTATTATTAGCAGCTTTACTCGTTTTTAGTGGATGTAAAAAGGTTGAAGAGCCAGCTCCAACACCAAAACCTCCCGTAGTAGCTCCCGAGGGAGAAAAAGAACCACCAGCAGGAGAAAAGGATCCTGAAAAGCCAGGAGAAGAACCAGAAGAAACAGGGAAACCTGAAACTCCTACTACTAAGCCAGTTCCAAAACCAACACCAAAGCCGGAAGTTAAACCAGATCCAAAGCCAGAACCAAAACCGGAGCCAGTGTTTAATGCACAAGCTGACTATGATAAATTTATTGTAGTTAATGATGAAAAAGGCTATACCAATGCAGATGCAAGAAGATTTAAATTTTTTGTAGATACATTTAGTGAAGAATTTGCAGTTATAATTGATGCATCTCCTGCAAAGATACACCAAGAAAGTCATATTCCAAAGTCAATCAATATAGAACCCACAGCAATTTGGGATAATTTAGATAAATTAAGTAAAGAAAAGAATATTTTAGTATATGGTCAAAATGATAAGCAGTCATTATATGTGGCAAAGGTATTATCTGAAAAAGGTTTCCCTTATATCTTTAGATTAAGTGGTAACTTTGGATCCTGGACAGAAAGAGATTATCCAACGGAAAGAACTATTACCCAAGGTGATATTAATAATATTAAATCAATAATTGAAAATCTGCCAGAAGGATCAGAAAAACAAGATATGCAAGAAAGATTACGCTTACTTCAAGCTAATCTCGATCTTCAGGAGCCTTTAAAGAAAGTAGAAGAGTTGGCAAAAGCATTAGATCAAAAAGGCAAGGCAACACAAGATGAAATAGACAGAGCTAGAAGTGCTTATGAGACTACAAGACAATTAGCTTTAGAAAAAGAAATTGATATTAGAGACTCTGAAATTATTAAGAGATTAGCAAAAGCAGAAGCTATGATTTCAGCTGCAGAAAACCAAAAGAATATCTTAGAAGCAAGAACATCAATTGATGAAATAACTACAGAAAATGATGCTGAGTATGCAAGAATATTAGTAGCTAAAATAGCAGACGAAGATTTAAAAGAAATAATGTACAATGAAATTAGAGCAAAAGTAAGAACTGAAGAGGAGACAGACGCTGTAGATTCGGCCATGTCTTTATCTGAATCTTTAAGAAGAGATGGTACAGATACTCAGGAAGATATTAATAGGGCTAAGGCAGCTTATGAAATCGCAACGAAATTCTTAGCTGAATCAGAGGATCCAGAAAATCTTAAGAGTATTAAAGAAGCAAAATTATTGAGAACTTTGAACTTAATAAATCAGGCACAGGATGCATTAGATATTAAAAATGCGAAAGAACTTTTAGAAGATTTAGGAATTTAATTAAGAAAAAAAACAGAAAGAGCAGCTTCCTAGTGGAAGCTGCTCTTTCTGTTTTTTAAAGATTAAAAAATTTCATAACTTGTCTTATCCACCATTAAATCAGTTACAGCAGGTAAGATCTTTTCTATTTGGTCCCCATCAATTTGGGTAACCTCCAAAGCAAAATCTGAAAAGTTATAAGCTAAACCACCAATCCCTAAGCCAAAACCCATCATTAGGGCAATTGAATCAGAAATATGAATAGTAGAAGCTAAAAGAGGATTTATTACAGCTTTTTCCGGTTCATGGTGACAACCAATAGCCTCCACCATTTCAGGAGAAAGGTTCCATTTCTCTGCAAGTTTCATTCCAGTTTGGGCATGGTTAAATCCTAGAACAGTTTCTTCAGCCCTTATAAAATCATAACCTTCATCATAAATTAAAGATAATACTTTTTGATAATCATTTTGCAGATATTCATTTAGAACTAATTTACCAATATCATGTATAACCCCAGCAGTGTAAAAAACTTCTGGATTTTTAAATTTTTTTAATCTAGCAATATAACGGGCTGTCATAGCCACAGATTGAGAATGTTTCCATAATTCATTTTGGTCTAGTTGGTATCCTTTAAGACTCTTTGTAAGAAATTGGCTAACGCTAGCTGCAAAAACAATACTTCTTATTGTTTGAAATCCTAAAAGTATGGTTGCTTCTGTTATAGTATTTATTCTTCTGGCAAAACCATAAAAACTAGAGTTAGCTAGGCGAAGAATTTTTGCTGTCAGTACTTGGTCTTGAGCAAGGAGTTTTTGCACATCTTGAGGTGTTGAGTTAGGATCTTCACTTATTCTAATAATTTCAGTAACAATCTGAGGAAGAGATGGCATATCTTCGACGGATTCAATTAATTTTTCCAAAGTTAAGGCCAAAATAATATCTCCCTTCTTTAATAAGCTAAAACTTTTGCTAAATAATCTTTTAATATACTGTGCCCATAAGTTTCTCCAGCATTTGCTGCTTCTTCAAAAGAATTATACTTAGAGGGATCATAACCTGGAGTTGCCCACTTGCCTCCAAGGTCGATCCAACGAGGAGCACATCCTCTTTTAACATAAACAAATCTAGGGCTTAAAAGTTCTTTACCCTGAGGAAGAGGAGCATTGGTAGTATAAGCATAAAGATGTTGTATTTGTGCTTCAACTCCCATTCGGGGGCTGATATAAGTTACTCCGTGTATCCCTGGCTCAAAACTCATTTTTGTTGGGCAGACGCCGTTAAAAGGCTCTTTACCAGTTAGAGGACTACCTGTTGCCCAGATACCAGAATAGTTATTTTGATGAGGTTGAACAAGACCTGTAAATTGGAAGAAATTTGTTTCCTTTATAGCTTGGAGATATGCAATATCTCCTCTGATTCCATATTCCTTACCTATTTCAAGATAATAATCAACTAAATCAGGAATTTCATTGTAAGGTCGTCCATACATTTCGGGAACACTTCTTCTGTAAGAACGTTCTCTATCTCTAGTATAGGATATAAGCTGTTCTCTTGTTGCCACAGGTTCTCCTAATATTGTCAAATCAAAGGAATAAGGATCTTTATCGAGTTTTTCTTTCTCTTTTTCTATGTAAACTGTGTTATTCATAAAGTTAATTTGAAAATTCATTGCTTCAGAGATCCCTCTTAAAGGAACCATAGTAAGATTTTCTTGATTAATAAAAGCTTGCCCATAATCTTCTGGGAAAAGAAGAATGTTTCCATTAAGTATGACCCGAATTTTTTTTTCGGGATTTTCAGGTAAATTTTCTTTTGAAGGATTATCATCATTACATAAAATAACTTGCTTATTATCTCCATCCCAGTCTACATTATAACCAAGAGCATCGGAAACAAATCTTAAAGGTACATAAGTCCTGTCTTTAAGAATTTCTGGTTTTGCTTGGTATCCATCAGTGGAAATCTTATTGTTATTTACCACTAGATCGATGGAAAAAGCGTTTAAAGTTAAAGAAAAGATCAAGATTAAAAAGAAATACTTTAATTTATTCATGAAAAGCCTCCTGTTACTATCTTTTACTCTATAATATCAGATATTTTTTGATTTGTAATTGCTAAAAATATCATATATGTATTAGAATGTAATTGCACCATATAAAATAGTAAGATTTATAAGAAGAGGAGGGTTTATAATGGAAAAATATGTTTGCTTAGTATGTGGGTATATTTATGATCCTGAGTTTGGAGATATAGATAGTGGCATAGAACCAGGAACAGCTTTTAAAGATATACCAGAAGATTGGGTTTGTCCTGATTGTGGAGTTGGCAAAGACCAGTTTGAGGTTTACGAAGGTTAAGATGTTACATGTTGTTGGTGGTGTGTAGGGATATGCGCCGCCTTTTTTATTAAAAGGAGGATATTTTTGAAAAAGAAAATTATTTTAATGCTAATATTTATAACATTCTCATCTTTTGCCTACGCAAACATACAAGGTGATTATTATGATTTTGTTCTCCCTAATGGATATGAAGAGATAGAAGAAGAAAACCAGTTAATAGTTAGAAGCTTTGTAAATGAAAATAATAAGATAAAAATTTATAATCAGCAATTAGCAAAAACTTCATACAGGTCTTATATTGAGTATAGTAATCAGCAACTTTATTTAGGTAAGGCAAATTTTCAAATAGTAAAAAGAGAGAAAAAGCTGATTTCTGGTTTTACTGTGGATTTAATTACATATAAAAGACCAGTTTTGAAGAATATTGAACAAGACCAAAATTTCTATATTGAAGGACATATCTTCGATACTAAAAGAAATCGAGCTATAACTGTTTGGGGAAAAACTCAGGAGGATAATCAGCAACTTTTAAAAAAAGATATACAGGATATTTTTAAAACTTTTAAATTTACTAATAATGGTTTAAGGTTTGCTCATTCTTATCCCTTTTATGGGGATAGTAAAGAAGTTAAATTAGTAGGGGATAGCTTAGAGCTAAGAATCCCTAAAGATAAACTATTATGGGGAAGGTTTTTTCCAGGTTATCCATTTTATGAAAATTCAGCAGAAAATATGGCCGGATCAGAAAAGCTCCTGGATCATCGATTTGAATTTATAATGACTTATAAAAACTTTCCTTTGTCTGCACCTTTTCCTATTGAAGACCTTAGAGAAGTTTATAAAGATGGAAGGATAGCAATGCTAACATTGCAGCCCTTTGAAAAAAGTCTAAATTGGATTGCGATTCCTGAATTTATTGAAGGACAGCATGATGAGAAAATAATTGAACTTGCTGTAAAATTAAAGGATCTGAAAGAGCCTATTTTGGTTAGGCCCTTAAATGAAATGAATGGAGATTGGGATCCCTGGTGTACTTGGTTCTACGGTAAAGATGCTGATTTATATATAAAAGCCTGGCAGCATATTGTAAATTTAATGAGGGAACATGGTGGGGAAAATATTTTTTTTGTTTGGAATCCCCATGATCGCTCTTACCCTGATTTTAATTGGAACAATGCTCACCTTTATTATCCAGGAGATGATTATGTAGATTGGGTAGGACTTACTGGTTACAACAATGGAACAAGTCACCCAGGAGATGTATGGCGGGAGTTTGACCATATTTATAAGCCTTTGTATATTGATTATTTAAGGAGATATTCAGCAAAACCTTTTATAATAACAGAGTTTTCAACTAATGAAGTTGGTGGGGATAAGGCTAAATGGATCGAAAATGGATTTAAGTCTTTAGCAGAGAATTATCCTAATATAAAGATTGCTGTTTGGTTTGATGGTCAAGATGGGAAATGGGAATATCAGATAAGTTCCTCTGAAAAAGCCTATATAGCCTTTTCTCAAGGAATGAAAAATCCTGGCTTTGCTTTAAATACAGTTAAAGCAAAGTTGACTAAATAACCTTCAGATGATAATATACTTTTTGTGTGTAATGGTTTTAAAAGGAGAAGTGTCCGAGTGGCTGAAGGTGCACGCTTGGAAAGCGTGTGTATGGTTCGCGCCGTACCGAGGGTTCGAATCCCTCCTTCTCCGCCAAAATTGATTTAAGATTTGCCGTGCTAGATGGGGAGTTAGCGGTTCTCTGTAACCCGCAATCCGCTATAGCGGGGTTGATGCTTTTCCTCGGGTCTAGCTTTGAGGGTTTAGCTGGACAGTAAGTGGTGAGGATGATTGGGACCTGCGCAACGCAGACCTGTGAACTCCGTCAGGGCCGGAAGGAAGCAGCGGTAAGCAGTAATTTGTGTGTGCCGCAGATATCCTGGTTTGAGCTAACTGCTGTTTAAGCACCTGGGAGCTATTCACAAAGAAAAGTGCACGGCACTATATATTATATAAAACTGGACTGTAAAAGGTCCTTTTTTTTATTCAAAAAAACTAGAGAATATGCTATTGTAAGTAAGTAAAGGAAATAGGTGATACAAATGTCATATACCGCTTTATATCGTGTTTGGCGTCCAGGTAACTTTTCTGAAGTTGTGGGACAAGATCATATAAGTAAGACTTTAAAAAATGCTGTAATTCAAAATCGAGTAGCCCATGCTTATTTGTTTTCTGGGCCAAGGGGCACGGGAAAAACAAGCCTTGCAAAAATTATGGGTAAAGCCTTAAATTGTCTTGACCTTCAAGAGGGAGAACCCTGCAATAATTGTGTAAATTGCTTGGGTATAAATCAAGGTTCTTTCCTAGATTATTTCGAAATTGATGCTGCCTCAAATCGCGGAATTGATGAAATTAGAGATATGCGAGAGAGAGTAAAATTTACTCCCGCTCAAGGTAGAACTAAGGTCTACGTGATAGATGAAGTACATATGCTTACAAACGAAGCTTTTAATGCTCTTTTAAAAACTCTAGAGGAACCACCAGACCATGTAGTTTTTATCCTTGCTACTACAGAACCTCATAAGATTCCTTTGACTATTTTATCTCGTTGCCAAAGATATGATTTTAAAAAGATTTATGAGGAAGGTATCAAAAATAGATTAGAAGAAATAATTGAAAGAGAAAAACTTTCTGTTGAAGATAAAGCTTTAGACTTAATAGTTAGGAAAGCTGAAGGGGGTATGAGGGATGCTATTAGTATTCTTGACCAAGGAATAAGTTCCTCGGGGAGAAACCAACTTACCTTGCTAGAAATTGAAGACATTCTAGGGACCCTTAATGAAGAACAGTTATATAATATTTTTTCAGGTACCTTCCACAATAAACCAAAAGATATCTTTTCTGCTTTAGATAAATATTTAGCTGAGGGAAAAGATATAAAGCAAATCGTTAAAGATATGGCAGATTACTTAAGAGAAATTATTATTTTTAAAGTTTCTGGTGTAGCAGAGAATCCACAGATTAAAGAACTTGCAGGAATGAAAGATTTAAATTATCTTAATAAATTTCTTAAAGACTTAATTGAGGGAGAACAGAAAATGTACTTTTTCTCCCGACCACGGATAATTCTTGAAACCATGCTTTTAGGTAGAGAGGAAATAAAAGCAGAATCAAAGTCACAGTCAAAGCCACAGTCAAAGCCACAAACAAAATCACAAACAAAACCAGAAATTAAAGAACAGGACAGACCAGTGAAAACGGAGGATCTTTGGGAAGAAATTTTATCTCAGGTGAAAAAAGATAAGATTATGCTCCATGCCTGTTTAATTGAAGGGCGATATGTTTTTGAGGATGGTATTGGGAAATTTATTTTTCCAGAATCAAAAAAGTTTCATCAAGAAAGAGTTAGCCAACAAGATAATATAGAGCTACTAGAAAAAATTCTAGAAAAAAAATATAATAAAAATATAAAAGTAATTTCTATCTTTGAGGGAGAAAAGGACATCCCCTCAGGAAAAGAAGAAAGAACAGAAGTACCATTGGAAGTAACAAGTAGTGATGCCTTAGAAGAGGCTTTAAAGATTTTTAGTGCAGAAGTAGTAGAAATTAAAGATTAATAGGAGGAAAGAGATAATGGGATTTGGGAATATGAATAAAATGATGAAACAAGTGCAAAAAATGCAAGGAGAAATGGCAAAAATACAAAGTGAACTAGAAGAAAAAAGTTATGAAGCAACTTCTGGCGGTGGTGTGGTAAAAGTAGTCGTAAATGGTAAGAATGAAATATTAAATATTAATATAGATCCTGAAGTTTTGGATCCAGATGATGTAGAAATGCTTCAAGACCTAATTCTTGCAGCAACTAATGAAGCCTTGAAAAAAGCACAGGAAACTATGGCAGCAGAAATGAATAAATTAACAGGGAATATGAAAATTCCTGGAATGCCTGGCGGATTGTTCTAAATGTACGATTATCCGGAACCAATTGAAAAATTAATTGAAGCTTTTGCTAAACTTCCAGGAATTGGGCCAAAAACAGCCCAAAGGCTTACCTTTTTTGTTTTAAAAAGCAGAGAGGATTATCCAGAGGAGTTAGGTAAAGCAGTACTGGAAATAAAAGAGAGAATAAAATTATGCCAAATTTGTGGAAATTACACAGACCAGGATTTCTGTTCAATTTGTAGAAGCCAGACGAGAAATAGAGAAGTTATTTGCGTAGTGGAGGATCCTAAAGATGTACTTGCCTTAGAAAAAACCAATGAATATAAGGGCTTATATCATGTTTTACACGGAGCAATTTCTCCAATAGACGGAATCGGTCCAGAGCAGTTAAGAATTCGAGAATTATTGAAGCGTCTGGAATCAGGTACAATAAAAGAAATTGTTATAGCCACCAATTCCACCATAGAGGGGGATACAACCTCTTTATATCTTGCCAAGTTAATATCCCAATTAAATATAAAAGTAACTAGAATCGCTCAAGGTATACCCGTAGGTGGAGATATTGACTATGCAGATGAAATAACTCTTTCTAAAGCTTTCATAGGCAGAAGAGAGATATCTTTTTAATTTAAATCAGGGGGAATTAAATTGCTAGAGGTAAAAAAGAAAGTAAAACATCCGGAGATAACAATAGAAGAAGAAAAATTTCTTAGAATCCCTTTAAAAACCCATGTTATCCTTAGAGATGATGTATTACTTGATGTAATTGAAAAATACGCAAAAGCATCTTTAGAAGATGGGGATATCTTATTTATTACAGAAAAAATTGTAGCAATAACTCAAGGCAGAGCTATAAAGCTTACAGACATTAAACCAAGACCCCTGGCCAAGATATTAGCTTATTTTGTTACTAAGACTCCTGCGGGTATTGGTCTAGGTATGCCAGAAACCATGGAAATGGCCTTGCAAGAATGTGGTAGAATAAAAATATTATATGCAGCTCTAGCTAGTGCAGTAACTAGACCCTTCGGTAAAAGAGGAGTTTTTTATGAAATCGCCGGCTATAAAGCATCTTCCATTGATGGTCCTACCCCTAACACTTTACCCCCATATAACCAATATGTAGTTCTTGGACCAGACAGGCCGGACCAAGTTGCAGAAGAAGTTAAGGAATTTCTTGGAGGTAACAAAGTTGTTGTTGTAGATATTAATGACTTAAGCGGAAATGTTTTAGGAGCTTCCGATAAGGATATAGATAGAGATTTAATAGTAAAAATATTAAAGGATAATCCTCTAGGGCAAGACCATGAACAAACTCCCTTAGGTATTATTCGTAAATTATAAATTTTAAGGGAGTGTTTACCACTCTCTTTTTTTTAAAGGAGTTTTTATTTTGGGAATTTTTAAAAAACTTAGAGAATATAAAAAATCAGACTATCTCTCTGCTCATATGCCAGGACATAAGTCAGGAAACTTTCTTCCCCCAGACTTAGAAGAAGCCTTTGGAAAAAGTGTTTTTGAATATGATCTTACAGAAGTAGAGGGATTGGATAATTTACAAAATCCTCAAGGAGTAATTAAAGATACAGAAAAAAAAATAAAAAAACTTACAGGAGCAGAAAAAGTATATCTTTTAGTTAATGGATCTACTTCTGGGCTTCTTTCCGCAATTTATACCTTAGGAAGAGAAGAGAAAATCTTTGTAGGTGGAAATGCTCACCAAGGAGTATACAATGCTATGGTTATTGCGGATTCTTCACCTATTTTTCTAGCGGTAGAAACAGATGATGAATCTGGAACAGAATTAGGAGTAGCACCGGAAACTTTAATTGAAGGCATAAGGAAACATCCAGACTGTAAAGTGCTAATTCTCACCTTGCCCAATTATTACGGTATTCGCTATAAATATAGGGAGATTTTAAAAATAGCCAAGGAAAATAATTTAAGAATAATTATTGATGAAGCTCATGGAGCTCATTTTAATTTTATGGGGAAGAATTATCCTAATGGAATAAAAATAGGTGGCCAAGTAGTAGTTCAAAGCTGGCACAAAAGCCTCCCTGTCTTTAATCAAGGAAGCATTTTACTTATAAGTAAAGATCTAGCTGGAGAGCCTAATAAATATAATTTTCGGGAAAGTGTAAACATTTTCCAGACCACCTCCCCTTCATATTTGATAATGAGTTCTATTGATATTGCCGCTGATTTTTTAAAAGATAAAGAAGACATTATTTTGGATTCAGCAGATAGATGGCAAAATCTTTACAAAAGCCTTTCCTTTAAAAACTTAAGAATATTTAAAAACCTTGAAGAAATCTCTGATCCTTTTAAATTGTTAGTATATTCAAAAAAAGAAACAAAGAATTTATTTAAAAAAATTATTATAAAAAAATATAAAATACAACCAGAAATTGTTGATGAAGAAAGAGTCCTATTTATGTTACCTTTAATTTTTGATCAAAAGCTGGGAGATAGAATTAAAGAAGCTCTTTTAGAAGTAGATTTTAATTTAGATCTTCAGGGGAAGCTAGAAAAGGAAAAGGAGCCTAAAAGAGAGAAAATAGGTAAATTACAAAAGACCCCAAAAGAAATGAGTTTTATGGATTATAAAAAGCTCCCTCTTTTGGAAAGCATTGGCAGTCTTTGTGGAGAAAAAATCATGAAATACCCTCCAGGAGTGCCTTTAATTTACCCAGGGGAGATCCTTTCAGAAGAAATTGTTTGTTATCTAAACAGACATAAGATAAACTATAATTTACAAGATGGAATAAAGATATTTAGAGACCAGGAGAATTAATAAAATGACAGGTTTATTTATCACATTTGAAGGCCTGGATGGCACAGGAAAAACAACTCAAATTCATGAACTAGAAAGAAGGCTTTCTGAATCTGGGATACCCTATATTAAAACCAGGGAACCAGGGGGAACACCTATCGCAGAAAAAGTAAGAGATATTATTTTAGACCCAAAAAATAAAGAAATGTGTTTTGAAGCAGAAGCCTTATTATACGCAGCAAGTAGAGCTCAACATGTAAGTGAAGTAATTAAGCCAGCTTTAGAAATGGGAAAAGTTGTAATATGCGATAGATATTTTGATTCCACCCTTGCTTACCAAGGTTATGCTCGGGAGCTAGAAATTGATGATTTATATAAAATAAACAATTTTGCTATGCAAAATGTAAAGCCTGATCTTACTTTTCTTTTGGACATTCCAGCAGGTGAGACAACGGAGAGAATTAATAGCCGTGAATTAGATAGGCTGGATTTGGAAGAAATGGATTTTAAAAAAAGAGTTAGAGCAGGTTTTTTAAAGATAGCAGCTTTTGAAAAGGAAAGAGTAATGGTTATTAATGCGTCCCTAGAAATCGAAAAAATAAATGAAATAATCTGGAAAAAAACTCTTGAGATTCTCAAGGACAAAAGGATGGATTAAGATGAGGATTGGTGATTTTAAAAACAGGGATTTAAAAACAGCAGGAAGAGAAAGTTTAAAAAATGTTAATAATGAAAAAAGAATAGATTTTGTTAAGACTCTTGATGCCCATCAAGAGAAAGAAAGAAATTTAAGTTTAAGTAAATTGATTGATAGAATAAATGATACAGGGAAAGCCTTAGTTTATTCTCGAAACATTTCGGACCTTAAAAGATATAAAAATGCAGTGGCAGATTTTCTGGAAGAAGCTAATAGAAGAACCTACCAGCTAAAGGAAGAAAGTAGCTGGGATTTTATGGGTAATAGAAAACACCATATGCTTGTGGAAAAAATTGACAGCAAAATGGAAGAATTGGCAAAAGAGATTAAAGTTGAACAGGAAGATAATCTGAGAATCCTTGAATTAATTGATGAAATAAAAGGACTTTTAGTTGACGAATATATGTAGGTGAGAGAATGTCATTTGAAAATATTATTGGCCACAAGAAACAAATTGAACAGATTAAAAACACCATAAAAAACGATAAAATAGCCCATGCTTATCTTTTTTCTGGACCTGAGGGAATCGGTAAAAAAAGAGTAGGGGAAGAATTTATAAAGTACCTAAATTGTACCCATCAAGACAGAGAAAAATTCTTAGCTTGTGAAAGTTGTCCTAGTTGTCTTCGAATGGAAAGTAATAACCAACCAGATTTCTTTATAGTTACAGATCAAGAAGGTAGTATTAAGATAGATCAGGTAAGAAACTTAGTCGCATCCCTTTCTTTAAGGAATGTTCTTACTAAATATAAATGTGTTATAATTAACAACTGCGAATTGATTACTCCCGAAGGGGCAAACAGCTTACTAAAGGTAATTGAGGAACCAGGAGAAAATGTGATTTTCTTTCTGATAACCTCAAATGAGAATAGAGTATTGCCCACGATAAGATCAAGAACGCAGAAGATTAATTTTCAACAACTTTCTGAAATAGAATTAAGACAATTGGCAGAATTAAAAAGTTTATATTCAGACAATATGGATTTCCTTGTGAAATTTTCCCAGGGATCCTTTGGTAAATTAGTTAACTTCTTATCCGATAAAGATTTCCTTGGAGAGCTTCAAGAATTCCAAGATATTTTTAGCGAAATTAAAGAAAAACCTCTATTCCAAGTAATGTACAAAGGAAAGTTATTTGAAAAAGATAAAAAGAAACTTCTTCGCTTTCTTGATTTTTATATTTATACTTTAGAAAAAGATTTTTCCGAATATTCAATAGAGAAAAAGAAAGAAGTTATAGATGAGATAATACGAGGACAAGAAATGTTGCTGAGAAATATAAACCCTAGATTTGTAGGGGAAATGCTCTTAATAAAAACCAAATCAATTTTGAAAGGATAGAGATATGCAGACAGTAATAGGAGTTAGATTTAAAACAGCGGGAAAAATATATTATTTTGACCCAGATACTTTTGATATAAAAGATGGAGATAAAGTAATAGTAGAAACTATAAGAGGCGTAGAATATGGTAATGTAATATACGGTAATAAAGAAGTCATGCTAGATGAGATTATTCAGCCTTTAAAAAAAGTTATACGAATTGCTTCAGAAGAGGATACAGAAAAATATAATTTAAATAAAGAGAATGAAAAATTAGCTTTTAGAACAGGTAAAGATAAAATTTTTGAACATGATTTGCCAATGAAGTTAATTGATGTGGAATACACCTTTGATGGTGGAAAAATTATTTTTTATTTTACCGCAGAGGGAAGAATAGACTTTAGAGAATTGGTAAAAGATTTAGCATCTATCTACCACACAAGAATAGAGTTAAGACAAATTGGTGTCAGAGATGAATCAAAAATGTTGGGTGGTATTGCTAGTTGTGGCAGAGTTTTATGTTGTCATAGCTTCTTATCAGATTTTGCCCCAGTGTCAATAAAAATGGCCAAACAACAGCATCTGTCCTTAAATCCAACAAAAATTTCAGGAATATGCGGCAGGTTAATGTGTTGTTTGAAATATGAAAATGATCAATATGAAGACTGCGACAAACACTGTGAAAAGAAAGTAGCGCAAAATATGGAAGAAGATAAGATAGATATTAAGGAATTAAAAAAACTAGAAGATTAATATGAAGACCAGGGTGATTAAGTGAACAAGGAACAAATTTTAGAAGATGAAGTATTAGAAAAGCTTGGCCTTGCTAACTACTGGATTCTTCAAAAAAAAGAAGGATATCGCTTTACAATTGATCCAATTCTTTTGGCTAATTTTGCTGAGGTAAGAAAAGGGAATAAAATATTGGATTTAGGCACCGGGGGAGGGATACTCCCCTTTTTACTGCAAAAAAACAACCAAGAAAAGAACCTACAAATAACAGGAATTGATATTCAAAAAGAATATATTGAAATGGCCAGAAGAAGTGGAGAAATTAACAAAACGGATAATATTGATTTTTTAGAAATGGATATTACAAACATTCCTGAAGATTTTCAAGGTCTTTTTGATATAGTAATTAGTAATCCTCCCTTTTTCAAAGCAAAGGAAGGTAAAATAAACAGTAGACAAGATATTGCTTTATCACGACATGAACTGGAAATAGATTTCCCTAGGATTGTCAAGGCGGGGAAATATTCTTTAAAAGATAAAGGAAAATTTGTATTTATTCATAGAAGTGAAAGACTTTTAGAAATTGGCAGAAGCTTACAAGAGGAAGGAATGAGTCTCCAGCGTCTTCAGTTAATTTATGGTGATGAAAAAGCACCGTCAAAAGTATTTTTAGCGGAAGCAGTAAAAAGAAGGAATACCCAACTGAAAATCTTAGCCCCTTTGATCATTTATGATGGGAAGGGTAATTATAAGGAAGAAGTGAGGTGTCTTTATGACTGAGAAAAAGGATAATATTCAACTTTACATCTGCGGAACTCCCATTGGTAACCTAGAGGATATAACCTTAAGGACCTTAAGGATTTTTAAAGAAGTAGATTTTATTGCCTGTGAAGATACTAGAGTTAGTAGAAAACTTCTTAATAAATATGAGATTCAAAAAGAATTAATCTCTTATCATGAGCATAATAAAGAAGAGTCAGGATTTAAAATTATAGAAAGACTTAAAGCTGGAGAGTCCTGCGCCTTAGTCTCTGATGCAGGAATGCCTGGAATCAACGATCCTGGCACGGATCTTATAAGAGACTGTCAGAGGGAAGAGCTTAAATACACGGTTCTCCCTGGTCCCTCCGCTTTTTTGACAGCATTAATTTTTTCTGGGATGAAGAATGATAAGTTTACTTATGTAGGATTCTTTCCAAGAGATAAAAAGGGGAAAAAAGAAGTTCAAACTTTCTTAGAAAAAGAAGAAGCTACAGTTATTTATTATGAATCTCCTCATCGAATACAAAAAACAGTAGAATTCTTTGCAGATAAATTCCCAGAGAGAAAAATTGCCCTAATTAGGGAAATTTCAAAAATATATGAAGAAATGATTTCTGGAAGCTCTATGGAGGTGAAGGAAAAAATAGAGAATAGAGTTCTTAAAGGAGAATTTGTCTTAATTGTGGAAGGAAAAGAGAAATCAAAGGAAAAAGTTTTTTCTGATGAGGAATTGGAGAAACTATTTAGCAATCTTTTAGACGAGGGATTAAGGAAAAAAGAAATAATGCAAAAGATGGTAGAAATAAGTGGCCATAGTAAAAATGATATTTATCAAAAATTTATGATAAAATAGAACAAATATTTCACAGGAGAGGATTTTTATGAAGAAAACATTTTATATAACCACACCAATTTATTATCCTAGTGCCAGTTTACATATAGGGCACGCTTTAACAACAGTAATGGCGGACACCATGAGCAGATACAAAAAAATGAATGACTATAATGTGTTTTTTCTGACAGGGTCAGATGAACACGGGCAGAAAATAGAGAGAACAGCTAAAGAAAATAATATGGAGCCTAAAAGCTATGTGGATAAAATAGTTGCAGGCTTTAAGGATCTTTGGGAAAAATTAGATATTAAATATGATGATTTTATTAGAACAACGGATGATAGGCATAAAGAAACAGTACATTATATTTTCAAAAAAATCTATGATCAGGGAGATATTTATAAATCTGTTTATGAAGGGAAATATTGCACACCCTGTGAAACTTTTTTTACAGAAAGACAACTAGAAGATGGTAAGTGTCCAGATTGTGGTAGAGATGTAGAAACAATAAAAGAAGAAAGTTACTTCTTTAAGATGTCCAAATATGCAGATAGATTATTACAACATATTGAAGATAATCCTGATTTCATTCAGCCACAAAGCAGAAAGAATGAAATGATTAACTTTATTAAACAAGGCTTAGAAGATTTATGTGTTTCCAGAACAACTTTTAAATGGGGCATTCCTGTTCCTATTGAGGAGAGCCACGTTATTTATGTATGGTTTGATGCCTTAACAAATTATATTTCTGCCTTAGGTTATGGTAGGGATAATCCAGAACTTTTTGAAAAATTTTGGCCTGCGGATATTCATCTTGTGGGAAAAGATATAGTTAGATTCCATACTATTATTTGGCCAATTATTTTGATGGCGGCGGAATTAGAACTACCAGGAAAAATTTATGGACATGGATGGCTTCTTTTAGATAGCGGTAAAATGTCAAAATCTAAAGGAAATGTGGTTGACCCTAAAGTACTAATTGAAAAATATGGGGCAGATGTAATACGCTATTTTCTTTTAAGAGAAATACCAGCAGGACAGGATGGTCATTATTCCGAAGAAGCTTTAATTACTAGATATAATGTAGATTTAGCAAATGATTATGGAAATTTAGTTTCTAGAACTGTGGCTATGGTACTTAAATATTTTGGAGGAACTTTACAAGGGCCTACAAATATTCAAGAGATAGATAAAGAATTGGAAAATGTAGCTCTTGAAGCTTATAAAAAGGCTTCGGAAAGCTTTGATAATCTAGATTTTTCTAGTGGCCTTGCAGAAGTTTGGAAGATTGTAAACAGAGGGAATAAATATATAGATGAAACAGCACCCTGGGTTTTAGCAAAAAATCCAGAAGATAAAGAAAGATTAGGCACCGTTCTTTATAATTTAATCGAAGCAATTAGAATCATAACTATTATGATTCAACCAGCAATGCCATCTGTTGCAGCTAAAGTTCAAGAACAGATACCTTACGATTTTGCAAAAGCTCAATGGGGTGAAGCTGGAACTTGGGGGAAAATGAAAACAGGAGTAAAGCTTGTAAAAGGAGCCACCCTATTTCCTAGGATTGATCTTAGTTCTTTGGAAATAAAAGAAGAAGAGGTTGAAGACAAAGCAATAGTTCTTAAAGAAGAAATCGAATATGGAGATTTTGATAAATTAGACCTTAGAATTGCAAAAATAATAAAAGCAGAAAAAGTTGAAAAAGCAGATAAACTATTAAAATTCGAAGTAGAGTTTGGCAAGGAAACTCGTACTGTAGTTTCCGGTATCGCTAAATATTACAAACCAGAGGATTTAGTTGGTAAAAAGGTTATATTAGTTGCCAACCTTAAGCCAGTTAAGATTAGAGGGGTTGAATCCCAAGGAATGATTCTTTCCGCATCTGTAGAAGATGATTCTGATTTAGAGGTAATAACTATTAACAAAGATTTTCCCTCTGGCACGACTTCCGTTAATTAAAAATAAGAGGTGAATAAATTGTTTTTTGATACTCATGCTCATCTTGAAGACAAAAAATTCAAGGATGATTTAGAAGAAGTAATAGAAAATATAAGAAAATCAGATACTTCCCTTGTTCTTAATATTGGCTTTAACAGAGAACATATAATAAAATCCTTAAAACTTTCAGATAAATATGATTTTATATACTCAGCCGTGGGCCTTCACCCTAGTGATAGTCTTGAAGGGAAAGAGGAATCTTTTTGGGAGTTTCTCTATAAATCAGCCCAACATCCTAAAGTACAAGGAATAGGGGAAATGGGTTTAGATTATTACTGGGATAGAGCTCCTAGAGATTTTCAGAAGAAAGTATTTATCAGACAAATAGATTTAGCTAAAGAGTTAGAAAAGCCTATCATCATCCACGACAGAGAGGCCCATGGTGATATTTTGGAAATAGTAAAAAGAGAAAAAGCAGGCTCTAATGGAGGGGTATTTCATGCTTATTCTGGGAGCTTAGAAATGGCTAGAGAAGTTATTAAAGAAGGCTTTCATATATCTGTGGGAGGGGTTGTAACCTTTCAAAATGCAAAGAAACTAGTTGAAATAGTTAAAGAAATTCCTTTGGAACATCTTTTAATCGAAACAGATGCCCCTTATTTGACTCCCCATCCTTTTAGGGGTAAAAGAAATGATCCAATAAAGGTAAAATATGTAGCGGAAAAGATAGCCGAAATAAAAGGAATATCCATTGAAGAAGTAGCAGCACAAACTATGAAGAATGGTAAGGAGCTTTTTAGAATTGAAAATTAAAGAAATAATCGTTGTTGAAGGGCGAGATGATGTTCGGGCAGTTAAGGCTGCTCTAAACGCGGAATGCATAACTACTAGTGGACTTGGCTTAAATGATGAAATTATGAAAACAATAGTAAACGCAGCAGCTAGAAAAGGAATAATTATTTTTACTGATCCAGATTTTCCAGGGGATAAAATTAGAAAAATGGTTAAAGAACAAGTTCCTAATGCCAAGGAGGCTTTTCTAAAGAGAGAAGAGGCCATAAATCCCAAGACAGGAAAATTTGGGATAGAGTTTGCCACTCCAGAGGCCATAAAAATTGCCCTTAAAAATGCTAAAGTAACTCTTAATCCTGGGGGAGAAGAATATACTCTACAAGATATGACAAACTATGGATTAATGGGAAGATCCTACTCAGGTATTCTTAGGGAGTATTTATCGGATCATTTTGTAATAGGCCATGCTAACGGTAAACAGTTTTTAAAAAAAATTAATGCCTTTGGTATTAAAAGATCAGAGTTAGAAGATAAAATTAGAGAGTGGTTGGATAACAATGAAAACCAGTGATCTGTTAAAAAAACATAATTTTAAATTTAAAAAGCGCTTCGGTCAGAACTTTATTACTGACCTTAATCTACTTGAAAAGATTTCTGAAGCAGGGGAAATTTCTCAGGATGATATTATTCTTGAGATAGGTCCAGGGGCTGGCACCCTTACGAAAATCCTTGCAGAAAAAGCTAAACATGTTATTGCTATGGAGATTGATCGGACTCTAATTCCTATATTGGAAGAACAATTTAATGATGTGCAGAATATAACTCTAATTAATGGAGATGCCCTTATCTTAGATTTTGATGAAATTATTAAGGATGAGTTTCCAGAAGCAAAAGAATATAAGATTATAGCAAATCTTCCTTATTATATTACCACTCCCCTTCTTTTTAAGGCTTTAGAGAATAGTAGACTTCTTTCTCAGATGGTTGTCATGGTTCAGAAGGAAGTAGGAGAGAGGCTCCAGGGGAAACCCAGTACAAAGGATTATGGGGCTTTAACTTTGATGGCTAATTATTACGCTCAAGTGCAATATATGTTCACCGTTTCAAAAAAAATATTTTCTCCTGAACCAGAAGTGGACTCAGCCATTGTTAAATTCACAAAACGTGACGAAAGCCCCTTAAATCAAGAGGAAGAAATCTTTTTCAAGAAATTAGTTAAAGCTTCTTTTTCCCAAAGAAGGAAAACTTTTCTAAATTCAATAAAAACTTTAGACTTAGATAAAGAAGAAGTAATTTCTTTTCTAAAGGATTCTGGATATAGTGAAAAGGTGAGGGGTGAGGAGTTACCCTTAGAAATATATCTAGAAATGAGTAAAATCTTTGTTTTTAAATAACAATTTATTAATTTTAAATTAACATATTGACATGATAAAACCTAGTATGTATAATAAGGTGTTTTGTTTGACAAGACCCTTAATCTGTTATATAATAGAGACATAAAATTGTAAAGGGTGATATTATGTCGATGAACAAAGAAGTATTGACAGAAATTAAGGAAAATTTACAGCCCTATGTTGGGACATCCATACAACTGAGAGCAAATAAAGGCAGAAAAAGGGTTGTAGAACGTACGGGAGTTCTTGAGAGTACTTATCCTAATATTTTTATTGTAAAGATAAAGGAGAAGGAATCAGTAAGAAGAGTTTCCTTCAGCTATTCAGATATTTTAACCGATAATGTTATGCTTACTGTTACAAAAAATGGTGAGCCCATGAGCTTTACATTTTAAATAATAATAAAAGAATAATTACTTTGAAGAGCATTTGTTGAAATGCTCTTTTTTTTGTGTAAAATTATTGATAGAATAAGCTTAACAAGACAAAATAAGAATTGGAGTGAGATCTTTGAGCCATTTAACTACGGAAGATGTTCTTAAATTATCTGAAGAATATGGAGTGGAATTTGTTAGACTTCAATTTACAGATATGTTTGGCGTATTAAAGAATGTTGCTATAACAGTAAAGCAACTAGAAAAAGCTTTAGAAGGAGAATTAATGTTTGATGGCTCTTCTATCGAAGGTTACGTAAGAATTGAAGAATCTGATATGTATCTACGTCCAGACCCAGATACTTTTAGCGTGTTCCCTTGGATGAAACATGAAGGGGCAGAAGCAAGATTAATTTGTGATATATATAATCACGATAATAAACACTTTGAAGGAGACCCTAGATATGTTTTAAAGAGAGCCACAAAAAAAGCTGAGGAAATGGGATATTTAATGAATGTAGGGGCAGAATGTGAATTTTTCCTCTTCCAAACAGATAGCAATGGCCTTCCCACTACAATTACCAATGATAAGGCAGGATATTTTGACTTAACTCCTATAGATCAAGGTGAAAATGCTCGAAGAGATATGGTTCTTAATCTTGAGAAAATGGGCTTTGAGACGGAAGCTTCTCACCATGAAGTAGCTCCAGGTCAACATGAAATCGGATTTAAGTATAATGAAGCAGTTGCCTCCGCAGATAGTATTATGACTTTTAAGTATGTTGTAAGAAATATTGCTCAAAACCATGGTTTACATGCTACATTTATGCCTAAACCAGTTTTTGGTATTGCAGGATCAGGGATGCATACGAATATGTCTTTATCGAACTTAAAAGGTGAGAACGTTTTTGATGATCCTAAAGGTCAATATGGCCTATCTCAGGAAGCCCTTTATTTTATGGGTGGAATAATTAAACATATTAAAGCCATAACAGCTGTTACTAATCCAACAATTAACTCTTATAAGAGATTAGTTCCTGGATTTGAAGCTCCTACTAATATTGCCTGGTCTACTGGGAACAGATCTCCCTTAATTAGAATTCCAGCAAAAAGGGGAGTGTCTACCAGAATAGAGCTTAGGAGTCCAGATCCATCCTGTAACCCTTATTTTGCTTCAGCAGTTTGTCTTCAAGCGGGATTAAAAGGTATTGCAGATAAAATAATGCCTCCAGAGCCTGTTAATAAGAATATTTATGAGATGAACAATGATGAAAAAGATGCAGAGGGTATTGATTGCCTTCCTGGCTCTTTAGAGGCAGCAATAGAGGAATTAAAAAAAGATGAATTTATTAAGGATGCTATGGGTAAGCATGTATCAGAAAGATTTATAGAAGCAAAAGAATTGGAGATAAAACAATATAATGAAAGAGTATATCAGTGGGAATTGGATCAATATCTTACAAGATTCTAAGACTAATATATAAGCAAAGAAGGAAAGGGTGGATTTACAATGATTCGCGGGAAATATGTAATACTTAAAGGAATGGAAGAAAAGGATGCCACCATATTACAAAAGTGGTATTTAGATAGAGATTTTCGTAGATCTTATGATGCATATTCCAGTGTTTCAATGGAAAATATCCTTAAGGATATAAGAGAAAGTGGAAGTTTAGAAGATCCCACCACGGAGAAAGTTTATTATCTTGTAGCGTCAAAAAAAGAAGAAAGCCCTATCGGAGTAGGCTGTCTTAGAAATATTGATCGTCAAAATGGTAATGCTGAATTAGTCCTTGGTATTGGAGAAAAAGAAAAAAGGTTAGCTGGTTACGGTGTAGACTTAATGATATCCCTTTTAGATATAGTTTTTTACCAACTTAATTTTAAAAAAGCATATCTTAATATATTGGGAAATAATACCCTAGGATTAAAATCAGCCCTAAGTTTTGGCTTTGTTCCTGAAGGGAAATTAAGAAAACATAGATTTGTAGATGGTAAATATGAAGATCTCCATATTTTAGGTCTTATCAAAGAAGAATATGAAGGACTTCCATTAATCCCAAAATGGAAGGCAAGAAAGTAAGATGAAAAACATAAAATTTATATTTCCCCTTCTCTTAATTGTACTTTTGTTGAGTGGTTGCGGAAATGAGATTCAAAAGCTTACCTTTACCCAAGAGGAATTAGGAGAGATTGACATCCTTCCTGAATATAAAATTTGGTTAGATGAAAATTATCTTAAACTAGAGAAGCAAAATAAGGCTGAACATTTAGTTCCAGTGGACCTTCTTAAGATAGTCTTTTTGGAGAATCTTTCCGATTTGCCTCTAGATGGATTCACTAGATATGTAAAAGCTCCTGCTTTAGAAAAGCTTCCTGGGATAGAAGTTAAAATTACAGATCAAATGATAGAAATTGGGAAAATAGAAAACATAGGAGAAAAAAATTATAATTACGTAAACCTTAAATGGGACGAACCCTTTGGTTATGTTTTTTTAGTAAACCAAGAGTATCCTTTACATGATGATTATGAAGATCAAAGTCTTACTGGAATAAAAAGTCCTTATCTTCAGCCCCTATATAATAATATGCGTTTATCAGAAAAAGCCCTGTTCAATTTAAATAAAATGAGTGAAGATTATTATAAAGAAAATAAGGCTCCCATGATCTTGGTTTCAACCTATAGAGATTATAGTCATCAGGAAAGACTTTTTAATACTAGGATTGCTGCAAATAGAAATAATTTTGGTTTAAATTATGAAGATGCTTATAAAAAGGCAGCAGAAATCATAGCAATACCAGGCACTAGTGAGCACCAAAGTGGGCTAGCGATAGATTTTAGCAATGCAAACCTACTAAAGAAGGGAACAACCCTGGTGAATAATTTTTCCCAAGAGAAAGAGGGGAAATGGCTCTTAAATAAAGGAAAAGATTATGGTTTTATCTTAAGATATCCAAAAGAAAAGACAGATATTACTAAAATAGTCTTTGAACCTTGGCATTATAGATATGTAGGACATCCCCATAGTGGAATTATGTTTGAAAAGGACTGGACTTTAGAAGAATATCTTGAATATCTAGAAGAAAAAAAAGAGTTTTTAACCGATGACTATTCGGTTTTTTATTTAGATTCTGAAAAGATACTAGGATATGAAATTTATTATAATGAAGATATAAAGATTGAAAACGATAACAAGGGTGGCTGGATTTTAAACAAAAACAACAAATAAAAAAAGCTAGGATCACAAAGTGTGATTCTAGCTTTTTTTTTATTTTAAAAGTAAAGGAAGGGAATCTTTTAAGTCTTGGAATTTTTCTTCTAGATCTTCATCAAGGATCTCTAGTTTTCTAATATCTCTTAAGATATTTTGATAAAGAGAAACTAGGGTTTTGAGATTATCTCTCTCCTTCTTCTGTTTAACAGCAAGTAAGATCTCTCTGTAGTTATTAATATATAAGGCAAAGTCAGGAGCAAGGTTTTTATTAATAGAATTTAAAATAGCACTTACAATCTCCTCCGCACTTTGGATTTTGGTAATAATTTGTAGGGGAATATTTTTAGTAATTTCCATTTGTAAAATCCGCCCCTGCAGTTTAGAGAGATTTTCCTGGTTATCCTTGAAATTTTCAGCTAATTGGTGGTGAACACTTTTGCCTAGAAGGATTTTCTTATCAATTCTCTCTAACATTTCTATTTGTTCCCTTTGAATATTAGCAAAGAGTTCCAAAATGGCTCTGTAATTTTTTTCTTTTTCTAATAGCTCGGCAAAGATCTCCTCAGTTTCAGCCAAAATTTTATTATGCTGTTTAAGAGGAGATAGAAAAAAGAAGACAGTGGATAAATAAGTCTTTTTAAGGGAATAAAGGTTTGTATTACTAAAAAGATCAATAATTTTTTTTATCAAAGGTATTAAGGAAACTAATAAGTAGGATTTTATTCCTGAAAGAGCTTTTTCCCGAGATGAAATAATATCCTCTTTTTCTTTTAAACCAAAGGAAGTAATATCTTCAAGGGAATTTTCTATATAATCTTGTGCCTCCTGGTCAATATCACAGTAAGAAGATAAGTCCTTATAGATTTTTTTTTCAATATCTACTAAATTTAGGTCCTTCAAAGGGTATCCACCTTTCTTTATTAGCTATATTCTGAAGTGAATATATATTATAATTCATTATAAGAGGTGTTATCTGATGGCGACAATATCAAATTATATTAATGAAAAAATATTAAAAGAAAATCAAACTTTTTCTAGATTAAGAAGCATCATTGAAACGTCTTTTTATGGCAATAATGTTATAAGGGTAGATTCTCTTAAGGAGGCTTATAATTTAGCTAAAGAAGCCCCTGGAACTATTATAACAGACCAGAAAATAAAAGATGCGGAAAAATATGGACTTTCTAAAGATAGTAAAGTTCTTTTGTTTAATGATGGTGGAATCCTAGAACGTAAAGGTAATTTACGAAGAGAATATTCTGATGAAAAATTAAGCAAAGAAGAATATGAGGGTGAAATAAGAGAATTAGTCTTCCAAGAAAGATTCAATACTTATTATCATGCCTCTGTCTATATTGGTACCCATAGGGAGTTTATGGTAAAAGCCCATCTTCTTATACCCCAAGGGTGGGAAGGAATTTTATATAATTGGATGCTTAATTTTCAAGAAATAAATGAAGAAACAAAGGAACTTTATGAAAACTCGGTAAAATTTAAAGATGAAGGAGATATTTTTATTCTAGCCCTGCCTCATGTAAAACCTGAAAATTTCCCAGAGGGACTAACTCTCTTTGATGGAGAAGGTAATGTGGGGGTACTTGCAGGAGTAAATTTCTTTGCGGAGTATAAAAAGGGAACTTTAAGTTTGGCCTGGGCTATAGCAGAAAGAAATAATTTTATCCCCTTTCATGGAGGACAAAAAAAATATTATTTAGGTAAAGAGAAGACCTCCACAGCTCTATTTGTAGGCCTCACAGGATCAGGGAAGTCTGTTTTTATAAAAAACAAGCATAAAAATAACTTGGAAGAAGAATTACTCCATGATGATGCCCTAATTATCTCTCTTAATAATGGAAGAGGAATCAGCATGGAAACCTCCTATTTTGATAAAACAAAAGATGGAAAATATTCGGAGGAAATGCTGGAATACGCTTTGTCTGCTCAAAACCAAGGAGTTACTATAGATCAGAATAATCGAAAAATAATAGTAACAGAAGACTTGCGGAATGATAATGGGCGAATAATTCTAGCTCAAGAGGCTCATAAAAATAGGGTTTTAAGTATGGATAATCCCCCAAATATAATATTTTGGTTGATGAAAGATCCGGTTCTTCCCCCTGTTTTAAAAATTTTATCAGCGGATCTATCCGCAGCTTTTGGTGGAACTCTTTCAAATATTAAAATTAAAAAAACAGATTCGGATTTGATAAAAGAAACAGAGGCATTAGTTATACAGCCCTATGGAAATCCCTTTAGGACTTATCCCGGAGAAAAAGACTATTATTCTATTAAAAAACTAATTTTAGAAAGGAATATCGAAACGTATATTCTGAATACAGGTTTTTTTATGGGAACAGAAATTCCCAAAGAGGTAAGTTTAAGAATCTTAGATAATATTATAGCAGATGAAGGACAATTCTCTCCTTGGAATGATTTTTCTCAGTTAGAAATTATGGAAATAAAAGGTTATAGTGCGGAATTTACAGATTTAGGATATAAAAACTATTTTAAAGCCCGGATTCAAGAAAGAATTGATTTTCTTATAAAAGAGTCCTATCCAGAAGAGGCCATTGAGGCTCTAAAAAAGCTACTAAGAGAAATAGTATAATATATTAGTATGTGTTATAATATTTCCAATAAAAATGGAGTTAATATATAACAGAGAGGAAAAACATATGTTTGATAATAAATACTATATCTTTGATGGTGGTATGGGAACAATGCTTCAAGAAAATGGTTTAGAGGCAGGGGCTTGTCCTGAGGAAATGAATATAAAAGATCCAGAATCTGTTTACAAGGTTCACAAAATGTATGCAGCTATGGGGGCAGATTTTCTAAGTACTAACACCTTCGGAGGAAATCGTTTCAAATTAGAAGAATATGGCCTGGGGGATCAAGTCCATAAATTTAATAAAAAAGCGGCAGAAATTGCGAAAAGGGCTATTGGAGATCAAGGATTTGTAGCAGGTTCTATAGGTCCTACTGGTCGTTTCCTCCAGCCCCTAGGAGATATGCTTTTTGAAGAAGCTTATGAAGTATTTAAAGAACAAATTCAGGCCCTAGCAGAAGGGGGAGCAGATTGCATATTATTTGAAACTTTTAATGATCTAGGAGAGTTAAGAGCAGGGATAATTGCGGCTAAAGATACTACTGATCTTCCTATAATTGCTTCTTTAACCTATGAAAAACATAAAACTTTAACAGGGGTATCTCCTGAATCTGCAGCTATTGTTTTAGAAGGATTAGGAGTATACGGAATAGGAGCTAATTGTTCTGGTGGCCCTAAAGAATTATTAGAGGTCTTAAAAAAATATAGAGAAAACACCAATTTACCCCTCCTAGTACAGCCTAATGCAGGAATGCCGGAGCTTAGAAATGGAGAAGTCTTTTTCCCTTTAGAAGCTAAAGAATTTATGGAAGAGATGGAAGTCTATTTCTCTTTGGGTGGTATAAAATTTTTCGGTTCATGTTGTGGTAGTAATCCTACTCATACAGCAGCCTATAAAGAGATTCTTAAGAAAAAGTTCCTTGTCGTCGAAGATACAAAAAAAGACTCCAGAGCTTTAGCTTCCAAAAGTAAATATGTACATATTGGTGAAGATTATCTCCCTAAACTGATTGGGGAAAGAATAAATCCTACTGCTAGAAAAAAACTAGCAGAAAGCATAAGAAATAACGACTTATCTCTGGTTCAGGAAGATGCTTATTTCCAGACAGAAAATGGAGCCCATCTTCTAGATATAAATTTAGGAATGGCAGATATAGATCAAAAAAAGAAGATGAAAGAAGTTATTAATCTAATACAACAAGGTATTGATACTCCTTTGGTAATCGACTCTACGGATCCAGAAGTGATTGAAGAAGCTTTAAAATATTATCAAGGCAAAGCTCTTATTAATTCTGTAAATGGTGAGGAAGAAAGTATGGATAAAATTCTTCCCCTAGCTAAAAGATATGGGGCATCAGTAATAGCCCTTACCCTAGATGAAAAAGGGATTCCTGAAAGTAAAGAAGGGCGCTTAGTAATTGCAGAAAGAATCCTAAAAAGAGCTCTTTCTTATGGTTTAAGAAAAGAAGATATTTTTGTAGACTGTCTAGTTCTAACAATGGGAACTAGCGATCTTGCAGCTCGAGAAACTCTAGAAACGATAAAGGTGATTAAAGAAAAATTGGGTCTTTCTATAGTCTTAGGGATAAGCAATATCTCCCATGGCCTCCCGGGAAGAGGTAAAATTAACGCAGCTTTTTTAGCCATAGCTATTTATAATGGCTTGGATTTGGGAATTGTTAATCCAGAAAATTCAGAAATAATGAACTCTTGGGAGGCAGCTTCCCTGATCTCTGGAAGGGATCCTCATGCAGAACATTTTCTTAAGAGAAATTCCAAACAAGATTCAGGCCAGGATAATGAAAATAAAGATGAAAAAGTATCCTTTGAAACAATAAGTAAATTAGTGGTTAGGGGATCAAATAATATTTTAATATCTATTGGCAACCTTTTAGAAGAAGGCTATTCTCCCGTAGAGATTATTAATAAGGGACTTATCCCTGGTTTAAATATCGTAGGAGAAAAATTTGAAAAAGGTGAATATTATCTACCTCAACTTATGCTAAGTGCAGAGGTTTCCCAAAAGGCTTTTGATTATTTAGAGGGTTTTTTAGGTGAGGGGGAGAAAATTGAAAGTAAAGGAACCCTTGTCATAGGAACCGTTAAGGGTGATGTTCACGATATTGGTAAGAATATGGTTGGAGTTATGGTTAAAAACCACGGGTATAAGGTGGTGGATTTAGGAAAGAATGTTTCTAAAGAGATGTTTTTAGAGGCTATAGAAGAATACAAAGCAGATTTTATTGGTTTAAGTGCCCTAATGACTACAACAATGATTGAAATACCCAAAACCATTCAATTTATTAAAGAAAAATATCCTAATCAAAAATTTTTATGTGGTGGTGCCGTTATTACAGAGGAATACGCAACATCTTCAGGAGCAAGTTTTTGTAAGGATGCAGTTCATACCGTATCTATGATGAAAAGTCTTAAGGAGGTTTAATATTGGCTAAAAGTTTGCAAGAAAAATTGAGAGAAAAACAATTTGTTGTTACCGTGGAGGCGGATCCTCCTAAGGGTGCTGATCCCTGGGATACTTATGAAAAAATAAGGCCTCTAGCTAAAATAGTAGATGCAGTTAATATTGCGGATAGTCCTATGGCTCGAATGAAAATGAGCCCAATAGCCTTGGCTTATTTGGTTCAAAATACCATGGGTTTAGAAACTATCTTCCACTTAACTTGCAGAGATAGAAATATTCTTGGTTTACAATCAGAATTATTAGGTGCTTATGCTATGGGGGTTAAAAATATTTTAGCTATTACAGGAGATAGTCCCAAAAAAGGAGATCATCCTAATGCTAAAGGTGTTTTTGAGATAAATTCCATAGGTTTAATTGAAGTGGCTAAAAAATTAAACCAGGGATTTGATAATGAGGGTAATTTATTAGAAGATAAGACGGATTTTTTTATTGGGGGAGTTCTTAATCCCACGGCGCCAAATATAGATGGAGAGCTTAAAAGAATTGAGAGAAAAATAGAAAGTGGTGTTGATTTTTTCCAAACTCAACCGGTTTTTGATATTAAGCAATTAGAAGAATTTATGGAGAAGGCACATCATATAAAGGTTCCTATTATTTATGGATTAATGCCTTTAAAAAGCATAAAGCTTGCCCATTATCTTAATAAAAATGTGAATGGAATTAATGTTCCTGATAGATTACTAAAACGCCTTGAAGATAGAGGCAGAGAAGCAGGTATTGAAATAGCCAGAGAGCTTTATGAGGAAATGAAAACCCTTGTATCAGGGGTTCATATTTTTCCTATGGGAGATCCCTCCATGGCTAAATCCTTTTTAACGGAGTAAAATAATGATAAAAAGAATGCAAAATATTTCACCCACCCTAGAAGTTAGTAAATACCCTGATCTTGCAGGAATTAGTGAGGAAGATATTAAAACAATTCAAAAAGCTATAAATTCAGAAATAATTTGGGAAGACCTTAATATTGTTTCTATGGAAAACAATCAATTAGTATTTCAAGAGAATTTTAAAGTGGAAAGCTATTATCTTGGAGAGGTTTTTTACGAAGCTATTAAAGTAACTGTAGGTTGTGTAACCCTTGGAAGAGGAATCCCTACTTTGATAAGTGAAAAGATGGCCTCAGGAGAATATTATTTAGCAGCTTTAGCTGATTCCTATGCTTCTCAATATGTGGAACTTTTAGCAGGCAAATGGTTGGAAATGAGAACCCAAGAGCAAAGAAGCCGTGGGTTATTTCCCACTCTACGCTTTAGTCCTGGGTATGGGGATTTTAGTTTAAAATATCAAAAAGATATTATTGCTTTACTTGAATTAGAGGATAAAATAAATGTTACGGAAAGCTATATTTTAGAACCTGAAAAAACAATGACTTTCATCATGGGTTGGTGTAAAAAACCACAAAAAAATATCTACCCGGAAATGCATATAAATGCCTGCCCTGGTGGAGGGAACTGTGCTTATTGTAGAACTAAAGCCTGTTTAAAAATATAGCCGGACTTATTCCGGCTTTTCTTTATTAAATATATATTCACAAAGAATTAATATGTCTAATATATAATTTATTAGTTGATAATAGAAGTCTCGGGGTGAGGGAATGGAAGTATTAGTAAAAATTAAAGAACTAAAAAAGTATTACCGTGTGGGAGATGAAAGAATTGAAGCTCTTCGGGGCATAAATTTAGAAATAGCCCGAGGAGAATTTATTTCAGTAGTAGGAACCTCTGGTAGCGGTAAATCCACTCTTTTAAACATAATGAGTAGCTTAGAACGACCTACAAAGGGTGAGGTTAAAATTGGGCAAGTTTCTCTAAGTAAGATTAAAGAAAAAAAACTTTCAGATTTTCGTAGAGACAATATTGGCTTTATTTTCCAGTCTTTTAATCTCCTAGCACCGTTAACAGCTTTAGAGAATACGGTACTACCTTTAATTTTTCGAGGAATTGGGAAAAGAAAGCGTGAGGCTATGGGAAGAGAAATACTGAAAAAAGTTGGCCTGGAAGATAGAATGCATAATAGGCCCAACCAAATGAGTGGTGGTCAGCAACAAAGAGTAAGTATAGCTAGGGCTTTAATTAATAAACCTAAAATTATTTTTGCTGATGAGCCCACAGGAAATTTAGATAGCAAAACCACAGAAGAAATTTTAGAGTTACTAATTGCCTCTGCCAAGGAAAATAATTCCACCTTAGTAATGGTAACTCACGACCCGACGGTAGCCGCAAGAGCAGACAGATCAATTCACTTAAAAGATGGAGTTATAATTAAGGAGGAAATTTTTAATCATGAGAAAAGTAATTAGTCTAGTTTTAGTGTCATTTTTATTTATAAGTTTTACAAATATATTCGCTTTAGAGG
>CAZXPJ010000005.1:0-18761 GCA_964642925.1 uncultured Eubacteriales bacterium | reverse complement strand
AAATAGCGCTTGGAAAAACAAATCCAGAAATTATTATTAATAGAGTTGATGTAGGTCCAGGTGGCAATGGAAAATATAATGCAACCTTTACTTATCAGAATATGGGTGAAAAGAAAGCTAGTAATTTGACAGCAAATTTTAATGGAGGGAACAATTATTTAGTTGTAGATACTAGTAACAAAAAGCACCTAGGTGATGTAGCTGGAAAAAGAACCGGTACAGTTTCTTTTATGATTCAAGAAAAAGATGACATTGTTGATGAAACTGCAGTAGTAGAGTTTACTTTTGAAGATGAAAATAAGGCTCCTATAACTCAATCCCTTCAAGTATATCTAGGTACAGGGGGAGCATCGGGAACAACAGGGAAAACCCCTTGGGTTATAGTAAATAAATATACTCTTTCTTCAGAACAGGTATATGCAGGAAATAGAGTTGTTTTAAGCCTATTTATAGAAAATACTAACCCTAAGGATGTTAAAAATTTAAAACTTTCTTTAGGAGTAATAAAAGTTGAAGATGATAAAGTTGGAGGAACTGTTTTTTCTCCTGTAAATAGTTCGAATACTTTTTTTATTGAGAAAATAGGTGGAAGAAGCGTAATAAGAAAGGATGTAGAACTTTTTGTAGATCCTAATGCTTCTGCCAAAACATATATAGTTCCTTTGAATATCGTTTATGAAGATGAAAGAGGGAAGCAGCTAGCAGCAGAAGAGTTGATTAATATTCCTGTTATTCAAAATGCCATGCTAGAAGTTCTTGCCTTAGAATATCCTAAGGAAGCACCCCTAGGAGAAATGATTAATATTGCTTCAGAATTTGTAAACGTAGGTAAAGTAGACTTAAGTAATTTTAGGGTAAATATAGAAGGTGATTTTGAAAAAGATAATGCTTTATATTATGTAGGTAATCTGGAAAAAGGAGTAAGTGACTACTACCAAGGCAGAATTATTCCTAGTGAGGAAGGTCCCCTTGAAGGTAAAGTAGTTTACACATACCTGGATGCAGGAAACGAAGAAGTAAGAATAGAAAAAGATTTTAAAATTAATATTACACCAATGATGGAAATGGAACCTATGCCTGGAGATATGGGAGAAGGATTCCCTGGAGGTCCTGGCTATGAAGAGCCAAAGAAAATAAATTGGCTTTTAATTCTCCTAGGAGCTGGTATTTTGGTTCAAGGATTCGTGATTTTCAAAATGAAACGTAAAAAATCTGAGGAAGATTTCTATGAGTAAACTGGATATTTTGTTAATGGCTTACCAAAATCTTCTTAGAAGAAAAGTAAGAACTGCATTAACAGTTCTAGGAGTATTAATTGGTACCACCTCCATTGTGGTAATGATTTCCATGGGAATAGGACTTAAGGAAAGTATTACCCAAAACATGGCTCAATGGGGAAGTTTAAACCAAATAACAATAAATTCTAATATTCGTTTTGATGAAAAGGGTGAGCCCTTGGGGGCTGCCATGCCTTTAAATGATGAGGCGGTAGCCAACCTAAAAATGCTATCTGGAGTAGCTGGAGTTAGTCCCGGTTATGAAATAGGTGGAGAAGCTTTTTGGGGTAGAAAACAAGGTTATTTTTCTCTAGTAGGTTTAGATTCAACTCAAATGGAAAACTTTGAGTTTGCTACTACTCGGGGAAGGCTTTTAAAAGCCGAAGATCGTTTTAATGTGGTATTAGGCGGCATGGTAGGCTACAACTTTAGAGATCCCAAAAAAGATTTTGAAGAATATGACAATATTCCTTGGGAAGATCGTTATCTTGATGAATATAATCCCACAATTAAAATGATTGATGAAAGAATAATCTTTTCAGTAAGAAATAACACTGGAAAAGAAAGAAAATTCAATTTTAATGTGGTGGGTATTATTGATCCTCAAAAAATGGATAAAAGTTACTCAGCATATGCTCCTATAGAAGAAGTAAAAGATATTAGAAAATATATGAGGGCAGGGAATTCACCATCCCCCACAAGAGATAGAGGGAAAAAAGATACGGCTCAAGGTCCATCTCCTGATGATTATGATTTCATTTGGGTAAAGTCGGAGAGTATTGATACAACTAAAACATTATCTAAGGAAATTAAAGACATGGGATATATGGCTTACTCCATGGCGGATAACTTGGAAGGTATTGAAGAAATGTCTAGAACAATTCAGGCTGTTTTAGGAGGAATTGGAGGAATAACCCTTTTAGTAGCTGCTATTGGAATTATTAATACAATGATCATGTCTATCTACGAAAGAACTCGAGAGATAGGAGTAATGAAAGTTATAGGGGCAACCTTTGCCGATATTAGGCTTCTATTTTTAACGGAGGCAGGTTTGATTGGACTTACCGGGGGAATAGTAGGTTTAGGCGTAAGTTATGGGCTCTCTTTTATAGTAAATAAATTTGCTGGAGAGATGATTGGTGCTGGTTTAGGCATGGGGGGAGAAGCTGTGGCTATATCTTTGATCCCACCTTGGCTTGCTTTATTTGCCCTTATTTTCTCTTTCTGTATAGGAATAATTGCAGGAATTTATCCTGCTGATAGAGCAGTAAAAATAAGTCCAATCGACGCAATAAGATCATCCTAATAATTAAAGGATCTAGAAAGGAGATATAATCTATCCTCCATCTAGATCTTTTTTTTATTAGCTAAACTATCCAAAAGAATAACCGATAGTATCTATATAAATCGCAGGGAGGCGTGTTAATTATGCGGGTAAACGGATTGGATCAAAAAACAAGTGATCCGAATGTGCAAAGAGTTAAATCCAGTGGACAGGAAGTCCAAATATTTAAGAATGCAAAAGGAGCTATAAAAGAAGAAAGACCTGTAGCTATGGAAGAAAGAAAAGTTTCTAATAATGAAATAATCCGTTCTATTGAGAGAGCTAATGAAAAAGTAACGACAAAAAATACGGAGCTTCGTTTCTCTGTCCATGAGAAAACAAGAGCAATAATGATTAAGGTAATGAATTCGGACACACAGGAAGTAATTAGAGAAATTCCTTCAGAACAGATTCTGGACATGGTAGCTAATTTTATGGAATTAGCAGGGCTATATATTGATGAAAAAGCTTAGGAAGGTGATTTAAATGAATGGAATTAGACTGGGAGGCTTAGCCTCTGGTTTAGATACAGAAATGATAGTTAAGCAATTAATGAACTTGGAGAGAACAAAAGTAGATAGAGTAAGTCAACAAAAACAAATTTCTCTCTGGAGACAAGAACAGTATAGGGAAATCAATAAAAAGATGGCTAATTTTGTTATTGATTCAAAATTATCCTTTGGTTTAGCCACTACAACGGCATCAGGATCCCTTTTAAATACTAGTAGAAATTCCATGACTTGGGTAAAAAAGGCTTCAGCTACTAATGAAAGTGCTGTTAATGTTTCCGCTAATGCAGGGGCTGCTAATGGATCCTATAAAGTAAAAGTAAATAGTCTTGCTTCAAACTGGTCTTCTGCAAGTAGTGAAAAAATAAGTCTTTCAGAAGATACTAGTACTTTAGCTAAACAGTTTAATTTAGGAAATATGGACGAAATCAATTTTACTATTGCGACAAATAAAGGAGAATTTAATTTTAAACATTTGGCAGATGATGCTAATATTAGTGAACTAGTAAAAGGAATCAATGCTGCAGATTTAGGAGTAACAGCAGTTTACGATAAGAATACAGACCGTTTCTTTTTACAGACTAATAATACAGGAGCAGAAAATAGTATAAAAATTACAGATAGCAGCACCATTGCAGGTGGTAAAAGTTTTATTACAGGGGATAACAGTTTTCTTCAACTTCAACAGGAAATTAGTGAAGGAAATTATGCAAAGATAGTTAATGACACCGAATATAGGGGTAATGATGCAAGTATCGATTTTGGTGCTGCTACAAATATTACCTTTTCAAGTAATGATTTTACAGTTAACAACATATCTTTTTCCTTGAAAGAAACAACAGCAACAAGCTTTCAAGTAAATGTAAACGCAGATATAGAATCAGCCTTTGATAAAATTAAAGAGTTTGTTGATAATTACAATAAAATAGTTGACCAGTTAGATACCCTTACTTCTCAAAAAAGAGACTCTAGTTACAAGCCTTTGTCTGCCACGGAAAAGGAAGCAATGAGTGATAAAGAGGTAGAATTATGGGAAGAGAAGGCTAAAAATGGACTTCTTTCTAAAGATGAATCTTTATTGAAAATCGGCTCAAGAACAAGAGTAGGCTTATATCAAGATGTGGAAGGAATCTCAGGAAGCTTTAAGCATTTAGTGCAATTGGGTATTACAACTGAAGCTTATTCTGGAGGCTCTGCTGGAGGACGCTTACAAATTGATGAGGGGAAATTAAAAACAGCCCTTCAAGATGATATTGACGGAGTAATCGAGCTTCTTTTTAAAGAGGCAGATAGTACTTTAGGAGGAAATGAAGACAATTTAACCTCTGTTCAATTAAATACTAAAAGAGCTCAAAGTGGTGTATTTAATAGACTTTTTGATAATCTGACTACAGGAATGAAAGATATTGTTTATCAAGCAGGTCCTGGAGACGACGCTAGTTTATTAAGAAAGGTTAATCCTTATATGCTATTGAATTTTGCAACTAAACAATCAAGCATTAGCCATTTAGATAGAGGGATTTTAGATTTTAACAAAAGAATAGTAAACATTGAGAAAATGTTAGCAAATAAAGAAGAATCTTATTGGAAAAAATATACAGCTATGGAAAAAGCTATGTATACAATGAATAACCAGATGAGTTCTTTACTTCAACAGTTAGGACAATGATGTAATGGAAATGAAAGATCTGATTAAAGAAAAAGAAGATTTAATTATTCGGTTTTTTAAGTTAACAGAAGAAGCTTCCATGAAAATAGAAGGAGAAAAGCAAGAGGACCTACCTCTTATTATGGAAAAAAGAGAAAGGATCCTACAGAAAATGGAAGTGGTTCATAAAAAACTTCAAGAAATAGGTATTAGACCTATAGACCAGGGACCTAAAATAAAAGAGCTAGAATCAAAAGTCATAGCTGAAAATATAGAACTTCAGAAAAAGATGGAAGCAAATTTTAGTAATTTGAAGGGAAATATTGCTAATAATAAAAAAGCGATTAAGATTAACAAAGCCTACCAGGGGCAAGTAGATCAATCCCTTCATTTAAATAAAAAAAATTAGGAGGAGATAACCAATGGCACTAGCAGGAAATCCCTATAAACAATATCAAGAGCAAGCAGTAAGGACAGCTTCTCCGGATAAATTAATACTTATGTTATTCGATGGGGCAATAAGATTTTCAGGAAAGGCAAGAAACTTTATTTTAGCTAAAAACTACGAAGATGCAGGCAAATCCATCTATCGATGTGTTGATATAATTAACTATCTTATAAATACTTTAAATCCTGAAGTTCCAATAGCCGAAGAGATTGAAAAAATATATGAGTATATTCATTATAATTTTATTGAAGCTAATATAACTAAAGACATTACTTATTTAGAAGAGGCAGAAAAATATCTAAGAGATTTTCGTGATACTTGGAAGCAAGTAGGGGAATTGGCACGAGAAGAGCGTGATCAGGTTAAACAAGCACTTTAAAATTTATTTTGAAAGGCTGAGATGAAATTTGCTAGAAATAGAGAAAATTTATGAGCCTCTTCTTAAAAAGATTGCTGATAATTACTTAGCCCAAAGAGATTCATACCGGGAAATTACAATTTTAGTAAAAAAGCAAAGTCAAATAAAAAGTCAAAAAGAAATTAATATTTTCACAGAACTTGCTGGGGAAAAAGAAATTATTTTTCAAGAAATCTCAGAAAGAAATGACTTCTTAAAAAGAGCTAAAAGTGATATCGCCAAAAGTCTTAAAATAGAAGAATTTACAATTTCAGCTTTAAAAGAAAAATTAAGAACTCCAGTAATTGAAGAACTTCTCAATGCTTTAAAAGAGGCAGGAGATGGGATACAGGAACTAGAATTGGCAGAAAAAGAAAATGAAGAAAATTTAAAAAAAATATTAAATTTATCATAAAAGAGGCTTATGCCTCTTTTTGTGTTTATCCACAGGTAAAAGCCACATAAGACCACTTATCCTCAGATTTATCCACTTTATCCACAGAAAATTGACAAAAATAAAAGATGCGGAAAGCCTTGTGTCACCTAGAAGAAAAAAAGTATTAACAGTTTATTAACAGGAGTGAAAAAAATGGAAGAGAATAATTTTTCAAAATTTGAAACAAAAATAATAGTTAGAGAAATTCAAAAGAAAGATATTGATGATATTATAAAAATGTCTAAAATTTGTTTTCCTAATATGATTCCTTGGGAGAAAAAACACTTGGAAAGTCATTTGAAAATATTCCCCCAGGGTCAACTTTGTGTGGAATATGATGGAGAAATTGTTGGTTCCAGTTCTAGCTTAATCGTAGATTTTGAGGAATATGATGACCAACATACTTTTGAGGAAATTACAGATAATTACTATATAACTAATCATGATCCAAATGGCAAACAGCTTTATGGTATTGAAGTAATGGTACATCCTGAATATAGAGATCTTAAAATAGGTCACCGTATTTATGAAGCAAGAAAAGAGTTGGCTAGGGAATTTAATCTTGAAAGTATTATTATTGGAGGCAGAATACCAAATTTTCATAAATATTCAGAAGAATATACACCAAGGGAATACGTTAAACAGGTTATTGACCATAAAATCTATGATCCTGTATTGTCTTTTCAATTAAAAAATGACTTTGTTGTTAAAAGAATAAATAAGGATTATTTAGGAGATGATAAGGCATCTTTAAAATATGCTACTTTAATGGAATGGAATAATTTAGATTATTCTGCTCCTAAAAAGCAAAACTATATAAAATCTAATCCAGTAAGAATTTGTGTTGTTCAGTATATGTTAAAAAAGATTTCATCTTTTCATGACTTTGCACAGCAATGCGAATATTTCGTAAACGTTAGCTCATCCTATAAATCTGATTTTGTGGTTTTCCCAGAAAATTTAACATTACAACTTCTTTCCTTTTTAGGAGAGTGGATACCAAGTCACCAGGTGCAGAAACTTACAGAATTCACAGATGACTATATTGAACTTTTTGTAGAACTGGCAGTTAAATATAATGTTAATATCATTGGAGGATCTCACTTTGTTGAAGAAGAAGGAGAGGATATTTACAATGTTTCTTATTTATTTAGAAGAGACGGAACTATTGAAAAACAATATAAAATTCATATAACACCTAACGAAAAAATGTGGTGGGGAATAAAATCAGGAGATAAAGTAAATGTTTTTGATACAGACTGTGGAAAAATAGCTATCCAGATTTGTTATGACATTCAATTCCCTGAGTTAGGTAGAATTGCAGCAGATAAGGGAGCTAAGATTATCTTTGTTCCTTTCTGTACAGATGACCGCCAGGGTTATTTAAGGGTAAGATATTGTGCTCAAGCTAGAGCCATTGAAAACCAAGTTTACACAGTAATTTGTGGTACAGTAGGGAATCTTACTCATGTGGAAAATATGGATGTGCAATATGCAGAATCTGGAATTTTTAGCCCTTCAGACTTTACCTTTGCTAGAGATGGGATCGTAGGCCAGTGTAATCCTAATATAGAAACAATCATTATAGGGGATGTGGATTTAGAGTTATTAAGAAGGGCTAGAATTAATGGGACCGTGACTCAATTAAAAAACCGTAGAAAAGATCTTTATTTTATTAAAAAGAGAAAAGGGAGAAAGTTAAAGTTAAGAAAGAAATAGAACGATTATAAAAATGGTTAAAAAGAAAAATACACTCCTTGGTCCTAAAAAAAATAAATAAAAAAAAAGATTTAAAAAAAGAGTTATACACAGGGTAAAGCCCAATAAGGGCACTTATCCTCAGATTTATCCACTTTATCCACAGATAATTGACTTATAGGGGAAGTTCTGAAAGCCACATAGAAGCATACTTTAAGAATGGGAACGAATGTTCACACAGGTGCCTGGGGATAAAAAAGTTTAAGTTTATATTGATTAAATAGTATCTCATAGGTATAATTATTATTGCAATTGAATATTTATAATACATTAGGAGGTAAGAAATTGAACAAATTATTTAAATCAGCATTAATATTAATGCTTGTAGGTCTTTTAGTATTTTCTGTAGGATGTACAAAAAAAGATCCAGTAACAGAAGTAAAAACACTTATAGTAGGAACAGAACCAACATTTCCACCATTTGAAATGACAGATGAGAAAACTGGCGACATTATTGGTTTTGATATCGATCTAATTAAGAAAATAGCAGAAGACCAAGGGTTTAAAGTAGAAATTCAAAGTATTGGATTTGATGGTCTAATACCAGCACTTCAATCAGGTCAAATAGATATTATTGCTTCTGGTATGACAATTAGTGAAGAGAGAAAAGAAGAAGTAGCTTTTTCAGACGCATATATAAATGCTGGCTTAGCTCTTGCAGTGGCAGAATCAAATCAGGATGTAAAATCTGTAGAGGACCTTAAGGGATTAACTGTTGGAGTACAAATCGGTTCTACTGGCTCTATGGAAGCAGAGAAACTATTTGAACAGGGACTAGTTGGAGAAGTAAAAACTTATAATACAGTGGATATTGTAATGATGGAACTTTCAAATGGGGGCATTGACGCTATTATTAATGACCTTCCTGTGACATCTGCTTATATTGCTAAGCAACCAGGAAACGCTAGAATAGTTGGAGATCCATTAACAAGTGAGTCTTACGGTTTTGCAGTTCGTAAAGATGATAAAGATTTAGTAGCTAAAATCAACGCAGGTCTTGCTGCGCTTAAGGAAAGTGGCTTTTATGAAGAGCTGACTCAGGAATACTTCTAAAAAACCTGATAGCGTAGCACTTATAATAAGTGTTACGCTATTATTTTGTAATAAGGTGGAGATATAGTGGAAACTTTAATTAAATACTATGGCCATATTAGTGCGGTAATGCCTCTTCTTATTAAAGGGGCAGTTTTGACTGTTCAAATCACCGCTGTATCAGTTTTCTTTGGTACCATAATTGGCCTTGTTCTTAGTCTTATGAAAATATCCTCCAATAAGTTTTTTAGATTTGTAAGTGCTGTTTATGTAGATTTTATTAGAGGAACCCCTCTACTTATACAAATTCTATTAATTTATTTCGGAATTCCTGGTGTAATAAGGGAAATAACTGGAGAAACATTTAGAATGGCTCCCTTAATTGCTGGGGCCATAGCCTGTAGTATAAATAGCGGTGCTTATGTTTCGGAGATATTTAGGGCAGGGATCCAATCTATTGAAAGAGGGCAGATGGAAGCAGCTCGATCTTTAGGAATGACAAAATCCCAGGCCATGATAAGTATCATATTACCTCAAGCCTTTAAAAGGGTTGTTCCTCCTATGGGAAATGAGTTTATTATTCTTTTAAAGGATAGCTCACTACTTTCAGTTATCGGGGTACATGAACTTACAAGACAAGGACAGTTATATATTGCGGTAACTTTTGCATCTTTTCCTGTATATCTGGCCATCGCTTTTGTTTATTTGATCATGACCTTTAGTATATCAAGATTGGTTGCTTATCTTGAAAGGAGGTTGAGTATTAGTGATAGACGTGACTGACCTTCATAAAGATTTTGGTAATTTATCCGTTTTAAAAGGAATTGACCTTAAGGTAAAAGAAAAAGAGGTAGTTTGTGTGATTGGTCCTTCAGGATCAGGGAAAAGTACCCTTTTAAGGTGCATAAATTACCTAGAAGTACCCACATCAGGGAAAATCATTGTAAATGGACATGAAATAACAAATCCTAAGGTGGATATTAACAAAGTTAGGGAAGAAGTGGGAATGGTATTTCAACGTTTTAATCTTTTTCCCCATAAAACATCTTTAGAAAATGTTTCTTTAGCCCCTAAAAAAGTAAAAGGGATGACCAAAGAAGAAGCTACAAATAGAGCTAGGGTATTATTAAAAAAGGTTGGTTTATCAGATAAAGAGGATGTTTATCCAGAGTCTTTATCTGGGGGACAGCAACAAAGAGTGGCCATTGCTAGAGCTTTAGCTATGGAACCAAGAATAATGCTTTTTGATGAACCTACCTCTGCTTTAGATCCAGAGATGGTAGGAGAAGTGTTGGCAGTAATGAAAGACCTGGCTAATGAAGGAATGACTATGATTGTAGTAACTCATGAAATGGGCTTTGCTAGAGAAGTTGGAGACAGGTTAGTATTTATGGATGAGGGAGTAATAGTTGAGGAAGGCTTGCCTAAAGAAATGTTTGATGATCCACAACAGGCAAGAACCAAATCTTTCCTTAGTAAAATATTATAAAATATTTAAGGGATCAGCTTTAAGAGCTGGCCCCTTTTTTTGAGGATAAAAAATAGCATGAAAAAAGCACTGATATTTTCATATCAGTGCTGATTTTTTGTTATAAGTTTAAATTATAACTTGATTACGTTAGCAGCCTGTGGGCCTTTTTCGCCTTGTACTATATCGAATTGAACGTCTTGACCGTCCTCAAGAGTTTTAAATCCATCAGTTTGAATTGCTGAAAAATGTACAAATACATCTTCTCCGCCGTCTACTTCAATGAAACCAAAACCTTTTTCTGAGTTAAACCATTTTACTTTACCTTGCATCATCTTCAAAAACCTACCTTTAAATTAATCTAATAAAAGTCTTAAACTTCTACAAGAAAAAGTATAGCATACCATCAAGAAAAAGGGAACCTTTTTTATTTTTATTTATTTATTAGTACTAAATAAACTTATTTTATTTAAGATCTGGCTCAATTAAGCCATACTGACCGTCATTTCTCTTATAAATTACATTAACTTCATCTGTTTCCCCATTAAGAAATACAAAAAAACTATGATCAAGTAACCCTATTTGCAAAACTGCTTCTTCTTGAGTCATTGGTTTAACTGGGAATCTCTTTGTTTTAACAATTTTAGGGATTTCCATTTCTAAATCTTTTTCATCTATCGCTGGAATGTATTGATCCTTAGGATCGATTAATCTACCTTTTCTGTTTATTCTAGTTTTGTATTTTCTAATTTGTCTTTCAATTTTGTCTACTACACTATCAATAGCAGTATACATATCTCTTGTCTTTTCTTCCCCTTTAATTACAAATCCTGATAAGGGTAATGTAACATCGATCTTATGAATATCTTTCACCACGGATAAAGTAGCGTTAACCTCAAATTCTTTATCAAAATATTTATCCAATTTCTGGAATCTTTTTTCAGCGTATTCTTTAATACCATCTGTAATTTGAACATTCTTACCCTTTAAATTTAATTTCATATTTATTTCCCCCTTCTTTGTTGTTCTTAATTAATTATACCCGTAGACTTTAATATTGAAACTAATT
Source organism: uncultured Eubacteriales bacterium (assembly GCA_964642925.1). GTDB lineage: Bacteria > Bacillota > Peptococcia > Peptococcales > SKKY01 > SKKY01. Next base: position 7,395 of record CAZXPJ010000005.1, on the reverse strand, counting down.
TTTTTGCATTTAACTTTTGCAAAAAAAAAAGAATTATGCTAATATTACTTTAATATAGATTTTAAAACTAAATATCATACATAATTTAAGGTGCCTCTTTTTTGAGGAGAATAGGGAAGATCGTTATAAAACGACGCGGACCCACCACTGTATGCGAGGACGAATCCCAAGATACCACTGGAATATTTTATTCTGGGAAGGTTGGGAGGAGAAAGAATCGTGAGCCAGGAGACCTGCCTTAAAAAGAAAGCCGACGATAAAGGGGATAGTTTATCCGTTAGCAAATTAGAAAGAAGACTTCAGAATGGGAAGGTCTCTTGGATTTATTATAAATCCAGAGGCCTTTTTTTTATATAAAAAGATAGGATTGGTGAGTAATGACTAAGATTAAGAAAAAATCTCTGTTCAAAATAGGGATAATATTATTACTGTTATTTTCATTAATTATTGTCTCAATCAGTTGTAGTAAAAAGGAAGAAAAAAGATTACTAAAGGAAGGAGTTTATACTGAAGTAGTAGAGGGTTATCAGGGTACTTTCGAGGTAACCACCGTGGTTAATAAAGACGGAGAAATAGTAGATGTCATAATTGGAGATAACTCTGAAACAGAAGGCCTTGGTTCTCTAGCAATTGACAGGCTGCCAGAATTAATAAAAAATCAACAATCTTTGGATGTTGATGGAGTTGCTGGAGCCTCTATCACAGTAGCGGGTATTCTTAAGTCAGTGGGCTCATCCATTGAAAAAGCTGGTGGTAATTTACTTGATTATGGAAAGAAGGATAAATAGTTTGAAAAGTGAAGAAAACAAAAGAGAATTGACCTATTGGGCAGACCGGTATAACGAAAGCAATATGGATTTTATGGCTTGTGAAAATTTTTGGGACAGCAGAGCGGCTTTCTTTGACAAGGGAAGTAAAAAGAATATTGAGGCAGTTAAGTTAGTAGAAAAATTTAAAGAAAAACAAATTATTACATCAGAAAAATCAGTTTTAGATATAGGAGCTGGAACTGGGGTTTATGCAATTCCTATGAGTAAGATAAGTAAGAGTGTTACCACAATAGATATTGCACAAAACATGTTGGATATTGTGGAGGAAAAAGCAAAAAAAGAAAATCTTACTAACGTAGAAATAAAAAAAGTAAATTGGGTAGATATAGACCTAGAAAAATATAAGTGGGAAAAAAAATTTGATTTAGTTTTTGCATCTATGTCTCCTGCAATTCACGACTACCAGACATTAGTTAAAATGATTGATGCTTCAAAAGGTTATTGTTATTTAAGTGCTTGGGTGAAAAGAGATTTTAAAATTGAAGATGCTCTCTTTAATTTGGTAAATAAATCTCAAGGTAAAAAAGGAGTAAACGAAGATAAGATCTATTTTGCCTTTAATGTCCTTTGGAATTTAGGGTATCATCCCGAAGTACAATTTCAAGAAAGAACAAGGAAGACTACATATAGTATTGAAGAGGCCTATGAAAGTTATACAAAGAAATTAATGATAAAAAATAAGCTAGAGGAGTCTGACAAAAAGGAAATTTTAAAGTACCTTGAAAAAAACTCAGTAAATGGGGAGGTGGTAGAGGAGTTAAATTCAGTAGTTGGTTCACTTTTATGGAAAGTAAAATAATAGAATGGAGCAGGTGAATAATGAGAAATACAAAATCAATTTTTAAAACAGGAATAATACTTTTATTAGTCTTATCATTAGGTTTAGTATTAAATGGCTGTGGCAAAAAAGAAGCACAAACTCTTAAAGAAGGGGTTTATACTGAATCAGTAGAAGCTTACCACGGGAAGATTGAAATAACTACGAAAATAGATAATGAAGGCAAAATTGTTGATATAAGTGTTGGTGAAAATACGGAAACAGAGGGAATAGGAACATTAGCAATTGATAAAATACCTAAATTAATTATAGAGAAACAATCATTAGATGTGGATGGAATATCAGGAGCAACTATTACCGTAGACGCGATTATTAAAGGTGTGGCTGGATCCATAGAAAAAGCTGGTGGAAACACTGCTAATTTTGGATTGAAAGAAGTGGCAGAAGTTAAGGGAGACTATGTTTTACCTGCAATAGATAAAACAAAATTACCAGAGGTAGCAGAAAAAACAGGAACAGTTATGATTAAAGATGCTAAAGGAAGAGAAGTAGAAATTTCTCTGCCAGTTTCTAGGTATGCGGTAAGTACTATGGATGTTTTAGAGTACATAATTCCCCTTAAGGGAGAAGATACTTTTAATTTATTAGTAGGTTCTGGTCAAGATGGTGGACATGGTTTAAATAGCTATGCAGAGCTTTATACTCCAGTAGTTGGAAATTATATGGAGCATGCGGGTCAAATATCAGATCATAATTCACCCTTTGATTTAGAAATGATTTTATCCATGGAGCCAGAAGTTATAATTACAAACTCAGCTATGGGAGCACATAAATATGCTCTAGAAGTTGAAGATGTTTTAGAAAGTGCTGGAATAAAGATAATTCTTGTAGACGTACCAGGGAAGAATTTGGAAACATCTGTTCAAGATACAATGAAAATCCTAGGTAAAATATTCCAAGAAGAAGAAAAAGCTAACGAGGTTATTACATTTATAGATGATCAGTTTGAATTGATAGCTTCAAAAAATCTTGCAAAAAAAGAAAATCAACCAACTGTTTATTATGAAAAATCCGGTTATTCAGAAGTATTTGGATCCACCTCCACTAGTAAAGGCGGTTGGGGTCTTCCTATTAAAATAGCTGGAGGAAAGAATATTGCAGATCCAGTATTATTAAGTTCAGTAGCAGCAAAAGGAGCTAGTAATACTCTAGATCCTGAATATGTTTTAGAACAAAATCCTGATTTCTTAATATTTAGTGGTATAAATGATGGTTGGCTCTCCATATTAAAGACTAAAAAAGACCCAACCTTTGATATTTTAAAAAGAAATGGCTGGTCTAATTTAGATGCTGTGAAAAATGGTCAAGTATATGAATTTGCTCACTCTACAAGTAGATCAATTTATGCCTTTTATCCAACATTAAAAATGGCAAAATTATTTTATCCAGAAGAGTTTGTTGATGTAAATCCAGAAGCCATCTTAGATGAATTCTTCGATAAATTTATGATCCTAGATAGTGATATTTCTACTTGGTTTATAGATGCAGATGCGAAAAATGGAAAGTAGTCAGAAAAAGGCGATTAGTGAGAACCGAAATTCATATAATAAGTTAATAAAAAGCAGAATTATTATTATAACTCTGTTTTTTGTTTCCCTGATTACCCTGTTTTTGTTTAATATTTCTACTGGTTCTTCCTCCATCCCAATAAAAGAAATTTTAAGCGTGCTTTTTAATGGGGAAGGGACAGGAAACAACTCAATGATTATCAAGGATATTAGGCTACCAATGGCTTTAATGGCGGTAGTAGTTGGTGCCTCCCTAGGTATTGGTGGTTGTGAGATTCAAACGATTCTCAGAAATCCTATTGCCAGTCCCTATACCCTAGGAATCTCAGCTGCAGCATCTTTTGGTGCTGCGCTGGGCTTAGTTTTGAATGCTAGTATTTTTAGGGTCTCTGAAACCTTAATAGTAACAGTAAATGCCTTTGTATTTGCCCTAATAGTAGCTGGGGCTATTTATTTATTTTCCTTGCAAAAGCATATTGGAAAGACTGCAATAATTTTATTTGGTATTGCCTTAAATTTTTTATTTAACGCTTTAACTATGATTCTTCAATATATAGCTGATGAGGATCAATTGCAAAGCTTGATTTTTTGGAATTTTGGTAGTTTATTAAAAACAAATTGGACTAAATTTTATATAGTTTTAATTGTTTTAGTAGTTTGTGTTTTAGTCTTATTTAAAAATGCTTGGAAACTTACAGCTATGACATTGGATGATGCTAAGGCAAAGAGTATTGGTGTGGATACAGGTAAAGTTAGAAGACTAGCCATATTAATTTCTTCCCTCTTGTCAGCAGTAGCAGTAAGTTTTGTTGGAACAATAGGTTTTGTAGGTCTTATTGCTCCTCATATTGCCCGGCAGCTTGTAGGGGAAGATCAACGCTTCTTTATGCCTTTATCAGGCTTAATAGGATCTTTTGTACTCTCTGTTGCTTTTTTAGCTAGTAAGCTTTTAATTCCTGGTGTAATTCTTCCTATAGGTTTGGTAACATCAGTTATTGGAATACCATTTTTTATAGCTATTATCTTTACGAAAATGAGGACGATGTAATGTTAACAGTAGATAATCTTAGTTTCGCATACAAAAGAAATAGGAAAAAGCACCAAGTATTTGAAAATGTTAATCTGAAATTTAAAAAAGGCTTTAATGTTGTCCTTGGACCTAATGGGGCCGGGAAATCAACCTTAATAAAATCTATCTTTGGTCTTTTAAAGTATGAGGGAACAATCTTATATGGTGATAAAAACTTAAGTGATATGAAGCTAGAAGACCGAATAAAGTTTATGTCTTATCTTCCCCAAATGGATTTAGATACTTCTACCTTAACAGTATTTGAAATGGTTTTATTAGGTAGGCTTCCTGATCTTGGCTATAAGATGTCCGATGAAGATTTGGACCTAGTAATGGAAACTTTAGATGCTCTAAATATAAAAGATTTGGCATTTCGCAATTTTGGTGAGCTAAGCGGAGGGCAGAAAAAACTAGTTTTTATAGCCCAAACTTTAGTTAGGGGGCCAAAACTCATTCTTTTAGATGAGCCAGTTAATTCCCTAGATTTGCAAAAACAGCTAGAACTTTGTCAGTTACTTGAAAAGATAGTAGTGGAGAAAGATGTGGATATAATTGTGATCCTTCACGATATTAATTTAGCTTGTCGATACGCGGATCATATAGTGATTATAGACGAAGTAGGAGCTCATTTTGATTCGGGTAAAGCAGAGGATGTTATAACAGAAGAAATGTTAGAGGAAGTTTATGGTGTAAAAGCTGAATTAAGTTTTGATAAGAGAGGGATTCCTGTGGTTTCACCTCTTTGTTCCGTTAGGGCGGTTTAAATGACAACAGGAAAAAAGAAAAGAATTTATAGTTTTTTACCTATTATTTTATTTGGGATAATTTCAATCCTTTTGTTAATTAATTTCCCTTTGGGAAAAAAATCTCAGGGGGAAGTAATATCAGAAAGACAAACAAAATTTTTTATGGGCACAGTGGTTGAAATTAATTTATATGGAGATAAAAAAGAATTAGAAAAAGAAAAGACAGAAAAAATATTTCAAGAGGTCTTTAAAGAGATAAAGGCTCTTGAAGATAAATTTACTAGGGGAAAGATAATAGGGGGTTCTCCTGTAGTTTTGGATGATGAACTTATATATGTAATAAAAAAAGCAATTTATTTTTCTGAAATTTCTGGGGGTGCTTTTGATGTAACGATAGGACCTGTAGCTAGCCTTTGGAATATTCATCCAGGACAAGAGAATAAAGTACCCCTTAAAAAAGATTTAAATCATGCTTTGTCTTTAGTAGATTACAAGAGGATAAAGTTCCTTGGAGAAAACACTATTCAAATGGATAAAAAGGGAATGATTGCTGACTTTGGCGCTATTGCCAAAGGATATGCAGCTGATAAATGTAGGGATATTTTAAAAAGAAATGGAATAGATCATGGTATTATTAATCTAGGGGGAAACGTTTATGCCCTGGGAACCAAACCAACAGAGAACAAGGAAGATAAACCTTGGTCCTTTGGTATTCAAGATCCTTTTATGGATAGAGGGGACTTTGTAGCAATTGTAAAATTAGAAGACCAAAGCTTGGTAACTTCTGGTATTTATGAAAGATACTTTGAAGAGGATGGGAAGATCTATCATCATATTTTCGACCATCAAACAGGATATCCAATTGATAATGAACTATTAAGTGTTTCTATTATTGCTGATGAATCACTAGATGCAGATGCCCTTTCCACTGCGATATTTGCTGTAGGTTTAGAAAAAGGAATGGAGATTCTAGAAGAATATGGAAAAGCTGAGGGTATATTTATAACAAAGAATAATAAGATTTTCTTAACATCTGGACTAATAGAAGAAAAATTTATATTAATAAAAGATGAAAAATATGAAATAAAAGAATATGAATTGAATAGATAGTAGGGTTTTAGATGGGGTTAAAAAAAGGTGATAGGGTAGTCATAATAGTAATTCTTATATTTCTTTTTTCTTTTGCCATAATTAATTTCTTGAAATCAGAGGAAGAGACCAATACTCTTGCTGTAATTGAAATGAATGGACAAGAGTATAAAACAATTGAATTATATGCCGAGATGGAGAAAAAAGATATAATAGTAGAAATTAATAAAGATAAATATTTTACGATAATAGCTGAAGAAGGAAAAATAAAAATGGCAGAATCTACTTGTCCAAATAAGATTTGTGTTAACACAGGTTGGATTTCTCAAATAGGAGAAAGTATAATCTGCCTACCTTATAAAACAGCAATCTATATAGAAGAAATAAGGGGTGATAATAATTGATACTAAAAGAATAACAAGATTAGGCATATTAATATCTATGGCTTTATCTCTCCATATATTAGAAAGCTATATTCCAGTTCCCATAGCCTTTCCAGGTGTAAAATTGGGATTAGCCAATATAGTTACAATTTATGGAATTGTTTTCTTTGGTTGGAAGGATACCATGATAATTATTATAACCCGTTGTTTTTTAGGCAGCCTTTTCGCTGGTAATTTAGCAGGATTTTTTTTCAGTATTTCAGGTGGCCTCTTAAGTGGACTAGTAATGTATCTTCTCTATAATAAAGGGAAGGAACTGTTTAGTATCCAGATAATAAGTCTTATTGGAGGGGTAGTACATAATGGAGGGCAACTTTTCGCTGCCGCCTTAATTTTGGAAAATTTTAGGATTTTTTACTATATGCCAGTTTTAATAATATCTGGTTTTATAATGGGTTTATTTGTTGGTACCGTTAGCGCAGCATCTTTTGCACTTCTTAAGACCTCAAAAGTACTTACTTAATAAATCCGGTTTACATTCCTTTTAATATCAATTACTATAATATTTGTGAATCTTGCTTAAGCATTTAAAGATTCGGGTATAGTTCTTGCATAACTCAAATAAAGGAAGTGGCCTAATTGAAAACAAGATATGATCAGTTGATTGATTTCTCTGACAAGGATCTTACTAATATAAACCCTGAATTATTTACTTCTGAAGGATTTTTCTGGATAGCTTCTGCAAGTACAACAGCCTTTGCTATGGAAGAAATGTATCAATTTCTAGAAGAAGAAGATGAAAAATTCAAAGAAGAATTGGACTTGACCACAGAAATGTTAAAAAGGGCAATTATTCATGGTGCAGTAGAGTCTGAAGATCAGAAATTTGCTCAGGAAATTTCCTTAAAAAACATAAAACAAATCAGGGATTT
>CAZXPJ010000004.1:5285-83907 GCA_964642925.1 uncultured Eubacteriales bacterium | reverse complement strand
CTTTAATATTAGTATCTTATGTTGTATTAATGATCGTTGCACCAATATTCTGGCCTCTATAAGCCGGAATAAAACATAACTTAATAAAAATATATTGGTGTCACATATTTATGTGGCACCTTTTTTTTATCTTCAGGTAAAATTAAAGTAAAAAAGGTGCCCCATTTTCAGGGGGCACCTATAGAGATTTATTCTTGTGATTTACTTTTTAATTTCTGATTCTTTAGCTGGTACTTCTTTATAACCGGATGGAAGTTCAAATTCTGAGTCTGCAACTTCACCAATATTTAGCTTTGTAATTTCAAGAGTTAGTAACCCTTGGTCCGTGTCTTTTTCTGTTTTCATTGGAATGCCGTATACAGGATGTAACCATGCTTTTACAGTAGCATCTTCATCTTCAATAAGTATAACATGAGTAGTTAAACCTGCGTACTCTTCTGTACCTAAATACTTAATGTTTTCAGCTTCAGTGTTAACTTGACCTGTTGGTGTAGAAGAATTATCAACTGTTCCTTCGTAGTATTCATTAGCTGGCATTATAATAATTTCTTTCTTATCATCAAGGATAATATATGTGAAATTTTCATCGATTATAAGAACATTATCAATTCCTCCAACAATACTAGAAACTTTCATTTTATTACCTTTTTGCCATACATTACTCTTAGAAACTACTTTATTATTTGTAGAAGTCATTTCATAAGAGAACTCTTTTACACCTGCAGATAATTGGAATAATTTAATTGCATCTGCTTCTTTAAATTCCTTTGGATCTTTAGGAAGATTGCCTTCTTCCACTGGAGTTTTATCTCCTTCAACTGGTGGTGGGGTTGGTGTTGGTTCTTCTTTTTTTCCACCACAGCCGATTGCCAAAGCTGCAATTAAGAAGATAACAGCAATGAGTATTAACTTTTTGTGTTTCATAATATACAATTCCTCCTTTAAAATTTACTTACAATAATTATTATACCATTATTTTAAGAAAAATTAACAAGGCATAGTTAACTAATTTATAAACTAATTGTGAATGTGACTTTAGTATATTTGTTTTATAGTGTAGCCTTGGCTCTCTAACTCATTTTTAATTGCTTTAATATGATCAAAACCATAGGTTTCAATAGTAACTTCCAATACTACGTTATTAATTCGGTTAAAAGCTTTAAATTGATTGTGTTCCAATTTTATTACGTTAGAGTTGGATTTACTTAGTATTTCTGCAATTCTTACCAGTTCTCCAGGACGGTCGGGTAACTCTACTGAGAAACCAAATAATCTTCCTGAAGAAACAAGCCCATTATTAATCATTGATGAAATTGTTACTACATCAGTATTTCCACCGGAAATTAAAGAAATAATATTCTTATTATAAAAATTAAGCTTTTCAGTTGCAGCTAAAGAAAGTACTCCAGAATGCTCACAAACTAGCTTATGCTTTTCAAGCATCGTCAGAAAAGAATTCATGAGTTCCTCTTCAGAAATTAGTATGATGTCATCAACATATTCTCTTATAATTTCAAAAGTTTTCCGACCTGCTTTTTTAACTGCTGTTCCATCAGCAATAGTATTAACAAAATCTAATGCTGTAACCCCTCTGTTTTTTAGGGAGTGAGTTAAAGTAGGGGCACCCTCTGCTTCTACGCCTATAATTCTAATTGCAGGATTAATTGCTTTGGCAGCCAAAGCAATACCAGATATCAAGCCTCCACCACCAATGGGAACCAATATAGCGTCAACATTTGGTAGTTCATCTATTATTTCTAAAGCAATAGTTCCTTGACCGTAAATAACTTCCATATCATCAAAGGGATGAATAAAGGTTCCCTCATTATTCAAAGTAATTTCTAAAGCTTTTTCATAAGCATCATCAAAACTACTCCCATGAAGTACTACTTCAGCCCCGTAGCTTTTTGTAGATTCCACCTTAATAAAAGGAGTTTGTGTGGGCATAACTATTATAGCCTTAGCTTCTAAATTTTTAGCTGAATAAGCAACTCCCTGAGCATGATTTCCCGCTGACGCAGTAGTAAGGCCTTTAGCTCTTTGCTCAGGGCTAAGAGATGCTATTTTATTATAGGCCCCTCGGATCTTAAATGAGCCTGTTTTTTGAAGATTCTCTGGTTTAATATAAACTTTATTGCCAGATTTTTCTGAATAAAGTTCGCTGAAAATCAAGGGTGTTTTCTTGATAACGGAACTAATTCTTTCTTGAGCTTCTTTAATTTCTTTTAGATGTTTTTCCATAAAAAAATTCCTCCTCATTTCACTAATTATAATTCTAGTTTAAAAAGAATTATAAAGAAAGTAAAAATGAAAAGGAATTATTTTTTTATTTATTTTGTAAATGCAGGTACTACAGCACCTTCATATTTTGTAGTAATGAAATCTTTAACTTTATCGCTTTGAAGCGCTTCTATTAAAGCTTGAATCTCTTTGCTATCTTTGTTATCTTCTCTAGCTACTAAAATATTAACATATGGTGATTCGTTATCTTCAATAAATAAGTTATCTTCCATAGGGTTTAATTTAGCTTCTAAAGCATAGTTGGTATTAATAACAGCTAACTCTACATCAGCAAGAGCTCTTGGTAGCTGCGCAGCTTCTAGCTCTGCAAACTTAAGCTTTTTGGGGTTATTAACTATGTCTACTGGTGTAGCAGCTAAGTTAGCTGGATCTTTTAAAGTAATAAGACCTTGATTAGCTAATAAAATTAAAGCTCGTCCTTCATTTGTGCTATCATTTGGAATAGCAACAGTTGCACCCTCTGTTAATTGATCTAAAGCAGTTATTTTCGTGGAATAGCCAGCCATTGGCTCAATGTGAATCCCTGCTACTGATACTAGGTCTTTGTAAGAATCTTCAGTAAATGAATCTAGGTAAGGTTGATGTTGGAAAAAGTTTGCATCAATCTGTTTGTCCTTTAGTGCTGTGTTCGGTGTAATATAGTCGGTAAATTCTTTGATTTCAAGTTGGATTCCTTTTGCTTTAAGATCTTCTTTGATTTCGTTTAGAATTTCTGAGTGAGGTACTGGTGTGGCACCAACAACGAGTTTTGTTAATTCCTCTTTGTCAGCAGGAGTTTTAGCACATCCTGTGAGAAAAAAGAAAAGGGATAGAACAAGAACTACTTTTATTAATTTTTTCATTTATTACAGCCTCCTAATTTATTCTTTTATTCTTTTATCTAGAAGTCTAGCAAATAAATTACCAGACCTTTGAATAATTTCAACAATTATTATTAATATAATAACTGTGGCAACTAAAATATCTGTTTGGAATCTTTGGTACCCGTAACGGATAGCCAAATCTCCTAAACCGCCTCCACCAATAGCCCCAGCCATAGCTGAGTATCCTAAGATATTAATGGTAGTAAGAGATAGACCTAAAATAAGTGAAGGTAGAGCTTCTTTTAACATTACCTTAGATATAATTTGAAAAGTAGAAGCACCATGAGCTAAAGCAGCCTCAATTATTCCATAATCAATTTCTTTCATTGATGTTTCAACAATCCTTGCCACAAAGGGAGAGGCTGCTATTGAAAGAGGAACAATTGCTGCAGTTGATCCAATAGAAGTTCCTACTACGATTCGAGCTAAAGGAAAAAGAATAATGATTAATATTATAAAAGGTATTGATCTAAATATATTTACTAAGTAACCTAAAACATTGTTAATTGGTTTATGTTCCCAAATATGGCCTTTTTCTGTAATAACTAGGATCATGCCTAAGGGTAGGCCTAATATAATAGAAAAAACAGTTGATAGTATAACCATATATATGGTCTCCCACAATGAAGGCATTATAAGGGAAATAATTCGGGCTAATTCAAAATCCATTTTTTTCTCCTTCCATTATTTAAGATAAAAAACTTTTTAAAGTTTCCGAGGAAGGATTGGAAAGAATTTCATGTGTCAAACCTTCTTCAACAATAAGACCATTTTCGATTACTGCAGTTTTATTGCAAATAGTTTTTATAACTTCCATTTGATGGGTTATAAGAACTATAGTTATATTTAACTTATTATTTATATCTTTTAAAAGTTCTAAAATAGATTTTGTAGTAACGGGATCTAAGGCTGATGTTGGCTCGTCACAAAGGAGTATCTTGGGTTTATTAGCTAAAGCTCTTGCTATACCAACTCTTTGTTTTTGTCCCCCAGATAATTTAGCAGGGTAAATGTTTTCTTTATCTTTTAATCCTACTATATCTAATAATTCATCTAAACGTTCCTTTATTATATCTTTATCAATATGAGATATAACCATTGGAAAGGCTATGTTTTGGCTAACAGTAGAATTATTCATGAGATTAAAGTTCTGAAAAATCATGCCAACTTCTTTTCGCTCTTCACGAAGTTCTTTTTTTGATAGCTTCATAAGGTCAATTCCATCAATTAAGATTTGGCCAGAGGTAGGCTTTTCTAATAAGTTAATTATTCTGATTAGAGTAGATTTGCCAGCACCACTAGGACCAATAATTCCGTATATATCTCCCTGATCTATATTTAAATTAATATTCTCTAAAGCGTGAACATCTCCATCTTTAGATTTATAAGTCTTTTTAATATCTGTTATTTTTATCATTTATTTCTTCCCTTCAAAAAAAAACTCCTCAAAGAGGAGTCCTGAGATCTCATCTTTGGCATAATACCTCTGGAGTTAGCACCTTGCATAACTGCAGGTTGCCGGGTTTCATAGGGCCAGTCCCTCTACCGCTCTTGATAAGTAGCATATTAAATTGATGTATGAAATATTAACAGAAATATCCCTGATTGTCAATATAGCTTTAAATGAGAAACCCTATTTTTACCTCTTTTTTTAGAAAGATATAAAGCCTTATCTGCTGCTTCTATGAGTTCTTTAAAAGTTTTCCCATCTTCTGGATAAGAAGCCACCCCAATAGAAACCGTAAAATTAGGCTTAGACCTGCTGGCGATTTTTGTGCGGAATCTTTCTGCAATAACTTTTGTTTCATAGGGATCAAGCCCAGAAAGTATAATAAGAAACTCATCTCCACCATATCTTCCAATATAGTCATTTTTTCTTATAGATTCCATTCCTAGTTTTGCCATGTCAATTAAAGATTCGTCACCAACTAGATGTCCTAAGTTATCATTTATTTTTTTAAAGTCATCAATATCAAACATCATAATAGAAAAAACATTAACTCTTGAATCTCTTATCATATCTTTAATTAATGAAGTTATTTTATCTTTGTTAAAAACACCAGTCATTTTGTCCGTATATGCCATGTCCATAAGTTTGGCTTTGTTATGTTCCATTATTTGAAATTGTTGTCGGATATGTTCTGGCAATTCTGCTGTTTGCCTATTTGTCTGTATTTTCAATTTTTTAATCCTTCTAATTAAAGGAGAATAAGCCTGCTGGTATGAGTTTATTAGATGAAGAGAGAAAAAAGAAATTAATAAAACAACATTTATCCAAGGATTTAAGAGAGCAGAATAAAAAATATTTATTAAATAAAAAGTTAATAGTAAAACATAACTAAAGAAAATTATATTATTTTCTGTTTTTGTTTTTTTATGAATAACTAATAAGAATACTAGAACTAGGGTGATTAGATAATAAGTGATGTTGCCTGAAGAGAAATTAATAAAGATGGAGTTATGTTTTATTAGCAAATAATAGAAAGTGATATTTAAAGTATAAAAAATAATTAAAATAAAATATAGTAAATCTTGGTTATCTCCATATTTTCTATATGTAAATATTAAAAAAACCAGAAATATAATGAAAGAAGAGGATAGTAAAAAGTTTGTAGGAAGAATATTATCAGAGAAAATTAAAAAAAATCCTGAAAATACAAAAGTTAGAAAAAGGTGATTGTAAATTTTTAAGGGAGCTTTTTTTTCTTTGAAAGTAAATAAATAAAAAAATATTGAAAGAGAAAAAACAAAGGATATAAATATGGGTAGGGGAAGAGTAATGCTTGAATTAACCATAAAGACCTCCTTTTGAAATCAATATATAAAAAACCCGGAGTATCCGAGTTTTTTATATATTGTATTATTTTGTATCATGTCTTATATTTTCAGTGAAATCTTGGATTTCATTTGCCATAGCAGCTATTTCTTCCATAGATGCAGAAATCTCTTCTGTAATTGCTACTTGTTCTTGAGTTGCCCTGTCAATAGAACTGCTTTGTTCTTTTATTTGGTTCATTGCCGTAATCATAATTTTTAAAACAGTCTCAATATGTTTAACGGATTCTGAACTATTATTAGCAAGTTTTCGTATTTCTTCTGCAACTACTCCAAAGCCTCTACCGATTTCTCCAACTCTAGAAGCTTCAATAGAAGCATTTAGGCCAAGTAAGTTAGTTTTTTTAGCAATATCATTAATAAAAGTAATAATTTTATCTGTTTCTTGGACCTTTTTTTGAGTTTCTTGGGAGAGCGAATCAAGATTTTTTCCGGAAACAGCTAAGTTTTCTGCTTGCATAGCTAAGTTTTGAATTGCTTGAGCAACCTCATTAGAAGATTCTCTTAAAATAGAAGATTTATCCCTAAAAAATTCTTGCACATCATTTGTTTCTGTTGTGACAATACACCCAACAACCTTTTGATTATCATCTAAAACAGGGAATGCATTGGCAACGTAAGCCTTTCCATAAGCTGATTTTTCCTTTGTTACCTCTTCCACAATCCTTCGATTTTGAGCCATACACCTATAACCCACAGTTTTATCAGAAAGCTTATCTCCTGGCTTTCTTCCTAAATCTAATTTATCTGCGGGTACATACTCAAGATAAGTATCTCCTTCAATAATTGAAATTCCAATATCTGATGATGTGGTTTGATTAATGAGATATGCAATGCTAGCAAAAGCATTTAAAGCTTCTTTACCTGTTACTCTAATCGACATAATTATACCCCCACTATATATTAATACTACTTTCTTGAGTTTAACTTTAATTCAAGAAAAATTCAATATTATTTATCTTGCAAAATAGGTTTATTGAACAATAAATTTGTGTAAGAACTATTGGAGGTGATATATTATGAAAAAAAGATACAATCTTTTTTATGTTCCGGAAAAACCGGATTTCCAGGTATATTCTAAGGATCTGACTCCAGATATAATAGGAGATGGTCTTTTGGAATTTAATACTGAGATAACAGAGGACGAATTAGAATTGCATATTATTTTAAAAAAAGAAGGAAAGGATGAAATTTTTGCTTTTGGTTTTCCCCAAATAGCTGCTTACAATCCTGAATTAGCTGAAGATCTTTATAAGATTCTTGATTTAAAACAAATAGTTCTTCTCCTGGAGGATGGAGCCAGATATACTTTTGAATTAGATAATAAAAACATTATGGATATAAAAGAATTTATGGGCTTAGTTTAAAACTTAATTTTAATAGGGTTGGTGATAATTATGGATAATTTAAATCAAAAGATAAAAACTTTAATTAAAGATATTGATTCTTTTTTTAAAGAAAGCCTTCATAAGAAAAACTTTTCCATAATTGACCTAGAACTATGCTCAGAAGTAAATAACAGTAGAAGAGATTTATTAACCCTTGCCCCTTTAGTAAATCTTTTCGAAATACATAGTGAATCCGATAAAATCACGTCGGATTCTTTTTATGATTCAATTTTAGGGAAAATAGGATTATTTAGTAATCTTGTGGATAACTTTCCTGGAATAATTATGATTATGGACTTAAAAGGACAATGTAAGTTTGTAAATAAATTCACAAAAGACAATCTAAAGGGTAAAGAATGGATTGGAAAAAAAGTTAGTAACTTTTTTACTACAGAACAGTATGAGAAATTTATAGAAAAGAAAAAAACAATTGAAAAGGAAGGTTACTTTAGAGAAATCAATTATTTTGTGGACAATAAAGATAAGATAAGAAATTTTGAAAAATTTTATTTTTTATTAGAAGGAAAAAAGGAAAATGTAATTGTTTTACTGGGAGTAGATGTTACAGATAAAATAGTTATGGAGAGAAAACTTAATGATCTAGCCTATAAAGATAGCTTGACGGACATTTATAATTACAATTACTTTCTAATGAAAACAGAAAGCCTTGTAAATAAGGAAGAAAGATTCTCACTTATCTATATAGATATAAAAAAATTTAGAGTTATAAATGAAATATATGGATATGAAGCAGGAGATAGAATGTTGTTTCAGGTAGCAAAACTAATAAATCTTTATATCCTGAAATTAGGCCAATCAGAAGATATTATTTTAACAAGATTTAAGGATGATGAATTTATAATAATTCATCAAGGTAAAAGTAAAGAAGAAGCTGTTGAGTTTTCCAAGAATCTTATGAAAATTTTAAAAAAACCAATTATAATTAATGATATTGTGCATAGGCTAGAGCTTGATATTGGAATAAGTTCTTATCCAGAGGATGGCTCCTCTAAAGAAACGCTTATTAGAAAAGCTGCCCTTGCTAAAAACAAAGCTAAGCTCAATGGGGAAGTAAATCTAGTATCTTTTTCAGTTGATCTTGAAGCTGAAATTAAAAAAGAATATGAGTTGGAAACAGAAATATATGAATCCCTGGAAAGAGGAGAATTTGAGCTCTATCTTCAACCTATCTTAGATTTAAATACCGAAAAGATTATAAAAGCTGAAGCCCTTATAAGGTGGAATCATAAAGAGCATGGCTTAATAACACCCATAGAATTTATCCCTACCGCTGAAAAAAGCAATTTAATCTTAAAAATTGGGGAATGGGTTTTAGATGAGGCTTGCAAGATTCAGAAGAGATGGGAATATAAAGACATTAATATACCTATCTCTATAAATATTTCAGGTAAACAGCTGCTACAATATAATTTCCCTGAGATAGTAAAAGACAAATTAGCAAAATATGAAATAGAAGCAGAAAAAATCATGATGGAAGTTACAGAAAATTATATCTTTGAAGAAGGGGAACACTTACAGGAAGTAATAAAAAAATTAAATAAAATAGGAATTAGATTTAGTATGGATGATTTTGGTACGGGGAGTTCTTCTATGACTAAATTGAAACATGTTAATTTTGCTGAAATTAAAATTGACAGATCCTTTATAGGTGGTTTGTTAGAAAACAAAACAGATGAATACCTAGTAAAAAATATAATAGCCCTTGCTAAAGATTTGGAAATTGATGTAGTAGCAGAAGGAGTAGAAAATTTAAAACAATATAATTTTCTAAACCAATTAGGCTGTAAATATGTCCAAGGATTTCTATTCTCTAAACCTATAAAACTCGGAGACTTTGAAAAGTTTTTTGCCCAAAAAATTGAAATTAAAAAAACAGGTATAGAAGAGTTTATAGATGAAGTAGAAAAATTTTATAATTTACCACTTCCTATAATTATATTAGATAAAAATTTTCATATTAAGGGATTTAACAGTAAGTTCCAAGAATATTTTAAATGGGAAAAGAAAGATATCTTTGGAAAAAATTTTAACAGTCTAACTACCCCTAGAGTAGCAAAGGAATTTAAGGATTTTGTTAAAAATGATATTAATTTTATATTAGACTTTAAACTACCTATCATAAAAAAAGACAGTAATTTCTTGGATACCATTATAAAAGTAGATCAAGGAGCTTTTGCTGATAGTCTAAAAGGAGATATAGTTATAATAATCACCCAAGTAACTAATAAAGAAATGATTGAAAACTTAGGTTACCTGGAGTTTCTTGATAATGTTCCTAATAGTATTATGGTAACGGATATCGATGGAAATATTGAATATGTGAATAAAAAATTTACTAATATGAGCGGTTATCAAGCTGAAGAAGTCCTTGGTAAAAACCCTAGCTTTTTAAGTTCTGGATTAATTCCTAATGAAGTTTTTAGAAATTTATGGGAAACAATTCTCCAAGGGAAAGAATGGCAAGGGGAGCTTCACAACAAGAAAAAGAACCAAGAAACTTACTGGCAGGGGGTTAAAATCAACCCTATATTTAATAATAGAGAAATAGAAAAGTTTATCGCAACAATAGAAGATATTACTCAAAAAAAGGCTTATGAAAAAAGATTAAGATATCTAGCAAAGATAGATCCGATGACAGGAGCAATGACTAGAGCTGCAGGTATGGAGTTCTTAGAAATTTTCTTTGAGGATGGAATTATGACCAAAGAAGATATAAGTTTAATTTTTCTAGATCTAGATAATTTAAAAGATATCAATGATAGATACGGGCATATTCAAGGAGACGAGGCAATAAAAATAGTGGCTGAAATTATTCAAAAAAACATTAGAAAAGACCATGTCTTTATTCGCTATGGTGGAGATGAGTTTCTTATTGTTTTAAGAGAAAAAGGAGATAAATCCCCAGCCTCTATAATAAATAGAATTAAAATAGACTTGGAAATTATAAGTAGAAGGCTAGACGCTCCAATTACTCTTAGTTTTGGTATTGCCAATTCTGGAGAGGAGATAAATGATAATTTAGAGAAAATGATTAAAAGAGCAGATGCAAGAATGTATCTTGAAAAAAGTAGAAAGAAGCAGGAATAATAGATGGTGGAAAACAAGAAAAAAAATATTTATATTCTCCGTAAGGATCTAAGAATTCATTTTGATTTCATAGAAGACGCTACATTTTATTACTTTTGGAATGAAGAAAATCTAGACAAAGAAAAAAGAGGGGACTTCTATAAAAAGAATCTAAAGAAAATCTTAGCTGAGTTAAAAAGAGATATTGAAGCTAAGAAGGGAAAAATGAAGATAATTCAGGGTGGGATTATTGATAAGGCAAATTCTATTATCCCTCCTAAATTTATAGGTGAAGTTTATATACAAAAACTTTATCTTCCCTGGGAAAAGGAAGAGGAAGATTATCTTTTTAAGAATCTAAAAGAAACCTTGAATATTATTGATAAGGATTATCTTTTAACAATTCCTGGGGAGGTACTTAAAGATGATGGTTCTCCTTATGTGGTGTTTACTCCTTTCTATAGAAAATGGCAGAAGGTTTTGTATAATAAAAATAAAGATATTAAAGATGAGAAAAAAAATATCAAAATTATGAGGGGTTTTTTTGACCAAAAGATTAAAAATTATATTGATGACAGGGATTTTCCAGGGAAAGATGGAAGCTCAAAGTTCTCTAAGTATTTAAGCTTAGGAATGCTTTCTCCCCTTAGCCTTTATAATTATTCTTTAAAAATAAAAGATCTTGATTTAAATAGGGAAGCTTTTATTCGGCAATTAGCCTGGAGAGACTTTTATTATCATTTATATTTTTACTTTCCCCATGTTTTAAATAATTCTTTTAAGGAAAAATATAATGATATTTATTGGGAAAACAATGAAGAATATTTTAAAAAATGGAAGGAAGGTAAAACGGGTTACCCTTTTGTAGATGCAGGAATCAGACAATTATTAACAGAAGGAATAATGCATAATCGCCTAAGAATGCTAACAGCATCCTTTCTCACAAAAGATCTTCTCATTGACTGGAAGAAGGGAGAAGAGTTTTTTATGGAACACTTGTTAGATGGAGATGTTATACTTAATAATGGAGGTTGGCAATGGTCTGCCTCTACTGGAGCAGACCCTCAGCCTTATTTTAGAATCTTTAATCCTATAACCCAGTCGCAAAAATTCGACCCAGAGGGAAATTACATAAAGAAATATGTTCCGGAGTTAAGTAGTATACAAATTAAATATATTCACGAACCATGGAAAATGCCAGATATAGAGCAAGAAAAAGTTGGGGTTATTATTGGCAAGGATTATCCTTATCCTATTGTGGACCATAAGGAGCAGAGATTAAAAGCATTGGAACTATATAAAATATAAAAGGATGATATTATGAATAATTTTGCTAGACCTAAAATTTTAATTAGTAAATGTATTGAATTCGATCACTGCCGCTATGATGGATCAATGATATCTTCGAAGATCGTTGAAGATCTTAAAAAATATGTAGACTTCATAACAGTCTGTCCCGAAATGGCTGTTGGTTTACCAAGCCCACGGGAAAGTTTGCGACTGATAGGATCCGAGGATGATAGACGTCTTGTAAAATCAAATACTGGGGAAGATTTTACAGATAAAATGATTACTTTTTCTCAAGAATTTTTGCAAGCAAATACGGATGGAATAGATGGGGCAATTTTAAAAAGCAAATCTCCATCTTGCGGAATTAAAGAAGTTAAGGTCTATAAATCCCATGGAAAAGTAATGTCCCTTGGTAAAAGTGGTAAAGGAATTTTCGGTGCTAAAGTACTCAACTATCATAAGAACTTGCCTATAGAGGATGAGGCAAGATTAGGTGATTTCACTATAAGAGAAAATTTTTTGACAAAAATCTTTGTAATTGCCGAATTTCAAAGATTAGCACCAAATAAGAAAATAAAGGACTTAATAGATTTCCATTCGAGAAATAAGTATTTGCTAATGACCTATAATCAAAGTCAATTAAAAATTTTAGGTGGGATAATTGCAAATCATGACAAAAAAAATGTGGAACAAATATTTAAAGATTATAAAAAAAATCTTTTAAAAGCCTTTAATAATAACCCATCTTATAAAACCAAAATAAATATGTTGTTTCATATCTTTGGTTATTTTTCTGATGAGTTAAATAATGAAGAAAAAGCTTTTTTCTTAGACAATCTGGAGAATTATAGGAATAGTAAAGTACCATTTTCAGTACCTCTTTCAGTCCTTTATTCTTGGGCAATTAGATTTAATCAAGAATATTTAAAGAACCAGAAAATCTTTAAAGCATTTCCTCCATCATTAATAAATGTTACAGATTCAGGAAAAGGCAGAGAAAGATGATTAGCAATAAGCTTTTCTCTCAAGAGATTTTACTAATTGCTGAAAGAATCAAAGAGGCTGAAGGAGAACTCTTTTTAGTAGGAGGAAGCTTAAGAGACCTAATTTTAGGTATAAGTCCTAAAGAATTTGATTTTGAGATTTATGCTAATTCCAAGAGCAAAAAAAAATACAATTTTTTGGTAAAAAAAGAGAAAGAAGTTTATCTATTAGAGTTTATAGATAGGATAAAGGTAATATTAGGTGAATTTGGCAAAATAAATGAAATAGGAAAAAACTTTGGTGTTATAAAAATGGAAAATAAGCCTTATGATTTTTCCTTCCCCAGAAAAGAAAATAAGATGGGAATCACTAGGAAGGACTATAGTATATCTCTTAATCCTTTTTTAAGTTTTAAAGAGGCCCAGCAAAGAAGAGACCTTACGATGAATACTCTAATGTATTCCTTTAATAAAGAACTAATAATAGATAATTTTGGTGCTCTTTCGGATATAGAAAAAAAAGTTATCCGTGTGGTTAATTCCACTACTTTTATTGAAGATCCCTTAAGAGTTTATAGGATAGGACAATTTGTTTCCAGGCTAGATTTTACAGTGGATTTTGAGACCATGGAATTATGTAAAAGAATGGACATAAGTAGCTTATCCCTAGAAAGAATCAGCTGGGAAATGGAAAAACTTTTTAGTGGTAAAAACATTATCTCAGGTATACTTTTTCTACAAGAAGCAAAGGTTTTTTTAAAAAGACATGAAGAATTTAGCCAATTGCTAAATTCTAATTTGGAAAAGCAGAAAGATGTAAATGGAATAATTGATTATTTTAATGAAGAAATGAAAATATCTGAAAAATGGACATTTTTATTTATTCTTTTCTTAGATGAATGGAATGTTCAAGATTATATAGAAAAAACTAAAAGAATCCTAAAAACCTTTACAAAAAACAAAAATGATATTGATTTTGTTTTGACGAGCCTAAAATCTTTAAATGCAATTATAGAATTTGTTAAAGGAAAAGCTAACTATGAAGAAACCTTCCTAAAATTAATAAGGAAAGAAAATAAACATCTTACTTTACATACAAATTATTGGATGAATTTTACTAAATTTAAAATAGATTTTGAAAAAGAAGTAGAATCTAAGAACATAATAAATAAAGCTAAAAATTTCAAACCCTTGCTTACGGGAAGGGAACTTTTAGAATTAGGTCTAGAGGAGTCTCTAGAATTCAAAAGAATTTTAGATGAAGCTATTAGAATGCAAATTAAAGGTATGGCCAAAGATAAAATATTAGATAATATAAAAAGGAGAGAAATAAAAATGGAATACACAAAAATAGTAATTGAAAAAGAAGAGAAAATTACTTATATAGGAATGAATTCACCAGAGAATCTTAACGCCTTTGACGAAATGATTCTAGAAGAGATGATTGATGCTCTAGATGAATGTGAAAAGGATGAGAATTGTAAAGTAATTATTATCAGAGGTTTAGGTAGAGGTTTTTCTGCTGGAGGAGATATCCAAGGTATGAAAACCTATTTAGAGAAAGATATAAATGATTTTTTTAAACCATTACTTAAAAAAGTTAACATTTTAGCTTTGAGAATAAGAGATATAGGGAAACCAGTAATAGCTTGTGTTCATGGAGCAGCAGCAGGGGCAGGCTTCAACTTAGCATTATGCTGCGATTTCATTGTATCCTCAGAAAAAGCAAAGTATGTCCAAGCCTTTGTAAATATTGGTCTAATTCCTGATATGGGGGGAACCTACTTTTTAAGTAAAGCTTTAAATCCCTCTAAAACTATGGAATTAGCTATGTTGGGAGAGGTTATTTTAGCTACAAAACTTTATGATCTTGGGGTAATAAATATTTTAGCTAAAGAGGAAGAATTAGCTACAGAAACTAAAAACTTCGCTTTAAAACTTGCTGCAAAACCAGGAGAATCTTTAAGAAAAACAAAAGATTTAGTAAATAAAATTAATTATCCAGAACTATCTGATTTTCTTGACCTTGAATATGAATATCAAGTAGAATTAGCTAACGATGGTAATTTTGCAGAAGGCATTAATGCTTTTTTAGAAAAAAGAAAAGCTGAATTTATTTAAGAAGGAGGAGTTAATTAATGGCTTTATTAAGCATTCCCTATGGTAAAGGTTATATTGAAAAAGAAGTAGATTTTCCCTTTAAAAAATTGAATATTTCTGAAGAAAAACTTCCTTTTACTAATGAAGAAGAAATCCTACGAGCACTAAATGAGCCTATTGGAAAATCTTTAGAAGGTTTTGAAAGCAAAGGGAAAGTTTGTATCGTAACTAGTGATGCGACCAGACCCGTTCCTAATGAATTATTAATTCCACCTTTAGTGGAAAAGTTGAATGCAATGGGAATAAAAGATGAGCAGATTACAATAATGATTGGAACAGGGCTTCACAGAGTTTGTGGTGAATCTGAAATGCCTGAAATATTAGGTGAGGAAGTTAGCAAAAGATTTAAAGTAGTATCCCATGATGCTTTTGATCCTTCGAAGTTAATCGATTTAGGAACAACATCTAGAGGAACACCAATTCACATTAATAAAGAATATTTTGAATCAGATTTAAAAATTTCTCTTGGGGTAATTGATCCTCATCAATTTGCTGGATTTAGTGGTGGTGTAAAAGGAGTAAGTATTGGAATGGCAGGAGTAGATTTAGTTAATACTAATCATGCCATGTTGACTAAGCCCGGGGCAAGCCTTGGTGTGATAGAAGGTAACCCATTAAGAGCTGACATTGATGAAATCGGTAGGATAGTAGAACTAGATTTTATTTTTAATGTGGTATTAAATAGTAAAAAAGAAGTTGTAAAAGCAGTTTTTGGAGATGTTTTTTTAGCTCATAAAGTTGGTGTTGAAGCTGCTAAATCAGCTCTTCAAGTAAGTATTAATCAAGAAGCTGATGTAGTAATTGCTAGTGCTGGTGGATATCCTAAGGATATCAATATGTATCAAGCTCAAAAAGCACTTTTACATTCAGCCTTGGCGGTAAAAAAAGGTGGAACTATTATTCTTTGTGCAGAGTGTGTAGAGGGAATAGGATCAGATCTTTTTGTGGAAACTATGAATTTAGGGGATACTCCTGAAAAAGTATTAGAGGAATTTGCTAAATTACCTTTTAGAGTAGGTGCGCATAAAGCTTTCCTTTGGGCTCAAAGTTTAAGTAAAGCAGAAGTGATAATTGTTAGTGATGGAATTACTGAAGAAGAAGCGAAAACTCTACAGGTTAAAAAAGCTAAAGATCTAACCCAAGCATTAGAAATGGCCAAGGAAAAGATTAGTGGGGGCCTAGTTTATTCAATGCCAAAAGCTGGTTCCACTATACCAATGGTAATATAGGAAATATAAAAGGTTTTATCCCTCTTTCAAGAGATTGATTATGGATAAAGCCTTTTTTATTGACAAATAGAGGAGAAAAAGATAATCTTAATGAAGATAAATGCAAACTATTCGCATTTAAGGAGGATTTAAAATGAGTCATTTACATATTCCCGACGGTGTCTTATCACCATTTATATGGGTATCAGGATATATTCTAACTTTTATTATCTTGTTCTATCTTACAAAACAAATGGATCTTGAGGAAATTAAAAAAAAGATACCTTTTACAGGAATAGCAGCAGCTATAATGCTTTTAGCCATGTCTATCCCCTTGGGTATTTTACCTCTTCATCTTAGTCTTGCATCTTTAGTATCTATTCTTTTAGGTCCTAGTCTTGGGTTTTTAGCAGTATTCTCTGTTAATCTAATACTAGCTCTAGTTGGTCATGGTGGTATTACTATAATTGGTTTAAACACCTTAATAATTGGTTCTGAAGTTTTAATTTCTTCTTTTTTATTTAGAAAAGTACTATATAAAATAGGTATATTTGCTAGAACTTTTATTTCTGTGGGCCTAGCTTTAACTGCTTCTGTTTCTACAATGATTTTGTTATTTATTACAGCCTTAGGTACATCGGGGGAAATGCCCTTTCATCTTCATTCTGGTGAAGCTAGTGTATTAATTTCTATAGTTCTTATAGGTATATTTATTGAATCAGTAGCTACAGCTTTCATTATAAGATATTTTCAAAAGGTAAGACCTGATATTATTTCGGAATAGAGATGGTGTATTATGAATTTAGCTCATATTGATAATGTTTCTATAAATGGAACAACAAAAATTCATAAATGTGGACCAGCTGCAAAAATGATTTTTGCAGCCCTTTTACTCTTTGGCTTTCTGTTTTCCCGGGAATTAGAAAAAATAGTATTCTTGATATTAGTAATCATAATTATATCAATAATCTCTGCAATCCCCTTTAAAACAGCCCTAAAACTTTTGTTATATCCAGCATTTTTCAGTACTTTTTTTGCCCTTATTATAATAAAAGATACTCCTAACCAAGGATTAATTATTATGCTAAAAGCAATAGGATCAGCATTTTCTATGATTTGGTTAATATTAACCACTCCTTATATAGAAGTATTTTCTATTTTAAATCTTATATTCCCCTCTGTTATTGTGGATATTCTCTTTTTTACTTATCGGTCATTTTTTATCCTCTTAGGAAAGTTGGAAAATATTCTAAAAAGTATAAAATTAAAAGGTGGATATCATCAATTTAACTTTATCAAAAATATAAAAAACATTGCTGGGATAATTGGCATTTTAATAATCCATTCTTTTGAAGCCAGCGAGAGGATGTATAAAATTTATTCATTAAGGGGTTATGATGGTAAATTACCATCAGGAAATATAATTCTTATTAAGGGTAAGAAGGATTATATATTAATTGTCATAGGGATTATTTTAATAATTGGGGTGTTAATACCATGGAATCTATAATAAAAGTAAAGTGCTTAAAACATATCTATCCTGATAAAACAGAGGTTAAAATATGTGGTTTGGATTTTGATGTTCTAAAAGGAGAAAGAATTGTAATCCTTGGACCTAATGGAGCTGGTAAAACTACTTTACTTGCCCATATTTTAGGTCTTTTAGCTCCAATAGAAGGAAGCGTAGAAGTAATGGGATTAAATCCAGTTAAAGAATTTAAGAATATCCGTAAAAAAATTGGGGTAGTTTTCCAAAATGTTGATGAACAAATAATAGGACCTAGAGTGTATGACGATATAGCTTTTGTTCCGAGAAACGCAAAATTAAGCGAAAAAGAAGTAGGAGAAAAAGTATTAAAGATTTCCCGTATTTTAAAGATTGAACATTTATTAGAAAAGATACCTCACTACTTAAGTGGAGGGCAAAAGAAAAAAGTTGCTTTAGCAGGAGCTATTGTAATGTTTCCAGAATTATTGATTTTAGATGAACCCTTTGAATCTCTTGATCCTGAATCGAAAAAAGAAATGCTGGGAATAATTAACTTTCTTAATAAGGACTTTGGTATTACCATAGTTATGACAACTCATGATATTAACCTAGTACCGGAAGTTGCGGATAAGATTTATATTTTAAATAATGGGCAAATCGTAAAAAAAGGTAAACCTAGGGAAGTTTTTGCGGAAACTCAAATTCTAAAGGAGGCAAATCTTGAGCCCCCAATTTTATCCGAACTATTTCAAAGATTAAAGAGTAGAGGGCATAATCTTGAAATACCGGATAATATAGAGGAAGCAGAGAATATTCTAGATAAAAAACTTAAATATTGATATGATGGATATAAATATTAAATAAGGAGGGATTTAGAATGAAAAAACTTATTAAAAACAATGTTAATTGGGTAGGAAAAATTGATTGGGAGTTACAAACCTTTCATGGTCATGAGCTGACTACTCATAATGGGTCCACATATAATTCATATTTAATTCAGGAAGAAAAAAATGTTTTAGTTGATACGGTTTGGCTTCCTTTTGCTAAAGAGTTTGTAGAGAACTTATCTAAAGAGATCGATTTAAAAAAGATTGACTATATAATAGCTAGTCATGGCGAAGTAGATCATAGTGGTTCTTTACCAGAACTTATGAAACATATTCCAGAGACACCTATTTACTGCACAGCTAATGGGGTAAAATCTTTAAAAGGACAATATCATCAAGACTGGAATTTCCAAGTAGTTAAAACTGGTGACACCTTGGATATTGGAAATGGTAAAAAGTTAATTTTCGTAGAAATGAGTATGCTCCATTGGCCTGATAGTATGGCTACCTATCTTACAGGAGACAACATTCTCTTTAGTAATGATGCTTTTGGACAACATTATGCTCATGAAGCCTTATTCAATGACTTGGCAGATCAATGCACTCTTTATAATGAAGCTAAAAAATACTATGCTAATATTCTTAATTCCTATAGCCCTATTTTAAAAAGAAAATTAGATGAAATTGGCAAACTTAATTTAAATATAGATATTATTGCAACTGGACATGGAATTATTTGGCGGGACAATCCCATGCAAATAGTAGAAAAATATGCTCAGTGGTGTGATGATTATCAAGAAAATCAGATCACAATAGTCTATGATACCATGTGGAATGGAACAAAAAGATTAGCAGAAAAAATTGCTGAAGGTATTGAATTAGAAGATCCAGATGTAGTTATAAAATTATTTAATCTTGCTAAAAGTGATCAAAATGATGTTATAACTGAAATTTTTTCTTCAAAAAAAGTTATAATAGGATCACCTACTGTAAACAATAGCCTTCTACCAACAATAGCGGGCTTCATGTATATGATGCAAGAAAGAAAATTTAAAAATAAAAAAGCGGCAGCTTTTGGTTGCTATGGTTGGAGCGGTGAAGCCGTTAAAAGGATAAATGAACTCCTTACTTCAGCAGGATTTGAAATAATTAACGATGGATTTAGGAACCTATGGAACCCTAATAAGGAAAAAGAAGAAGAAGCTGTTGAGTTTGGTAAAAAAATAGCTCAAGCTTAAAAAACGCTAAAAATGAGAAAAGATAATTCTTTTCTCATTTTTTTGTCTAGACTTATTGACAATCTAAACCCTTATTAATATAATTTTAAAGGGAAGTTTAGTACAAATAAACTTTTTGTTTAATACTAGAAAGAGGGATCTTATGAAAATCGGAGAAAAAATACGAAGACTCAGAACCACAAAGGAAATGACCCAGGAAGAACTTGCCAACCGCTGTGAACTGACTAAAGGTTTTATTTCTCAACTAGAACGGGACCTTACATCTCCATCAATGGCAACTCTTGTAGATATAATGGAGTGCCTAGGCACGAATCTAAAAGACTTTTTTAATGAAGCGGAAGAAGAAAAAATAGTATTCACAAAAGAAGATTATTTTATTCAGGAAAATCAAGAACTTATGAATACCGTAACTTGGATAGTTCCAAGTTCTCAAAAGAACCAAATGGAACCAATTCTTTTGGAGTTAAAGCCCAACGGCTCTAGTCAGCTTTACAATCCTCATGAAGGAGAAAAATTTGGTTATGTTCTTTCTGGAAATGTAAGTGTTTATGTAGGTAAAAAAAAGTTTAAGGTAAAAAAAGGAGAATGTTTTTACTATAAAACTAATGCTATTAATTATATTAGTAACGAGGGTAAGACGGGAGCAAAAGTACTTTGGATCTCCACACCACCATATTTCTAAAAATAAGGAGGGCTGATTTTGGCTAACATAATCGAGCTTATAAATATTAATAAATACTATGAGGAGGACCATATTTTAAAAGATGTCTCTTTTAAAGTAGAAAAAAATGAATTTCTCACACTTCTTGGACCGTCAGGATGTGGGAAAACAACAACTTTAAGAATTATTGCAGGATTTGAAACTCAAACTTCAGGAGACCTTCTTTTTTCTGGAGAAATAATTAATAATTTAGCTCCTCATAAAAGGAAATTAAATACTGTTTTCCAAAGTTATGCTCTTTTTCCTCATTTGGATATAGGTGAAAATATTGCCTTTGGTTTAAGGATAAAGAAAACAAGTGAAGATGTTATTAAAGAGAAAGTAAATAATGCCTTGAAAATTGTTAATTTAAAAGGCTTTGAAAATAGAAAAATTTCCTCTTTATCTGGGGGGCAACAACAAAGGGTAGCTATAGCTAGAGCTTTAGTTAACGAACCGGAAGTACTCCTCCTAGATGAACCTCTAGGGGCTTTGGATTTAAAGTTAAGAAAAGAGATGCAAACAGAGTTAAAAAAAATTCAGAAAGAAATTGGTATTACTTTTATTTATGTTACCCATGATCAAGAAGAAGCTCTAACAATGTCGGATAAAATAATAGTAATGAACCAGGGAACTATTCAACAAATCGGTACTCCTGTAGATATTTATAATGAACCAAGTAATGTATTTGTGGCGGATTTTATTGGTGAGGGAAATATTTTCCCAGGGGTTATGATTGAAGATTACCTTTTAGAATTTAATAATAAAACATTTGAATGTGTTGATAAAGGTTTTTCCCGCAATGAAGAAGTGGATATTGTTGTCAGACCTGAAGATATTATATTAAACAAGATATCTGAAAAGACAAAAATCAGTGGAGTTGTAACTTCTGTAATATTTAAAGGGGTTCATTACGAAATGAATGTTTCTACTGAAGGTTTTGAGTGGATGGTTCATTCCACGAAAATGTATGAAGCAGGTCAAGAAGTTTCTATAGAAATTGAGCCAGAAAGTTTTCATGTAATGAAAAGGTTGGGATAATAATGAAAAAAAATTACTTAGCATATCCATATATTATATGGCTCTTCATTTTCATCTTCATCCCTCTTTTTCTTGTTTTGTTTTACAGTTTTTCGACAAAAGATGGTTCTATGCTGACATTGGATAATTACCATAGATTTTTTGACCCAATATACGTGCAGGTTTTTGTAAAATCTATAAAATTATCATTAATTTCAACCATCATTTGTCTTTTCGTAGGTTATCCAATGGCATGGATAATTTCCAATATGAAAGAAGAAAAAAGAAATTTTTGGGTATTATTATTCGTAATACCCATGTGGATGAACTTTCTTCTTAGAACTTATGCTTGGATGACAATACTTGAAAATACAGGGTTAATAAATACTCTTTTGCAGAGGCTGGGTTTTGCTCCATTAAATCTTATTTATAATTCTTCAGCAGTTGTCTTAGGTATGGTTTACAACTTCTTACCTTTTATGGTTTTTCCTATTTACTCAGTACTAGTAAAAATAGATAAAAATCTCTTAGAAGCTGCAGAGGACTTAGGAGCAAATAAAAAAAGTGTTTTTACGAAAGTGATTTTTCCATTAAGTCTTCCTGGAGTGATATCAGGGGCTATAATGACCTTTATGCCAGCTGTATCTACTTTTGCAATTTCAAGATTATTAGGTGGAGGAAAAGTTACCCTGATTGGTAATTTAATTGAGCAACAATTTCTTCTAGTTAATGATTGGTACTTTGGTTCTGCCCTTTCGATAATTATGATGAGTTTTATTTTAATTTTTGTCTATATTTTAAGAAAAGTTGAAAAAGAAGATGATGAAAGGAGTATATTCTGATGAATAAATATGTAAGCAGAATTTATGCCTTTCTAGTATTCTTATTTCTATATGCTCCAATAGCCGTCTTAATCTTTTTTTCTTTCAATAATTCTCGTTATCGGGGACAATGGGATGGTTTTAGTTTTAGATGGTACTTAGAACTCTTGGATGACAGAATAATAGTACAAGCAGTTTATAATACAGTAACTATTGCTATTTTAACTACGATCATAGCAACTATATTGGGAACTATTGCTGCTATAGGTCTAAGTAATATTAAAGGATTAAAGAAGAAGGTAATTATGAATCTGAACTATATTCCTGTGGTAAGCCCAGATATTTTAATTGGAATATCCCTTATGATTTTGTTTATTTTTACAAAGATAAAGTTAGGATATTTTTCCCTACTATTGGCTCATATAACTTTTTCTACTCCCTATGTTGTATTATCTGTTCTACCTAAAATTAGTCAGCTAAATAAATATTTATTTGAAGCGGCCATTGATTTAGGTGCAACACCTTGGCAAGCAATTAGGAAGGTAATTCTGCCCCAAATTATGCCAGGAGTTTTTACCGGAGCCTTATTGGCTTTTACCATGTCTCTGGATGATTTCGTAGTTAGTTTTTTTACAACAGGCTCAGGGGTTAATACCTTACCTATAGCCATTTATTCAATGGCTCGAAGAGGTATTAACCCAAAAATAAACGCAGTGTCAACTATCTTATTCATAGTAGTGTTAGTTCTTCTTCTTATTATAAATAAGAGAATGAATACTGGAAAAAAAGAGGAGGGTGTTAATTGAAAAAAAAGATTTTTTTAATAATAGTTATTGCTACCGTTTTAATGTTATCAGGATGTGGTGGAGAAAAGAAAGAGGTTCTTAATGTATTTAACTGGGGTGAATACATTGATTTGGATTTAATAAATGAGTTTGAAAAAGAAACAGGAATTAAGGTTAATTATGAAATATTTTCAACAAATGAAGATATGTATGTAAAAGTAAAATCCGGAGGATCAACCTATGATGTACTTATTCCATCTGATTATATGATTGAAAAAATGTCTGGAGAGGGACTTCTACAGCCCCTAGATTTTACAAAAATACCGAATTATTCACATATATCTCCAACCTTTTTAAATCTTATTTATGATACTGATAATCAATATTCAGTACCATATTTCTGGGGTACAGTTGGTATTTTATACAATACTAACTTGGTAGATGATGAGGTTGATAGCTGGGATATTTTATGGAATGAAAAGTATGCCAATAAAATATTAATGATGGATTCTCAAAGAGACTCTTTAGCTGTGGCTCTTAAAAGACTTGGTTATTCAATGAATACCAGAAATGAAGAGGAACTAGAAGAAGCTAAATCTGAATTAATAAAGCAGAAGCCTCTTGTATTAGCATATATTGTTGATGAGATTAGAGATAAAATGTTATCTGGAGAAGGAGCTCTTGCCGTAGCTTGGTCAGGAGATGCCATGGATGTAATCTTAGGTGGGGATCATTTTGAGTATGTTGTTCCTAAAGAAGGAAGTAATTTCTGGGTAGATGGAATGGTTATACCGGAAAATGCAAAAAATCCTGACGCAGCACATTTGTTTATTAATTTTATGACAGATCCTGAAATTGCGGCAAGAAATTCTGAGTATATTGGTTATTCGACACCTAATGAAACTGCTTTAGAATTACTTCCCGAGGAGATTATTAATAGTCATGTAGCTTATCCAGACCAATCAGTAATAGATAATTGTGAAATATTTAGAGATCCAGGAGATTTTATTTCAGTTTATAATAAGATATGGACAGAAGTAACTAGTAAATAATAGAAAAATATTACAAAGGGGAGAGAAGATGCTATACCAAAGTACAAGAGGAAATCATAAAAAAGTAGAAGCCGCTGAAGCTATAAAAACAGGTATGGTTCCAAAAGGAGGGCTTTTTGTCCCAGATGAAATTCCTAAATTGGATGTAGATAAAGTACTTAATCTTTCTTACGCTCAAATGGCTGAAAAAGTATTTAACCTTTTCTTACCTGAATTTAGCTCTGAAGAAATAGCAAAGATAACATCTACAGTTTATAATAAGGAAGTTTTTGGGACAGAGGATATCGCTCCTTTAAAGAAGATTAGAGAAAAATTATCAATCTTAGAGTTGTGGCATGGTCCCACAGCAGCATTTAAAGATATGGCCCTTCAGATGCTTCCTTATTTAATGAAAAAATCTTTGGAAAAACTAGGATATAAAAAAGACCTTCTTATTTTAGCTGCAACTTCTGGAGATACAGGTAAAGCGGCCTTAGAAGGTTTTAAAAATATTCCTGGAATAAAGATAATTTGTCTTTACCCTCATGAAAGAGTAAGTAAAGTGCAAGAATTGCAAATGACAACTACAGACGGAGACAACACCTATGTATTGGCAGTAAAGGGTAATTTTGATGATTGCCAAAGTAAGGTAAAAGAAATATTCTCTGATGAGGATTATAAGGCAGAGCTTTTAGAATTAAATACGGAATTATCTTCTGCCAATTCAATAAATTGGGGTAGATTACTACCTCAGATTGTATATTATTTCAAGGCTTATGCAGATTTAGTAGGAAAAGAGGAAATTTCTTTAGGAGATAAAATAAATATTGTTATTCCTACAGGAAATTTTGGCAATATTTTTGCAGCTTGGTATGCTGGGCGAATGGGTCTTCCTATAAATAAATTGATTTGTGCATCTAATATTAATAATATTCTTACAGATTTTATAAATACAGGAAAATATGATATTAAAAGAGGA
This sequence comes from uncultured Eubacteriales bacterium, assembly GCA_964642925.1. GTDB lineage: Bacteria > Bacillota > Peptococcia > Peptococcales > SKKY01 > SKKY01. Next base: position 58,902 of record CAZXPJ010000004.1, on the reverse strand, counting down.
TTTATAGAGACCAACTCTCCTTCTATGGATATCTTAATATCTAGTAATCTTGAAAGATTTATTTATGAGATTACTGGTAAAGATGATAAGTTAATAAATGAAATAATGAGAGACCTTCAAGAAATGGGCTTTTTTCAGCTAGGAATGAGAAATTTGGAAAAAATTCAAGGGGAACTTTATGGTGATTATGCTACTGAAAAAGAAACTTTAGAGACTATAAAATCATTTTTTGAAAGCTATAATTATCTTTTAGATACTCATACAGCAGTAGGGATCAAAGTTTATGAAAAATACCTAGCAAGGACTAAAGATAAAGGAACTTATACTATTGCAGATGCTACAGCAAATCCTTATAAGTTTAACAAAAGTGTTTATGAAGCTCTAAAAGGAGCAGAAGAAATTGAGAATAAAGATGAGTTTCAAATTCTTGAAGACTTGTCTGAGTATACTGGGATGGCAGTACACCCCGGGTTAAAGGATCTTGATAAAAAAGAAATAAAGCATAGTAAAGTAGTAGATATAAATGAATTAAAAGATATTATAAAAGAAATTATTACATGAATATCTAATGAAAAAGGCTCCTACAAAAAACCTTAAGGTATTTTTATAGGAGCTTTTTCTATTATTAGTTTCAAAATAGCAAAGAAAACACAAATGAACAAAGGTGGTAATTTCAGAGGGTTTTTTTTCTTTCGGTTTTTGGGTAAGATATTTAATAAATCAAAAAAGAAGGAGAAAATATGATGAAAAGTAAGGTTTATTTTTCTAGTATTAAGGCAAGGAGACATAGTGAAAATAAAATATCTAAGATTAAAAAATTGTATAAAAAAGTAGTAACAGAAGATTTTGCAGAAAAAAGAGACTTAGTAGCTGTGAAGCTACATTTTGGAGAAATGGGTAATGACACTTTCCTTAACCCCATCTTTGCTAGACAAATAGTGGATTTATTAAAGGAAACTGGTGCTAAACCCTTCCTAACTGATACTAACACACTTTACCTAGGTAGTAGAAAGAATGGGGTAGATCACCTTGAAACAGCCTTAAAACATGGTTTTAGCTATGCATCTGTTAACGCTCCTATAATGATTGCTGATGGAATAATGGGAGAAAACTATAAAGAGGTGGAAGTTAACCTAAAACATTTTAAAAAAGCATTTATAGCTGGAACTATTGAAGAAGCGGATAGTATGGTTGTATTATCCCATTTTAAGGGACATGGCATGGCAGGATTTGGTGGTGCTATTAAAAATCTAGCTATGGGTTGTACAAATCCTAAAGGAAAAAAAGAGCAGCATTCAACCCGTCCTGTTGCAGATCACTCTTTATGTATAGGCTGCGGGGACTGTGTCAGGGTATGCCCTGAAGATGCTATAACTCTAGTTAATAGAAAAGCCATAATTGATGAGTTTCTCTGTGTGGGTTGTGGTGAATGTATGACGGTTTGCCCTACTAAGGCTATAGTTTTAAATTGGTCAGAAGAGTTATTAGATTTTACAGAAAAAATGGTAGAATATGCTTATTCTGCAGTAAAAAATAAGAAGGGGAAAGTAATTTATTTAAATTTCTTGTTAAATATTACTCCTGATTGCGATTGTGTTCCCTGGAGTGATGCTTCAATAGTTCCGGATATTGGTATTCTAGCTTCAACAGATCCTGTGGCCATTGATAAAGCTAGTTTGGATTTAATAAACAAGGGTGGAGCAGATAAATTTAAAACATTAAGAAAAGAAACTTTAGGGGAGATACAAATAAACTATGGCGATGAGATAGGCCTAGGAAATAAGGAATATGAATTAATAGAAATATAATTAATTAGAAATAGGAGTAGTAAAAATTGGATATATTAAAAGAATTATCAATAATTTTTGGAATTTTATTCACAGGAGAATTTATAAATAAATTCTTTGCTTTAGTTTTGCCGGGAAATGTTATTGGAATGATGCTTTTGTTTTTTTTAATGCTTTTAGGAATAATTAAATTAAATCATATAGAAAAAGTAAGTGATTTTTTACTAAATAATTTAACAGTACTTTTTATTCCTGCTGGTGTTGGGATAATGAAACATTATAATCTTTTACAGGGAAAAGTAATAGAATTTATTATAGTGGTTTTTGTTTCAACAGTTTTAATTATGGTTTTTACTGGATATATAGTCCAATTTTCTCAAAGGGTGATAAAAAATGATAGAGATAACTAATAACCCGGTATTTGGAATATTTTTAACTCTTGTAGTATATAGGGTCATGGTTTTTCTTAAGCAAAGGTATAATTATGCTTTGAACAATCCATTGCTAACTGGGATATCAGCTATAGTTTTAATCTTATTAATCTTCAAAATCCCTTATGAAAACTATAAAGTCGGTGGAGACTTTATTCACTTCCTTCTAGGTCCTGCCACCGTTGTTCTAGCCGTTCCCTTATATAGACAAATAAACTTACTTAAAAAAAATTTGTTACCTATAATAATTGGAGTGTTTTCAGGTTCTATTTTTGCTTTACTATCTATTGGGTTTTTAAGTAAGTTGTTTAATTTTAATCAAGAACTAACAGCTTCTCTTTTACCCAAATCCGTTACTATGCCCATTGGAATAGAAGTGGCTGAATCTTTAGGTGGAATTACTTCAATTACTGTAATATCAATAGTAGTAACAGGAATAATTGGAGCAGTTCTTTCTGAGAAAATACTATTATTTGCAAGGATAACAGATAAAGTAGCACAAGGAATAAGTATTGGTACATCTTCCCATGCCCTAGGGACAACTAAGGCTATTGAAATGGGAGAGGTGCAAGGTGGGATGAGTGGTCTAGCCATTGGTTTAACTGGGTTTTTTACCGCTTTACTGGCTCCCTTTGTCTTAAGATTTTTCTTTTAAAGGAGATGAAATTTCATGGATCATATAAAAAAACTAGTGGAAAAACAAAGACTTTTTGCTAGCAAAGGAGAAGGAAAAGAATATAAATTTAGAATCGAAAGTTTGAAGAGCTTAAAAAAATCAATAAAAAAAAATGAGGAAGAAATATATCAAGCCCTTTATAAAGATTTAGGTAAGTCTTCTGAAGAATCTTTTTTAACAGAATATAATATGGTTATTGGTGAAATAGATTTCTTTATAAAAAACCTTAAAAAGTTAATGGAAACAAAAAAAGTAAGTACTCCTCTTATTACTTTTAAAAGTAAGGGAGAAATTTATTCTGAACCCTACGGGCATGTTTTGATCATATCTCCTTGGAATTACCCTTTCCAATTAACCTTCTTGCCTCTTGTTGGGGCTATTGCTGCAGGTAATACTGTTTTAGTAAAACCTTCCGAGTTTTCTGTTAATACTTCTGAGCTAATTGAAAATATTATTAAAAAAACTTTTAGAGAGGAACACGTAAGTATAATACAAGGTGGAGTTCCAGAAACTTCCTTTTTACTAGAACTTAAATTTGACTATATATTTTTCACAGGAAGTACTCAGGTTGGAAAAATTGTTATGAAGGCAGCAGCGGAACATCTCACTCCTATAACCCTAGAATTAGGTGGCAAAAGCCCAACTATAGTTTGTAAAGACAGTGATTTAAAAATAGCAGCAAAGAGAATCGTTTGGGGTAAATTTACTAATGCTGGGCAAACTTGTATTGCTCCTGATTATCTTTATGTTCATAAAAGTGTAAAGAAAAAACTTATTAAATACATGATAAAAAGCATCCGGGATTTTTATGGTGAGTATCCTAAAAAAAGCCCAGATTATGGAAGAATTATCACAGAAAAACATTTATCAAGATTAGTTGGTTTTTTGAACAAAGAGGAAGTATTATTTGGTGGTAATTATGATTTACAGGAAAAATATATGGAACCTACATTACTGGAAATTAAAAACTGGGATCATCCTATTATGAAAGAAGAAATATTTGGACCTCTTTTACCAATTATGGAATTTGAAAGTTTAGCCCATATTAGTGAAGAAATAAAAAAACGCCCAAAAGCTCTAGCTTTGTATCTTTTTACAAAAAGTGATAAAAATATTGACTTTATATTGCAAGAAATATCTTTTGGTGGTGGTTGCATTAACGATACAATACTGCACTTAGCTAGTGACGAGATGCCTTTTGGGGGAGTTGGCGATAGTGGCATGGGAAGTTACCATGGGAAATATTCTTTTGAAACTTTTAGCCACAAAAAAAGCATTTTAAATAAAAGCTTTAAACCGGATTTTGATTTAAGATATCCACCCTATGGGAAAAACATAAAAAAACTTCAAAAGATGATATAAAAGGAGGATTTTAGTGAAGAATGTAATTTTTAAAAAAGAAAATAAAGCAGGACATATTATTTTAAATAGACCAGAGAAGATTAACTCTCTAACCTATGAAATGATTCAAGATATTGATAACAAATTAGAAGAATGGGAAAAGGATAAAGGAATTTTTTTCATCTTAATGTACGGAATGGGAAGTAGAGGCTTTTGTGCTGGTGGAGATATGAAGATTTATTATGATTACAAGGATCAAGCCTTAGAGATAGGAAGGAAATTTTTCTCTTTAGAATATGAGATGGATTTAAAGATAATTAATTACCCAAAACCCATAATAGCTTTTTTAGATGGTATTGTTATGGGTGGAGGGGTTGGTCTAGCCTATGGTGCAGACTATAGGCTAGTAACAGAAACTACAAAATGGGCAATGCCTGAAGTTAATATAGGTTTTTTTTCAGATGTAGGAGGAAGTTATTTTTTAAATCAGATACCCAAGGAAATGGGAAGATATGTTGGCTTAACTGGAAGAGTTTTATCTGGTGATGATGTTCTTTATCTAGGGTATGCTGAGGAGAAAATATTTAAAGAAGATATTGAAAAAATAATAGAGGAACTGTCAGCTATAAAAGAAGATAATATAGAAAAAGAGATAAAAAAAATAATAAATAAATACAAAAAAACAATTCAAAAATCTTATTTAGAAAAAAATAAAGATAAGATAAAACTTTATTTTACTGGCGATTCCATGGAAACAATATTTTCCAACCTAAAGGAAGGGATGGAGAAGGGGGATACTTGGGCAAAAGATATATTCTTAGATATGAGAAAAAAATCTCTTTTATCTCAATATATAATTTTCCAACAATTAGAAAGAAGTCAGAACTTAAGTATTGAAGAATGTTTTGAACAAGAACTTATCTTAGCTCTTAATTTTATGGATAATCCTGATTTTTATGAAGGCTTAAGAAGTGTATTAGTTGATAAAAATGAAGCTAACTGGAAATATAAGGAAGCAAAAGATATTACTGAAGAATTAGTAAATAGTTATTTTGAAAAAAAATAGACCCTTACAGGGTCTTATTTTTATAATATAGGTGATAATAAACGAGCTATAGACTCTTTAAATTTAATACTGGTAGTGCGATCGTAATATCGATCCCTTGTTAGTTCGTTAGATAGCATAACATCATTTTTAAAATCTTCAGATAGTTTTTTAGCTATTCCATCAGAATAGATAAAGGCATTAACCTCGAAATTCAATTTAAAACTACGCATATCAAAATTTGCAGTGCCAACAGATGCGATTTTTTCATCCACCACTATTGCTTTAGCGTGAAGAAAACCCTGTTCGTAAGTATACACTCTTCCTCCTGCTCTGAGTAATTCTCCAGCATATGAATAAGTAGCCCAATATACAAAAGGATGGTCAGGTTTATTTGGAATCATTAAACTAACTTCTACCCCGGAAGATATTGCAATTTTTAAAGCTTCCATTATACTTTCGTCAGGAATAAAGTAAGGTGTTTGTATTTGAATTGATTCTTCTGCTAGGTTAATCATTTTTATATAACCTTGTTTTATTTGTTCTTCTTTAGAATCAGGTCCACTAGAAACTATTTGTATTCCTGTGTCTCCGATAATTTTAGGTTCTGGTAAGAACCAATCAGCAATTGTGATATCTTCCCTAGAAGCATTTCTCCAATCTAACAAAAACCTAATCTGCATACTATGAACACTAGACCCTCTTATTTTTAAATGAGTATCTCTCCAATATCCAAAGCGGTCATCTTTACCTAAGTATTCATTACCTAAATTAAATCCTCCTAGATAACCTATTTGCCCATCAATTACAGCAATTTTACGATGATTACGATAATTCAATTTCAAATTAAGCATTTTAAATTTTGCCTTAAAAAAGTAAGCATATTTAAAATTTTCATTTACAAAAGTATCTAAATATTTTTCATCAAGCTCTCTACTGCCAACAGAATCAATTAGAAGTCTTACTTGAACACCTTCTTCAGATTTCTTTTTTAAAGCTTTTAAAATTTTTTCTCCTAAAGCATCTTTTCTGAAAATATAGTACATGATATGGATATGATCCTTAGCTTTTTCTATCTCATTATAAAGGTCATGGAATTTATTCATTCCATCCGAAAAAATTTGCACATCATTATCCTGAGAGAAATAAGCTGAACTACTTATGAGGTTCATTCTAATCATAGATTTATAACAACTAAATTTTTCCTTAGAGTAAAGGAAGCTATCTTCGTCAATTGCCTTTAGTTGTTTATTTATTGCTTTCTCCTGAATCTTACTTTCTGTAATCTTTAGCTTAAAAACTTTTCTCCGGGTAAGATTTTGAGAAAAAACTATATAGAATAAAAATCCAAGACCTGGAGCAAATAAAAGTAGTAAAAGCCAAGCTAAAGTAGCTGAAGGATTTTTTCTTTCCAGAAAAATAACAATCATAGCTAAAAAAAAGTTAATAACATAAATAAAGCTATAATTAGTAATAAAATTATCTAACATATAATCACCTGTTATTCATAGTTTTTAGTAATGCGTTTATTTCGGCTCCAGTCAGCAAAATTATGCTAGATAGGAAGAGCCAGAGTAAAAAAACTATTATACCTGTTATACTCCCATAGATCAAAGTATAGTTAGAAAAGTTATTTACATAAAAAGCAAATAAAAGTGAGCCTGCTAACCATAAAAAAGTAGAAAAGAGACTTCCATAAATAACATCTTTAAATTTTAAACGAGGCTTTAAATTGGGAAAGTAAATATATATAAAAGAAATAACCAAGAAAATAAAGCTTACCGTTATACCTATTCTAACAATACTCCAAAGTTGGACTGAAAAGTTAGAAAGTCCCAAGAAAGAAATTAAAGCATCAGTTAATACTTGTCCCATAATAATAAATATAAACAAGAAATTTATTGATAAAACAAATAAAATTGTGAAAACAAAAGAAAGAGCGGCTTTTTTAAAAAAACTCCTATTTTCTACTACAAGAAAGGATTTATTAACTCCCGCTATTATTCCTTTAACCCCTTTAGAGGCAAAAAATATTGTTGTTATCATACTTATTGAAAGTAAAGAACCACTTCTTGCTTCTAAAAGGTCATTAATTACCTTTATTAGAAAGTCTGCTGAACTAGCAGGAAGTATTCTTGTTAATAAGTCTGGTAAGGAAAACTCAAAGAGGCTTGAGTATGAAAGAGTAGTTATTAAAAATATAACAAAAGGGAAAAAGGCCATAATTAAATAGTAAGAAAGCTGTGCACTTGTCCCAGGAATATCATTTTTTATAAATCTTCTAGTTAATAATTTTAAAAATCGAAAAATTTTCTTAAATATATTGGTCATTGTAAACCTCCATTGAAATTTTATATACCCCTATTTGCGAATTTTCAATATACTGATAGAATATGATAGTAATATATATGGAATTTACGAGGAGGTTTTTTTATGTCAAAGGAAGCAATGGAAAATAGCCCTTCTAATTTTATAGAAGTGCAAATTAATAAAGATTTAAAAGAAGGAAGATATGAAAAAGTTCATACTAGGTTCCCTCCAGAGCCCAATGGATATTTACATATAGGCCACGCAAAATCAATAATTTTAAACTTTACTACTGCTGAAAAATATAAAGGGCTATGTAACCTTCGTTTTGATGATACCAATCCCATTAAAGAAGAAGATGAATATGTTCAAGCAATAAAAGAAGATGTAAAATGGTTGGGTTTTGATTGGGAAGATAGAGAATATTATGCTTCAGATATTTTCGAGGAAATGTATGAATATGCAGTTAAGATTATTAAATCAGGGGACGCCTATGTAGATGATCTTTCACCAGAGGAAATAAGAGAATATAGGGGTACACTAACTGAACCGGGGAAAAATAGTCCCTATAGAGACCGGAGCGTCGAAGAAAATTTAGAATTATTTGCAAAGATGAGAGAGGGAGTTTACCCTGACGGAGCTAAGGTTCTTAGGGGTAAAATAGATATGGCAAGCTCTAATATTAACATGAGGGACCCAATTCTTTACAGAATACTAAGAGCTGAGCATCATAGAACAGGAAATGATTGGTGCATCTATCCCATGTATGATTTTGCACATCCATTGGAGGATGCCCATGAGTGTATTACTCATTCAATTTGCACTCTTGAATTTGAAGATCATCGACCTCTTTATGAGTGGGTTATAGAAAAAGCAGATACACCTTGTAAACCAAGACAAATAGAATTTGCAAGATTAAATATGACAAATACTGTTATGAGTAAAAGATTTCTTAAGAGATTAGTGGATGAAAACATTGTGGAGGGTTGGGATGATCCTAGAATGCCGACTATTTCTGGATTAAGAAGAAGAGGAATAACCCCACAAGCAATAAGAGATTTTAGTGATGAAATAGGAGTAGCAAAGGCAAATAGTTTAGTAGATTCAGCTATGTTTGATTTTTTTGTAAGAAGGGATCTTGATGGAAAATCTCTTAGAAGGATGGCTGTTATTGACCCAATAAAAATTATTATCACTAATTATCCTGAAGGTAAAACCGAAGTTTTATTAGCGGAGAATAATCCCCATGATGAAAAGGAAGGAAAGAGAGAAATTCTTTTTTCCCGAGAGATCTATATTGAAAAAGAAGATTTTATGGAGTTTCCAGCAAGAAAATATTTCCGTTTAGCTCCTGGTAAAGAAGTTAGGCTTAAACATGCCTATATTATTAAATGTGAAGAAATAAAAAAAGATGAAGCAGGTAATATTCTTGAAATCTACTGTACCTACGATCCTGAGACTAAGAGCGGAGAAGATACTAGTGGTAAGAAAGTAAAGGGTGTCCTTCATTGGCTTTCTGCCGAGGAAATGGTGGAGGCAGAAGTTAGGCTCTATAGTCATCTTATTGATGATGAAAAAAATAATGATGACTTTATGAAAAATGTTAATAAAGATTCCTTAATTATTAAAAATGCTTTAATTGAAAGATCTTTAACTCAAGCTAAGGAAGATGAAAAATTCCAGTTTTTACGACAGGGATATTTTTGTTTAGATTCAAAATTATCTACAAAGGATAAGCCTGTATTTAATAGAATCGTATCTTTGAGAGATTCATGGAAAAAAGAAAAATAAATTAAAAAAAAGAACACCGAATTAATTTTCTTTGGTGTTCTTTTCATACCCAATATATAAGGCATTTTTTTGTTTAAGCTTTCCCTTTATTAAGGCAGAATCCGCTGCATTTAAAAGACATTGGGGATTTTCAACAGTTTCGGGATAATTAGAAAGACCTATTGTGATAGTTTGTTTAATATCTAATTCTAAATTAGAAGAAAGGTGTACCATTATATCTTTTCTTAATAAGTTAAAAATTTCTTCTGTTTTATTAAGAGTAGCATTATAAAGGAGCATAATAAATTCATCTCCCCCATAACGAAAAAGTTGCCCATTGTACTTCTTACAATAAGATATGGCAATTTCAGATATATCTAAAAGAATTCGATCCCCTGTAGAATGACCGAAAGTATCATTAATAAATTTAAAATTATCCAAGTCAAAAAAGGCTAGGGAGCTTTGGGTTTTTTCCCGTGCTATTTTGTTTAAAGTATAAGTTAGGTGCTTCCTATTATAACTATTTGTAAGTATATCTTTAATGGAGTCATGTTTCATTTTTTCAAAAAGTAAAGCATTAGAAATAATTATTGGTATTTGAATAGCTAAAATTTCAAAAAAAGAAATAATAGAAGAGTCAAAGAACTCTGAGTTGTTGCTTCTAACATAAATATAACCAATATCATTATTCTCAGTATGTTCCCTTAAGGGTACATAAAGAGTTGAATCTGTATCTGTTGTTATAACCTTGATAGAATTAGTAGCTTTTGGTTTTTTGAAATAAGAACAAGAAGCTGTAACTCCATTATCCTCAATGCTTCGGCAGTATATTCTATTATTAAAAGTATCATTGAAGTGTATAGTAATAGCGGAAAGACCCAAGATACCTGTAAGCATATCAACCATTTTATCCATGGAAATATCTAAAGGTTCTAAATTCGTGGCATATTTTATTATCTCGCCGATGAGGTAATTTATTGTTTTTTGTTTTTGTAGTTCTAAATCTGGATTGTTTATTCTATTAATCAAAGCGAAAACCCCTTCTGCTAGTAAAAAATATCATGTTTTATTATAAGACAATAGTCTTGGAATATCAAAGAAAATTTATCTCTAATAATTTTAACAAAAGAGATAAAGTGGTAAGTAGTTGTACTGGAGGTGTATTATGAATAAAAATGAACTTCTCACTTTTATTATCTTATCGACTAATTTTATTGTAACAGGCTTAGTTATTGAAAGACCTGGAATAATAAACAATGTTTGGATTTTTGTACCCTTAGCTCTTTTAGCAGCTTTTGCTTTAACAAAATATATTTTCCGTGTGTCTAGAATTATGAGAAAGGACGAGAAAAAATGAAAATATTTCTATTTAGACATAACAAGTTTCAGGCAAGTTGGTCCCAACTAGGAGAGCCTAACATCTACCGTAATGGATATATGTATGCGGAAATTGTTGTATTAGCTAAAAATATTGAAGGAGCTTATGAAGAATTGAAAAAGGAAACAAATTGGGATCTAGAAGAAATAAAAAGGCTGACACCAATTATTATTGAATTGGATCAGCCTAAAGTAGTTACTAAGTTAGTGCATGGGGGTTAAAACTATTTTATATAGTTTAAAAATAATGAAGTTTTTCTTTGATCTAGGTCTAGATTCAGTAAAGTACCTTCATTAAGATGTTCAGTTTCTTTTATATCACCATATTTATGAGCTAAAGCAAGAGTTTTTGAATCAGAATAAGGGATTAAGATTTTCAAGTTTACTTTAGTATAAAAGATATCTTCAATCCCTTTAAGAAGTTCAGAAATTCCTTCTCCTGTTTTAGCAGAAATCATAAAATAATCTCTATCCGGTGTGACATGCAAGTCTTCTTTATTGCTAGCATCAATTTTATTAAAAACATAAATCATGTTTTTATCAAGAGCATTTAACTCATCTAAGACCTTATTTACAACTTTTAATTGATTTGACCAATTAGGATTACTTATATCAACGACGTGTAATAATAAATCAGCTTCTACAACTTCCTCTAAGGTCGACTTAAAAGCAGAAACCAGTTGATGAGGGATATCACTGATAAATCCAACTGTGTCAGTAAGAAGTACTTTGTTTTGGGATTCTTTAAAAATAATTCCCCTAGTAGTAGTATCAAGGGTTGCAAAAAGCAAATCTTCTACATAAATATTGTCACTACTTAAAGTATTAAGCAAAGTGGATTTACCTGAATTTGTATAACCAACAAGGGAAACCAGGGGTAGCTCTTGTTTTATTCTATTTTGCTTCTGGATATTTCTTCTTTTTTTCACAGATTTTAATTGATGTTCTAAATTTTCTATTCTTGTTCTTATATGCCTTCTATCAGTTTCCAGTTTAGTTTCTCCAGGTCCTCTTGTCCCAATCCCACCACCAAGTTTAGAAAGCGCCAAACCTTGTCCCATAATCCTGGGAAGAAGATATTTTAACTGGGCTAATTCTACCTGGAGTTTACCTTCCCTGCTTTTTGCTCTTTGGGCAAAAATATCAAGAATCAAATTAGTTCTGTCTATTATTTTAATATTTAAGGAATCTGATAGGTTCTTTTCCAGAGATGGTGATATAGAGGAGTCTATAAGAAGACAATCAGCTTGATTTTGGTTTATATAAGAAAAAAGTTCCTCTGTTTTTCCTTTTCCGATAACACTCTTAGAATTCCTTACATTTTGAGTGAAAACCTCTAGAACTACTAACCCTGCAGATGTGGCTAATTTTTTAAACTCTTCTGTTTTTTCATAAAGCTCTTCTGAGGATAAATTGTTGTAAGGAATGTATAAAACAGCTGTTTCTTTTTTATTAGGATCTTCAGAAAATATAGCTTTCTTTCTGTTTTTCTCAAGCTCAGCAATAATATCTAGATATTTAATTTCAAATAAATCCTCTTCATCAATTTCCTTATATTCAATAAAAGTATTATCAACATTTTCAGGGCTCTTTAAGAGAGCTAATGACGCCTCAATTGTAGAATTACCACTTGCTATAGCGCAGATGTAGTCTAATTTAAAATTGGTAAGTAGAGAATAGTCCTCTCCACTTAGAAGAGAATTTCCCCCTGGATGGGTGTGAATACATCCTAAGCGAACTAAGTTATTTGGATCTCTACTTTCTGTCAGAAAGGGCAGAGGTGCATTATATTTTGTCCCAACAGATACTAATTTGACAGTTCCCTTCCGATTTATATAAACCGCCAATTCTTTATTAATCCTAGTACTAATTTCTAGGAGTATAGTAAAGAGCTCCAAACTACCAACCTGATTCCAAGGGATTTTATAGTTATAGATTTCTTCTAATTCTTTTAGTGTGTTTTTATTTACTCCGTCAATATTTCCATAAATAGATTTCATGTGATTCATCCTCCCTTTAAACATACTATACCAAATCGTGTATAATAAAAGATATAATAAAGAAGGGATTGAAATAAAAATGTTAAAAATAGGTTGTCACATTTCTATTGCTTCTGGATTTACTAAGGCCGGGGAAGATGCTTTGAAAGTAGGTGCTAATACATTTCAATATTTTACCAGAAATCCCAGGGGTGGAAATTCTAAAAAAATAGAGGAAGAAGACACAAAAGGATTAAAGAAGATATTCGAAGAAAACAACTTTGCTCCTCTCTTTGCCCATGCTCCTTATACAATGAACTTAGCCTCAGATAAGGAGAATGTTAGATATTTTGCAAAGGATGTATTAAGAGAAGATTTAGAAAAGATTAGTTACCTACCTCAGTCTTATTTAATTTTCCATCCAGGAAGTCATGTGGGTCAAGGTGTAGAAAAAGGGAAAGAACTAATCATTGAAGGAATAAATGAAGTTATATCCTCGGAAAATGAAAGCTTTGTTTTGTTAGAAGGAATGTCTGGTAAGGGCACGGAAATAGGAAGTAATTTCAAGGATTTAAAAGATATAATTGATGGAGTTAAATACAACTCTATGCTTGGAGTATGCCTAGATACTTGTCATTTATATTCTGCAGGTTATGATATAAAAGAAAATTTAGAGAAAGTGCTAGAAGAATTTGAAAGTGTTGTGGGTTTAAAAAGATTGAAAGGAATTCATTTAAATGACAGTAAGGTTCCCTTTGCTTCAAATAAAGACAGACATGAAGTTTTGGGGGAAGGAACTATAGGACTTGAGGCCATTGTAAAAGTGATAAATCATCCATTACTTAAAGATCTTGTTTTTAATCTTGAAACTCCTAATGAATTGGAAGGTTATAAAGAAGAAATTAGAAAGCTAAAACAGGAGTACAAATACTGATAAAGCAGTATTAATCACCCCTGTTAAAGCCTCCCCCTGCAACAGCTACTGCATCACTAACATACATAAAAGCATCGGGATCAATATTACCAATTTCATTTCGAAGACGTGCAAATTCATAATTATTGATCACACAATTAATTACAGTTTTTTCTTGTTTTGAGAAACCACCTATAGCATTAATTACTGTGGCACCCCTATTAAGATCATTCATAATATAAAAAGAAACCTCTTCTTTTTTCCCTGTAATTATAGTTACTGCTTTATTTTTAGTTAATCCTTCAAGTATAAGGTTGACCGTTTTACCTGTTACCCAAACACTTACTAAGGTATATAAGGCTACTTTTATAGGAAAGAAAAATATAGAAAAACCAATTATTATGGCATTAAAAGAAAAAGAAACGGTGCCAATAGAAAAGTTCTTATTCTTTTTTAGGATTAGGGAGATAACATCTGTACCTCCACTTGAACCTCCAAATTTTATTATTGTTCCAGAGCTAACACCTACAAGAATTCCAGAAAAAATTGCTGCAAGAAAAATATCTACTTCAGGAGTTTGGATATAAGGTTGGGTAATGGGTAGGGCAAAGGCGAAAGTTGCCATTCCAATTACACTATAAAATATTAATTTCCGGTCTAATTCTTTAAAGCCCCAGATGAAAATTGGAATATTCAATAATATTATTATAAAATATAAGGGAATCTTTGGGAAAAGATAGGTAATAATCAAAGCAATTCCGCTGATACCACCACTTAAAAGACCATAAGGAATAACTAATGCATTAAAAGCAAGACTACCTAATAAGCCACCCATTATTATTACAAATAATTTAGTGAAGAATTCTTTGATAGTTTCTTTATGTTTGATAATCATTTATACCTCCAAGGTTGATTAGTAGTTTTCTTCTATACATACAAGGTAATATTACATGAGATTGAAGGATTTTTCTATGCTTAAAAAAAATAATTTTAAAAATAAAAAATATATTAAATTTATAGATTTGCAAATCAAAATTAAAGAGTTTAGAATTGTTTAAAACAAACTTATAAGGAGATAATATGAAAAAAGAATTTTTAAGTAAAAATATAATAGAATTCGAAAATGGAGATAAAATTGAAAGTTTTTATCTTTTAAAAAATGTGCAAACGAAGGAAAATAAAAATGGTAAGAAATATCTTGACCTGGATGTATCGGATAAGACAGGGGATATTAATGGTAAATATTGGAATGCACAGCCGGAGGAGCTTGGCCTGTTTTTTCCTGGGACTATTGTAAAAATCCGCGGGGAAATAAACTCTTATGAGAATAAGCTACAGTTAAAAGTTACAAAAATTCGTAATATTGAAGAATCAGATGAAGTAGATATTGAGGAATTTGTCCCCAAGGCTCCTGAAGATGCTGCTAAAATGTATGAAGAAATAATGACTTATATAGAAAATATGAAGGATAGTGATATAAAAAATATCTGTAAAGATATATATCAGGAAAAGAAAAAAGAACTTTCTTATTATCCTGCAGCTCAAAAAAATCATCATTCAATTTACGCAGGTCTGCTTTATCATATATCTACAATGCTTAAAGTAGCCGAAGGATTAGCTGGGATTTATACTTTTATCGATACTGATATTTTATATGCAGGTGTTCTCCTTCATGATATAGCAAAAATAGATGAGATGGATTCAAATGATCTTGGAGTAGTTAGGGAATATACCTTTGAAGGTCAACTACTAGGGCATATTATACAAGGAATAAAATTAGTAAATGAAGTAGGAAAAAAACATAATGTAGCTCAAGAGAAAATTGTAATTTTAGAACATATGATTCTTTCTCACCATAATGAACCCGAATACGGAAGTCCTAAAAGACCGATGATTCCCGAAGCTGAGCTTCTTTGCCATATCGATATGATTGATGCAAGGATGTATGATATGAAAAAGGGCCTTGAAGGTATAGAAAAAGGAGATTTTTCAGAAAAGATTTGGCTTCTTAACAACAGGAAACTATATAAATATTAAAAGTTGTTAGTTTCTTTGAAAATAGGGTAAAATAAGATATAAATATATAGAGAGGAGTGACTTGTCGTGTTAACAATTAATTTAGAAAAA
Source organism: uncultured Eubacteriales bacterium (assembly GCA_964642925.1). Taxonomy (GTDB): domain Bacteria; phylum Bacillota; class Peptococcia; order Peptococcales; family SKKY01; genus SKKY01. Next base: position 43,149 of record CAZXPJ010000004.1, on the reverse strand, counting down.
GATTCAAATTTTACAGTACAAAAAAGAGTTACAGAGGAAGATGCATCCTTGAATTATGGTAGCGGACAGTTGGATAAAGTACTTGCTACTCCTAGTCTTGTGGCTTTAGTTATTGAAGGAGCTGTAGAAGAAATTGACAAAAAACTTCCTGAAGGGATTATTTCTGTGGGAACAAAAATGGAACTTGAACATTCTAATGCTACAGTTATTGGAGCTACCGTAACTATTGAAGGTAAAGTAGTGGACTTTGATGGTAAAAAGGTAATTATTAATTTCACGGCATTTGACGAAATTGGCGAGATTGGTTCAGGTGTCCATGAAAGATTAATTGTTAGTAAAGATGGAATGATGGTTAAAGCTCACGAACGTTCCATGGCGATTAAAAATAAAAATTATTAGAATAAAGTAAATACAAAATACTTGATGTAATTTGCTAGACAAACATCTAATTATCTAATAATATAAAATGAAAAAGGGAATAAGGGGGAGAAATATGTTCAGGAAGTCTAAGATATCGATATTTTTAGTAGTTATTTTAATTTTATCTTTTTTAGTAGTTGGCTGTGGTGGAAAAAAAGCTGACAGTGGAGATAAACCTGTAGAATGGCTTGCAAACTCTGTGTGGCCACCAAGTAATCAGCAAAGTATAGGATTAGAAAAATTTGCTGTAATGGTGGAAGAGGCTACAGAGGGTAAAGTTAAGATAAGAGTTCAAACAGGTGGGGCTCTTGGATATTCTGGACCAGAGTTATTAAGAGCAGTTAAAGATAACTTAGTACCAGTATCAGATATGCTAACAAGTGGGGTAGCAGGGGATGAACCAATATTTGGAATCGTAACTCTTCCTTTTCTTATTCAGAATTTTGAAGAAGGAAAAATTTTGAATGATATTGCAAGACCATATTTTGATAAGGTAGCAGAGACAAAATGGAATCAAAAGATTCTATATATTGCACCATGGCCAGCAGCTGGTGTTTGGTCCAAGGGCGAGATTTCTAGTGTAGAAGATATGAAAGGTCTTAAAACACGTACCTATGATGAAAATGGTGCTTTATTTATGGAAGCTGTAGGAGCTACACCTTATCCTCTTCCTTTTAGTGAAGTTTATTCATCTTTAGCAACAGGAGTAATTAATTCAGTATTAACTTCAACTCCAACAGCAGTAGATGGTAAGTTCTGGGAAGTTCTTGACTATTATGCTCCAGTAAGTATCACTATGGCTACAGATTTAGTAACTGTAAACCTTGCGGAGTTTAATAAACTTGATGAAGCTACACAAAAAACTATTTTAGCACAAGCTAAAGAAGTAGAAGAATTTATGTGGGAAGCAGTGGCGGCTCAAGATAAGGAAATGGAAAAGATTTCTAATGATAATGGCATTACTACAGTAACACCAAGCCAGGAGTTTTTAGACGACCTATCAGAAATAACAGCACATATTCGTGAAGATTGGTTAAAAAATGCTCCAGAGGATGCTAGAGAAATAGTAAAAGCATTTAATGAAAAAGTTGGTCGTTAATATTTAAATACAATTATTAATGGACGTGCTTATGCTATATCTGAGCACGTCCATTTTATTTGCAAGGAGGGACAGTTATGGAGAAGGCCACCAAAATAATTGATAGAATTTCTGATTTTTTTGGTTTTGCAGCAGGAGTCATGATACTTTTTGGCTTTGTTATTGTTCTTATTGAAATTGTATTAAGAACTTTTTTTACAAAAACTCTTTATATTACAAATGAATATTCTGCATATATGACTGCTGGTATTACTTTTTTTGGATTAGCTTACACACTAAAAGAAGGTGGTCATATTAGAATGACCTTTCTTCACTCTATGCTAAAGGGTAAAAGTGTTATCATCCTAGATATCATAGTTTTTATAATTGGTGTTCTCTTCTTTTCAATGATTACTTTTATTACCGCACGATTTGCTATAGGGTCTTATTTAATTGGAAGTCATTCAATGCAAATAACAAGAACTCTTTTATGGATTCCACAATCTTTGCTTCCGATTGGTAGTGGAGTTATGGTTCTCCAGCTTATTGGTGATATTCTAAAAAGTATTACAGATCTTAAAACAGGAAATTGGAAAAAAAGAGAAGTGGAAACAAGAACCGTATCGGAGGAATCATAAAACTTTAAAAACATAAAGGAGGGGATATCTTGAGTTTTATTGGAATGTCCTTAACAGTATTATTCGTTTTAATAGCACTCCTAGCAGGTAGTATCTGGGTAGGAATGTCACTAATAATGGTAGCAATTTTTTCCTTTGAATTTTTCACAAATAGTCCTTCTTTGATAATTCTTACCAATATATTATGGAATAGTACTAATAGTTCTACTATGTTTGCTCTACCTTTGTTTGTTCTAATGGGAGAAATATTATTTAGAAGTAAAATATCTGAGAATTTATTTAATGGTTTGGCTCCTTGGCTTAGTTTTCTACCTGGTGGTCTTATACATATAAATATAGTTGCCTCAGCACTTTTTGCTGCTGTAAGTGGATCTTCTGCAGCAACAACAGCAACAGTTGGGAAAATTACATTACCAGAGCTATTCAAAAGAAATTATGACAGGAAACTTGTTATTGGCTCTCTTGCTGGAGCAGGAACTCTTGGATTTTTAATACCACCAAGCATGATGATGTTAGTTTATGGAATCGTATCCGGAGTAAGTATAGGTAAATTATTTATTGCAGGGATATTACCAGGGATACTTCTTGCTTTATTATTGATTTTATATATAGTAGTAAGATGTTTAATTAACCCCAATCTTGCACCGGGTTCTGATGAAAAATTTACCTGGAGCGATCGTTTAAAAACAATTCCAGATCTTGCACCTGTAGTTGTTTTAATAATAATGGTTCTAGGTAGTATTTATACTGGTTTTGCAACTCCTACGGAGGCTGCTGCAGTAGGTGTTTTAGGTGCCATACTTTTTGCTTTTATTACTAAGAGTATGGATTTTAATATTTTTGTGGAAGCAATTATGGGTTCTGTAAAAACAAGTTGTATGATAATGCTTATAGTTTGTGGTGCTACATATTTTTCAGTTGCTATCGGCTATCTTGGTATTCCAGGACAATTAACTAATCTTATTGGTAGTTTTGGTTTATCTAAATATGCATTAATATTTATACTTTCAATTATGTATTTATTCTTAGGATTTATCCTAGATGGTTTTTCAATGATAGTTATGTCCCTTCCATTAGCTTTGCCACTAATTTTAGCAGCTGGATTTGATCCTTTATGGTTTGGAATTTATATTATAGTTATGATTGAATTAGCACAAATCACGCCCCCAGTTGGCTTCAATCTTTTTGTTATCAACGGTTTAGTAGAAGATGATATTTTTACTATTGCAAGAAGCGCACTACCTTCATTTGTGATAATTTTACTTGTAGTTGTATTAATTACATTATTTCCTGAAATTGTTTTATTCTTGCCTAGATTCATGTAAAATATACTGCCTACGGGCAGTTTTTTGCTTTATCCGTGAAATCAATATAAAATTGAATTGCTAAACTTTTGGGGGAATTTTATTATGAGACAATTAAGAGAAGTCCAAAAAAGTGAGTTCTATGTAGGTCAGGTTGTTGCCCACGACATTTTTTTAGAAAATAAAACACTTTTTTTAAAGGGCGGAAGCTTAATTAATGAGAAAATGAAAAGAAGACTTGATCTAATGAAGGAGAAACTTTTTACATTGGATATTGAAAAGTTTTATAAGGAGAGCTCCAAAAAATTTAGAAATATAATGGAACAAGTAAGTACTGGTGATTCTATTAATAAAATAGAAATAGAAGAATTAACACGACCTTTTTTAAATGAAATATCCTACAATCAAGGCTTCGTAAAAGTTTTAACAAAATTAAAAAATGTAGATGAATACACTTTTATTCATAATATTAATGTTAGTATATTTTCTATGCTTCTGGCTAGGTGGCTTAGTTATTCTCGGGAAGAAATAAAATCTATTGGAGAAGCAGGAATGCTTCATGATATTGGGAAAAGTTTTATTCCCTTAGAAATTTTGAATAAACCAGGAAAGTTAACTGTTGAAGAATATGACATTATGAAAAAACATTCTTTTTATGGTTATGAATATCTTATAAAGAATAATTTTACCCAAAAAATATGCCTTGGTTCTCTTCAACATCATGAAAAAATTAATGGTGGAGGTTATCCTAAAGGATTAAAAGGGAATGAAATTTCTGAGATTGGTCAAATTATTGCTGTTGCCGATGTGTATCATGCAATGATTTCTAAAAGAGTTTATAAAAATGCTGTAAATCCTTTTTCAGTATTAAATTACATAAAAGATTTATATCAAGAATACAACCCAAAATACTTAATTATATTTACAGAAAATATGTTACAGAGCCTTGTGGGTATAGAAGTAATTCTTTCTAATGGAAGGAAAACGGAAGTTTTATTTATTAACAAAAGTGATATTGAAAATCCAATAGTTCGCTATTTGGATTCTGAGGAAATTATTGATTTATCAAAAGAAGACTCTATTTTTATTGAATGTGTTGATAATTCAAATATAAAATAAAAGATTGGAGTTAATTTATGAAAAAAAATAATAATTACATAAAAATTGCTGGAATAATATTATTTTCAGTAATTTTTTTCGTTTCTGCTTATTCCTTTCCAGATAAAGAAATTGAGAATATTATGGAAAAATATATAGGTATTTCTGTGCCTGGGGCAGCTATAGCTTTAGTAGAGGATGGAGAGATAATATTTGCAAAAGGATACGGCTTTGCTGATATTGATGAGCAGATACCTGTTAAAGCTGAGGAAACTGTCTTTGAATATGGCTCTATTAATAAGTTATTTGTTTGGGTAAGTGCTATGCAATTAGTAGAAAGTAAGCAATTAGACTTGGGGGAAAATATAGAGAGGTATTTACCAGAAGAGGTTAGAAAAAAATTTAATTATAAAGAACCAATTACCTTTATGGATTTAATGAATCATAATGCTGGTTTTGAAGATCCAATGTTCGATTTTGCGAATAAAGATATGAAGAAACTATCTCCCTTAGGCTTAACCCTTCAGGGGGATCAATCAAAACAAGTGTTTTTACCGAGAGAAGTTATTTCTTATTCAAATTACGGATCTGCCCTAGGAGCCTATATAATTAAGACAATAACTGGAGAGAAATTTTTTGATTATGAAAGAAAAAACATTTTTTATCCTTCTAATATGATAAATATTGCAGGACATCCTTTATATAAATATAATCCTAATTTATTAGAAAAAAAAGCAAAGGGATATATCTCAGAAAAAGATAGCATTTTTAAGGAAAAGGATTGGGTTTACGTGCCAGCTTATCCATCAGGAGCAGCTGATGGCACAGTAATGGCACTAGCTAAATTCGCTTTAGCGTTAACTCCTGAAAAATCTATAGATAGTCCTCTTTTTAAAACTGCAGAGACCTTTGATGATACTTTTTCTAATAGTTATTCTAAGGATAAACTAAAAACTTCTATTGCCCATGGTTTTTGGGAATATGAAGGGGAGGTTTCTTCTTATGGCCACGGTGGAAACACTGCAGGCTTTACTAGCTTTTTTTCTGTAGCACCCGAGGAAAGATTGGGTCTAGCAGTACTTATAAATTCAGGAACTGAAACAGATTTAATTTATGAATTACAGGAATTGATTTTTGGAGAAATAAAGAATGTAGATAGGAAGGGTATAACAGAACCTTCTTCTAAAGAATTAACGGGGAAATATCTTCCCACAAGATCTTCCTATAATAATTTTCTGGAGCTATTTTCATATTTATCAGCCTACGAGATATCTTCCGATGAAGTTGGGGAGGTAAAGCTTAGTATTCCTGGACACGAAGCTAGTTATGTTCAAGTGGCACCTTATAAATACAATATCTTCAATTCTAGTAGCCTAATTATTAAATATCTTTACCCAGAGCTCTTATTTGAAAAAGAGGGGGATTCTATAAAAAGAGTTACCAGTGGTAATTCCGTTGACCTTATTCCTGCCAATACTTTTAGACCCTGGATATGGGTAAATTTAACAGTCATTATTTTAACCACAGGATCCTTATTTTTCATGATTCACCCTTTATTACTAATAAGATATAAGTTAAGAGCTAAAGGGAAGATAAATAATATTCTAATATTTTTAAATTTTTTGAGCATATCTTTAGTCTTAAACAATCTATTTCTCATAAACCAAGCTTTTAATTATTTATATTATAGTAGTATGAGGGTTTTGCCTTTTATTTATGGAAATATTCTACTTTCAATTTTATCTTTAGTATTAATTATAGGAACAATTATTTTTAGAAAAAAAGTAAAGGTAGATAGCTATAATAAAAAAAATATAATTATAAGTTCAATTATTTTATTTATTTTTATAGCTACTTTGTATAACTGGAATTTTATGACAATCTTTTAAATAAAATAGAAAAGAGGATGTATTATGTATAAGAATGATGACTTAATTGTAAAGACGTTAAGAATTTTATCAGCAGAAGGTGTTGAAAAAGCTAAGTCTGGTCACCCAGGTTTGCCCTTAGGTGCAGCACCTATGGTCTACACTCTTTGGTCAAGACATATGAAACACAATCCAGAGAATTCAAAATGGATAGATAGGGATCGATTTGTTTTATCAGCAGGACACGGCTCCATACTTTTATATTCTCTCCTTCATATTTTTGGATATAAGGTGAGCTTGGAGGATCTTAAAAATTTCCGTCAAGTAGGAAGTAACACTCCTGGGCATCCTGAATACAGGGATACAGATGGAGTAGAGACCACTACGGGACCTTTAGGCCAGGGAGTGGCTAATGCTGTAGGAATGGCAATGGCAGAGGAATATTTAGGATCAAACTTTAATAAAGAAGAATACAAAATTATAGATCATTATACTTATGCTTTGGTGGGAGACGGGGATATGATGGAAGGAATTTCTTCCGAAGCCTGCTCTTGGGCAGGTACAATGGGTTTAGGGAAACTTATTATGTTCTACGATTCAAATAATATTACCATTGAAGGGTCTACAGATTTAGCTTTTAAAGAGGATGTAGCTAAAAGATATGATGCCTATGGCTGGCAAGTTTTAAATGTTAAAGATGGAAATGATTTAAACCTGATAAGTGAGGCCATTAAAACAGCTAAAGAAGAAATGGAAAAGCCCTCTCTTATAATAGTAGATACAATAATTGGAGAAGGAAGTCCTGAAAAACAAGGAACAGCTTCAGCTCATGGGGAACCTTTGGGTAAGGAACAGTTACAAGAAGTTAGAGATTATTATGATTGGAAATACCCAGAATTTACAGTTCCTGAAGAAACAAAGGAATTTAGAGAGAAAGTATTGGAAAAAGGAAGAACAGAAGAAGAAAAATGGAATAAACTTTTTAAAGAATATTCCAAAAAATTCCCTGAACTTGCGGAAAAATTATTGTCTTGGGTAGAGGGCAATGAAAAAGGGATAGCTAAATTATTAGAAGAAAATAATTATTGGAGTTTTGAAAAAGACCTGTCTACTAGAGAAGCTTCAGGAATTAGTTTAGGAAAAATTGTAGACTATCTACCAAATTTAATTGGGGGTTCTGCAGATTTAGCTCCTTCTAATAAAACTTATATGAAGGGGAGAGGAGATTTTTCAAAAGAAAACAAAAGTGGGGGCAATCTTCGTTTTGGTGTAAGAGAGCATGCTATGGCGGGAATTGCTAATGGGATTTATTTACATGGAGGCTTAAGAGTATTTGTTGGTACTTTTTTCACTTTTACTGATTATATGAAAGCCTCCATGAGATTATCTGCTTTAATGAAATTACCCATAATTTATATTCTTACCCATGATAGTATCGGCCTTGGGGAAGACGGCCCTACTCATCAGCCTGTGGAACATCTTGCTGCCTTGAGGAGTATGCCTGGCATGATTACTTTTAGGCCCGCAGATGCAAAGGAAACAGCTGCTGCATGGCTATATGCCGTAACTCAGAGAGAAAAACCTGTTTCTCTAGTTCTTTCTAGACAAACATTACCTATTTTAGAAAATACAGGAGAGGATTCCTTAAAGGGAGCCTATGTAGTTTATGGGTCTAGAGAAGAAGTAGATCTTCTTATAATGGCTACTGGATCGGAAGTTTCTTTAGCAGTAGATGTGGCTAAAAAATTAGAGGAGGATAATATTTCTGTTAGGGTTCTTAGTATGCCTTCCTTTGAATTATTTGATATACAAAGTAATGAATATAAGGAAATGATATTACCAAGGAAATTAGAAAAAAGAGTAGCAATAGAGGCAGCCTCTTCTTTTGGATGGCATAAATACACGGGTTTAAATGGAAAAATATTTAGTTTAGACAGCTTTGGAGCCTCTGGTAAAGCAGAAGATCTTTTTGTAAAATTTGGTTTTGAAAAAGAAAATATAGCAAAAGAAATTAAAAAATATCTGGCTTAAAAAATTTGGAGGCTTATCATGAAAGATAAAATAACACCTAAATCAGATAAAACTGGAGCACCTCCTGGGTCCTTAATCTACATTGGAGAAGCTAGATCGCAAAAAGTTACAGTAAATAGATTTTTATACTCGGAGGGATTCTTAAAAGAAGAATTGAATTTAGATCCTAAAAGCATCCTTCAGGAAAATTTGGAAGGTGTAAAGTCTTGGATTGATGTGGATGGAATTCATAATCATGAGATTATTCAAGAAGTGGGTAAAAATTTTAAAATCCACCCTCTGACTCAGGAAGATATTTTGAATTCAGAACACAGACCTAAGATAGAATACCATGAACAATATATTTTTATCATTCTTAAAATGCTTACCTATGATGAAGGAGATGATGAAATAGATGGGGAACAAGTAAGCTTGATTTTTGGTAAGAATCATCTAATCTCTTTTCAGGAAAAAACAGGAGATGTTTTTGGCTATGTTAGGAGAAGTTTAAGAGAAAAAGAGGCCAGTAGGTTAAGGAAAGAAAATTCAGATTATCTAGCTTATATGTTACTAGATAGTATTATAGATAATTACTATAATATCCTTGAGAAAACAGGGGAAAAACTTGAGTTTCTAGAGGAAGAGTTATTATTAGGAAATGATTACGAAATCATGAACAAAATTCATAATTTGAAAAAGAAAATGACCTATTTGAGAAAATCAATTTGGCCTTTAAGGGAAATTATGTCAGGAATTTTAAAAAATGAAAGTAGTGTTATTAGAGAACAGAATTTACCTTTTTTTAGAGATCTCTATGATCATGTGGTTCAAATAATAGAAACCATAGAGATATCTAAGGATAACCTTTCAAATCTTATAGATTTATATCTTTCCAACAGTAGTGCTAAAATGAATGAAACTATGAAGGTATTAACAATTATAGCTACAATATTTATACCCCTGACATTTATCGCAGGGGTATATGGTATGAATTTTGTTTATATGCCAGAGTTAGAATGGCGGATTGGCTATCCCTTAGTAATGGGAAGTATGTTTATTATAGGAATTTTAATGTTTTTCTATTTTAAAAAAAAGAAGTGGCTATAAACTAAATCATTCTAATTGCAAATTCTGGGCATACCGTTGAGCAGTAACCGCAAAGAAGACATTTTGATTCATCAATTTTCATGATATCATTTTCTACGTAAATAGCATCATTAGGACACATAGCCATACACTTTCGGCATTTTATACAATTATTTGGCAAAAGAATCATTTTTTTACTATCTTTACATTGAGGAATCATATCTTCTGTTATTATTTCATTGCTAAAAAGTTTCAGATTAAAATCCAGCTCTCTATCATTAATCATACCAATTGCTAGGGAGCTCATTTCTTTTATATTTTTAGCATAATCAAAGGCATTAATTATATCCCCAACAAGATTACCCCCAGCTAATATTTTCATAGCATAAAGACCTTTGCCTTTTTCCTCACAGAGGCTTATTGCTTCAAGCATATCCTCCGTAGTCCCATTAATTATTCCAAATCCAGGTTGATTTATTATTGGAAAAACAACATCTATATCAGGATGTAGGGCAGCTTTTTTAACCACATCCACATTATGAGTAGAAATACCCACAGCCTTGATTAAACCTTTTTCTTTATAATCAAGAAGGCATCTTAAAGCTTCTGCTTTTTCTTTAAAAACATTCTCCTTAGCTTTTGCTGAATGAAGATGGAAAATATCAATATAATTTCTATCTAATTCCCTTAAAGCTTCATGAATAGCTTCTTCCATTCCTTTGTAATCAGAAGCTCCAGATTTAGAGGCAATAACAATATCTTTATCTTTTAAGCCTTTTAAAGATTCCTTTATATGGGGGTAGGTTTTATACATTTGAGCCGTATCAATAAAATTAATACCCTTTGCGTAAGCTTTTTTCAGTAATCTTCCACCTTCTTCAGGTGAAATATTAGCCTGGAGAGGTCCCATAGGAAGAACTCCAAAACAAAAATAAGAGACTTTTATTCCAGTTTTCCCCAGCATTTTATATTCCATTTTTTAACATTCCTCCTATAATATATTTAAAATAATACTATCAGAAAAAACAAACTAAACAAAAAGATTAATAAATTTCTCTCCACTATTAGAAAGAGGTAGTTCCTTATTATTTAACAAGCCTAAGTATCGCCGTGGGATCTTTTCTAATAGATTAATAGGAAAAACACTTCCTTCTTCAATCTCACTAGCTGCAGCTTCATAAATAACAAAGGATAGTCCTAAACCTATTTTAGTAAGTTCTACCAGAAGATCAATATTTTCTAGTTCAACTTCAGGGCTGACTTTAAGATTATAGCTTTTAAAGAAGCCATCAAGGAAAACTCTCGTTGAAGAATTTTTTTCTAAAAGAAGTAAAGGATAGGCATTTAAATCTTTCAGAGAAAGCTTTTTGTCTTTAAGTTCTGGGAAAGAATTATTTGCAATAAAAATATCCTTTATTTCTCTAACAATGTTAACATTTAAACTAGTAAATTTATTATATTTTTCTGGAAGGTTAACTACAGCTAGGTCGATTTCTCCCTTTTCTAAAAGTTCTATACATACAGGAGAAGCCCGGTTAACTATTTTTAAGCTTACCTCTGGATTGTTTTCATTAAAGCGTTTAAAGTAGGGTAATAGATAATATTTACAAATAGTATCACTAGCTGCAATTTTAAGTTCCCTTTTTTTAAGCTCTAGGTGAGTGTTTATATTTCTCTCTCCAGATTCAATTAAAATAAAAGCTTTCTCTATATAGGAGAATAGATCTAAACCTTGAGGAGTTAAAGAAATCTTCTTTTTGTTTCTAAAAAATAAGGATACTCCTAATTGGTTTTCTAGTTGTTTAATGGATTGGCTGATAGCAGATTGGCTAATAAACAATTTTTTGGCTGCTTCAGAAAAATTAAGATAAAGGGCAGAATAATAAAAAACTTTATAGAATTCAAAATTAATGTTCATAGATTAGCCCACCTTATTAGTAGCATTAGATATATTAACTGTAATTATCATTAAGCATATGATAAAATTAAAAAAAAGACAAGAATGGAGTGTCGTTTATGCATACTGTAAGAAGAATTTATGTGGAAAAAAAAGAGAATTTTTCTATTGAGAGCGAACATCTTTTAAAGGATATTAAAGAGAACTTATTATTGAAAAATATTGAGAAAATAAGGGTGCTAAACCGATACGATATTGAAGGAGTTACAGATGAGGAATATGAGAATGCAAAAACTAATATTTTTTCAGAGGCTAATACGGACATAGTATATGAAGAAAAAATTTTCATAACTGATGAAGAAAGAGCCTTTGGGGTAGAATATTTACCAGGTCAATATGATCAAAGAAGTGACTCTGCAGAACAATGCATACAGATTTTTACCCAGAAGGAAAAACCTGTTATTAAAAGTACCAAAGTTTATGTAATAACTGGGAAAATTTCTGATGAAGAGTTTTTGAAAGTAAAGGAATATTTAATTAATCCAGTGGATTCTAGGGAGGCTTCTTTTGAAAAACCTCTAAGCTTAGAGCAAAAAACAGAGGTCCCCCAAGATGTGGAAATAATTGAAGGCTTTATCTCCATGTCTGATTCTGAATTAAAAGCATTTTCTTTAGAACATGGATTTGCCATGACCTTTGAGGATTTGCTTTTTTCTAGAGATTATTTTAAAGATACGGAACATAGGAATCCTACAATTACAGAGTTAAAATTAATTGATACCTATTGGTCTGACCATTGTAGACACACAACCTTTTTAACTAACTTAGAAAAAATCACTTTTGAGGAATCTAAATATTCCCAAATATTCGATGAATCTTATAATCTTTATCTAAAGGCTAGGGATGATGTTTATGGAGATGAAGCTAAAAGTAGGGATATTACTTTAATGGATCTGGCTGTTATTTCTATGAAAGAGTTAAGGAAAAAAGGGAAGCTTGATGATTTGGATCTTTCTGAAGAAATAAATGCTTGTAGCATTAATGTGAAAGTAGATATAGATGGTAAAGAAGAAGATTATTTGATTATGTTTAAAAATGAAACACATAATCATCCAACGGAGATAGAGCCTTTTGGAGGAGCAGCTACCTGCCTAGGAGGAGCAATCCGAGATCCGCTTTCTGGAAGAAGTTATGTTTATCAAGCCATGAGAGTAACAGGAGCAGCGGATCCTAGAAGACCTGTGGAAGAGACTATTCCAGGGAAATTATCTCAAAGAAAAATTACTAAGGAAGCAGCTAGAGGTTATAGTTCCTATGGAAATCAAATAGGTGTTGCCACAGGACAAGTAGCGGAAGTTTATGATGAAGATTTTGTAGCTAAAAGAATGGAAGTTGGAGCCGTAATAGCTGCTGCACCCAAGAAAAATGTAATAAGAGAAAAACCTCTTGAAGGAGACTTAGTTATTCTTGTGGGAGGCAGGACAGGACGAGATGGTTGTGGAGGAGCTACTGGCTCTTCAAAGGAGCATGATGAAGATTCTATTTTTACTTGCGGAGCAGAAGTACAGAAAGGTAATGCCCCTACAGAAAGAAAAATTCAGAGATTATTTAGAAATCCTAAAGTAAGTAAAATAATAAAGAGATGTAATGATTTTGGTGCAGGGGGAGTATCCGTAGCAATTGGAGAGCTCACTGATAGTCTTGAAATTAACTTGGATGCTATTCCAAAAAAGTATGAAGGGTTAGATGGAACGGAACTTGCTATTTCTGAATCTCAGGAAAGAATGGCAGTAGTTGTTTCGAAAGAGAATGCTTCTAGGTTTATTGAACTTTCAAAAGAAGAAAATGTTGAAGCAACGGTGGTAGCAAAAGTTACTGATACAGGAAGACTTATTATGAAGTGGCGTGGAAAAGAAATTGTAAGCCTTAGTAGAGAATTCTTAGATAGTAATGGGGTAAAACAAAATGCAGAAGTAATGGTAAAGTCTCCACTAGAAGAAGAAAATTATTTTAATTCTATTCCTAATATCCTTCGTGAAAAGAAAAGCACTGGAGAATTATGGTTAGAAAATTTGAAAGATCTTAATGTTGCCAGTCAAAAAGGCTTAGTAGAGATGTTTGATAGTACAGTAGGGGCTGGAAGTGTCTTAATGCCTCTAGGTGGAAAAATGCAACTTACTCCAACGGAGGGAATGGTATGTAAGGTACCATTAATTGAAGGAAATACTCAAACTTCTACAGTCATGACCTATGGCTATAATCCTAAAATTGGTAAATGGAGTCCTTTTCATGGTGCTTTATATGCAGTTTTAGAAGCAGTAGCTAAAGTAACAGCAATAGGAGGAGACTATAAAAAGATAAGATTAAGTCTACAAGAATATTTTGAAAAATTAGGAACTGACCCTGAAAAATGGGGCAAGCCTTTTATTGCATTACTGGGTGCTAACTATATAATGAACAAATTAGAAATACCTGCTATAGGTGGTAAAGATAGCATGTCTGGAACTTTTAAAGAGATAAATGTTCCCCCAACTGTAGTAGCTTTTGCAGTAACAACAGCAGAAGCGGATAAGGTTATATCTCCAGAGTTTAAAAAAGCAGGGAGTAAGGTTATTTTCCTTTGTATAGAAAGAGATTCCATGGAGATTCCGGATTTTTCCCAGATTAAAGAAAACTATTCTAGGGTTTATGAGTTAATTCAGGGAAAAAAGATCCTTTCAGCTAAAAGTGTTAGAAATGGTGGTACTACAGCTGCTATTTCCAAGATGTGTTTTGGAAATAGGATTGGTTTTGAATTTTTAGGTGGTATTCCAAAAAATGTAATGTTTCTCCCAGAATATGGATCATTAATATTGGAAATTCCTGAAAATGAGAATCCGGCTCTAATGTTTAAAGGATTAAATTATTTCGTTTTAGGTAAAACTATAAAGGACTGTTCTGTAAAAATAAATGGCGAAATAATTGATTTAGGGGAAGCACAGAAAGCATGGGAGGAGACTTTTGAAAACATCTTCCCTGTTAAAGAAGAAGCCTCTGGAATTATGAAAGAGATAAACTATATCTCTAAAGAAAGAAAAAAAAGCAAAATAAAAATAGCATCCCCAAGAGTATTTATCCCTGTATTTCCAGGAACTAATTGTGAATATGATACTGCAAAAGCTTTTAGGGAAGCAGGGGGAAAAGTATCTACAGGGATTTTTAGGAATCTTCAGTCCTGGGATATTGAGGAGTCAATAGATTTATTTGTAAAAAATATTAAAGAATCTCAAATTATAGCTCTCCCTGGAGGTTTTAGTGCAGGAGACGAGCCGGATGGTTCAGGTAAATTTATTGCTTCTGTGTTTAGAAATCCAAAGATCAAGGAAGCTATAATGGATTTACTTAAAAATAGAGACGGCTTAATGCTTGGAATTTGTAATGGTTTTCAAGCTTTAATTAAGCTAGGATTAGTACCTTATGGAGAAATTAGAGATATAGAGGAAGACTCTCCTACTCTAACTTTTAATAAAATAGGAAGACATGTATCCTGTTTAGTTAGAACAAAGGTAGTTTCTAATAAATCTCCTTGGCTCGTAGATTACCCTATAGGAACTATCCTAACATCAGCTCTCTCTCATGGTGAGGGAAGGTTTTATGCATCTGAAAAAGAAATTGACCTTCTTATTAAAAATGGACAAATAGCTACTCAATATGTGGATTTAAATAATGAAGCTACCTATGATATCTCTTATAATCCTAATGGATCAATAATGGCTATTGAAGGTATAACAAGTCCTGATGGAAGAATATTTGGAAAAATGGGGCATACAGAAAGAATGAGAGAAGGTCTTGGAGTTAACGTTCCTAGCGAAAAAGACATGAAATTGTTCTCAGCTGGAATTTCCTATTTCTCTTAAAAAGAGGGATATTAATGCAAGATAAAAAAGTGGCAGTTATTTTTCTAGCAGCAGCTGCAATTCTTTGGAGTTCTGGAGGACTGCTGATAAAAATGGTAAATTGGAACCCAATAGCCATATCTGGATTTCGTAGTGGAATTGCTGTAGTAGTTATGCTAATTTTTTGGTATTACAATACGGGGACCTTTTTTCCTAAGATTACCAAATATAAGATTTGGGCTGGGCTAAACTATGTTTGTCTTGTTACATCTTTTGTTGTTGCCAATAAATATACTAGCTCAGCCAATGCAATCTTACTCCAGTTTACTGCACCTGCCTGGGTTCTTTTGTTCTCTATTATAATCTTGAAAGAAAAAGTGGTAAAAAAAGACGTTTCTGTTGTAATTGTTGTTTTTGTTGGAATGACCTTGTTTTTCACAGGAGACCTTAATAGTGGAAACCTTATAGGAAATTTTTTCGGACTACTAAGTGGAATATCCATGGGTTTAATGATCATTTCTATGAAAAAAATAAAGGATGGTTCTCCCTTAGAGATTGTCATTCTCGGTAATTTATTTGCCTTTTTACTCTCATGGCCATTTTTCAAAGATTTAACTTTTGACTTAATGAGTATTACTGGAATCTTACTCCTTGGTATCTTTCAACTAGGAATAGCCTATATCCTTTTTACTTCGGGAATTACAAAAGTATCTGCTTTGGAAGGTATACTCATACCGGTATTAGAACCTCTTTTGAATCCAGTCTGGGTTTTATTAGGAACGGGGGAGACTCCGGGCCCTAGTGCTTTATTGGGAGGAGTAATAGTTATTTCTGCAGTAGTCTATAAAAGCGTAAGCGATCTTTATCAGGAAAGTTGTCAAAAAGTTTAAAATTTTTTATTATTTGTCCATAAATTCATGGTAAGATAATCATTAAATTTATATTTAGTGAAGGAGATTTGCATGAAAAGAATTTCGCTTTTAGTATTAGTAAACTTACTTGTAGTCTTTACCATAGTCCTAGTAACTTCTGTACTAGGGATAGGAAACTACATTACCCAATATGGACTTGATTATGGAAGTCTTCTAGCCTTTAGTGCTGTTGTTGGTTTTGTAGGATCCTTTATTTCCCTTGCTATATCCCGTTGGATGGCAAAAAAAATGATGGGTGTTAAAGTAATAAAGCCTGAAGGAAATTTAAACATTATAGAATCAAATTTAATTAATCAAGTATACAAATTAGCTAGAAGTGCTGGGATTACTGTAATGCCAGAAGTGGGAATCTATAATTCCCCAGAGGTTAATGCTTTTGCAACAGGGCCTACTAAAAACAAGGCATTAGTAGCAGTGTCATCAGGCTTATTACAGAAAATTGATCAGGATGCCTTAGAAGGGGTTTTAGCCCATGAAATAGCTCATATTTCCAATGGAGACATGGTTACTATGACTTTAATTCAGGGTGTCGTGAATACCTTTGTGGTCTTCCTCTCAAGAGTTGTTGCTTTTACAGTGTCTAGATTCGTAAAAGAAGAGCTATCATCAATTGTTCATTTTTTAGCCATTATAGTTTTTCAACTCCTTTTTGGAATTTTAGGTAGTTTTGTTGTTATGGCTTTTTCAAGAAAAAGAGAGTATACAGCGGACCAAGGTGGGGCTGACTTGGCGGGGAAAGAAAAGATGATTAAGGCTTTAGAACAATTAAAAAGCAATGTTAGAATGGTTCAAACTAACCAAGAAGCAATACAAACATTAAAAATAAATGGAGGACCAGGTAAGGTGATGAAATTATTATCTTCTCATCCGGACCTAGATGACAGAATAAATAGATTAAAAGCATAAAACAAAGAAAAAAATGGATGGTTCTTTATAAAGAACCCATCCATTTTTCTATGTCTTTTTTTAATTCAGGAAGAATAGAAATGCTATTAAACTCTTCTTTTGTTATCCATATGAAATCATCATGTTCAGAGGATATTTGGACACAATTTTCTTTTGTTTCGCATAGGTATGTAATGCCAATAACTTGTTTGTTTTGATTCTTCAGAAAACTCCAAATAATTAGAGGTTTTAAAACCTTTATATTTAAACCTGTTTCTTCTTTTATCTCCCTAGCTAAAGCATTTTCAGGTAATTCAGCAAAATCTAACCCCCCACCAGGCAATTCCCAATATCCTTGATTTTTTGATCCATTATTTGCTTTTTTTATAAAAAGGTATTTATCTTTATGTAAAATAAAACCCTTTACGGAAATATGGTAATAATTCACAGATTCACCTCTTATATCATATTTAAATATATCTTATCCTTTTCTATTAATTAAGACAATGTTAGGGTAGAATAGAAGTAGAATTTATTTAGAAATGTGGTAGTTTTATGTTTTTAATGTTAAAAAGTGCTTTTACTAAGAAAAATATTATAAAAGCTATTTCTTTTTTAGTTTTTATCTTAATATTTTCTTTTCTCCAAAAAAGATATAGTGCTATAAATCCGGCTGCCATACAGGTTATCATTAGTTCCTATGGCATTTATGGTCCATTAGTTTTTTTAGCTTTTTCCTTTATAAGGCCTGTAATTTTTTTCCCAATAACTATAATTTATTTATCTAGTGGATTAGCTTTTGGGGGTTTTTGGGGTGGTGTAATTGCTATTGGGGTATCTTTAATAGGTGCAGGAGTAGCACATTTTATTGCTAATAAAGTAGGGATAGATTTTTTCCCAATGAAATGGCGGAGTAGAATATCTGCAATTAGTGAAAAGGTTAATGAAAAAGGCTTAAGAAACATGATTTTTATAAGATTTATTCCTATGATTAGCTTTGATCTAATAAGTTATTCAGCAGGACTATCAGGAGTAAAAATTAAACCATATCTCCTTGGAACATTTATAGGAATTGCTCCTAGAGTTTTTGCTTATACTTATGTAGGATCAAATATTTTATCCCCTGGAGAATCTGGATTTTGGTTAGCCCTAGGAATTTTGCTTTTAATTTTTGTAATACCGGGTATTTTATATAAGTTAAAAGGTAGGAGTTGATAATTTATGAAGTTTGATTATGTTCCTGAGGAAATGTGGAAAAATCTTGCTATAGATTTTGCGAAAAGATGGTTATCTCATGATGGTTTATGGTTCCAAGAAGTAGAAAAAAATTATGGCATGAAAGAAGCAATAAAAATAGATGTAGAAGCTTGGAAGAAACAGACCAAATTAGAAGCAAAAAGAATCTTGTCTCTTTTAGGATTAAGCAAAGGTGGAGGCCTAGATAATTTAGAAGAGTGCTTGAAATACAGAATGTATGCCTTTATTAATGAACAAAAAACTATCCGTATTGATACTAATACATTAGAGTTTTATATGGAGTCTTGTAGAGTTCAAAACGCTAGAGAAAGAAAGGGAATGGATTTTTTCCCTTGTAAACCCGTTGGTATAGTTGAATATGGGTATTTTGCTAAAGAAATAGATGAAAGAATTATTACAGAATGTATTGGTTGCCCCCCGGATAAAGTAGGACCAGGCTGGCACTGTGGATGGAGATTCATGATAAAAGCCTAGAATTAAAGTTCAATTCTAGGCTTTTACTTATTGGAAGGTATATTTTAATATCTGTATGTTGCTGCTACTGATATATTATTGAATATTTCACTAGTATCAATTCCATAAATTTTACCATTATTTTTAAGAGTATTTATGGCAATCATATTAAGAACATCTCTACAGTCCCCATCAAAGAGGTCATTAGGATTTATAAAAAGTGAATCCACCTGTCCATACTCTGCTTTAGTAGCAATTTCATTAATATCACTAGAAGCATTTCCTGTGCCATTTAAGGTTCGGAAAATCTTAGCGTCTCTTTTCATCCCTTCTTTAAATAAAGGTTCTACTATTTTCCATGATCTCTCGTGGATCACTGATAATTCAATATCATCAGGATTACCGTATACACCATCTTTTAAAATATTATGATATTTGTTAACTTCTTGGTAAATTGGATGTAAATATTCTATCCCAGCCAAAACTAAAGGGTAATTATGTTTATTTAAAATATCTCTTAATCCTTCGCTAACTAAGCGGAAGTATTGAGTTACTTTATTTCTTTCTAAATCCGAGCTATCTTGTCCGTGAAAAATTGCTCCAGCTCCTCCAGTTATAGCGTGATAATTGAAATGCTTTTGTGTAGTCATCATCTCTATTTCTTTATCTGCTTCTTGGGTGATAGTAGAAATATCTACTTCAAAAATATTGCTTTTATCAGCGGAGTAAAGGCTAGCACGATCTTTATTTATTGCTAAAACAAAGTACTCTCCATTGCCTTGAATTAAAGGTAATAGGGGTTTAATAAAAAACACATCCCCCACAGAAGATTTTTCTTGAACATCATAGGGAACGTTGAAAATTCTGGTAAAGTTTTTATTTATAAATACAACCATACCTTTTTTCCCACTTCTAAAAAATGCAGGATGTTCTGCGGATTCTTTTATTTCTTTTAACAATGCATCTATCTCAGCTTTCTTTAATCCCTGAGTAGAAAGTTCATTTTCACTTTTTTGTAAAAGATTTTTGAATTTGATTTTATTTTTTTCGTCCCCTTGCCCTGGTGGAGCAATAGGGAGAACAATACTTATAGATATTCCACCTTCATTTGCAATTAATTTTTTCAAATCTTTTTCAATAAAATTTGTCATAAAAAAACCTCCTCTTTTTATATTTAAATGTTTCTCTAAATATCTTTTATTAACAAGGCTTACCTTAATTAATCAATAATTAAACAAGTGGTTTGTCAAAATGGACAATATGGCGTACAATTTAATTTTAAAATACATATTTATTTTCAAGAATGGAGGCGCAATAAAGTGTCGATGTTTCGACCTAAATTTTTTTCAACGATGAAAGGTTACAAAAAGGAGGATTTTTTCAGAGATTTTACCGCTGGAGTGATTTTAGCAATTATAGCTTTACCCTTATCTATAGCGCTAGGTATTGCTTCTGGTGTATCTCCTGAAAAAGGGCTTCACACTGCAATCATTGCAGGTTTTTTAATATCATTTTTCGGGGGTAGTAGAGTACAAATAGGGGGACCTACAGGTGCTTTCATGATAATTGTTTATGGTATTATCATGGAGCATGGCTTGGATGGTCTAATATTAGCGACTATAATGGCAGGAATTATCTTAATCTTTATGGGACTCTTAAAACTAGGAGATGTTATAAAGTTTATTCCCTCTCCCATAATTACAGGTTTCACTAGTGGTATTGCTCTTTTGATCTTCTCATCTCAAATAAAAGATTTTTTTGGTTTTAATATGGGAGAACCACCAGCAGATTTTTTAGAAAAATGGGGAGCATATTTTTCTAATCTGAATACTATTAATTCTGGAAGCTTAATAATTGGAATAATGACAATTTTAATTATAGCTTTTTGGCCAAAATTAGGTTTTAAAATTCCTGGACCTTTAATAGCTATTATTGCAACAACTATACTTATTAATGTGGCTAATATTGATGTACCCACAATAGGATCAAAATTTGGTGTTTTATCTTCTGCTCTACCGAAATTTTCTCTTCCGGTTTTTGATTTTGCAAAGGTACGGCTACTCATAGGACCAGCCTTTACTATAGCCATATTAGGAGGGATCGAATCTCTCCTTTCAGCAGTAGTTTCTGATGGTATGATTGGGGGCAAACATAGATCAAATACAGAACTTATCGCTCAAGGTATTGCTAATATTGGATCGGGTCTTTTTGGTGGCATACCAGCAACGGGAGCAATAGCTCGAACAGTAACTAATATAAATAACGGAGGGCGGACTCCAGTAGCTGGAATGGTTCATGCTTTAGTATTATTGATTATATTAGTTTTATTTATGCCTTTAGCAGGACTAATCCCCCTGGCTTCTTTAGCGGGAGTCCTTATGGTAGTAGCATATAATATGAGTGAGTGGAGAGAATTTGTTTCTTTCTTAAAGGTCCCTAGAGGAGATCTTTTAGTATTAGTAGTTACTTTTCTAATTACCATATTAGTAGACTTGGTTGTAGCAATAGAAGTAGGAATGGTCTTAGCAGCTCTTCTCTTTATGAAGAGAATGTCTGATGTTACCTTAGTAGAGCGAGTTCAATTAGATTATACTAAAGAAGAAAATTGGGATAAAAGAGAATTGCCTAAAGGAGTTAAGCTTTATGAAATAAATGGGCCTTTCTTTTTTGGAGCAGCCTATAAGTTTATGGATGTAACAAAGGTAGTTTCTGGAAAGGGAACTAAGGCAATGATTATAAGGATGAAAAATGTGCCAACTATGGATGCTACAGCTCTTCATTCCTTTGAAAAATTTGTTAAAGTTTGTAAGAGAAACAAAATACAAGTTCTTATCTCAAGGATTCAAGAACAACCCCTATTGGTATTGCAAAACTCAGGGCTCTACCAAGAGATTGGGGCAGATCGGTTTTTTAATTCAACAGAAATGGCTATAAAATATTCAGAGAATATTGCTTAAAGAAAAAAGCTCAGAAAATTTTATTATAATTTTCTGAGCTTTTTGATATACTTAAATAATTAATTGAGTATAAATCTTAAGAGAGGGGTAATAATACAATATGATTTATGTAAACAATGAATCGGAAAACCCTTTTTTTAATCATGCTTTAGAAGAATATATATTAAAAAATATGGATGAAGATGTTTTTGTTTTATGGAAAAATCGTCCTGCTATTCTAATTGGAAGAAATCAAAATACTTTAACAGAAATAAATGAAGATTATGTACAAGAAGAAAATATTGATGTTGTAAGAAGGCTCTCTGGTGGAGGAACTGTCTTTAATGACTACGGAAATATAAATTTCACATTTATTACAAGAAAGAATCAAAATGAAAATTATTTAAAAAATGGATTTGAAAAATTTGCTCTCCCTGTTATAAAAGCCTTGGATTCTTTAGGAGTCAAAGCTGTTTTTACTGGGAGAAACGATATTTTGTTAGATGGAAAAAAAATTTCTGGTAACGCACAATATTATTATAAAAACAAAATACTTCATCATGGTACTATACTTTTTTCAGGCAATTTAGAAAAACTTAGTAAAGCTTTAAAAATGAAGCCATTAAAGTATCAAGATAAAGGGGTTAAGTCGGTAAGATCCAGAGTTACGAATATTTCAGAACATCTTTCTAAGAAAATGGATGTTATTGAATTTAAGGACTACTTAAAAGAATATATTATGAAATACTACAATATTAAAGAAGAATATATACTTAATAAGCATGAAATTGCTGAGGTATTAAAGATCCAAAAAGACAGATTTGAGTCTAGTGAATGGAATTACGGGAAATTATCTAATTATAACATTTCGAAAGAAGGGAAATTTCCTTCAGGAACAGTAGAAATATTAATGAGAGAAAAAGATGGAAATATAGAGAAAGTTAAGATATATGGGGATTTCTTTGGTGAAAAACCTATATCCATACTTGAAAAGCTATTGCAAGGCAATAAATTAGATGAAGATGAGCTTAACCGAGAAATTAAAAAAGTGAATGTAAATGAATATATAAAAGGACTCTCTTCTCAGGAGTTAGTAAGCCTGTTAACTCTTAAGGAGTAAGATTATTTTTTGAATTTGAAGGAGAATTTGCATGGGAAAGCCAGAATGGCTTAAAGTAAAACTTCAAGGTAGTGCTATATCAAATAGGGTCAAAGGAACCTTAGAAGAATTAGGATTAAATACAGTGTGTACTGAAGCTAATTGTCCCAATAGGATGGAATGTTATGAAAGAGGAACGGCTACCTTCATGATTCTAGGTAGAAATTGCACAAGAAATTGTACATTTTGTAATGTATCGCGGAATCTCCCCGATAAGGTTAACCTAGAAGAGCCAAGAAAAGTGGCAGAAGCTGTAAAAAAATTGGGTCTTAGGCACGCAGTAATAACATCTGTAACTAGGGATGACCTTTCTGATCAAGGGGCAATGCAATTTGTTAAGGTTGTAGAGGAAATTAGAAAGATAGACGAGGGTGTAACAATTGAACTTCTTATCCCGGATTTGCAAGGAAGAAAGGATCTTTTAGATCTGGTCATAGATTCAAAGCCAGATATCTTAAATCATAATGTAGAAACCATACCGGAGCTTTATAGTGAGGTAAGGCCCATGGCTAACTTTGATAGGTCTATTGAGGTTATAAGATATTTTAAGGAAAAAGATCCTGAAATGGTTACTAAGTCCGGGGTAATGTTGGGCTTGGGAGAGAAGGAAGAACAAGTAGTGGAGGTAATCAAAAAATTAGCAGAAGTTAAATGTGATATACTCACTATAGGTCAATATCTGCAACCATCTTCTATGCATATTGAAGTAAAGGAATATGTTAAACCAGAAATTTTTGAATATTATAAAGAGAAAGCCTATGAAGCAGGATTTAAAAATGTTTCTTCGGCCCCCCTAGTACGTAGCTCATATCATGCAGAGGACTTAAAAATCTGAAAAATTAGAGGTTGTGTTAAAAATGAAAATTCTAGAATCTAAGCACTTTACAAGAGCTTTGTGGGTATTACTAATTTTATTAATAATTTATATAGGGGAGAAGGTATCTTTCGTTTTTTATCCTTTTACAGTTTTTATTAAGATTTTCTTCTTACCTATTTCTTTTGCTGTGATCTTTTACTATATTTCAGTTCCATTAATTAATTGGATGGAAAAAAAGGGTATTAAAAGAATTTGGGGTACAAGCATCCTCTTTGCTTCAGTTATTTCGATAATTGTAATTTCCCTACTACTTTTAGGTGCATCTTTTCAAGAACAGCTAGTTAAGTTAGTAGAATATATCCCGGATCTAACATTTTATATTAAAGAAACTTTTCAAAATCTGACACAACATCCTCTTTTTGCTAGATTTCAGAATTCTGATTTTGTAGCAGTAGAAAAATTGACGGAATATTTTGGTGTAATTATGGATGCTTTTTTCAGCAGATTAGATGAAGATGTATCATCTTTAGTGTCCTTTGTGTCCAATACTCTAATAGGTATATTTCTTTTCCCAGTTTTCCTTTTCTATCTATTAGTAGATGTTAGGGAACTAAATAAGAAAGTGGTAGCTTTTATACCCTTAAAATATAAGGGAAAGGGAGACAAAATAATAACGGAGATTGATTCAGGCCTTAATGCTTTTATAAAAGGACGAGTCTTAGTATGTCTTTTCTTAGCAGTTATATCCTTTGTAGGTTATACAATAATTGGAGTAGAGGCTCCTCTAGTTTTATCTACTATTGTTTTCTTTACAAATTTCATTCCTTATTTAGGACCAATTTTAGGTGCTTTACCCGCCTTAGTTATTAGCCTAGTAGACTCTTTCTCTATGTTTATTAAGGTGTTAATTTTAGTAGTTGCAATCCAGCAGGTGGAAGGTATCTTTATTTCACCTCAAGTAATGAGTAAAAAATTAAGCATCCACCCAGTTGTTGTAATTATAATAGTAATTTTGGGAGGACATTTCGCAGGTATTTTAGGCGTTCTTTTTGCAGTGCCATTCTATTTGATAATAAGAGTTCTAGCATTAAACTTATTACCAGATAAAGTAGCAAGTAAAATCAAAGATTAAAGAAGAGGTGTTTTAAAATGTCTGTAAAAGTAGTAACTGACAGCGGTTCAGACCTACCACAGGATTTAGCAGATAAATTAGGTATTGAGATTGTTCCTTTGCAAGTTAGGTTTGGAGAAGAATGTTATCGAGATAGAAAAGAAATGGATTACGATCTTTTTTACCAAAAGATGGGAGAAAATAAAGACCTTCCTGTTACTTCTCTTCCCGCTCCCCAGGAATTTATAGATACTTTCAGAAAATTTGGTCCTGAAAATGATATTATATGTATAACTATTTCTTCATTAATAAGTGGAACCTTTGAAAGTGCTAATTTAGCCAAGAACCTATTAAAGGAATATAATATAGAAGTAATTGATTCTAAAAGTTTAAGTATGGTGACGGGGAGATTAGCCTTAATAGCCCATGAATTATCAGAAAAAGGTAAGAGTCTATCAGATATAGCAGATAGATTAAGAGAGATTGCAAAAGATTTATATGCATACATCCTAATTGATGATTTAGATAATGTAATAAAGGGGGGAAGAATCTCTAACTGGAAGGGGTCCATTGCCCAAGTTTTTCAGATAAAGCCTATTTTATATTTAACTAAAGAAGGAGAAGTTCATGTAATAGAATATGTAAGGGGAAGGCGTAAACAGCTAAAAAGAATAATAGACATTATGGAAAAAGACGGGAAAGATTTTTCTAAATTTCCTTTTTACATACTACATGCCCAAGCTCAGGAAGAAGAAATACTTTTTCTAAAAAAAGAAATAGAAGAAAGGCTCAAACCAAAAGAGATTTTTATTTATACCCTAGGACCAATTATGGGTTCTCATGGAGGTTTTGGAACTATAGGCTTTGTATTCTAATTTAGATAGGCTTGACAAATTACATAAATGGTATTATAATAAAGATGTAATTATTATAAACTAAATGGAGGAGGATTAATATGAAAGTATTAAAAATTGACCACATCGGAATTGCAGTTAACAATCTTGAAGAGAGAATGAAGTTTTATACTGATTTCTTAGGATTAAAGTGTGAAGGTATTGAAACAGTTGAAGAGCAAAAAGTTAGAGTAGCATTTTTTCCGGTAGGAGATAGTGAAATAGAATTATTAGAGTCTACTGCACCAGATGGACCAATAGCTAGATTTATAGATAAAAACGGCGAAGGAATTCAGCATGTTGCCTTAAGAGTAGATAGTATTGAAGGTGCTCTTGAATATCTTAAAGAAAGCGGAGTAAAGTTAATTGATGAAAAACCTAGATATGGTGCTGGGGGAGCAAGTATTGCTTTCTTACATCCAAAAGCTACAGGTGGAGTTCTTTTCGAAATCTCTGAAAGAAACTAAACAAGATAATTAAATAAACGTTAACAGGACATTAACCTACTTGAGTAGACAAGGACCTAAAAAGCCTTTAAAATTAACTCTAGTAGGTTAATTTTTTATTAATGGAGTGAATAATTTGGAATATTTAATATTGATAATTGGGTTCTTTTTACTGATAAAAGGAGCCGATTTTTTTGTAGATGGAGCATCTGCTTTATCATCTATTGCTAGGATTCCTCCTTTGTTAATAGGGTTAACGGTTGTTGCTTTTGGGACCAGTGCTCCTGAAGCTGCTGTTAGTTTCACTGCAGCTTTAAAGGGATCAAATGATATTGTTATTGGTAATGTTATTGGTTCAAATATTTTTAACTTATTAATGGCTATTGGAATATCAGCAATGATAAGAAACATTACTGTTAAAAAAAATACTATTATTAAAGAATTTCCCCTTGCTATTTATGCAACTATTTTAATGTTTATTTTATCAGCAGATAATTTAATTGATGGTTTTAAAGTTAACGTTATTAGTCGAAGTGATGGTGTTGTATTGCTTTTGGGATTTATATTATTCGTTGCATATCTAGTAGAACTTGCCTTTTTAAGCAAGGAAGAAGATAGCTCTATCTTTGACCTTAATACTATTCCTATTTCTCGCAGCATCGTTTTCTTAGTTCTAGGTTTAGGAATGATTGTATTCGGTGGAAATTTTGTAGTTAAATCAGCTATTACAATCGCCTCTTTTTGGGGAATGAGTGAGGCTTTAATTAGTATTACTATAGTAGCTATTGGTACATCGTTACCAGAATTAGTTACCTCAGCAACGGCAGCTTTTAAAGGACAATCTGATATTGCTGTTGGAAATATTATCGGTTCAGGACTTTTTAATATTCTTTTTGTCCTTGGATTTTCTTCTGTCATAAGCCCCATAAGTGTTTCTAGTAAATTATTCTTTGATTTTTTCTTCTTGCTACTCATAACATTTATTTCTTATTATTTTTCTTATACTAATAAGGAGATTAACAGAAGTGAGGGAACTATTTTAGTACTATTATATGTTGGGTATATGATATATATAATTATTAGGAACTAAAAAAGATTTGACAAATAGCATAAATGTAACTATAATAAACTTATAACCATTTCAAACTAGTAATCAAAAAGAGATTAGGTGCTTTTTATGAAAAATATAAAGATAAGGGAATTAACTAGTTTACTAAAGGAAAAAGGTGTAAAACCTTCTTTACAAAGGTTAAAAATTTTAGAATATCTGTTTAATAATGAGAACCATCCCACTGTTGATCAGATTTATAATGATTTAAATGTAGAAATTCCTACTTTATCTAAAACTACTGTCTATAATACCTTGAATGTTTTAATTGATGCAGGCCTAGTTAAGGTGGTTAATATTGAAAGTAGTGAATCAAGATATGAAGGAATCTCAGCGGAACATGGCCATTTTAAATGTAAGGAATGTGGAAAGATCTACGATCTTGAATTTGACATGGAATTAATTGATAAACAAGTTCCACCTGGCTTTAAGGTTTCAGAAAAAGATATTTACTTTAAAGGAATTTGTAAAGATTGTTTTAAAGTAAATGAAAAAAATAAAAACAATTAAATTAACAGGGGGATTTTTAATGGCTATTTTAAAAGGTACTAAAACAGCAGAAAATTTATTAAAAGCATTTGCAGGTGAATCCCAAGCTAGAAATAGGTATAACTATTATGCCTCAGTAGCTGACAAAGAAGGATATAAGCAAATTAGAAACATTTTTAACGAAACTGCTGAAAACGAAAAAGAGCATGCAAAAAGATTTTATAAGTTATTACTAGAAGGTTTTAATGGTGATTTGCCTCAAAAAATTGAGATTAATGCAGAGTATCCTGTAGCTCAGGGTAATACCTTTGATAACTTAATTGCAGCTGCAGAAGGTGAACTAGAAGAATGGGGAGGCTTATATCCTGACTTTGCTAGTGTAGCTAAAGAAGAAGGTTTTAAGGAAATTGCAGCAGCTTTCAAAATGATTGCTGAAGCTGAAAAGAGTCATGAAACTCGCTTTAGAAAGCTAGCAGAAAATATTAAAAATTCAACAGTATTTAAAAAAGATTCAAAGATATTTTGGAAATGTGCAAATTGTGGTTATGTAACGGAATCAATGAGTGCTCCTGATCTTTGTCCAGCTTGTTTACATAAGCAGGAACACTTTGAAGTATTCATAGAAAACTATTAATAGTTTTTAAAATAAAAAGGAGGAATGTAAGATGGAAGAAGTAAAAGTAAACAGAATGCCTTTAATAGGTGAAGCTGCACCAGCCTTTACAGCTGTAACGACTCAAGGGGAGATAAACTTTCCAGAAGATTATAAAGGAAAATGGGTTATTCTATTTTCTCATCCAGCAGACTTTACACCAGTATGTACAACAGAGTTTATGACTTTTGCAACTATGGCTAAAGAATTTGAGGAGTTAAACACAGAGTTAATTGGTTTATCCGTAGACTCATTATACGCTCATATTGCTTGGTTAAGAAAGATTCAAGAGTTAGAGTGGAATGGCATGAAAAATGTAGAAGTTAAATTCCCACTAATAGAAGACATTCGTATGGATGTAGCAAATAAATTTGGTATGATCCAACCAGGACAATCAAATACCCAAGCTGTAAGAGCAGTATTTGTTATTGACCCAGAAGCTAAGATTAGAACAATCTTATACTATCCATTATCTATGGGAAGAAACTTTGATGAAATCAAAAGAATTATTTTGGCATTACAGAAAGCTGATAAAGACGGTGTTGCTACACCAGCTGACTGGAGACCAGGTGATGATGTAATAATTCCAACAGCAGGCTCATGTGGCGCTGCTAAGGAAAGAGTAGAAAGTCAAGATGAAAACACTTATTGCTTAGATTGGTTCATGTGCTTTAAAAAAGAAAATAAATAAAATAATATAATAATTAAGAAATAAAAGACGCTATCCCTTAAAAGATAGCGTCTTTTTTACTCATAATCTAAAAAGAGAGGTCTTATTATGGATAATAATATGATTATTGGAAATATAGTTAATGTTTCTAGGGGGATAATTGAAAGAAACAAGGGAATAATAATAAAAGATGGAATTATAAATAAAATTTTTGATACAAAAGAGAATTCGGATAAATATATTATTCCTGGCCTTATTGATAGTCATTTACATCTTATCTTCTCTGGTAGCAACTCTCCATTAAATGATTTTTTAAGTGCTAATAGGGATGATCTGTATAAAATAGCATTAAAAAATGCTCAGGACGCTCTAGAAGCAGGAATAACCACAGTTAGAGATTGTGGATCTATTTCTGATGTAAGCTTTAAACTTAGGGAGGATATTAATTCAGGGAAAGTAACTGGAGCTAGGATTATTAGCTCTGGAGAAGCAATAACAAGTAGAAAAGGACATATTTATTTTATTGGGGAAGAAGCGGATACCTCTTTAGAAATGATAGATAAAGCTAGGAAACTTATTGACAAAGGTGCAGATTTTATAAAATTAGTAATATCTGGAGGGAATATGACTCCAGGAAGTAAGGATACAATTGATCAATATGCTTTAGAAGAGATTAGAGAAATAACTGAATTTGTCCACTCTCAAGGTAAAAAGATTATGGCTCATGTTCATACTAAAGAAGGTATGGAGAAAGCTATTGAAGTAGGAATAGACTTTATTGAACATGGAAGTTGGAGAACATCTCAAGGCATAGATATAGATTACGATTTAATCAAGAAAATGTACGATAAACAAATAATATATTGTACTGCTTTACCACAAAGTTATTATACAAACTTTGAAAAAACTCATAAAAATAGAATCCGTGCAACATTGGAGAACATGAAATATAAGGATAATGTGGTTCTAGGTACAGATGGGGGCACTACTAATAACTCTGTAAAAGGATTAATCCATCAAGCTATATTTTTACAAAAAGAAGGAAATTTTACTAATTTAGAAATATTAAAAATGATAACACTTAACCCAGGAAGAGAAATATTCCAGGGCAAAATAGGGGAAATTGAAATAGGAAAAATAGCTGATCTTATAATATTAAATTCAAATCCTCTTGAGAACCTGGAAAACTTAAAGGATATTAATAAAGTTTATAAAAGTATTTAATATTAGGGATTTATTAGTTGTTTTTTAGGTCATCGATTAAATCTTTCATTTCCTTAATTTCTTTTTCTTGTGCTTCAATTATTGCTACTGCTAATTCTTTAACTCTAGGATCTGTGATATTTGCTCTTTCACTAGCTAAAATCGCAATAGAATGATGAGGGATCATAGCTTGCATATAGTCAATATCATCTATGGTAGTTTGGTTCCTCATTAAATAAAAGGAAGAAGCAAATATTATTATGCATATAATTACTATACTAATATTTATCTTTTTGTCATCAAGCATATGGAGCATAAAACCTAGCATTACTAGGGCCATTACACATGTAGAAAGTATTGTCATGTATAATCTCATTTCGCTAAAAAAACATGGCTTATTTCATAAGTGTTAAGATACATAACCATATACATTAATATAGAGGAAGTAATTATCATTCCAAGAAACTTTATATACATTTTTTTCATTTTAAAACACCCTTTCTATTTTCTTATAAAAATGTTTACCCTGTTTTGTTATTTAGTAATTATTTTTCCGGTTGACGGGTATGATAAAATAAAGTAAAGAGGGGGTATAGTATGAAAACTGAGAAAAAAACCTTAAAAATAGATGGAATGACTTGTTCCGCATGTTCCCGTGCAGTGGAGAGATCTTTAAATAAAATGGAGGGAATTGAGGAAGCTTCCGTTAATTTAGCAACTGAAAAAGCTTTAATATCCTTTGATCCTGATAAAGTTACTATAGAGGAGATAAAAGCCAAGATAGTTAAAACTGGATATACACCCTTGGAGGAAAAAGAGGAAAAATCCGAAGAGGAAACACCTCATATATGGAGAAAGTTTTTTATAGCTTTGTTTTTTTCTGTTCCACTATTTTATATCTCTATGGGACATATGGTGGGATTACCTATACCAGAGTTTTTAATGCCTCACCTTTATCCTTTTAATTTTGCATTTGTTCAGCTTGTGCTAACATTACCAATTATTGGAGCTGGTTATAAGTTTTACACTGTAGGCTTTAGAAATTTATTTAAATTAACACCAAATATGGACTCTTTAGTTGCCATTGGAACTTCCGCAGCCTTTTTATATGGTATATATGCAGCTTGGATGATTTATAATGGTTCCTTCGAATATATAGATCAAATATATTTTGAATCAGCTGGGGTTATTATAACTTTGATTCTTCTTGGTAAAACCTTAGAATTAAATGCTAAGGGAAAAACTTCCCAGGCAATAAAAGAGCTTATCCAGCTATCCCCAGAAACAGCAAATATAATCATAGATGGGGAAGAAAAGACCATAAAAATAGAGGAAGTAAAAATTGGAGATCTTATTTTGGTTCGTCCAGGAGAAAAAATACCTGTGGATGGGGAAGTTATTGATGGGGAATCTTCCGTTGATGAAAGTATGCTTACCGGTGAGAGTTTTCCTGTAAGTAAAAAAAATGGTGATATCGTATATGGAGCTACAATTAATAAAGGTGGTTCCTTTAAGTTTAAAGCTTCTAAAATAGGTAATGATACAGCCTTAGCTCAGATTATTAAATTAGTTGAAGAAGCCCAGGGTAGTAAAGCACCAATAGCGAAATTGGCTGATCAGGTT
Source organism: uncultured Eubacteriales bacterium (assembly GCA_964642925.1). Lineage (GTDB taxonomy): Bacteria > Bacillota > Peptococcia > Peptococcales > SKKY01 > SKKY01. The sequence goes on along the minus strand of CAZXPJ010000004.1, from coordinate 11,241 downwards.
TCTGGTGTATTTGTTCCTATTGTAATAGCCCTAGCTTTTATTTCATCAATAGCTTGGTATATTGCAGGGGAGAATATTGCTTTTTCTATAAAAATATTTATCTCTGTATTAGTAATAGCTTGTCCCTGTGCCTTAGGTCTTGCAACACCCACAGCAGTAATGGTGGGTACGGGCAAAGGGGCAGAATTTGGCATCTTAATTAAAAGTGGTGAAGCTCTAGAAACAGCTCATAAGATTAACACAGTAATTCTCGATAAAACTGGGACTGTGACAGAGGGAGTTCCAAAGGTAACAGATATAGTACTTTATAATGATTGGCAAGAAAAAGATATGCTTATGTATGTTGGGAGCTCAGAGGTAAATTCAGAGCATCCCCTTGGTCAAGCAATAGTTAAAAGGGCTAGGGAAGAGGAAATACCTCTTACAGTTTCTGATTCTTTCCAATCTTATTCTGGCTCTGGTATTGAAGCTATAATAAAAGGTGTCCCCGTATTAGTAGGAAATCAAAAGTTAATGGAAGAGAACCATATTGATATAAAAGATTCACAAGCTATTTGGGAAAAACTATCTGATGAAGGTAAAACGCCCGTCTATGCTGCAATAGATAATTCCTTTGCAGGTGTTATTGCTATAGCAGATACCGTTAAGAAATCTAGCTCTCGAGCAGTAGAAGAGCTGGAAAATATGGGAATTCAGGTAATAATGATAACAGGAGATAATAAGAGAACAGCTAGGGCAATAGGCAAACAAGTTGGTATTAAAGAAGTTCTAGCTGAAATTCTTCCTGAGGGTAAAGCCCAGGAAGTAAAAAGGCTTCAAGAAGAGGGTAAAATTACAGCTATGGTGGGGGATGGTATCAATGATGCTCCCGCGTTAGTTCAAGCAGATGTGGGTATCGCCATTTCCTCAGGAACGGATGTGGCAATAGGATCGGCAGATATAGTTTTAATGAAAAACGACTTATTGGCTGTTCCTTCTAGTATTGACTTAAGTAGAAAAACCATAAAGAACATCAAACAGAATTTATTCTGGGCGTTTTTCTATAATATAGTAGGCATACCTATAGCCATGGGTGCTTTGCATATTTTTGGAGGACCTCTTTTAAACCCAATGATAGCAGCAGGAGCTATGTCTCTAAGTTCTGTTTCTGTTGTAACCAATGCTTTAAGACTAAGAAAATATAAACCTAAGGAGATGTTGTAGGATGAAAAAGAAAATATATATTGAGGGAATGACCTGTGATCATTGTTCAAACAGGGTAAAAAAAACACTAGAGGAAGTTGAAAATGTTAATCTGGTAGAAGTAAATCTTACAGAGGGCTTTGCTATAATTGATATAGCTGCTAATATAGAGGATTCTTTCCTTGTAGAACTTATTGATGAAGCAGGATATGATGTTAAAAAAATAGAGGAAGTTAAATAAGATAATTTTAAGGAGCTAGATAGGAAAAACTATCTAGCTCCTTAGTTTTTAATCTTCTAATATTTTTCCCTCAGTACTGATAGTTACAATACTCCAGGGGATCATCTTTTTACTTTTTATTAAGGCATTTTTTGCTGCTATAGCGATTCCTGTACAACAGGGAACTTCCATTTTCAAAACCGTAAGAGTTTTGATATTATTATTTTCTAAGATTTCAGCCAGCTTTTCTGAATAATCTTCATTGTCAAGTTTAGGACAGCCAATTAAAGTAACCTTATTTCTCATAAAATCATTATGGATATTTCCGTAAGCAAATGCTGTACAATCAGCTGCTATTAGTAAATGGCTATTATCAAAATAAGGGGCATTTATTGGGACTAATTTAAGCTGCACTGGCCATTGTCTTAATTGATTTGTTGAATTATTTCCAACTCTTTTTAAGGAAGCTTCTTTGTCAAAAGCTTTAGCTTCTCTTTCCTCTAAATTAATGGCATCAACAGGACATTTTGGAAGGCAATTTCCTAAACCGTCGCAATAATCTTCAGAGATTAGTTTTGCCTTTCCATCCACTAATTGGATGGCCTCTTGCTCACAAGCGTTGATACAAAGACCGCAACCTATACATTTCTCTTCATTTATAGTAATAATAGTTCTTTTCATATAATTAAATTACCTCTTTCCTATTGAATTAACAGAGTAAGTATATTAGAATAAGAAAGTAAAATTGGTATCCTGGGATACAAAAGGGGGACTTATGGAAAAAAAATATCTCAATGTACTAGAAGATAATCAACTTTTTATTGGTATGAGAATAGATGAAATTGAGAAAATGATTATATGCCTAAAACCCTTGCTTAGAAAATATGAAAAAAATGAATTAATAACCATGGAGGGAGATCCATTTAATTATTTAGGCCTAGTTTTAACAGGAAAAGTTAGCGTTTTAAAAGAAAAGGCCTCTGGATCTAGAGTTATTATAAATATGCTTCACCAAGGAGAAATCTTTGGAGAAATGGCTGCTTTTTCTGAATTAGAGACATGGCCAGTAACAGTGCAATGCATAGAAAAGTCTGTAATATTATTTATTCCTAAGAAGAATATAGTTGGAGAATGTGTTAAAATGTGTCCCTGGCATAGACGATTGATTCAAAATTTTATTAAAATTGTATCTGTAAACGCTCTAAAACTTAGCAATAAGGTAGAATATCTTACAATAAAAAGCATGAGGGGAAAGATTGCAGCTTACTTATTTGATGAGTATAAAAAAAATAAGAAACTTTCATTTAATCTTCTTTTAAATAGAAATGAAATGGCAGATTTTTTAAATGTTTCCCGTCCTTCTATGTCTAGAGAACTGATAAAAATGAAGAATGAAGGTATTATTGATTATCACTTGTCCTTTTTTAAAATTAAAGATTTAGAAAAACTTAAGAATCAAGGTTAAAAAAGAGTAAAATCGTGTATGATATGTAAGTATGAGTTTATAGAAAATAGGAGGATAAAAGATGTTATATATTATTGGTGCTGTAGTAGCTTTAGTTGGATTTATTGTTCTTATGTATAATGGTTTGGTAAGTCGCAAAAATGCTGTAAAAAATGCTTGGGCAGGAATTGATACACAACTTCAGAGAAGGTTTGATCTTATCCCTAATTTAATGGAAACAGTAAAGGGTTATATGACTCATGAAAGAGAAACTTTAGAAAGCGTTACTGAAGCTAGAACGGCCTTTATGAAAGCAGGGAGCGTTAAAGAAATGGCAGAGGCAGAGAATATGATGAGTGGAGCTTTAAAATCATTGTTTGCTGTATCTGAAAACTATCCTGATTTAAAAGCAAGTCAAAATTTCATGATGCTTCAAGAAGAACTAGCTGGAACAGAAAACAAAATTAGCTATTCTCGTCAGCGTTATAATAGTACGGTAATGGATTATAATAATACGGTACAAAAATTCCCAACAAATATTATTGCTAATATGTTTAATTATAAATTAGAAGAGTTCTTTGAAGTAGACAATATTGAAGCAAGACAGGCAGTAAAAGTTCAGTTTTAATTTACAGGAGTGAAATAAATGGAAATATATAAACAAATAAATAAGAACAAAAGAAAAACCTTTTTATTCTTTCTTTTATTCTTTATTTTAATAGCAGGGGTAGTTTATGGTATAACCTATATTGCCTCGCCAGAACTAACTTATTTTTATCTTACGTTAGCTCTGATTATAACCCTAGTAGGGTCATTTTACTCCTACTATAACAGTGATAAAATGGTTTTAAAGATGGCTAATGCCCGTCCAGTTTCAAAAGCAAAGGAACCCTATCTATACCATACCATTGAAGGAGTATCCATTGCAGCAGGGATTCCTGTGCCTAAAGCTTATGTAATAGAATCTGAAGTACCTAATGCTTTCGCAACAGGAAGAAATCCTGAAAATGCTGCCATAGCAGTTACAAGAGGGCTAATGGATCTTATGAATAGGGAAGAGCTTGAGGGAGTAATTGCTCATGAAATGTCACATATCAAAAACTATGATATTCTGTTTTCTACAATAGTTATTGTTTTAGCAGGAACCATTGTCTACCTTACTTCTATGGTAAGAAGAATGCTTTTCTTTAGCGGTGGTGGTGGAAGAAAAGACAACAAAAATTCTAACCCTATTTTTATGGCTATAGGTATATTATCAATTGTTTTTGCTCCTATAGCTGCAACCTTAGCTCAGATGGCAATATCTAGAAATAGAGAGTATTTAGCAGATGCTACCGCAGCAAATATATTAGGATATCCTGAGGGTCTTGCTTCAGCCCTAGAAAAACTGGGAACTTATAATAATCCAGTAAAAGCAAAAAAAGATGGATTTGCTAATGAGGCAACAGCAGGTTTGTTTATAGTAAATCCATTATATAAAAATCTTAAAGCCCAAAATTTTTTAAGTACCCATCCACCTTTGGAAGAAAGAATTCGCATATTAAGAAAGATGTAGTATACTATTTCAATATCTAAAAGTGGAGGTTAATTATGGTCAATATTATGAAAAGAAGTTACAAATTAATAATTGTAATGATTTTCTTAGTATCGGCCATTTTTTATGGACAATATCTTTATTCTTCTGATCTTATAAAAGATTTAGGAGAAGAAAAGATAAATGATAGCTTTACCATATTAAAAGGAGAAGTTAACTATTGGCTAGAAGATAAAGAAAAAATAATAGACGAGAGTAAAATGTATCTTTCCTATTATAAAAATGATGAAGAAAAGATTAAAAATTTTTTTATTAAACAAATAAAATTAAATTCAGAATTTAAAAATTTATATTTTCTTAGTAAGGATAATAAATTAATTAGCGCCAAAGGATCTGGATCTCTTAAAGATATTGATAGTAGAAAAAGTTCCTGGTATGTTAAAGCAGTGGAAGAAAATCAAAAAGTATTTACAGAAACTTTTTCTAATGACCTAGGAAAAGATGTCCTAATTACTATATCTGCCCCAGTATTTGATGAATTAAATAATTTCACAGGTGTTGTGGCTGGAGATGTAGGTTTAAGTAAACTTTCTCTTATACTTAATGAAAACAACAACATGCCTGGGTCAAAAGGTTTCTTAGTGGATCAGCGAGGTTATTTGATTATTGGCTCCAATCAAGTATTTAATAATAAAAATATTTTTATAAATTATTTAGATGTATCAAAGGATGAACAAGTAAAGTTTAATAATCAAGAAGGCAACTTGAAATCCGATTATTTAGAAAGTAATAACTGGAAAATTTTCATGTTTACACCAGCAGAATTTATTGCTATACCAGTGAATACTTTAAGAAATAATTTTATAACAACAATAATAATCTTTTTTATAGCTGTTCTTCTTTTCGTATATTTACAAATGAGAGTGATAGGAAAACCTTTAGTAAGCTATGATCTAGATAATAAAAGAAAAATAAAAGCAGAAAGAATGAATTTTGAAGCTCTATTTAAAAATTCCTCAGATGCCATAGTTATTGTAGATAATAAAAACAGAGTAATAGAAGTTAATGAAAAGTTTGAAGAACTTTTTAAATATAAATTGGAAGAAATCAAGAATAAAGATATAGATCTTTTAATTGTTACAGAAAGCAAGTTTGAGGAAGCTAAAAAATATACACAACTATTATTTAAAGATAGGATAGAATCAGTAGAAACAATAAGATATGATAAATTTAAAAACCCTAAACATGTTGAATTAAAGGGAACTCCAATTTTTTTAGATGGAAAAATTATTGGTGGTTTTGCTACCTATACAGATATATCAGGAAGAAAAGCTTTCGAAAGCAAGATATTATATATGAGTTATCATGATCAACTAACAGGAATATTTAATAGACGATATTTTGAAGAAAAATTAAAAACTATGGATATTAGTTCCAATTATCCCATTTCAATAGTAATGGCGGATTTAAATGGACTTAAATTAGCCAATGATGCCTTCGGCCACGCCTTTGGAGATAAATTACTGATTAAAACTTCGGAGATAATTAATACTTATGTTAATGGGGATGAGTTTGT